>JBMFQR010000008.1:0-74797 GCA_049968515.1 Brevinematia bacterium
GACAATGACTGCACTAGCCTCTTTGACACACTCCTGACCAAGTGCCGCGCTACAAAGCTCATTCTTTATATCCTGTGGCTTTATAAGTTTCAGCGAATGTTCAAACGGCAGATATTTATAGATACCAGGGGAGAGGGCTTCTACATTAAAAGCAACAAGATACAACTCGATGGGATAGAGTGCTCCAGCGGACGGAGCTGTTCTTAACCTGTCTCTCGACGTGATGCCCTGGCCAGCCCACAAAAGTGCAGAAATGTCACTCAGTCTAAGACTTTTTGAAGAAAAGCTACGGGTTGATCTTCTCTGATAAATAGCCTTTTCTATTGAGAAATTACTATCCTTCTTAAAGTCGGGAAGTTTAATCAATTTGCCCTCCCCTCCGAATGATAACTGGATTGAAAAAAGTAAAATTAGGTTGAAATAGCCAAACCTTAACACAATTTTTCTCCTCTGCTGTGGTTTTGAGTTTAGACTTTCCAGACTATGTAAAGAGTTAATACTTCCTTCTTCTCTCACATTGTCGGTTTTTGAAGAATTAAATATCATATTTCTTAATTCATTAACTCAAATTTCTTTTTTCAAAAACCTTTAAGTAGACTGAAATTATTGTAAAGATGTTCTTATTTTTTTTCAAAAAAATTATAATTTCACCAATAATTTTGTCATCGTGGAACATACGTGGATTGAAAAAATTGTTGCAATATTTTTCTTATTGTGTTAGATTTAATAAATTTCTAAACCCTCCAATTTTTTATGAGTTTGAAGGTAGATACAAAGGATTCAGGTTTATCTTTAGTGTCCAGCACACTGCGTATCTATCTGAAGTATATACAAATCTGTAGTTTATAGAGAGGGGATATATCATATTCAGCATAGGGGGTTGTATGAGAGAAAGAATAAAAATATGGACATTGAATGCAGCTGAAAAACTCCTTCCAGATCCAGGAACACTTCTGAACAATGTTACTTATGTAAAGCCAGACCAGGCTCGTGGAGATGATCCCCCTGTTTTTAGCTGGGATGAGATTGAAAGTGGAAACCGGCGGAATTATGAAGACAGGATTGACATAAAAAATGAAAATGATTCTCTCAGGAAGTTCTTTCTTACAAATAACAATAAGCCTCATAATCTGATGCCGGATATTGAATATTTTGTGCCTATTCCTGCAAAATGCATTGGTAAACTCTTTGATCAGGAATATAAATATCCATCTCTCAAGCCAATACGGGAATATTACTATGAGGAATGGAAGAAGGCTTTTCCCGGGATAAAAGATGTGGATTACAAAGTTTTCTGGGATACAGGATGTGGACCGGGAAGATTATCTAAAATGATTACAAAAAACTATACAGGATATTACGACATTCTGAAAAGTAATGGAAATTTACATATTCTTATTGGTTACAGTCAGGGAGGTCTAGTGGCAAGATATCTTGCATACCTCGACGAATATGTGTTTAAAGAAAACATCATAAAGGGAATAATAACCATTGCCTCACCTA
Organism: Brevinematia bacterium; assembly: GCA_049968515.1. Lineage (GTDB taxonomy): Bacteria > Spirochaetota > Brevinematia > Brevinematales > JAOACQ01 > JAOACQ01. The sequence continues at coordinate 1,504 of JBMFQR010000008.1, forward strand.
ACTCTGGTTCACCACTTGCCAATCCGGATAACTGTGAGAATATAACCGACCAAGCTATTTCGATGTTGCTTCAAATGTTAATTTCAAATCCTTCGATGAGGAATGCACTCACAGAAAAACTTCAGGAAAAAATCAACTTTTCTGAAGTAATATCTGCACTTCGTTTTCTGATAAGCATTACTCCACCGGAAGAGGAGAAAAATATCTACCTGACATTGATTACAGCATTTAAGTGGCTTAGTGGCCTTAGTTCCAATGATCCAGACTGCAGGGCTATAAGTTTTTTTGATCTTAACATAATGAATATTGAGAAGAGACCAGAATCAGTTTTAGCCAGGGTTAATAAGAATCCACTTTCAAAAGTAGTTCATGGTGCTATAATAAATGGTGATAGTAGGATGGACAATTTCTTGAACTCTTTTGTTGGTATTTTCTCTATGATTATTTCTCAAAATGTAAAAAAATTGTTAGCAGATGGCTACAAAAATAAAGTTATGAAAGAGATGACCACTTCCATTACCGATCCTGATATATTAAGAAAGATTTCTGCTTATGAAAATGGAGAAGGAAATATTCCACCAAAATGCCATGACTTTGTGGTGCCATCTGTTTACCAGAAGATAGATAATGGGCAGAATAACTTTCTTGACAATTTCTTTAATCCGAAAACGAACCATCTTTCTGGTATGGAGCTTTACTATCAGGTAGGGAATCTCATACCAATGAGATCTATGCTTAGAGATATGCGAATGAAGCTCAAAAATCTTGGAGTGATAAGGTAGGAGGTAATTATGTTTGGTTCTGCCATTATTGACGTTATAATAGGGATAATATTTATCTACTCACTTATAAGTCTTTTTTGTACAGCATTAAATGAAACAATAGCACGATTTTTTTCTTTGCGGGCTGGAACCTTAAAAAACTGGCTGACAAATTTCTTTAATAATTCTGAAATGGTGAAAAGATTTTACAGCCATCCTCTTGTCAGAAATCTTGCGGGAAAAAGTCTTCCTTCTTATATTCCACCTGAGATCTTTGCGAAGGTGGTTTTAAGTTTTGTTTTGCCTGAAAGTTATGCTAAAACAAGAAATGGTTTTAAGGGATTGGTGGAAAAGGCAAATCTACCTGATGGGTTAAAAAACTTACTTCTTGCATTTATCGTGGATACCACTGATTCTGTGGGGAATGTGAAGGTTAAGCTTGAAGAATTTTTCAATAATGCAATGGAAAGGGTTTCTGGATGGTATAAGAGGTATGTGCAGACAATCATCCTTATTATATCTTTTGCAGTTTGCATTACATTGAATATCGATACGATAAATATAATAAGAGAGCTCAATACAAACTCAAATTTACGTTCGGCGCTTTCAGGCTATGCAGCAGAATATGTAGCTGAAGAAAATACAGGTATTTCTCTAAGTGAAGTTAGAGAAGAGCTAAAAAAGACACCTATGCCTTTTGGCTGGAAAAATCTCGCGGATGAAATGCAGTGGATTTCAGAAGAAAAAAACTTCGTAGCAGCTCAGATTGTTTTCTGGATTGAGAAGATACTTGGTCTTATTATATCGAGTTTTGCTGTCTCACTTGGTGCCCCTTTCTGGTTTGACACATTGAGTAGTATAATCAGGCTTACAGGAAGGGTGCCCGAAAAGAAGTAGTGTGGTATTACTTTGAAGTAGACAACTTTCAGGGTTGTCTTTGTCACGGGAATAAGTTAGTAACTCTTTGACAATTCAAATTCAACAGAAATAATATAATTGATAATTTTGTATTTTCACTTTATAATCTTATACCAATTAAATCAAGGGGTCAAGTTGTGAAGGATGTAATTTATTCTACAGATGTAAAGGAGTTAAAGCTTTTATTCAGGGGAAAGGTGAGGGACATCTATGAGGTTTCTGCCTCAGAATGGCTTATTGTTACAACAGATAGAATTTCTGCTTTTGATGTTGTTTTTTCAGAGCCTGTTCCGGGCAAGGGTGTTATACTGAATAAGATTTCCAATATGTGGTTTGATGCCATAAAATTTATACCAAATCACCTTATTTCTAAAAATCCTGAAGAAATCCTGCCCTTTCTCAAAAACTATCCAGAGCTTAAAGAAAGAGCTATTATAGTAAAAAAAGTAAGAAGGTTGCCAGTAGAATGTGTTGTGAGAGGCTATCTGTTTGGAAGTGTATATGATGAGTACAAGAAATCTGGCACTGCGGGTGGAATAAAACTTCCATCTGGACTTAATCTTGCGGAAAAACTTCCAGAACCCATATTTACTCCCTCTACGAAGGCAGAGGTTGGTCATGATGAGAATATAAATTATGAAGAATTCATAAAGATTGTGGGAAAAGATATTGGAGAAAAAATAGTTGATTTTTCAATAAGAATATATAAATTTGCAAGCGAAAAACTGGAAGAAGGGGGTATAATTCTTGCCGACACAAAATTTGAATTTGGTCTTGATGGAGAAAAGCTTATACTTGTTGATGAAATCTTAACCCCAGACTCTTCAAGATACTGGGAAAAGAGTAGCTATAAGGTAGGTGGTAGTCCAAAAAGTTATGACAAGCAATTTGTAAGAGATTATCTCAATTCCATAAACTGGGACAAAAGGCCACCGGCACCCCATCTTCCAGAGCAGATAATTGAGAAAACTGTCGAAAAATATGAAGAGATTTTAAAAATTATAAAGAAAACTCTTAAAGAATAACCGAAGACCACCAGATTTAAGAAAGGATAAGCAATGGAATTAAAAGAAGAAGTTGATAAAAGTAATATTGAAACACAGACCCCACTCAGTCTGAAATTTGCACCTGTGTGGAAAAGAGTGGTTTCATATCTTATAGATGAGATTTTTTTGCTATTTATAATATCTGTACTTTCCTACCTTGCTTATTACAAAGAGATATCGTTTATCCAGCAGCAAAGTAATTTTGAACAATTGCTATATGACTTTGCAATGAGGAATCAGCTGCAGATTAATGTGGTCAGCTTTATTCTTCATATTGCTTACTTTGCTCTGTTATGGGTTTCTGGAGGACAGACAATTGGAGCAAAACTAACAGGGATTTATGTGATTCACATCGAGAATAAAAGGTTAAATTTGATTCTTTCCACATTTAGAGCACTTCTTCTCTGGCTAACCGGTTTTTCCTTCTATATTCCACTGATATTTGTAATAAACCCTGTATACAGGCAGAGGCTGCATGATTTTTTAAGTTATTCAGTGGTTATAGAAAAGCCAAAAATTGAAAAGAAAAATCTCGATAATTTTTAAAAGGATGAAAGAACATTCGGTGATTTTTAATCCTTGAAAAAATTTTTTTTAAAAGCTAAAAAATTGAAACTTATTGTTATAAAAAAAAATACAAAGAATGCCTTTTCTTAAACACTTACAAAACAAGACATTTCCTAAACAAAGTTTGAATTGACATTTTTTTTTGACTGATTTAGAATGAATAAAACACACTTGGAATACTTAAAAATATGAGAAAAAAGGCTGAGAAAAAAGATATAATTGTAGAAATTTTCAATACCTGCAAAGAAAGAGATAATTTTGTTTTCGATAATAGTCTTGTTAAAGAAGTCATGGGAAGGACTAAATCTCAAACCAATCCTTATGATATGACAAAGGTTGATGATAGTAATAAGCTTCCAGAAAAGTTAATAAGTGAGGACTATTGTGTTATTCATTTAGGAGGAGGGAAACACCAGTTTTTTAAGGGTATAGAAAAAGTGTTTCATAAATTTGAATCAATTGAAGAATCAGAAAAGATAGAATGGCCATACAGGCCGAGTATACTGAATGATTTTTCAGTTTCGGAAAGCAGTGTGTTGTCGTTATGCTTTAACCAAAGGATTATTCACGATTTTTTATACCTTGATATAGTAGCCAATCCAAAGATTTATAATAGTGAGAGAAAAAGAGGGATTTCTTTTGAATATTTTATTGATGGTGTGAAGATGCAATTTGAGAATTTGCAGATAGAAATAGATTTGACAGCAGAATATAATGGTTATGTAACTGTTTTTGAAGGCAAAAATACCAGGAATGAAGATGGGTGGATAAAGGATTTTAATGTTTTTCAGCTTTATAACCCGTTCAGGTATTATTATGAACTTAAAGAAGAAAATAAGTTGAATATTTCGCAAATTACGGCATGTTATAAGATAGAGGAAGATGGAAGGTTCTATAGTTAGATTATATAATTACACTTTTGCTGATCCAATGGATATATGTTCATTAAACTTACTAAAAAAGAAGGAGTACATTCTTGAGAAGAGAGGATTTGATGATTGATTTTATAAACCAGGTCTTTAATGAAGATATAATGGATTTAATCAAGAGATTGCCAGATAAATCTATAGATATGATTTATAGTGATCCAGACTATAACGTAGGTATTAAATATAACGACAAAAGTTATACAAGAAGTTTTGATGAATATATTGATTGGTATATAGAGCTTGCTAAAGAATCTTTAAGAGTGTTAAAAGATGATGGAAATATGTTTTTTATAAATTATCCAAAACAAAATGCTTATTTATGGGTTAAATATCTTGACAAAGCCTGTTATGATGTTCATGAATATGTGTGGATTTATAATACAAATGTGGGACATTCCCCTAAAAAATTTACAACCGCACATAGAAGTATTTTACATTGTAGAAAAACTAAAAACAACAAATGGTTTAAGGACAACATTGCTGAACCATACCAGAATCCTACTGATAGAAGAATTATTAAAAATATACTCAAAGGTTCAAAAGGAGGGATGCCATATTCGTGGATGTACTTTGATCTCGTAAAAAATGTTTCAAAAGATAAGACTATTCATTCCTGCCAGATTCCTCTCGGACTTGTAAAAAAGTTAATTTTGGCTTCAACGGAAGAGAATGATATAGTTTTTATTCAGTTTGGCGGTTCTGGAAGTGAGATACTATTAGCAAGGGATCTCAATAGAAACTTTGTATCCGCGGAAATTGATAGAATTTATTATCAGATGATGAATGAAAGATTAAAATTAAATGGAGCAATACCCGAAGAATATAAATTAAGAATAGGTAAGAAATACAAAGAAGATTTTGAATTTTCATTGTTTGATGTTTCTTAAAGATTTATCCAAAATAAAGATTTTAAAAAGGTGGCCATATGAAAAACAATTTTTATCTGAAAAAGAAGAATCTCTATGCTTACTCATTTTTTCCCTTCATTGTTTCCCTTTTCAAAGAGGATATTTGTCAGATTGTTGAGCTTGTAAAGTCAAATTACCCTGAAGCAAAGATTTTTTTTGGCAGGGATGGGCTGGATTTTGAGCTTACATCAAGGCTCGAAACTGAAAATTTTTTCAAGAATGAAGAGATTTCAAACAAGGTTTATAATTCCCTATATATAAGAATAAACACTTCCAATGATGAAAATGCCCCCTATCTTATTATTGAACTTGACCAGTATTCTTATAATTACATAATTTCTGGAAAAGACAAAAAGCTTAACAAAGTCAGAAGAGAGATTTTAAAAATACTGAGAAGGGGAAGAGTTTACAGGTATATACAGAACCCCTTTACTATCTCTCTTATTCTGATAATAGATGTCTTATTTTTCCCCTTAATTCTGAAATTCAAGGACACCCTCGAAAAAATATTGAATGTTTCATTTTCTTACATTACAATCCTTTTGATATTTTTCCTCATAAACATAATCTTTCTAATACCCGGGGGGAAAAATAGAATCTTTTTGAAATCTAAAAAAGAGGTTTCGATTTTCAGGAGAGCAAAGGAATCTTTTATCTTTCTTGGTATATTTTTGCTTTTTGTTTCTCTTTTTATGGTTGGCTTTTTCTTAAAAATTTTATAAAAGAGGGGAATCGTATTTATGGAAGACTTTGTAAAAGAACTCGTTGTTTCAAAACAAAAGAATAATCAGGTTGCTTTTGTAAGAAAGAGAGATGGAAGAGTCGTAGATTTTGACCCTGCAAAGATAGCTAATGCTATCAGAAAGGCTTTTGAGGCAACAGAAGAGGGCAACATAATGAAGGCATGGGAATGCACAGCAATGGTGGTTTCCAAACTTGAGAAGAAGATTGTTGAGATTGAACATATACAGGATATTGTTGAAGATACCCTGATGAATCTGGGTTATAGAAAGACGGCCAAGGCATACATTCTCTACAGAGCAAAAAGGTCAGAGGTCAGAAATATACAGAGTGTATTAAATGAGAGTCTCTCTATCATAGAGGGCTATCTTGACCTCAAGGACTGGAGAGTCAATGAAAACTCAAATATGAGCTACTCATTGCAGGGCCTCAACGCACATATATCTTCAACAATAGTTGCCAATTACTGGCTCACAAAGATCTATACACCTGATATTGGGGAAGCACATAAGAATGGTCTTTTTCACATCCACGATCTTGGTTCTCTCTCTGCATACTGCGTTGGATGGGATCTTGAAATGCTTTTGATAAATGGCTTTTCTGGAGTTACTGGAAAGGTGGAATCAAAACCAGCAAAGCATTTCAGAACAGCATTGGGTCAAATAGTGAACTTTTTCTATACACTTCAGGGGGAAGCAGCAGGAGCACAGGCATTTGCTAATTTTGACACTCTTTTAGCTCCGTTTATAAGATATGATGGGCTTTCATACAGTGATGTAAAACAGGCAATGCAGGAATTTGTCTTCAATCTCAATGTTCCTACGAGGACAGGTTTTCAGACTCCTTTCACAAATATTACCTTTGACCTTAGATGTCCTTCTTACTTTGCGGATCAGGGAGTAATTGTAGGTGGTGAAATAAAAAAGGAAACCTATAAGGAATTTCAGAAAGAAATGAACTGGATAAACAGGGCTTTTGCCGAGGTGATGCTTGAAGGTGATGCAAAGGGAAGACCCTTCACATTTCCTATACCCACTTATAACATAACTAAGGATTTTGACTTTGAAAACCCTGAACTGAAGCCCGTGTGGGAAATGACTGCAAAATATGGTACTCCATACTTTTCAAACTTTGTTAATTCCGATATGAAAGAAGAAGATGCTCGTTCAATGTGTTGTCGTCTCAGGCTTGATAATAGAGAAGTGAGAAAACAACTTAACAGAAAGGCAATCCATTTAGAAAATAAACATCCAGAAGAGCATTTAAGAAGAGGGGGGATTTTTGCTGCAAATCCTATGACTGGTTCTATTGGTGTTGTAACAATAAATCTGCCGAGAATTGCATATCTGTCTAAAAATGAAGGAGAGTTTTTTGAAAAGCTTAAAGAGGCGATGCTTCTTGCAAAAAACTCCCTTGAAATGAAAAGGAAAGTTGTTGAGGAATTAACTGAAAGAGGATTGTATCCGTATACGAAGGTATATTTGAATGATGTGAAGTTGAGGAGCGGCTTTTACTGGACAAATCATTTTTCTACAATTGGGCTTATTGGGATGAATGAAGCAGTAATAAATCTTCTTAAGATTCCATATCATACTGAGGAGGGCAAGGCTTTTGCAGAAAATGTCTTAGATTTTATGCTTAATACACTTGAGGAGTTCAAAGACTCCACCGGTCATCTTTACAACCTTGAAGCCTCACCTGCCGAAGGGGCAAGCTATAGACTTGCAAAAACAGATAAGAAAAGATTTCCGGATATTATTACGAGCGGGACAGAAGATGTCCCTTATTATACAAACTCTGTGCATCTGCCTGTAAACTATACTGATGACATTTATGAGCTTTTAGACTTTCAGGATAGTTTGCAGAGCAGGTTTACGGGTGGGACAGTAATCCATATTTTCCTTGGCGAAAAGATAAATGATCCCGAAATTTTAGGTAAGCTTGTTTACAAAATAGCGAGTCAGTACAGATTGCCATACTTTTCTATCACTCCTACGTTTTCAATATGTCCTGTTCATGGATATATAGCTGGTGAACATAGGTATTGTTCTCTTCCTCACACTGAAGAGGAGCTTGAAAAGTATGGAAAATATGTTTTAACAGAATCAACCTATTTTATAACAAAAGAGGAGGGCAAAATGAAGGAGAAAAAAGAAGGGCAACAGCTTGTAATACCCTGTGAGGTTTATTCAAGAATCGTTGGCTATTATAGGCCTGTACAGCACTGGAATGTTGGCAAGAAGCAAGAGTTTGTCGAAAGGAACACCTACGATAAAAAGCTTTTTGGCAATATTTAGTTATGTTTAAGGGAATACAAAAAGTTTCGCTGATTGATTTCCCCGGACATATTGCAACCACACTTTTTACAGGTGGCTGTAATTTCAACTGCCAGTGGTGTCATAATAGGCCTCTTGTAGAAAAGGAGAGGTTAAAACTATTGCCTGATATTTTCGAGGAGGAAATAAAAGCCTTTTTGACACACAGAAAGGGTAAGATAGAGGGTGTTTGCATTACAGGTGGAGAACCAACCATTTGGGGGGAAAGGCTTGCAGATTTTATGAAATGGTGTAAGGAAAATGAACTCCTTGTTAAACTTGATACTAACGGATACTTGCCAGAAGTATTAGAAAGCTATATTAAAAGAGGGCTTGTAGATTTTATAGCAATGGATATAAAGAATAACTTTGATAAGTATCCTATGACCGTTAACGTTTTAAATCTCAACATTGAAAGAATAAAAAGGTCAATTGAAATTATAAAAACAAGCGGAGTAAAATATCAGTTCAGAACAACACTTATTCCCGGTCTGGTTTCTAAAGAAGAGATTGAGAAAAGTTTTTCTGAAAAAATATATTTTCAGCAATATGTTTCAAAACTTCCTGAACAAAAGTCCATTAATGGCTGGCAATAAACCCATCGAAGCGATAGCAAGCAAATATTTAACATCCAGAAGGGGTACAGTCCCGAATACAATATTGAAGGGCTTTAAGTAAACAATCATTAAAATGATAGCTATCATTAAAAGTGTGCTCAGTTTAAGCAGGAGGTTTGGCCTTAGAAACTTTTCGACAAAGTTTCCAGCCCTCAGTGTAAAAATGTAGAGCTGTGGTGCAAGCAATGTGATTACAAAAGCCACGGTGTTAGAAATCTTTTCGTCGTGACTGAAATTATAAGCAAGAATATAGCCAAGAATTATACCTGCACCAAATACCAGACCATCCAGTAAGATGCGGATTCTTTCAATTCCCTTAAGGAAGCCAGTTGAAAGTCTGTCAGATTTTCCCTTCATTATTTCTTCAGTAGGAGTATCCATTGAAATGCTTATACCAGGGAGAGATTCCATTACGACATTTGACCACAGAAGCTGGACAGGTAGAAGAGGAACAGAATAGCCAAGAATTGGTGTGATTACGATTGCGAATACCTTTCCAAGATTGTTTGACAGAAGATACCATATAAGCTTTTTGATATTCCTAAAAACATTTCTACCCTCTTTCACTCCTGTGATGATTGTTGTAAAATCATCATCTGTTAGAATTATATCGGCAGCCTCCTGAGCAACCTGTGTGCCAGCCCTTCCCATGGCAATGCCCACATCAGCTTTTTTCAAAGCCGGGGCATCATTTACTCCATCGCCTGTCATTGCGACAACATGTCCTTTAAACTTCAATCTGTCAACTATCTTTAGCTTTGTTAGAGGAATAATTCTTGAGTAAACCCTCAGATTTTCTACCCTTTCATCAAAGTCTTTTTCTGAAAAACCATCAAGTTCCTTTCCATCTATAGCCTGTTCTATACTATCAGCAATTCCAACATGCTGGGCTATTGAAAATGCAGTATTTTTGCTGTCTCCTGTTATCATTACAAAGTTTATGGCTGCATCTCTTGCAATCTTTACCACATTTTTAACCTCATCTTTTGGCGGATCATATATTACCATACAGCCGAGAAATACAAATCCGGAAGTAAGCTCTTCAATCTGGATTTTATCTTTCTCTGTCTTTTTTTTTGCAAAGGCTATAACTCTGAAACCCTTTTCGGAATATTCTTTTATATCGTTATTCCACTTTTGAAAAGAAGAACTGTCGAATTTGTGGAATTTCATTTCATCTCCATAATAAAATTCGCACATTGAAAGAACCCTGTCCGGTGCACCCTTAAGATAAATAAAACAATTGCCCTTTGGATCTTTTATAAGACTGCAGGAATACATATTCTCAGATGAGAAAGGAAGGCAGTCAATAACCTCAAATCCATCAAAAAAATCCTTCTTAAATCCCATAATAATTGAAGCCTTAATCATTGAGGTTTCAGTAGGATCTCCTATTTCTTTTACTATATTTCCATCAATTTCCTCTACAGAGGCCGTTGAGGATTTATTTGCAGTCAAAAAGATGTCATGGATGATCTGAAGGTTTTTCCCTTCTGAAATCATTTTCAGTAAGTCGCTTGCCGAGTAATAATTTCCACCTATATAATATTCCTTTACCGTCATACTGTGTTTTGTAATTGTTCCTGTTTTATCAGTACATATATAATCAACATTTCCAAGACTTTCTATAGATGAAAGTTTTTTAACGATTACAGAATTTTTCGCCATTCTTTCTACTGCAAGAAGAAGTGATATTGTAATGGAAGCAGGCAACCCTTCGGGAAAAACTGCAACCATTATGCTTATTGCAAGCAATATTGAATGGTAAATTCCAAGATTTCTAAATATACTCACGAGCAGAACAAGTATGCATGAAAGAAAGGCGATAGCGACAAGAAATTTTATCTCTCTTAATATGTTTTTCTGCAACGTTGTCTTTTCCTGCTCTTCATGTTGCATTGACAATGCAATTTTTCCCATTTCAGTATTCATCCCGGTTCTCAACACGAGGGCGTAACCACTACCATTAAGTAGTTTGCTACCCGAAAATAGTATATTCTTCATTTCATAAATTGCGGCTTCTTTCCTCTCAATTGCCTCTGTAGTCTTTTCTACTGGCAGACTTTCTCCGGTGAGGTGGGCTTCATCCACAAGAATCTGCTTGCCATCCACGAGCCTGCAATCAGCAGGAATTATATCGCCAGCCTCAAGAAAGACTATATCTCCCGGCACAATAAACTTTGATCCTATAACACTCAATTCTCCATCTCTTAAAACCTTACTCTGGGGAGAAAGTATCTTTTTTAGCTCATCCAGTGCCTTTTCAGCCTTATATTCCTGAAAGAGACTTATTATTGTATTTATTATGACAACGCCCATTATTGCGATACCTTCTATCCAGTCTCCTATGAAAAAGGTAAATCCTGATGCTATTGCAAGAATTATCGACATTGGTTCAAGAAGGCATTCAATAAATTTCTGCAGGAGGCTTTTTTTCTTTCCTTCTTTTATTTCATTGTAGCCATACTTTTTCAACAATTCCTTTGTCTTTTCCTCCGAGAGCCCCTTAATTGAGGATGAAAAGTGAGACAATGCATCTTCAACATTCATTCTTGAAAAAACTGAAAGATCATCCGACATAATTTACTCCTGTGAATAACAACTTATCAAACAGAGAGAAATAATATCTTACGATATGAATAATTATACAACAAACTGACCATTCAATCAAGAAAAAGTAATATGTGAGGTGTAAAGCAACACCTCACATATCGTTCGATATAAAAAATTGTATAGCGAAAGCGAACTTCTACTTTTTTGCAACCTTTTCGATGAAGTAATTTAAAGCTTCCACAAGATCCTGTAATTCATCTTTCTTTCTCAATCTGAACTTTAAATCTTTGATGTCCATCTTGCCATTAGCAGCATCCTGCAAGGTTCTCTTGATTCTATAAACAGGACCGGCAAGCTTGTGAGAAATGAAGAGCCCGAATATTGCAATGAGTAATATATAAAGTATGCTTATGTAAGTAAGGGGTTTAAAATATATCTCGAATATATTCAATGGCTTCATATCAAGATAAGTTGCCGGATTGTTATAATCAACTTTTTTCCATTCCTCTTCGGTAAGCATTTTTGCTCTAAAATAAAGAGGTTCTGTGAAACGCATTGACTTGTACAAAGCCATCACTGCAAAGGAAAGGGCAAAACCCAGCAATATCAGTACAGAAAACCTTAAAATAAAACGAATCTGAAATGGCTTATCAATAAAATATCTCCACCTGAATTTTTTCTTATTCACGCTATCCTCCTTCCAAAAATTTTACTTTTTATCGGAATATTATACTTTAAAATAAAATTTAAATTTGTCAAGTATTATAAAATAGTTTTCTTTTTTTCCGATACCTAAATTGTGTAATTGCCAAGCATTCAATCATTATATAAGATTGTTCTGACATACTATCTAAGTGATGAAAAGATATATAAGTAGAGATGGTAAAAGTGATGAATAAATATTTCATTTTGTTATTTATTATTTTTTTTATGCTTAATGGCTGTTATAAAGTTGTCAGAAGTGAAATTAATTTTATTGAGCCTGAGAATGTGGCCTATAACTTAGGTCCTTTATTTTTGCCAGAAAATCCGTTTTTTAGTTCAATTTCAATAAATTATTTTACTCCAACACCCTTGCCAACAAAGGTATTATTCACTATGGTAGGTGATATAGACTGGTTAAGAGAGGAAAAAAGTTTAAAAAATTTTCACAGAATGACTTTTTCTGATCTTGAAGAGAATGCGGTTTATAGATTTGAATATTTTTCCCGGAATGAACAAAAAAAAGGCTTGATAAAAACTCTACCCTATGGTAGTGAATATGAGTTTTCTTTTTGTATAACTTCCCTTGAATATGGGGTAAAAAGTCAGAATCCACCGAGTTTCACAATTGTAGTATCGAAAGAAAGCCTGCTAAGGTTTGAAGATTTTGTAGATTTTTATGAAAGGAACAAAGATTTTTTATCTTCCACTATATTTTTACCCGTATTTAATGTAAGTTACCAGAACAAAAATCTATTTGCCGGTAATGGAGAAAAGATAAGCTGTTCATACTACAAAGACGTGAGAATTATCTGCATAAGAGAAAGACTGAATGATTACGATTGCATTGCATCCTTTATTCCCACGATTAATAAGGCGGGCACACATATTATAGCCGGGAATATCGGAAAAGATGATGTTTATCTTATCTCAAAAAAGTTTTCTCCATTTGTTGAAAAAATTTTTGTTTATAAAGACTCATATGTAGAGGCTGAAAAGGTGGTTTCCATTGACAGTCCTATCTTTATAACTGTTAGCAGGGACAGCAAATACGCTATAAATTTAAAGATGCAGCTTTCAAAACTCCCCTGATCAGGAATGTCAGAATGGCAACTTATGTAAAAATTGACAAATCCTACATTAATATTAAAATATATATCTATTATTTTTAGGATTGGAGTTAATTATGAATTCTGATACTCTTGGCAGCGATATTTTCCTCGAAGCGATGAAATCAGACAGTCTTAGAAATGTTTCAGAAAATACGCTCAACAATAAAATACACAGGGGGAAAATAGTTGCTATCACTGAGAAGGATGTTTTTCTGGATATGGGTGGAAAGTCAGAGGCAGTTGTTCCCTTAGAAGAATTTGATGAGACACCTGTTGTCGGTTCTTATATTGATATTGTTTTTAAGGAAGTTGAAGAAGGAATAATGGTGGCTTCAAAGAATGAAGCTGATAAGATAAAAAAGATAAATGAGATAAAGAAAGCTTACAAGGACGATACTGGCATAAAGGGTACCATTTCAGAACCTGTATATAAGAACAACGAGCTTAAAGGCTTTATAGTGGATCTCGGATATGGAATAAATGGATTTTTACCATTATCTCAGATAGATACAAGGTCAAAAGAGCCCGAAAGTTTGAAAGGGTTTTCATTTGATTTCAGTGTAATAGAATTTCAGAAAAACAATATCACACTTTCGAGAAAAAGATATCTTAGCAGGACAATTCAAAAATTGTATTCAAACTTCTTCCACAATCACAAGGTTGGAGATGTGCTGAAGGCAAAAGTTGATAGAGTTGAGAAGGATTATATGTTTTTGACTGCCGAGGGAGTTAATCTTTTTATGCATATTTCTGATTTTTCCTGGAAATTTTTACAGGATCTTCTCAAGGTAGTCAAAGAGGGAGACGAGCTTGAGGTTGCCATTCTTGTAATGGATGAGGCGAAGAAGCTTATTAAAGTAGGAAGAAAGCAATTACTTCAGGATCCCTGGGGAAGTGTGGCTGAAAAATATTCTGTCAGTCAGCTTGTAAAAGGGAAGGTTGTTGCTTTCAAGAAAAATGGAGCTTTGATAGAGATTGAAGAAGGAGTTGAGGCTTTTCTGCCAGTTGAGGAGCTTTCGTGGACAAAGAAGGTTAAGGATCCAAAGAATGTATTAAAGCATGGAGATGTTGTGAGGGTAAAGATATCGAGTATAGAACCGGAAAACCGCAAAATGGTAGTTTCCTTGAGAGAGATATATGAAAATCCGTGGGAAAAGGCGAGGGAAAATTACCCTGTTGGCAAGAAGGTTGAAGGAGTTATTACATCAATTGTGGACTTCGGTTTATTCATTCAGTTTGAAGATGGAATAGAAGGTTTGATGAGAAGGGAAGATGTTGACTGGCTTGACCCAAACGTAAATCTGAAAACTAAGTTTAAAAAAGGGCAGAAGATTACTGTGATGGTTCTTTCTGTTGAACCTGAGAGAGAGAGGTTAAGGCTGGGCTACAAGCAGCTTTCAGATAATCCTTATAAAACCTTTTCTCTTAATTATCCAAAGGGCTCTGTTGTAAACGGGAAGGTAAAAAGTATTTCGGAAGAAGGTGTTATTTTATCTCTTGAAAACAATCTTGAGGGCTTTGTGCCTCCAAATCATCTAACAAAGGAGAAAATTGATAATCCTCAGGAAAAGTTTGAGGTTGGTCAGGAAGTAAAGGCGCTGGTCAGGTTTGTTGATGTAAATAAAAGCAGGATAGAATTAAGCATCAGGGATTATCTTATAAATGAAGAAAAGATTGAGACAGAAAAATATCTTGCGGATAGCAATCAAAATCTCAATCAGACTACCATAGGGAATATTTTGAAGGACAAGTTACAAAATATAAATCTGGAGAACAAGAATGCCAAAGGGAAAAACAAAGCAGGCAAATAGAGAGGATAAGTTTGAAAAGTTTTTACTAGATTTGATTGCCATAACTGAAAAGTATAAAATTCAGCTTATAGTGACAGCCGTTGTAATTCTGATACTTGTCATTGGGGCATTTGTATTTACCTATGTTAAAAATTCAAATGAGGAGAAGGCCGCAAGAATTTATGATATTGCAGTTCTTACAATACAGAATCTTTCTGGTATTACGAATCAGGCAGAAAGAAATGAATATTACCAGAACCAAGTTAACAACCTTAATCTTCTCATACAGAATTATCCAGCCACTGTTGGTGCAGTAAGGGCAAGGTTATTTTTAGGTAAAACAATGTATCAGACTTATTATTTTACGAGGAATGATGAGGCTTTAAACCTTGCAATTTCCTATTACACTGGTGCTTTTGACAAGGCGAGATCAAAATTTTATAAATCCCTTGCTCTTTTAGGAAGGGCACAATGCTATGAGCAGAAAAATGATATGACGAAGGCTTTTGAGGATTATGAGATGGTCTATCAAAAATACAGGGGCGAGGGGTTTGGAGCTATATCGCTTGTTGGTATGGCAAGAGTTAAAGAAATGCAGGATGATGTTAACACCTCCATTCAATTATACAAAAAGGTTGTGAGTGATTTTCCAGACTCATCCTGGGTAGTCTTTGCAAAGGGCAAACTCTATTTTTATGGGGTTAATCCCCAGTAAATCTGATTTTTTATTCGACAATGTCTATTATATTTCCCTTGCCATCTTCTTTAAGGGCGGGTTTATATTCTTTTCCATCCTCTTTCTTTTCTTTTCCTGAAGAGGATGAAGTGTATTGTTCTGGTTTTTTTTCTGCATCAGGGTTTACCTTTGTAAAATCCTGAGCGTACTCATCTGTCTCTTTTATCCTTTCGTTTATCTGAACGCTTTCCTTATGAATCTTTTCAAAACTGTTCAGCTGACCAAGTTGTGCAGCGTTTGAATGTCTTGCAATATTTTCAGAATGTTCGGTTGACTTTGAAAATAGAACCTGTAAATCTATGGGAAGTACTGCCATTTTAACCTCCCGGGATAAGGTAATATTAATTTTTATCCCTTAATCTTTCTCTTACACCTTCGAAATAAAAGCAATAACCTGCAAGCCTGACCATTGAAATGGCCTTTGAAATCTTATTTCTTTCAATAAGCTTTTTTATTCTATCGTAAAATTTTTGAGATTTATAATATTCTGGCTTAAAAATTTTATCTGCAAGCCAGATAAAAAAAGGGCTTGCCATTGTCATCATTTTTACCTGAAATGTGGGGCATTTTTTATAGAAATCAACACCCGCACGTCCTTCTCTTGCTCTATCTTCAAAAAAGTCCATTATGGCTTGATATGAATAATCTCCTTCATAATGCCATACATAGCCTTCTTTAAGAATTCTCTTTATTTTCAGCCCATTTTTTGTAAGTCTCAAGCCTATTTCAAGGTCTTCCCAACCTTTTTTAAAGTCTTCGTCAAATCCTCCAACTTTTTCGAGATGTTTTTTTGCCACGGAGACATTGGCAGTATCAAAAAAAGAACGTGAATAATCAAAGAGGGAAAATTTCCTTCTGAAGGCATCTTCTACATTTATGATTCTTATTATCTGTCCCTGTATGATACTGTCTGGATAAAGTCTGTGATATTTTGCATGAATAGTAGCAATATCAGAAGGGACAAAAACATCACTGTCAATAAAAAGGATTATATCTCCGGTTGCATTAAATATACCTGTGTTTCTTGCAGCTGCACAACCCCCATTCTCCCTGTAAATGTATTTAACCATCGGGAATTTACTTATAACTTCCCTCGAGTTGTCAGTAGAACCATCATCCACAACAACGTATTCTATGTTTCTATACTCCTGAGATGTAAGATGATACAACACCTTTTCAAGCAGATATCCTCTATTATAGACTGGCATTACAATTGAAACCTTTAAATCACTCATAATAATCTTCCTTTAAGGTTATTTCACACAAAGGCTAACTTATTTTCCGCAGTATATTTTAAACCAGAAATGTTAAATTCTCAATTGTTTATATTTTTTGGAAATTGTCGGGCAGTCTCTTTTTATTTTTCTTCAGGAAAATCAAATAGTTCCACCTCTGTATTTTTAATTCTGTAACTTAAAGGGGTTAGAGAAAAGAACTGATTTTCTTTTAAGTTTTTTTTGCTATATATCTTAAAATAATTTCCGGTATAACCGGTGAAAAGTTCTCCTTCTTTTTGTTCAATGAGGACAATCTGGGGTTTACCCAAAATTTCTCTTTCTATAAAATTTTTCACTCTTTTAGTGAACTCTTCTATTATTTTTTTTTCTCTTTCCTTTTTAATCTTATAGGGCATATCTTTTAAAGAAGCGGCTTTAGTATTTTTTCTTCTTGAGTAAGGGAAGATATGCAATCTTGTCAGGTTAACTTTGCTTAAAATTTCAAGGGTTTCTTTAAATTCTTCATCGGTTTCGAGGGGGAATCCGACTATTATGTCTGTGGTAATTCCGCAGGAGTTTTTTTTAGCTGAAATTTTATTACAGATTTCTACAAACTCCTGTGAGGTGTAATTTCTATTCATTCTTTTTAAGACGCTATCACTCCCGCTCTGGAGTGAAAGGTGAAAATGTGGGGAGAATTTTTCATTGTCGAGAAGTTCAATAAATCTAATATCAAACTCATCTGGTTGTAATGATGAAAGTCTAATTCTAAATTCTCCTTTAATTTTCAGAATATGGCAAACGAGATCGAAAAGTGAACAATTTTTTTCATTATAAGCACTTATATTTACTCCAGTGAGCACAATCTCTTTGTATCCATTTTTTATAAGGGCATTAACACTTTCAATAATATTATATGCATTTAGGCTTTCCGAAATTCCTCTTGCGAAGGGCACCTTGCAATAACTACAAAACTTATTGCATCCATCCTGAATTTTGACAAATGCTCTTGTCCTTTCAAAGAAACTTATCTGGGGAAATTTAGTTTTTTTCAGTTTTGAAGTATCAATATACCCTGTAATAAAATGAGAAGAGAGAATATCGGGAATTGAAAATTTTGCATCATTTTTCAACACCATATCTGCAATATTCAGTTGTCTTAAATAATCAAAATCTGTTGTAGCATAACATCCTGTTATAACTGTGAACTTTCCGGCCTTTTTAGCTTTATTAACTGTTTGTCTTGACTTTGCATCGGCTTTATCCGTCACAGTACAGCTATTGATGATTACTATATCACTTTCTTCTAAATTTTTTGTAATTGTGAAGCCCTTTTCTTTCAAGGATTCGGCTATAGCTTCAGTCTCAAACTGGTTAAGCTTGCATCCGATGGTATGCAGAAAAACCTTCACAAACCATACCTCTCAATTTTATTGACAGAATCTTTTCGTTTATGTTATAATTTAATTGTTGCGGCCATCGTATAGTGGTAGTACCTTAGCCTTCCAAGCTATTGGCGCGGGTTCGATTCCCGCTGGCCGCTATTTTCCACTTTATATATTTTAATTAGATAGGCTTTGGGCTGGTTCATTTCTGGTGAACCCGCCCAAAGCTTTTTAGGCAGCATATTTACTATTTCTTGTTGAATCTATTGATAGCCGATATTATCGCATTGAGAGAGGCTGTTGTGATATTGGCATCAATACCAACGCCAAATCTTTTCTCTCCCTCTTCATTTTCAAGGCATATATAGGAAACAGCCTTTGAGTCTGAGCCCTCGCTTAAAGCGTGTTCTTCATAGGAGACAAACTTGTATTTTGCTACCCCTGCATTTTGCAGGGAGTGAAAGAAAGCATCAATGGGGCCGTTACCGATGCCTTTAAATTCTTCCTCTTTACCATTTATGTTCAGGTGTGAGAAGATATGCACTACGTTGTGATTTCTGGCAAGATCCTGATTTTCTTCAATTCTGTATTTCACAAGTTTTAATGGAGAAGATATATTTATGTATTCATTTTTAAAAAGCTCAAAAATCTCCTCTGGTTTCAGTTCACTGCCAGTCTCATCTGTAACCTTCTGGACAACCTGTGCAAACTCTGGATGCATTTCCTTCGGAAGTTTAAAGCCAAAGTAATGTTCCATAACAAAGGCAACTCCGCCTTTTCCAGACTGGCTATTGATTCTTATAATTGGCTCGTACTGTCTTCCTACATCTGAGGGATCGATTGGCAGGTATGGAACTTCCCAGTACTGAGGTTTTTCAACCTCATAGTAATTCAGTCCCTTCCTTATAGCGTCCTGATGTGAACCAGAAAATGCAGTATAGACAAGCTCACCTGCGTAGGGATGTCTTGGATGAACCTTCATTCTGGTACATCTTTCATAGATTTCTACTACCTTATTGATGTCGGAGAAGTCAAGTTTAGGATCTATTCCCTGGGAGAACATATTTAATGCTATGGTCATTATGTCAGCATTTCCTGTCCTTTCTCCGTTGCCGAAGAGTGTACCTTCAACTCTTTCTGCGCCGGCAAGCAGGGCAAGTTCTGATGCTGCCACGCTTGTGCCTCTGTCGTTATGTGCGTGGACGCTGATTATCACGCTATCTCTATTCTTTATATGTTTTATAAACCATTCAATCTGGTCTGCATAGATATTTGGAGTTGACATTTCAACCGTTGCAGGCAGGTTAATAATCATCTTATTTTCCGGTGTTGGTTTCCAGACGTCCATCACTGCCTCACAAATTTCAACGGCAAAATCAAGCTCTGTTCCTGTGAAGCTTTCAGGGGAGTATTGTTTTATAATCTTTGATCTCTTGTCAAATTTTTTAGACAATTCTTCTATAAGGTTTGCTCCCTCAAGTGCTATATCTATAGCTCCTTTTTTGTCTGTCCTGAAGACAACCTTTCTCTGTAAAGTCGATGTAGAGTTGTAAAGGTGAACTATCGCTGATTTTACTCCCTGAAGTGATTCAAATGTTCTTTCTATCAAGTGTTTTCTTGACTGTGTTAAAACCTGAACAGTAACATCATCAGGAATGAGATTTTTTTCTATTAAGGTCCTCATAAATCTATACTCAGTTTCTGAAGCAGAAGGGAATCCAACCTCTATTTCTTTAAATCCAATATCAACCAGCAGCTTAAAAAATTCGAGTTTTTCTGGGACATTCATAGGGATTGGTAAAGCCTGATTTCCATCTCTTAAATCGACACTGCACCAGATTGGTGCTTTTGTAATGACCTTATCGGGCCATTCTCTTTTTTCCATTTCAACTTTTGGAAAAGGCTTATACTTTTTATAATTCATCATAATTTCCTCCTTTTTAAAAGCAACTTTTAAGGGTATGATTCAAAGCCGGCAGAAAGCCTTAGAATCAAAATAATAGAAATAGGTAATCTACGAGCCACCTATAGGTCATTAATAGGAAGGTAAACTGGATAAAGTAGCTTACGAAGTGTGCAGCGATTCTGTAATTATTAGGAAACACTCGAGCCCCATAACAAGCCTCCAGCAAACAAACTCTGTTATATTTTACTCACTTATCGGAAAAAAATCAAGTTTAGTTACTAATTTTCGCAGAAGAGAGTGTAGGATTAATAAAAAAAATATTTCTATCAACCTCTGAAAAGCTTTTAATTTTTTGATAGTTTGAGTTGTAATTTTCATTTGCTGAATCCACTATAATAATTTTTCCGACATTTGCATTTTCTGCTGCCTTAATTCCCGAGGGTGAATCCTCAAAAACGAGGGTTTCATAATTTTTTATTCCGAGAATTTTAATTGCTTTTAAATAAATTTCCGGGTCTGGTTTACCTTTTATTTTACCATCATTATAAACAACCTTTGAAAGATCAAAAAATCTGTCCAATTTGAGTTTTTCAAAGTAGAAACAGACGTTCTCATAGCCTGAAGCTGTAGCTATAGTAAAGGGTATTTTATTTTCTTTCAGAAAGCTCAAAAATTCTTCTGCACCTATAGCAAGCTGCATTTCTTTTTTCAGGCAGAGGTTCTGGTAAATTTTTTCCTTTTCGTTTATGAAAAGTTTTATTTTTTCATCTGATAATTTTCTTGAAAATATCAATCTTAAAATATCCTCATTATTTTTACCATGAATAATTTCAAATTTTTCTCTATCTGACATATTTATTCCATATTTATTAAGAAATATATTCCAGGCGATATTATGGATTTCAGTGTCCCAGAAAAGGGTTCCATTAAAATCAAACACAACACCTTTTATTTGCATATCTTTATCAGAAATTTTCGGTTTAGTGTGGTATAAACTGAAAAAGTTGGAGATGATTTTTTGAGTTTGTTTTATGTTTCTTGCTTTACATTTTACGTATGTAGAAGAAGAAATTCTATTTCAACTTAAGAAAGGTAATTGATTGATTGTACTTTTGTGTGTAATCATTGATATCGATATGTTAAATTGACAATTTTACCTCCATTGTCTATAATCAAAATAATAATTTCTGGATGGGTTTTTTATGTTAAGAAAGCTTCTTTTTCCCGTGGTCTTTACAGAGGAGACGGAGCAGATTATAGGGTGTATTGCAGGTCTTGCAGAGAATGGGTTGAAAGAAGTAACTTTGCTTCATGTTATAAGTGTGTCTGAAGTCATGGAAAATAATTATACTGGTGAGAAACTTGAAGAGGAGCTTTTATTTAAGTGGAAGAAATTTCTTGAAGAGTATGGGCTTAAAGTGGAATATAAAATAATTACTGGCATACCATGGATTGAAATTGTTGATATGGCTGAAAAGAAAGATTTTTCTTTCATTCTCATAGGTTCGCATGGAAGTTCATTTCTTGAGAGGGTGCTTCTCGGAAGTGTAACCGAGAGGGTTGTGCAGCATTCAAAAAAGCCTATACTTATATATAAGCTAAAAAAAGGCAAGCAGAATCAGGGTCTTTTCTGTATTGACATATTCAAAAAGATTTTGTATTGTACTGATTTTTCGGTTTCATCTGAAAGGTGCATTCCTTATATTGAAAGTATGTTAAACAATAAAGACCAGGAGCTTCTGATACTTCATGTTCAGGATTTGAGAAATCTGAAGCATGTGGATCCTGCCAAAATTGATGAATTTAACAAGATTGATCTTGAGAGGCTTGCAAAGTTAAAGGAGCATTTTGAGAAAGTAGGGTACAAAAAGGTGATGACATTGCTTACGACTGGTTATTCTATAAGTGAGATAATGAATTACTCAGTCACAGAAGAACCTTCGATCATTGTCATCGGTAAGAAGGGCAAAACAAACCTAAAAGAAATGTTACTTGGTGGAGTTTCCCAGACGCTCATTCACAGGTCGAATGTCTCAATTTTTATGGTAGAGGAAGATTCAAAGTGAAGATTTCGACCTTTGTGCTTGGAGATATATTTGTAAATACCTATGTGGTATCAAATGGCAAAAAGGCTTTTATTATTGATCCCGCTTCTTCGGACAGTTCTTTTCTTGATGAAATTTCTGAGTTTGAGATAGAATATATTATCAACACTCACGGGCATTTTGACCACATTGAAGGGAATTCGCTGGTTAAAGAGAGGTATAATTCAAAGATTATCATTCATGAAATGGATGCAGCTTTGCTCACAAATTCTTTTCTAAATCTTTCTATATTTATGGGCAAAAAAGTTATTTCTCCACCTGCTGATATAGTGTTAAAAGGCAGAGAAAACAATATATGCTTATGTGGAATTAATTTTAGGATATTAAATATGCCGGGTCACTCAAAGGGTTCAATAATTCTTATTAATGAAGATGAAAAGGTCTTATTTGCTGGGGATTTAATCTTTGAGAATTCATATGGAAGGGTTGATTTTCCTGGAAGCAGTTCGGAAGAGATGAGTCATTCGCTTGAATTAATAAAGCAGTTTCCGGATGATTATACTGTTTATCCAGGGCATGGAAATACTTTTTGTCTTAAAGAATTTAAAAGATGGAGTGAAGGAATAATATTATGAGGCTTGAAGACTTATACTTTGAATTGCCAGAGGAACTCATTGCTGAAAAGCCGGCAGAAAAAAGGGAAGAATCAAGGCTTCTTGTTGTGTTAAGGGGTGAGAATAGATTCTATGAAACCAAATTCAGGGAGATAACAGACCTTTTTAAAAAAGGTGAATTACTTGTTTTTAACAACACAAAGGTTTTTAAAGCAAGGCTTCTGGGAAAGACAGAAGGTGGTAGAAATGTAGATTTATTGCTTGTTGAGAGGGTGCAGGGCAATCTCTGGAAGGCTATGGTAAAGAACTCAAGAAAGTTTAAGTCCGGGACATCTGTTTGTTTCCGGAATGTAGTGGCAAAGATAGGTGAGAGAGTTGAAGAATTCAGGCTCATAAGGTTTGACAAGAATCTGGATTTTGATGATATTGACAAAATTGGAGTTGTTCCATTGCCTCCCTACATTATAAAAAGGAGGAAGAGTCTGGGGCTTGAGGAATACACCGATGAAGATGATGAGAGGTATCAGAGTGTTCTGGCAAAGGTCAGTGGTTCTGTAGCTGCTCCGACAGCGTCTTTTCATTTCAGTGAAGAATTGCTTTCAAGACTCAGAGAAAGTGGAGTAAATTTTGCATTTGTAACTCTGCATATAGGGCCTGGAACCTTCAAGCCTGTTGAAGGGGACATTGATAATTTTAAAATTCACAGGGAGTGGATAGAAGTAGATTCAGACAACATAGAGCTAATAAAGAAGGCAAAGATGGAAAAGAATAAGATTACTGCTATAGGAACAACCTCTGTAAGAACACTTGAAACAATTGCCTCAATTTTTGGTGATGTAAGGAATTTCAAGGCTTATTCTGGCTATACTGATTTGTTTATAAAGGAAGGTTACAGATTCAAGCTTGTGGACGGGATGGTCACAAACTTTCATCTACCTTACTCAACATTGCTTTTGCTTGTATATGCCTTTGCTGGCAAGGAATTGATACAGAGTGCTTATCGTTATGCCATAGAAAACAAGTTTAGATTTTTCAGCTATGGAGATGCAATGATAATAAGGTGAAAGTATTTTTCTCGTTCGGAATGGCATCTTTGCTTTGCTCAGAATGACATTTTCGCCTTTTTGGACAGCCATTATAGAAATGTGATGTTTTAATTAGCATATGCTATTTTTCTGATTTGTTAGGGCTTGTGTTTATGGCCTTTTAAATCTGCCACTTGTCTTTGGATTAAAGAGGTAGTTTAAAAGATAGTCTGGCTTTGGGTTTCTGAATGCTGCAAAGATATTGTTTTTAACACCGGGGATTTTACTTTCAAGTTCTTCAATCAGTTTTCTAATCTCAAGTCTTCTAAAATCTCTTTTCATAATCTTTGAGGGGCACACTTCACCAATTATGAGGATATTTTCTTTATTAGAATAGAAATACTTTTCAATCTCTTTCTTTTCAAGGTATGCCAGAGGGCGTATTATTGTCAGTGTTCCGTTGAAAAGGGGCAGTTTTGGTAGCATTGATGAAAGCTCTCTTTTATAAAACATATTCATTAAATTGGTTTCCACGATGTCATCCTTGTGATGTGCAAGGGCGATTTTTTTAGCTCCGATGGCGTTTGCATATTTAAATAGCTCGGTGCGTCTTTTCTGTGCGCAGAGGTAGCATATGTCGCGCTTTGGTCTATGAGATTTTGTGAGATATTCTATTGCAGGCACTGGAATTATTTTTAGTTCGGTAGATGTTGCTGAAAAAATGTAGTTTTTTAACTTGTCAAGTTTTTTATTGTATTCTTCATTTTCACCATTGAAATTATCAATAATGACAGGGAAAAGCTCATACTTGATGGGAATATATTTAAGTCTTTTGTAAAGTAAAACAAGCATTACAATACTATCTATTCCACCTGAAATGGCGGCGACGATTCTATCTTTGTCCTCTATCATATCATAATCATTTATTGCCTGTCCTATTATTTTAAGCATTCTGAATTCATTCAAGTGGTTTATCCTCCTTTTCCACCAGCTCGATTGCTTTTTTTATATCCATCTTAAAATCTTCAATCAGATTCATATTTCTGAGGACTGCAGCGGGGTGATATGTTGGTAAAACTGTATAGCCGAGGGGAGATTTTCTCATGATACCTCTCAGGCTTGAAATTCCCTCTTTTGTGTTGAGGAGAAATTTTGTGGAGAAATTACCGAGTGCGACGATAAGCCTTGGTTTTATTATTAAAAGCTGTTCAACAAGATAGGGGCTACAGAGAGCTATCTCTTCAGGCTCAGGGTTTCTATTCCCCGGTGGGCGATGCTTTAAAATGTTGCAGATATAGACGCTACTTCTTCTGACCCCCAGATTCTCGAGTATGCTTGTAAGTAATCTACCAGCTCTTCCCACAAATGGTTTGCCCTGTATGTCTTCTTCTTCCCCGGGGGCTTCCCCTACAAGCACAAGTGCTGAATTATAATCTCCATCAGAAAAGACGAGATTTTTGGAAGTCTTGTAGAGATTACACTTCTGGCAATTCTTGCATTTTTCCTCAAGCAATTTCAATTTTTTCCCTTTTTCGTCAAGAAGATTCTCTACTGGTTGATTTTCTCGAAAGTAAAATTCTTCTTTTATTAATGCTAAAATCTTTTCAGTAATATTTGAGTTCATTTAAAATCCCCTCGAGTGCCTTTTTTCTGTGTGAGATTTTATTTTTTTCAGTTTCGCTTAATTCAGCCATTGTAATTTTGTAGCCGGATTCCTCTGTCAGAAATATGGGATCGTAGCCAAAGCCATTTGTTCCCTTTGGCTCGAATGCAATCTTTCCGTAACATTTTCCGCTGGATTTTATAATCTTTCCTTCTGGAGAAATAAGCATCATACTGCAATTGTAGTTAGCGTTTCTTTTCTCGAAAGGGATGCCTTCCATTTCCAAAAGGAGTTTTTTTATGTTTTCGTCATCTGTGGCGTTCTCGCCTGCATATCTTGCCGAATAGACTCCTGGTCTGCCTCCCAGTGCTTCAACCTCAAGTCCGGAATCCTCCCCGAGGAAGAAATAGTCCCTATAGCTTTCCTTCAGTAATTCATAGACTGTCAGGGCTTTCTTTTCGGCATTTCCCATAAATGTATCTTTATCCTCAACAATTTTGACATTGAAATCTATCTCTTTCAGAGTGAGAATACTTGAATTCTCTTCGAGGAGTGATTTAAGTTCCCTCGCCTTTCCCTGATTTTTAGTGGTAATTATTAATCTCATCTTTTATCTCCTCAAGAATCAGGCCAAGTTTAGAAATTAAATTTTCGAGTTCTATTGTGCTTAGATTTTTTTCCAGTTCATAAAATTCCTTTTTTGTTCTTATGCCTCTTTCTATTTTTGAAATTAATCTAAGATCTTCGATGTTGAAAATTTTTTCAAATTCGAGAGCAAAGTTTAGAACACTGTTATGAATAGGCTGATTGTTCTTAAGAAGATAAATATCTTTCAAAAGCTGGATTACGTTTTCAATCACAAGCCTTTTTTTATTTTCTTCTAAAAATCTTTTTGAAAAGGAAAGGGAAAAGCTTGTAGAGTTTAGGAGGTTTTGTAATGCCAGAGTGGTTATATAACCCTGACCTTTTGAGACCTTTCTTATTGCTTCTATGACTGTCTCTCTATCACTAAAATGAAATTTTTCTCTGCCTATTATCTGGTAATTTTCATGTCCCTTACCTGCAATGAGAATGCAATCATCTTTTTTTGAAATTTCAACTGCCCTGAATATTGCCTCTTTTCTATTTTCGATAATTTCGTAAGGAGTTAGGGTTTCTTTTATCCCCTCTTCAATTTGATGAATTATGTCGAATGGATTTTCTGTGCGTGGATTATCCGATGTTATAATGACGTAGGTGGAATACATTCCAGCGATTTTCCCCATTATGGGTCTTTTAAGTTTATCTCTATCACCACCACATCCAAAGACTGTAATAATTCTATCATTCTTTTTAATTATTTCCCTGATGGTTTTTAAAACCTTCTCGAGTGCATCAGGCTTGTGAGCATAATCAATTATTACTGAAATGCCCAGATTGTTTGAAACTCTTTCCATTCTTCCATTCACATATGTGTGTAAAAATGGTGTTGCAAATTCACTTTCTTTGAAGCCAAGTTCTTTTAATACTGCCGCAGCGAAGCCAAAATTATAGATGTTTGTAATGCCACACATTCCTATTTCAAAATTTCTATCATTAAGGCTGAAAACTGTTTTTGAGATGTTTGATTTAATAATTTTTATGTGGTAATCAGCATTACTATCCATTGTGGAAATGGTTTTTAATTTGATTTTATCATAAGATAGCGACTTCTTTTTTATACTTGCAAAAACATCCATATCTTTATTGACGATGAGAACCTTTTTTTCCTTTGTAGATTTATTGAGAAGGTCAAAGATTTTTAATTTTGCATTAAAATAATTTTCCATTGTCTGGTGAAAATCCAGATGATCCTGTGAAAAGTTTGTAAAGCCACAGACATCAAAATTTATACCATTCACTCTTCCCAGTTCGAGGGAGTGGGATGAAACTTCCATAATTAAAAATTCCACGTCTTTGCTCTCCATTTCCTTTATTAATTCATAGAGGTCGAGTATATCCGGTGTGGTATTGGTAGACTGAAAGATTTCATCATTTATTCTGTATTCTACAGTGCCAATAAGAGCCGTTTTTTTACCCATCCATCTCAAGGCGTTGTAAATTGCGAATGTTGTTGTTGTTTTGCCGCTTGTTCCGGTAATACCAATGACCTTCATTCTTGAAGTGGGATCTTTGTAGAAATTCCTTGCAATTATACATAAAGCTTCCTTTATGTCTTCTACTCCGATGAAGCAAGCATCACTTAGCTTATATTCATCAATTTTTTTTGCTTCCACCAAGAAATGTCTGCAGCCTTTCTCATAGGCATCGGGAATGTAATGGTGAACATCTCCGGAATAGCCAGAATATGTAATAAATAGTGTGTCCTTAAAAGCCTTTCTTGAATCATTAACAATGGCTTTAATTTCTATCTTATCGAGATCTTTCGGGGAAAAGGCAAGCTTTACATCTTTAAGCAAAGAAGATAATGTCATTCCTTTTTCTCTCTTATATTAAAAATGTCAAGCACACCCTCATTTTCAAGTATCTTCATTCCGAGCTTTGTTTTGGAAATTCCATCGGTTAAAGAGTAGTGGTATTTCACCTTTCCCCCTTCTATTGTCGCATCAAAACACTTGAAGATAACATTTTTGTGTTTTTTTAATTCCTCTGCCAGCTCAAAGATATGAGTAGACAGAATGTAAATGGAGCTTTTTATTGTGACCATTTTTGAAATTACAGATCTTGTGGTTTCATAAGCATCTTCAAAATTTGTTCCCTTAAATAATTCATCCATAAGAATAATGCATCTTTCATTCCTTGAAATGCTTTTTGCTATCTTCTTGACACGATAAACCTCACTCATAAAATAACTCTGGCCTTTTGAAATATTTTCTTCAGAAAGCATTAAGGTAATGAGTCTGTCAAAGAAAGATAGTTTAAAATCCTCTGCTGGCACACCAAAACCTGTATGTGCAAGGTAGATGCATATTCCTATTGTCTTTAAAAATGTTGTTTTACCAGCCATATTCGGGCCAGTAAGGAATAAAAAATTTTTTTCGGATGAGAAATCTATTGAGTTTCTGACTGGCTTTTTGAGCAGGGGATGAAATAATCCTTTTGTCTCTATGAAAGGTTCATTAGAATTTATAAAAGCAGGGAGGCATAACTTAAATTCAACAAACGCTTTTGCAAGTCCCATCCTTCCATCAAATTCAGCAATTATTCCTATCAACTCAGAGAATTTACCTTTTAATTCAAACCTGATCCGGTGATCAATTTTTAACAATCTTATTATACTGAGTTCTCTAATTCTAACATTCCGAAGGTTTTTCAAAACATCAAGTTCGAGAATGCTTTTTATCAATTCAACTTTGTCATTGAGTAAGGTTGTTTTTTTTGTTTCTATCAGTTCAAGGATTTGATTTGCTTTTTGAGAAAGGTGGATTATAGAATTTATTCCATTAAGTATCTCATCAATTATATTTTCGTAAAGAAGTTTTATCTGTGAGGTTCTATATAAGAAAACAAGTATGTTCTTTGAGAAAAAATCTATGAGATTGGAATTCAGGTAACTTCTTACTTCGTCAAACTCATGGAGCTCAAGATGTTCTGTGAATTTTTCCCAGTGATTTATGTTTTCTACAAAGTAGAGTAAAATCTTCTGTCTTTTTTCTACTTCGTTTAGATGGAGAGCCGGTGATTTGAGGAATTTTTCTACAAAGAGTTTGCCTTCTCTTGTCTTGGCCAGGTTGTAGAAAGAAATTATACCCTTTTCTGGATTGAATTCCCCATTTTCATAAATTCCAAAAAGTTCAAGATCCCTTATTGAAATGTTATCTATCTTCATTCCTCAACCTTATTAATATTTGAACTTGGGTCAAAAAGTAAAATTTTCCTTTTCTTGAAACGAACTCTTTTATTATACTACGAATAAGTAGAAAAGTCACTTTTGTAAAAAATTTTTATTTCTTAACAAGTTTTAACAACTTTTTTTGATTAAGATATATAGAAGAAAAAAAGGAGGAAAAGATGCAGTCTGGTGTAAATGTGATAGTTGTTGAAGGTGGTGTAGTGAATGAGCCTGAGCTTCGCTATACTCAGGATGGTCTTGCTTTCACGAGGTTTGCACTTGCAAACTCATGTGTAAGCTATAAGAATGGGGAAAAGGCAAGTGAGACAAACTACTTTGATGTAAAGGTCTGGGGAAAGCTTGCAGAGATATGTTCAACTTACCTTAAGAAAGGTAAAAAAATAATAGTCTCCGGGAAATTAAGGCAGTCAAAGTGGAAGACGGAAGAAGGAAAGACAAGATCTGCTATATGTATAATAGCTCAGGACGTAAAGTTTTTGCCTTTCCAGAAAAAGGCAAAGGAATAAGAATTATGGGGTGTCCCTGCAGAGAAGCACGGCATCCAACGTTTGGGAAGGTATGGCAATACGTTCACGTAGAGACGCACGGCAATGTGTTTGTTCACGTAGAGGCGCACGGCCGTGCGTTTGTTCACGTAGAGGCGCACGGCCGTGCGCCTCTACAGGGACACCCCTATTTATTGTTAGAGAATTCGCAAGCCAATATTTATAACATAAATTTCCTGTGGGTTACTACCCGGGTAGCTGCCGAATTCTTCCGTATAATATGCAAAATCAACCTTCAGTACAGGTATGTCAATACCCAATCCCCAGGCAAAATAACCCTTATTCAACCCGAGTCTTAAAGCAAGAAATTTAAAGAGTTTTGTTTCTGCACCCAACCTTAGTTTATTAAAGAAGCTTTCAGAAAAATCGAAACAATTTACAATGTCAAAGTAAAAGGCTGGCTTGTAGAAAATAAAGTTCCATATCCCCTCAACATAGTTTTCTGTAAATACATAGCTTACTCCAATATCGAAAGATGGGCTGAAAGCTGTATTTGTATCAAGAGACTTCATCTTTTGAAACTCAAGGTTATATCTATTCCAGCTAAAAGGTAGAAAAAGATCCTTTAAAGCTATTCCCAATGCCATATCGCCAATGCCAATTTCATTCCATTTTATTAAGGTTCCGAGATCCAGGCCAAAGGCATTGGCATAATCTATTCCCTTGTTTGTGCTACCCTGCATCATTGCCATAAAGGTATCAGCCGCACTCAGGAAGTTTAATCTTTCATCCTGAAACTTTATTCTGTGTATCCACTTTATTAAAAACCCGAGAGAAATCTCATCAATTCCCACTGGCTCTGCAAAACCCATCCATTCTTCTGGTAATTTTCTCGAGTAACCAGCCACAAGGCCTATATCCCAGAATACGAGTGCATCTATATAGGGCATTCCAACATATGGTACAAGTCCAAAGGCGGTTTGCAGAGAATCATATAAGTAGAAAGTAAACCCCTGCCCGATATATCCCATAGAAATTGGACCTGTAATGCCAAAGTTTGCTTTTAATTTAACAACCTCTTCCCAGGGGATATCAGAAAATGTATCTTCTGACTGACCGGATTTACTTTCCTCCATTATCCTGGAAAGAATGTTTGCCAGTTTTACCATATCATTATTAAAACTAAATCCCATGTCAAGAATAATAATTTTCCAGTAGTCAGGGGTTATTCCTACGGAAGCGGGTTTCATAAAAATCATTCCAGTCTTTCCATAACTTGCAACTCCAGCTCCTCCAGTACCAATCATATCTATAGGTGGTAGATAGTTTTTTCTTTCCTTACCTGTTCCTCCAAAGAGATTTAAAGCCAAAATAACCATAAGAAGCAAAGTGATTCTATACAATTTCATAAAATCCCCCTCATTATTTATAATAATTTGTAAGCGTATCATAAAGGTTGTTCGCCACCGAGGTAGTATCAGAAAATACATTGGTAAAATTATCTACAAATGTACTAACATCGGCAGTTCCTGATTGGTTTGTGAACCCATTTTCTGCTAAGAGATTTGTGAGTTGAGAATAGTTTGTAATTCCAGAATTTGTAAGATAGAAAAGTGTAAGATCTGGAACCTGATTTAAGTCTACATTTGTAAGTCCTGAGTTTGACAACATAGCTGTCATTGATAGTGTGTTGTTATTAGTGTTTACTCCCAGATCCACAAGCGTTTTATCCACATTTGATTTAATTTCTACAAGAGACTCTCCAATATTTGAAACCTCTTTTTTGAATTCTTCAGTCTCAAAGCTATTGTAAAAATTATTTTTTGCAATCATTACATTATCATACATCCTGTCAAATTGAGTTTTTTTTTCTGCTTAATATCCGGAAAAGTTTTAACGATGATAAGAAATTGTTTGTTATTTTTGCTGTCTGAAATGACATTCCGAGATTGTTGCTGATGAAGATTAGATCATCTTGATCCTCAATTATGTTGGTATCTTCATCGGTGTCAGCAATAAAAAATGTTGAATAGAATGTTCCAAAAATAAAAAAGCTAAAATTCACATTAACATCATCTCTTTTTACTCTTCCGTCAGCGCTGCCATCAATAATTTTGAGTAGATGAGTATAAGTAAATGCGCTTATATCATATAAAATTCCAAGATATTGAGAGAAATTTGTTTTTTCTGACTGAGTCAGAATATTTAGGAATTTGCCATAGTCCATTTGCTTCAGCATATAGGCAGTACATATTCCCTCAAGGGCATAGGAGTTGTCAGGGTCTAAAGATAGAGCTTTATCAAATGCCTCATAAGCCTCATCATATTTTCCTTCCTTCAATTTTGCCTGTCCCATTTCAACAAGAGTGTCAGGGTTTCAATATCCTTTGCTCCCTGTGGGGAAAAACACTGAAAATGCTTACCCCACATGATGTCAAAAAGAAACCAAGCACAAAAAGTATCAACAGATTTTTTCTGCTCATAGAATACCCCCTAATTTATTTTTTTTACTTCAAGGAACTATAGTCTATAGAAAAAATGCCTTTTTGGACAGCCTCTGAACTATATTTCTATTAAAACAATATACCTTTGAATCACCAGAAAAAAAATTATTTCAATAATTTCCTTTTGCGTATGAGCCTAAAATTTTTAAAAAGACAGAGTTCTCCTTTACTATCTCGATTGCCTTCTTAAAATCTTCGCTGTTCACACTCCCTTCCACGTCAATAAAAAATATGTAGTCCCACGGTCTTCTTCTTGATGGTCGGGACTCTATCTTTGAAAGATTGAGATTCATCTGATGAAATGGTTCAAGTATTCTGAGAAGTGCCCCTGGCTTATCTTTTACAGAGACAAGGAGTGTAGTTTTTTCTGCCTTCTCAAGCTTATGCTCATTTGTGGATATTGCCCAGAATCTTGTGTAATTCTCAGGGCTATCTTCAATATTTTCAGCTATGATGTTAAGGCCATATTTTTCAGCAGCAATTCTTCCACCTATGGCTGCAGAAAACTTATCCCACGGAACCATACTTGCTGCCTTTGCATTACTTGAAACCTCTATTTTTTCTACATTTGGCATATTTGTTTCAAGCCATATTCTGCACTGGGCAAATGTCTGGGGATGAGAGTATACCCTTTTTATTTCAGAGATTGATGTAACATTTGCCATAAGGTTGTGGTGTACATTTATAAAAACCTCACCCACCACCTTCAGAGGGGAATCAATAAACTCATCGAGTGTGATATTTACGGTGCCCTCAAGAGAATTTTCTATAGGGACAACCCCAAAGTCTAACTTTCCATTTTCCACCTCTCTAAAAACATCTGGTATTGAAGGGAGAGGTTTTTTTATTACAGAACTTCCAAAGTGCTTATTCACTGCCATTTCGGTAAATGTACCTTCGGGTCCGAGATAACCAACAGTTATTGGTTCTTCAAGCGATCTTGCAGCAGAGACAATTTCTGTGAAAATTTGAAGCAGGGCTTCTTTTGGAAAAATATTTTTTGATGTCGCCAGTACAAGTTCTTTTACCTCCCTTTCTCTGTCTGGCTGGTAAATGGGGATATTATTTTGTTTCTTATACTCACCAATCTTCTTTACAAACTCTGCTCTCTGGTCAAGTAACTCAACGATTTTTCTATCAATCTGATCAATTTCCTTTCTTATTTTTGAAATCTCTTCTGCCATTTTTGCTTACTCCATTAAATCTTCGCAGATTTCTTCCTCTTCATCTTCAAGATAGTCTTCATTATCCTCAAGGTTAAAATCGATCTTGTCCAGTGGAGGAAGATCTTTCAGGTCATTTATCCTGAATAATTCTAAAAATCTATCAGTAGTTGAATAAACCGGAAGACTTAATTCCTTATCCGTTCCACTAATTGTAATCAATTTTAGAGATAAAAGCAAGTTTATACTCCTTGTGCTTGATACACCTCTTATGCTATCAATCTCTTCTTTTGTAACAGGTTGTTTGTAGGCAATTATCGCCAGCGTTTCGAGTGCGGATTTTGAAATCTGAAATTCATTCCTTTTACCAAAAATCTCATCGAGTTCTTCCTTATAGTGTGGGTTAGTAACAAGTTGAAGCCCCTCTGCAACATTTATTATTGCAAAACCATGCTTTTTATCTTTATATTCCGCATTAAGCTCGTCTACGAGATTATTTATATCTTCTGTGCTCATTTCCAAAGTTTCTTTTAGCTCTTTATATGTAACAGGTTTTCCTTTTACAAAAAGTATACTTTCGAGCAGTCCTTTCAGTTCATTTTTTGAGTATGTCCTGTTAAGAAAAAGGGAATCTCGCATTTTTATGCACCCCTTTCCCTTATTTCAATCTCTGAAAAATGCTTTAGTTGATATAGAAGCACTTTCTGTCTGAAAGACAGTTCAAGCCCTCCGAGAAAGGTTGCCACTCTATCAACTTTTGTCTTTTCAATTAAGGCCAGCTCACTCCATAGGACAAGTCTTTTCTTCTTTAATAAGGAGATTATCATTTCCATCTTCTTTTCTACACTTACTTCTCTTCTCTTTATGGGAATGGGCTTTTTGATAAATGCCCCCTTATATCTTTTCAGCGAATTTATCAGATCACCCACATAAAGTTTCTGGTCATTTATTTTTTTCATACCCGGCACTACAAGGAAAGATTGCCTTGAAAAATATATGTCTCCTTCTTCTTTCTTTTTCCAGAGAATTCTTGCCAAAGTCTTAAATAGTTTATACTCTTTAAGCTTTCTAATGAGCTCTTCCTCGTCTAATAGATCTTCCTCCTCTTTCTGCTGGGAAGGAAGTAATTTTTTACTCTTTATATAAATAAGAGAAGCTGCCACCAGAAAAAATTCTGAGGCAACATCAATATTAAAAAATTGCATAGTTCTGAGGTAATAAAGATATTGCTCTGTAATTTCAGAAAGAGATATTTCTGTTATGTTCAGCTTATAATTCTTGATAAGTTCAAGCAAAAGATCCAGTGGGCCATCAAAATTTCTAATGTGGATGGAATATCCACTTCTTAAAAATCCTATCATTTCAACCCTCTATATCTCACATTGTTTTTCATCCCGATAGCTTCTCTCACTTCCTCCATAGTTTTTCGGGCAACTTCTTTTGCTTTCCTTGCTCCTTCCGCTAATATATCATAAATGTAATCTTTTTTATTTACAAACTCCAATCTTTTTCTTCTAAAATCTGAAAGGAAATCCAGCAAGAACTCATAAAGTCTCTTTTTGTCTTCGACACATCCCAGTTTTGTTGAAATGCATTCCTCTCTGATTTCCTTTTTAAAGTTTTCATCATTGCAGAATGCCTCATAATAGCTGAAAAGGTTGCATTCGTCTGGGTGACCGGGGTCACTTTTTCTTGCCCTTTTTATATCTGTAACCATTGACATAACCTTTTCTCTCAAAGTCTTTTCGTCATCACAGAGATATATTGCATTGTTATACGATTTGCTCATTTTTCTACCATCAAGCCCATTAAGTTTCGGGACGTTTGACAGAATAGGCTGTGGCTCTACTAAAACGTTACAATTATAAAAATAGTTGAACCTCCTGACTATTTCCCTGCATATCTCGAGATGGGGCAGTTGATCCTTTCCGACAGGTACAGCATCAGCCTTATATAAGGTAATATCAGCAGCCTGAAGAACTGGATAACCAAAAAAACCGAGGTTGTCAAGTTCTTTGTTTTCTATTTCTTCCATTTTTTCCTTGTATGTAGGGTTTCTTTCCAACCAGCTTAAAGGTGTAATCATTGACAAAAGTGTAAAAAGCTCGGAATGTTCAGGAATGTCGGACTGCAAGAAAACCACAGACCTTTCGGGGTCAATACCAGCAGCAAGCCAGTCGACAACCATATTGAAAATATAGAGGTTTGTTTCCTCTTTGTATTTTGATTGATTTGAAGTGAGAGAATGAAGGTCTGCAATGAAATAATAAAGCTCATTGGATGGCTCGTTTTGCAGATTGACCCATATCTTAAGTGCACCGATATAGTTACCAAGGTGAAGAAAACCAGTTGGTTGCATTCCACTCAGGATTCGCATAAGCTCTCCTTATATCATCATTCATATTTTTAAACAGAATCTAAATATTCATCCATTGTAATATATTTTTCCTGAACTTTCTCTTCATAAGGTTTACATTTCAACTGAAATAAAAACTCGTCCTTAAACATCACATTAAAAAAAAGCCCATTATTTATTATCCTTTCAGTTCTTCTGAACCAGTGAATATCAATTGCCAGTCCAGAATTTTTTTGAGTGATTTCATTTTTCCACTTTGAAAAATCATTTTCATACTCATTCAGGGTTGTATCTGGCTTTTCACTATAGTTTTTATTGAATTTCTCGAAACTCGATACTATTGCTTTAAGGTTATCAATATAAGAATAACATCTTTCCCTGAAATTTTTTGTGTAGATTTCGGTGAAAATGTATTTCACTTCACAGAAATAATCATCTCTGTACTTTGAGTCAAAAAGAAGCTGATTTTTTGAAATCAAAGGGGCGCTTGTAGCCCAATGCATTGAAAGATATATATTTTTGTATCTTCTTGCCATATCCTTGACCCAGCTAAAGAACACAGCATCATAATCCTGTGTTCGCGAGTAAGTTACAGAGTCAAAATACTCATTCAGGATAATAAATTCATTCAGTATCTGCTCGAATATTCTCAAAAACTCTTCAAATGACATTTTCAACCTCAAAGTTGTTATAAAATTTTAAGACAAATTTTTTAAAAAAGCAATCAAACGTTTGATTAAAAAAGTTGGTTTGTTCTGAATTTTCCTAATAATTTGACAGTAGCTCATTTTCAATTTAAAATATTTATTCCTTTGCACATAAGGGTAGAAAAATGAGAGAAGCTCTTACCTCTTCATATAACCATCTTGAATTTGAAGATGAAATTTATGACTTCTGGCTGAAGAATAAGTTTTTTAGAAGTAAAGTTGATAAGTCAAAAAAGCCTTATACAATAGTTATGCCACCTCCCAATGTTACCGGTGTATTACATATGGGGCATGTCCTAAACAATTCGATACAGGATGTGCTCATAAGATATTACAGAATGAATGGGTATGAAGCCTGCTGGATACCGGGTACCGATCATGCTTCTATTGCGACAGAGGCAAAAGTCACAAAATATCTTGCTGAGATGGGGATAGATAAGTTTGAGATCGGCAGGGAGAAGTTTCTTGAGTATGCATGGGAATGGAAGGAAAAGTATGGCGGGATAATCATTTCCCAGCTGAAAAAGCTTGGTTGTAGTTGTGATTGGGACAGGGAAAGGTTTACAATGGATGAAGGATATTATAAGGCTGTTATTTATGCCTTTGTTGAGCTTTACAAAAAGGGATACATATACAGGGGCTACAGACTTGTGAACTGGTGTCCTGTTTCAAGATCTGCAATATCGGATGAGGAAGTTTACTACAAAGAGGTTGAAGGAAAGCTTTACTATTTTCTATATCCCATAAAGGACTCAAAGGACTTTTTAGAAATAGCGACCACAAGACCCGAGACAATGCTTGGTGATACGGCAGTTGCAGTAAATCCAGCCGACCCGAGATATAGAAAATATATTGGCAAAACTGCAATTCTTCCCATTGTTAACCGTGAAATTCCGGTTATTGCAGATGAGTATGTCGATATGGAATTTGGAACTGGTGTGGTGAAGATAACTCCAGCCCATGACCCAAATGATTATGAGATCGGTCTTAGGCATAATCTTGATGTTATAAATATCCTCAATCCGGATGGGACGTTAAATAACAATGTTCCGGAGGAGTTTATTGGGCTTGACAGATTTGAGGCAAGGGAAGCAGTTGTAGAAAAAATGAAGGAATTAAAAT
The DNA here is from genome assembly GCA_049968515.1 of Brevinematia bacterium. Classification (GTDB taxonomy): domain Bacteria; phylum Spirochaetota; class Brevinematia; order Brevinematales; family JAOACQ01; genus JAOACQ01. The sequence goes on from JBMFQR010000008.1 coordinate 39,163, forward strand.
ACCTAAAAAAAATAGAGAATTACACTCACAAGGTGGGTTATAGCGAGAGAGGACATGTACCAATAGAACCGTATCTTTCGGAGCAATGGTTCTTAAAGATGGAGGAGCTTGTCAAACCGGCCATAGAGGTGGTAAAAGAAGGAAAGATAAAATTTTTTCCCGAAAGATGGACAAAGATCTACTTTCACTGGCTTGAAAGCATAAAGGACTGGTGTATTTCAAGGCAGCTATGGTGGGGTCATAGAATACCTGTTTTTTATTGCAATGATTGTGGCTACTATAATGCATATGTTTCAAGGCCTGAAGAATGTGAAAAATGTGGTAGCAAAAATATCACACAGGATCCCGATGTGCTTGATACCTGGGCTTCATCCTGGTTATGGCCATTTGCTGTTCACAAGTGGCCTGAAATAGATGAGGATTTAAAGTATTATTATCCCACCGAGACGCTTGTTACAGCACCTGAAATAATATTTTTCTGGGTTGCAAGGATGATAATTGCTGGTATGGAGTTTTTAAATGAGATACCCTTTAGAAATGTCTATTTTACAGGTACGGTTAGAGATGACATTGGCAGGAAAATGTCAAAATCCCTCGGTAATTCACCAGACCCGCTTGATGTAATAAAGGAATATGGTGCAGATGCCCTGCGTTATACCATTTTAAGGCTTGCACCACTTGGAAATGATATATTTTATGACAATGAAAAGTGCGAAATAGGAAGAAATTTTGCAAATAAGATCTGGAATGCCGCAAGATTTATACTTAATAATTCGAAGGACTTAAAGTTAAAAAAGCTATCCGATGTCAAAATGGATGTTTTTGACAGATGGATTCTTACTAAGTTTAATAAGTCTTTGAAGAAGTTAAGAGGGGAGATAGAAAATTTTTCATTTAACGATGCCACTGTAACTCTTTATGAGTTTATCTGGAATGAGTTCTGTGACTGGTATATTGAAATATCTAAGATAAAATTGTACTCAGAGAATATTGAAGCAAAAATAGATACAGCTTCAATTTTAGTCTTTTTGCTTGAAAATATTTTAAAGATGATACATCCCTTTATGCCATTCATCAGTGAAAAGATTTACCAGTCCCTACCCGGAAAGGATTCATTGACCATAATGAAAAGCAGCTTTCCAGTCTATGATGAAAAGATGGTTTTTGAAGAAGACGAGAAAAAAGTGGAGTTTTTAAAAAAGATAATCTACAATATAAGAAATTTAAGGGGTGAGAATAAAATTCCTCCCTCACTTAATGTAGATGTTAAGATAAAGCTTGAAAAGAAGACAATTTCAGAAAGATTCAGTGAGTTTGAATTACACATTAAGAAGCTTGCAAAGGTAAATAATATAGAAATAGTGGAAAATTATTTTAAAGCCTCAACTGATATTGCAGGAGTAGGGGAGGGTTTTGAAATTTACATAAATGCAAAGGATTTTCTGGATGTTGATAAGGAAAGAACAAGACTTCAGAAAGAGATTGATAGACTGACGGTGCAGATTAAGTCAACAGAAACAAAGCTAAAAAATCCAGACTTTCTGGAGAAAGCACCAATGGAAGTAATAGAGAGAGAAGAAAAAAAGCTTGCAAACTGGAAATCAGAGCTTGAAAAGCTAAAGTCAGCCCTCTCAAGTTTAGGGTAGGATTATGATACTGGGTGATAGAGAGATTTTAGAGGCAATGAAACGTGGGGAAATTATCATCGAACCTTTTGATCGCAAAAGGTTAAATTCCAACTCCTACAATCTTCGTCTTCACGACAGAATTTTTTTGGTAGAAGATGAAGTTCTTGATATGAAAAAACCGACTTCTATAAAGGAAATTTTGATACCGGAAAGCGGTTATACCCTGAAGCCAGGTAATCTTTACCTCGGAAGGACTCTTGAATATACAAAGACAGAATGTTATGTCCCCTTGCTGGAAGGAAGATCGAGTATTGGCAGGCTCGGGATTTTTATACATGCAACTGCTGGGTTTGGTGATGTGGGTTTTTCTGGATACTGGACGCTCGAAATATCTGTAGTAAAGCCAGTTATCATATATCCCGGTATTGAAATATGCCAGATTTATTATCATGAGGTAAAGGGTTGTGAGACGAAATACTGCGGAAAATACCAGAATAACATGGAAGTGCAGGCTTCAGAGATTTATAAGGAGTTAAGAAAATAAGATTTTTATCAGGAATATTAGTTAAATATGAATAATGATGAGTTCAAACCTATTGATGTTAAATTCTTAAAAGAAGGTATGATTCTCTCTGGCATGATTTACAATGAAAAAGGTGATCTTCTCTGGCCAGCAAGAAAACCCCTTTCTTTTTCTTTTATATTTAATCTAAAAACAAGTGGCGTTAAATTTGTCTATTACTCTCCTCCGAGATTCAAGTCTGAAGATTTTCAAAAAGAAGGGATGTTTTCAAAGGAAACGCTTGATTTCGCCGCGGAAACAATTGAAGAAATAGCCCATGAAATAAAGTTTGGCAAATTGAAGTCTATTAAGTTAGCCCGTTTGAGTATAGAGAGATTTTTTCATGAAATGGAAAACAATCCGGAAAAATTTTTAAATCTTTTGGTATTAAAAAATTACGACCAGTATACCTACTATCATTCAATAAATGTTGGAATTCTTTCAATGTATCTTACAAGAAAACTTGGATATAACCACATTTATACGCAGGACATAGCAATGGCTGGTTTTTTACACGACATAGGTAAGATAAAGGTTCCATCAAAGATAGTGAATAAGAATGGCCCTTTAACGCTTGAAGAATTCCAGATTATGAAAAGACATCCCATTTATGCATATGAATTGATAAAGGATGATACAAGTATCAGTAATTTTGTAAAGAAAGCAGTCTTATTACATCATGAGAGGTGGAATGGGAGTGGATATCCCTTAAAGTTAAAAGAGGATGCAATAGGAAATTTTGCTTCCATTGTGGCGGTAACAGATGTATATGACGCTCTTACCACTGACAGGCCTTATAAAAAGGCACTTTCCCTGAATGATGCTTTGATATATATTCTTAGAAAAAGTGAGATATACTTTAATCCTTTTGTTTCAAATAGATTTGTTAATGAGATGGCGAGAATGAACAAAATTGCATCTTTCTTCCCAGTAGGGGCATATGTTATTTTAAATACTGGTGAAACAGCATATATTACAAAGAAAGATAATGAACACAGCTTGAGGCCTGAGCTTCTAATATTAAAAAACTTTCAGGGCAAGCCATTAAGAACTCCAATACAGGTAGATCTGCGTAGAGATCCATCCAGATACATAAAGAGGCTTATCGAAGAACCTGAAGAAATTGAATTCCTCTCAAGGCTTTTTAAGATGTAGGCTTCTTTCTTAGTATGAGGTATATAAAGAAAGGGGAACCTAAAAGTGAGGTTATTACGCCAACGGGTATCACTGTACCTTCAAGGGCATTTCTTGAAACCCATAATGCAAAGGTTATAATCACGCCGCTTATCAGCAAAACAGGGGGCAAAATCCTATCTTTTAAGTCAAAGAATAACATTCTTACAATATGAGGAACTATAAGACCAAAAAATCCAATCATACCACAGATACTTACTGAAACACCTGTCGCATATGCTACGCAAAGAAATCCACAAAATTTCAATCTTTCTGTATCGACACCAACTGCTACTGCCATTTCCTCGCCGGATTGGTAAATGTAAAGTTCTTTTCTAAAAATTGAGTAATAAATCAATAATACAAGAATTCCACTCAAAAGTAAAAGAAACTCGGTTAGAGAAATGTAGTCAAAATTTCCCATAAGCCATCTTACAGATGAATAAAAGTCATTTGGCAATAAAAAGCTCTGAAACAAAATTATTAGAGCAGAAAATAAAGAATTAAAAGAAATGCCAAGAAGGACCATTCTTTCTATTGAAAAGAGGTTTTTTCTACTTCCCCAGAGGATCAAAACAAAAATGAAAAGCAGGCTTCCTGAAAGTGAAAAAAATGTCCTGAAAAAAATCAGGGGGGTAAGACCGGAAAAAACAGAAATCACCGCCCCAAAACTTGCAGCTCCACTTACTCCGAGAAGGTAAGGTTCTGCAAGGGGATTAAAAAGTAAAATCTGTAAAATCCAGCCACTTAGTGAGAGGATGCCAGCTACAATAATTGCCTGAAAGAATATATTAAGTCTCAATATCAATATCCTTTGTGGTATATTTATCCCATAATTCCATAAAATAAAAATTAGTGAAAAAAATATTAATAAAGACAAAAGGATGAAGAACTTAAATTTCATATACTCCCCATTTATATATACTGTAATCAGATAGGTGTGTGAGGTTACATCTGACGACATAACACACCTGCTATATGCTGAAATTTATCTTTAATTAATATTGACATTTTTTCATTTCTTTTTATATAATAAAAGTATACGTTATGTGAAGATCTCAGATGTAAGTATACTTTTCTGAATATTTATTATATTGAGATAGATAAAAGATGGTCAAGTTTTTAAAGAGAAAGCTTTTTATAGCATTTTTTGTTTTCGGGGGAGTATTTTCGATTATCCTTGGTTTGTTTTCAAAAAGCAATGTTGTCATTCTACTCTTAAAATCTCTTCTCACCGCCCTTTTGTTGGGTGCTTTTGGACTTGGCCTTGATATATTTTTAATCAATACCATTGGAGAAGATGAATATGAAAAATTATTCAGTCTCTCCTCTGAAAAGGGAAGTGATGTAACTGGTGAAAAGGCAGGTAAAATCGATATAAAAGAGGAAGTTTCCGAGGAGGAAAAAAATATATATGAGGATGTGATTTACCAGAGTAAAGCACAACGAAAAGAAGAAGTTGAAGTTCCTGAAGAAAAAAAAGTGGATAGATATGATTTTTCCACCTATGAAGAAAAGGATGAACTTAAAGAAAGTATGGCAACCGAGACTCCATCATCAACACCGGATATATTAGAGGAAAGCCAGAAGTTAAAGGAAATGGAAAGAGAGCTGAAGGCTACAAAAAGCAAGGATTATAGAGAAGGTGAGGTTAGTTTTCAGGTAAAAAATAGAAAAATAAACACTACACCGGAGGTTGTTGCAAAGGCAATAAAAACAATACTGAAAAGGGATGAGGGATAATATATGGCACTGGAAGCCGAAATACTTTCTAAAAACTATCAGTTGCCGCAGGACTTTACACAGAAGTTACTTAAATTTACAAAAGATGATTTAGAAGCAGCTATAAAAATACTTGAAGCTGCTGAAAAAAGTGTTGTCTTTCTAAAGGGGAAATTCATTACAAACAAGAAAATTTTTAATGGAGCATTTATTTTTGCCTATAATTTTGAACTTAAAGAACTGAGCTATGTTTTCTTTGTAGTTTCAAGCGATGCTTCTCTCTCAAGAATAAACATTGAAGCTTCCTGGAAGGACTTTTACAATGAGCTATATCAATATGCAAATGGTAATGCGGCAAATTTAGAGCTTTCTCATGAACTTGAGAGAATAATTCTGGTCCCTGAAAACCTTAGATATGTTACCAACTTTTTTGTTGATTCTAGCAATATTGATCAGGTAAACCTGAAAAGATTTTTAATTAATGAAATAGCAAAGATTATTATGGATTCAGGGCTTTCAATAAAAACTGCTGTTGAACTGACAGATGTGTTTGCATTTGAGAATTTCCTTTCACAGAATCCTCTCGGGCAGAAGGCAAACAAAAAGAGTGCCAAAGACCTTTTACTTATCTTAAATCTTAAGGTTGAACCTGTTCTTGCTCCAATAGGTGGTATAGAACTTGGCAATCTTGAATATGGAGATGAGATACTTCTTAAGATAAAGGATGAAAGGGATATTGTACAATTTGTTCTTTCTATGGTCTCACCTGAATCATTTCAGGCTGGGGCAATTTATGCAATGATGGTTTACAAGGAGCTTGATGAGGTGACAGGGAACTATGGAGTAAGGGTAGAGTTTGGACCTGGCATATATGGAAGCTTTCTGGTGGGCAGCAAGGTCAGGATTCAGGCAAGAAAGAGGAGCTTTACAACACAGCAAAAACAACCCCCTCCCCAGAAAGAGACAAAAACTCAAAAAACCGAGACACCCCCGAGATACACAAATAGCGAATATTATGAGAAAGAAGATAAAAAAGAAGGATCCTTCATTTTTGAGAAAAGTCCTTTTCAAACATTTATAGCAATTCTTATTATGCTAATATTTCTTTTGATTGCACTGTTGTTTATTTTGTAAAACGGTTTTCAGCAGATGATAGGCAATGAGTAAGGCTAACCTTGCCTACCGCAAGCTTATAAAAATTCGTTTGTTTTAGCAAAAAATTATTAATCTTTCAGTTTTTTTTTGACTTATCTTTATTTTTTTAATATAATATTATACTGAAGTTAGTGAAGAGGTTAAAAGGTATGAAAGAAGGTATACATCCCCAGCTTTATGACACAAAGGTTAAGTGCACCTGTGGAAATGAATTCACAATTCGCACCACAGTAGCCGAAATAAATGTGGAAATATGTTCAAAATGCCATCCCTTTTATACCGGTCAGAAAAAGCTGGTAGAAAGAGGTGGTATGGTTGACAGATTCAAGAAAAGATACAATATCAAATAATGCCAGATTACAAAGGCGATATTTTTACAGTATCGAGTGTAGCAGAGTATATTTATTCACTTGTAAATGAAAATATCCCTCCTCTCTGGGTGAGAGGAGAGGTCTCAAATCTCAAGTTTCATCAGAATGGCAATATTTACTTTAACATCAAGGATTCCTCTGCCAAAATCTCTGCTGTTATAATGTCAAGTTCAATTGCAAGGCAGAACGTTGAAACCCTCCTGAAAGAAGGTCTTGAAATTATAGTATTCGGTAGAATTACCTATTACAAGAAAGAGGGTTATATCACCATTTTTATTGATAAGGTTGAGCTTTTAGGGGAAGGGTTATTAAAACAGAAATTTGAAGAATTGAAAAGGAAGCTTGAAAAGGAAGGGCTTTTTGACTCTTCTCACAAAAAAAAGATACCGGATTTTCCAGAATGTGTTGGTGTTATAACCTCTCCAACAGGAGCAGCAATAAGAGATATCCTTAATGTAACAAGAAGAAGATTTTCCGGCGTTGATATTGTATTATTTCCAGTTTCAGTTCAGGGTGAAAACTCAGCCTTTGAAATTTCAAAGGCAATTGAGATTGCAAACAAATATTTTAAAGGCTATCTTGATGTTCTCATAGTGGGAAGGGGTGGGGGGTCAATAGAAGACCTATGGAGTTTTAACGAGGAAGTGGTTGCAAGGGCAATTTATAATTCTGAAATCCCCATAATTTCAGCAGTAGGACACGAAATAGATTATACAATAGCTGATTATGTGGCTGACTTAAGGGCGCCCACTCCATCAGCGGCTGCAGAGCTTGTGGTTAAAGACAAACGTGAAATATTAAAGCATATTGAAAATCTTGAAGGAAAACTCAATCTTCTGATAGAAAGCAGGATTGAAAACATTAAAAAAATTCTTCAGATAAGAGGAAGGGAGTTTTTATTTAATCGGATTATAGAGGATATAGAGCAAAAAAAACTCTTTCTTGATAATCTTTCTATAAGAAATACTAACCAGCTTGAAAGGTATTTAAGCTCTGTCAAGAACGACTTAAAGCTTTATACTGAAAAGCTTAAAGCATTTGACCCAACCTCTGTATTAAAAAGAGGATTTTCAATTACAAGCTACTATTCATTTCCCGAGGCAAAGTGGAAAATACTCCGTTCAGTAAATGAACTTCAAACAATCCAAGAAGTCAAAACACAGCTGTCGGATGGAGAGTTCATTTCAAAAGTTAAAAGACCCTGAAGCGACCGCCAAATCTGAATTCTCTTATGTCAAAGCTTATTAGTAAGGGATTCTGCCCTTCTCTTTCAAGATAGATTGCCCCATAAACAAATACCTCTGCCCTGTAGGATTTGCCCTGATAGGTGAATTCATAAATCTTTGGAGTTTCCTTCTTTACTGTAACATTCTGAATATCAGAATACTTGATACCGACAGCATCGTAAACAAACTTTTTGAAAGGAAAACCAATGTCTTTCATCTCCAGTGAAAAAGCACCTGAAAAAATCAAAAGAAAAGCTAAAAAAGAAATTATAAATTTCATAATAAGCCTCCCTGCTGATAGATTTCAATTATTATACTAAATAAAACTTTTCCAAAAGTCAATAATAAATTTGTTTTTTTATTGATTTATAATTCAAAACTACCTGATTGCTTAAAAACTTAATTTCCATTACATTTTAAGCCCCTGTTTCTTGACATCGCAATTGTATGCATTTATAATCTTTTAATCCGAATTTATATGTAGATAGGGTAAAAATGGGATTTTTTTTAATATTTTTTTTATTTTCTTCTGCTCTCCTATATTCTGCTGACCAAATTGGTGAGGTTAGGAAACTATATCAAAATGCCCTCATTAGCATCGGGCAGGGAGATCTGTTTACTGCTGAGACAAATTTTATTATAATTACAAGAAAACCTTACCACGACAGAGAGGCTTTCAGGGCTTATATCTCAAAGTCATATTATTTTTTGGGAGATATTTATTTTATTAGAGAAGATTTTAGTAAAGCCATAACATATTACCGGATTGTACTTTCAAAGTTCAGGGATGAAGAAATTTCTTCTAAAGCTCTTTATAAGCTTGGAAGAACACTTATTATGGCGGATAGAGTTGATGAAGGAATAGGAGTACTTGAGGAATTTATAATGAAACATCCAGAAGAAAAGGAGCTTATCTCTTCATCTTATTACTGGCTTGGCAGGGCATATCTAAAAAAGGGGGACAGAGAAAGAGCTATTTCTTCATATAACAAGATATTGCAAGAATACCCTGAATCATATTTTGCATATGAAGTAAGAGAAAAGCTTGCCACTCTTTCCGGAATTAGAGAAAACATTGAAACAATCTCAAATTTGCCAGCAGTCACGAATAAGAACATCTTAATACAGAAAGAGAGAAAGGAAAAACTTGATAAGGAAAAGGAGCTCCTTAAAAAAATATTAACCCTGCTTGAAATAAAACAAAAACTTCTCGAATTGAAAATGGAATATCTGGATAAAATCGCAAAGGAAAAAGAGGAAAATTTTGAATGAAAGCTGAATTTCTTTTAGTTTTTTTCACTTTTCTTTTATCTGTAAGTCAAGTTTTTCCAGAGCTTGTGACAATTTCCAATAATTATATTATTGCAGGTATGGATAAAAAAAATGGAAGAATAGTTTTCAAAACACTTGAAGGCGATCCAGCAAATCCTCTTGATAATAATAAAGCACTTTTATATTCAAGACCACCATACACAAGCCTTATTGCCATTTATGTTGATGGTAGAACTGTAATATATGGAAGCGAAAAGGGAAAATGGTTGAGAAAACCTTATGTAGATGATGGAAAGGTTATTTCTGCCTGGCAATATGGAAATATATCTGTACTGAGTGAGTTGAAACCCGTTCATAATCCCTCTACTGGCTTTCCTGATAATATTCTTGCATATTGTTCCGTCAAAAATAATGGTAATACTTCAAAAATAGGGATAGCAATTGTTCTTGATGTACAGCTTGGGGATAAAGAGCCAAGGTTCTTTAATATTGCAGAAAGGGGAATATTCTCAAATGAGACCCAGGTTGCAAAGGATGACATTCCTCTCTACTGGTCTACAATGGATGATCTCGAGAATCCAGAAATTAAAGTTCAGGGAATATTACAGAAATATGAGGCAATCAAACCTGATAGGGTAGTTTTTTCTACATGGGACAGGCTTTCTGATTTGTGGAATCTGAAATTAAATAGTAGCTACGATTTCAGAAGAAGGGGAACAACTCAATACGATGGTGCTGTTGGTATATTTTATGACCCGAAGGAACTCGAATATAATCAAACCTTTGAAGCAGCAACAATTTATGGTGTTATGGGAGCAAATATTTTCACCGAAGAGGATTTTCTGCTAACCTTAAATATTCCAAAAGAGCCAAAAGAACTGCCAATTCCAATTGTGGCTATGTTAGTGAATAGGTCATCAGAAGAGATAGAAAAACTTTCTCTTGACATCACACTACCGGAGGGGTTTTATCTTGAGAGTGGAGAAAAAACAGTTGAAGCATTAAAAATCCCCCCAAAAGGTTCATTTCAAACCAGATGGGAGATTTCAACAGAGGCAGCCGGCGGTAGTTTTCATGTCAAGTTGAAGGCTGACATTACACAAAAAAAGCAACAGAAAACGATGGAAGTAGAAGATTCCTTTTATGCAAATTTTTATAAGGAATCTGGAAGAGTGAAAAAGTCGTCAAAGGAAAAGACAACACCAGAAGAGGTGGTGGCATATTCTTCTGCTGGTAAAGAAAAGTTGCTTCCATCTTTAAGTTCGGATGAAGCCAAACTTAAGAAGATAGAAAAGTTAATTTCTGAATTAGATCAGATTTACGAAAGCTGGGCTGAAATATATAGAACGGTTTTTCAGGATAAAAATTATAAAATAGAGCAGATCAATAAAGCACTAAATGAGATAGATAAGGAAATTGAATATTTTAATAATGTTATTTCCAACGAGATAAAAAAGGACTGATAATGGCAATCAATTATTTTCAGAGAAGAATCGAAAAACTTTTAAATAAAATTCAGGAGAAAGAGGCATTTCTTATTGCTTCTCCGGAAGAAATTTATTATTTTACGGGCTTTACCGGAGAGGATTCTTATCTTATCATTAAGAAAAACGAAATAGCTTTTTTTACCGATCTGAGATTTGTAGAGCAGATAAAAATTGAGAAAAAAATAGAGCTCAATGTCTATGAACTGCCTTCTCACAACAGGGTTATAACATTCATAAAGGATAATCTCTTAAAGGACAGGATTGAGACGCTTTTTGTTTCAAAAAAGGATTTGAAATTTAGCTTTGGAGAGAGTCTTCAGCTTCTTCTTCTTGAGAATATGATAGAATTGAAAGATTCGGACTATGTAAAAAAGATGAGAGAGATAAAAGATGAGCTTGAGATTGAGATTATAAAACAAAATTTAATGTTGACCGAGCTTTCTTATAGTTTAATTCTCCCTTTGATAAAGGAGGACAGAACCGAGATAGAGATTGCGGGTGAGATTGAGAGTTTTTTAAGGAAAAATGGCTCGGAGAGTATGGCTTTCAGTACTATAGTTGCTTCTGGAGAAAGAAGTGTTCTGCCACATGGTAGGGCAACAGAAAAAAAGATAAAAAGGAATGAGATTATCCTCTTTGACTATGGGATAAAAAAAAATGGATATTGCTCTGACTTTACAAGATGTTATTATTTTGGTAAAATAATTAGCGACGAAATTTTGAAAATTCATGGTGTGGTCAAAAAGGCTCTAAAAGCTGCGGAGGATGTTATAAAAGTTGGCATTCCTGCCAGAGAGGTTCATCTTGCAGCCTGGAATGTTATCAACAGGGAGGGTTATTCTTCAAATTTCTGGCATTCGACAGGACATGGGGTGGGGCTTGAGATACATGAAGAGCCTGCTATTTCTGAAAAGAGTGAAACCATTCTACAGGAAGGAATGGTTTTTGCTGTAGAGCCGGGTATATATTTGCCCGGGGTTGGTGGTATAAGGCTTGAAGATATGGTGGTCGTGAGAAAGGATGGAGTGGAGATTTTGACCACCACTGAGTATGATTTATAGAGAGTATTTTTGAAATTAAGTTTTTATAGAGGTGATATTATGACAACTTCAAATGACTTGAGAAAAGGAATGGTCTTAAAGATTGATGGTGAACTTTATGCTGTTCTTTTCTATCAGCACCATAAGCCGGGCAAGGGTGGTGCAGTTGTTAGGACAAAACTCAGGAATATAAAAAGGGACACTGTCATTGAAAAAACTTTCAAGGCAGATGAACCCCTTGAGGATGTGACTGTCGAAACAAGGCAAATGCAGCTTCTGTATGAGGAAGGGGATAACTATGTGTTTATGGATCTTGAAACTTATGAACAATTTCATGTGCCAAAAGAGCTTGCCGGTGAAGGTGTAAAATATCTGAAGAATGAGATGATATGTGAGGCTTCTATGTATGAAGGTGAGATCATCTTAATTGAACCCCCGATGTTTGTTGAACTGGAAGTTGTTGAGACCGATCCAGGAGTGAGGGGAGATACGGTAAGTGGTGGTTCAAAGCCAGCTAAACTTGAGACAGGTGCAGTTATTCAGGTGCCTCTTTTTGTCAGTATTGGTGATAAGGTGAAAGTTGATACAAGAGATGATAGATATATTGAAAGGGTGAAGTAGGAGGAAAGAATGTTAACAATAGATGAAATAAAAAGATTGTTTAAGATCTTTGAGGGTGAGGATGTAGGGGAAATAGAGTTGAGAAATAAAGACAGGGCAATAAGAATGAAACTAAAAAGAAAAGAAGAAAAGAAAAAGATAGAAAAACCTGTCGAGATTAAAAAGGAGCCCCAACCAGAAACTGAGAAAAAACCTGTAGAACCACCCATATATGAAGTAAAATCAAACTGGATAGGATATTTCACAAGAATAAATCCCAAGACTGGAGAAAACTATGTAAAACTCAGAGATGTGGTTAAAAAAAGTGACATTCTTGGTCATGTTAGTGTGCTCGGGGTTTTGCAGGACATAAAGGCGGAAAAGGGAGGAAAGATAAAAGAGATACTTGTAGAAGAAGGGCTTGCGGTTGAATATGGTCAGCCGCTAATGAGAATAGAAGTTAGCGAAAAATAGTGGAGGGAAAATGTTTAGAAAAATTCTTATAGCAAATCGTGGAGAAATAGCTGTCAGGGTAATAAGGGCTGCAAAAGAACTTGGCATAAAAACTGTCTCAATACATTCTGAGGCGGATGAGGAGTGTCTTCATACAAAAATTTCTGATCAGGACATATGTATAGGTCCGCCACCATCAAAAGACAGCTATCTAAATATTTTTTCAATTTTAAGCGCGGCAGAGATAAGTGGAGTTGATGCTATACATCCTGGATATGGGTTTCTTGCAGAGAATGCCAAATTTTCAGACATATGCAGGGACCATAAGATTACATTCATAGGGCCTTCCGGTGACGTTATTGAGCTTTTAGGCAACAAAGACAAGGCAAGAAAGACCATGGAGTCCGTTGGAGTGCCGGTTACCCCGGGAACCGACATAATAAATAATCCAGCCGAGGCAATAAAATTTGCAAATGAGGTTGGTTATCCTGTAATAGTAAAAGCTGTTGCTGGTGGTGGTGGTAAGGGAATGAGGGTTGCATGGTCAGAGGAAGAGCTAATAAATCTAATCCCCATAGCACAGGGAGAGGCGAAGGCTGCTTTCGGCAATCCAGACGTGTATGTAGAGAAATACCTTGAGAACCCGAGGCATATTGAGATACAATTTTTAGCTGACAGCTATGGCAATGTGGTGCATCTTGGAGAGAGGGACTGCTCAATCCAGAGAAGACACCAGAAGCTACTTGAAGAAGCACCCAGTCCGGCATTAACTCCCGAAATAAGAGAAGCTATGGGAGAGGCAGTAAAGAAAGGTGTAAAGAAGGTTGGTTATGTTGGTGCTGGAACAATGGAGTTTCTCTTTGAGAATGGAAAGTTTTACTTTATGGAAGTAAATACGAGAATACAGGTTGAACATCCTGTTACGGAAATGATTACCTCTGTTGATATCGTAAAGGAGCAGATTTTAGTAGCGATGGGAGAAAAGCTTTCATTTTCACAGGAAGATGTAAAGATAAGAGGACATGCTATCGAGTGTAGAATAAATGCCGAAGACCCTTACAGGAATTTTATGCCTACCCCGGGTAAGATTGAGGATTACAAAGCTCCCGGTGGTCCGGGTATAAGAGTCGATACACACATCTACTCTGGATATGAGGTTCCGAAGTATTATGACTCACTCATTGCAAAACTTATTGCATGGGGCAGGGATAGAGAGGAAGCAATAATGAGAATGAAAAGGGCTCTCTTTGAGTTTAAAATTACAGGGATTAAGACAACAATTCCCTTCTTTGAAAAGCTTTTAGATGACCCAAATATACTGAAAGGGAATTATTCTACGAAATTCCTCGAAAATTTTAGTATGGAGAAGTAAACCATTCAAGCTTTTTAGAATTACCTGTTGTTTAAATACAGAAAAGATATGGTTACTTTGAAGAGTTGGTGATGGTTGCGAGTATGTGATCTTGGTGTGTCTAAATTAGGTAAGTCTAATTGGATTTGCTACTTCACAATTTGACAAAATCTGTTAAAGACCTTAAAATAGTAAGTTAACACGCAGGAGTGAATAAGTTATGTTAAGAATAACATTAACTATTCTTTTACTGGTTTGTTCAAATATTTTTATGACATTTGCATGGTATGGGCATTTGAGGAATCTCAACAACAAACCATGGATTTTTGCTTCAGTTGTTAGCTGGAGCATTGCATTCTTTGAGTATCTAATACAGGTTCCTGCTAACAGAATAGGCTATAGCGTTTTAAGCCTTCCACAGCTTAAAATCTTACAGGAAGTTATAACCTTATCAGTTTTTGTTCCTTTCAGTATTTTTTATATGGGGCAAAGTCTCAAATGGAACCATCTTGTGGCTGGGGCTTTTATACTTTGTGCTGTTTATTTTGCCTTTAAACATTGAGGTAAATATGGAATTTATTGATTTGAAAAGACAGTATCAACTCTATAAGAATGAAATAAATAGAAGAATTACAGCTGTGATGGAAAATGCAAGCTTTATAATGGGAGCAGAGTTGAAAGAGCTGGAAAATAAGCTTGCAAACTATGTCGGCACAAAGCATGCCATAGGCTGTGCTTCTGGAACGGATGCTTTATTACTCGGGCTTCTGGCTTATGATATTAAAGAAGGCGATGAGATAATCACCACACCATTTACATTTGTTGCCACTGCTGAGGTTGTTGCTTTCATTAAGGCAAAACCTGTCTTTGTGGATATTGATGAGAGAACCTATAACATTGATGCCAGACAGATAGAAAAAAAGATAACATCAAGGACAAAAGGGATTATTCCTGTTTCGCTTTATGGTCAGGTTGCAGATATGGATGAAATAAATGCCATAGCAAAGAAATACAACCTTTTTGTAATAGAGGATGGATGTCAGTCTTTTGGAGCAGTATATAAAGGCAGAAAATCCTGTGGGTTATCGGACATTGGTACAACCTCATTTTTTCCATCCAAGCCACTCGGATGTTATGGCGATGGAGGAATGGTTTTTACAAATAGTGATGAGCTTGCCAGAAAAATTCGTTCATTTCTCAATCACGGGCAGGTTGAAAGATATGTTCATCACTATATAGGACTCAATATGAGGCTTGACAACATTCAGGCAGCAGTCCTGCTTGAGAAGTTTGTTCATCTTGAAGAGGAGCTAAACTTGAGGCACAAAATAGGATTGAAATACAATGAGTTATTAAAGGACGTTGTGATAACACCATACATCGCGGACTATACGGATAGATGTGTTTTTGCTCAGTATTCGATAAGAGTTAAGAACAGAGATGAATTTGCAAAAAAGCTTAGTGGTATGGGCATTCCTACAGCAGTGCATTATCCGCTTCCATTACATTTACAGGTGGCTTATAAATATCTTGGATATAAAGAGGGGGATTTCCCTGTAAGTGAAGCAGTGTCAAAGGAGATAATAAGTCTTCCAATGCATCCATTTTTGACAGATGAGGATATTGAACGTATTGTAAGCTGTGTGAAAAAATCTCTTGTATAAAAGATAGTTTTCGGGAGTTATGATGAGGATAAAAATTTTTACTATAATTTTTTTTGTAGCAATTACAACCTTCTCTTTTGCTACCAATACAAACGTTTATAATTACGATTACAACAATCCAGAGTCCATTATAAAAAGTGCATTCCTGATGTTGAAAAATTCTGATTTTAATGCAATGCTTGAAATAACGGAGCTTTATGAGAAAAAGAGAGTTTTGAATATAATCAGCGAGATTTCAAATAATCCTTCTGTCGTACCAGCGCTGATTTCAGAAGCAAAGAAAATAAAAAGCTTTGAGATTGTTGATAGAGAAGATTATACAAATGATGCTACGAACAGCTTTGTCATAGTGGTAACTAAATGGATTGTTTTAAATGACTCAAAGTCCCCAAAAAACTCAGACATCTATGCAGGTATAGAGGATAAGATAAATCCAGCAAAGTCAAAAAAAGATAGTGTGGTCTATGTTGATTATCTATTAAAGAAAATTGATGGAAAATGGAAAATAATTTCAAAAAGAAGCAAATGAGATGCCTCATAAGTGGCGGGAAGACCGGCGGGCATCTGATTCCGGGCATAGCATTATATGAGGTTTTTAAGAAGAAAGGGTTTGATGTCAGGTATGTCTTAAATTCGACAGATGTGAAATTCCCTATCGTGGAAAGAATTAGAGAAGCGGATAGAATTTATCTTAATATTTCAAGCATATCAAGAAGGTTATCAATCAGAACAATTTTTGATATTTTTAAGCTTTTTTTTGCCTTTTTCGGAATCTTTGGAAAAATTGTGGCTTTCAATCCAGACTTTGTAGTTATCACGGGGGGGTATATTTCAAATCCTGTAGCATTGTGCACGATTTTGCTATTCAAGCCTCTTTACATTCTTGAGCAGAATAGTATTGCAGGTATAACAAACAGATTCTTTTCTATTTTTGCCAGAAGGATTTTTACTTCATTTGAAAAAACTCAAAAAATTCCCCAGAAAAAATCAGAATGGGCTGGGAATCCAATTCTTTGTTCTGAAAGGGTTGACAGGAACGAAGCAAAAAGATTTTTTGGTGTGGAGAAATATGACAGGGTTCTGGGAATTATGAGTGGAAGTCAGGGGGCAAGATCTGTCAACAGCATTTTGATTCAAATCCTTCCCAAAATTGAGAAAAGAAATGTAGGTATTATATGGAGTGCTGGTGTTACAGAGTTTGAAAGGTTGAAAGAAAATAAGGAGATGGAAAAGATAAATGCTTATAAGAATATTAAGATCTTTCCATTTATAGAAAAGATGAATTACTTTTATTCTGCTGTTGATGTGGTGATTTCAAGAGCCGGAGCAACTTCTATTTCAGAACTGCTTTATTTTGAAGTACCGGCTTT
Organism: Brevinematia bacterium; assembly: GCA_049968515.1. Lineage (GTDB taxonomy): Bacteria > Spirochaetota > Brevinematia > Brevinematales > JAOACQ01 > JAOACQ01. The sequence goes on from JBMFQR010000008.1 coordinate 56,237, forward strand.
AGTTATACCTATAAAAAACTCTCCTGATAACCATCAGGAGCTTAATGCAAGCTTTCTTGTTGATAGAGGCGTGGCACTTATGATTACAGAGGACAATATTGATAGAGAAATTTTAATTTCCTCGATTGAAAAGCTTCTTTTCAACACTGAAGAATACAGAAAGAACTTTATTAAGTTTAAAAAGATAGGTAAATTACCACAGGAATTTATTGCCGAAGAGATAATGAAGGGGGAGAAATGACAGTTTTTGTTGCCGGTGGAGCAGGTTACATTGGTAGCCATGTTTGCAAAATGTTAAGCAAAGAAGGTCATAATGTAATTGTTTATGATAATCTCTCTAAAGGTTACAGAGAATTTGTAAAATGGGGAAGATTTATAGAGGGAGATATTTCAGATGAAGTTAGGCTGGATGAGGTCTTTAACACTAATAAGATTGACGTGGTAATGCACTTTTGTGCCTTTATAGAGGTGGGAGAGTCTGTCATTGATCCAGAAAAATACTATATAAATAACCTTTCAAATACCATAACTCTTCTAAAATCAATGAGAAAATTTGGAATAAAAAGGTTTATATTTTCATCAACGGCTGCTATCTTTGGTAACCCCGTTAATCTTCCGATAAACGAGGATGACCCAAAAGTTCCGATAAATCCTTATGGTAGAATTAAACTTATGGTTGAAAATATGCTTGATGATTACGATACAGCCTATGGGTTAAAATCTGTATGCTTCAGATATTTTAATGCTGCCGGGGCTGATCCTGATTGTGAGATTGGTGAGGCACATAAGCCAGAAAGCCATCTCATCCCGCTTGTGCTTGATGCAGCAATTGGCGAAAGGAAAAACGTAAAGATATATGGCGATGATTATCCCACAAGGGATGGGACGTGTATAAGGGATTATATTCATGTTAATGATCTTGCGAAGGCACATATTCTCGGTTTGAAATTTCTCTTTGAAGAAAATAGATCCGAAAAGTTTAATCTTGGATCCGGTGAGGGATATTCGGTAAAAGAGATAATAGATGCAGTCAAGAAAATAACTGGGAAGGATTTCAAAGTTGTGGTTACAGAAAGAAGGGCTGGAGATCCCCCTGTCTTAATTGCTAATAGTGAAAAGGCAAGAAGAATTTTGGGCTGGGAGAGAAAATATAGCCTCAAGGAAATTATAGAAACTGCATGGGAATGGCATAAAAAGCTAAAAGGAGAAAAAATTGTCTCTGTCTTCTAAAAGAATAGCTTTTTTTGACTCCGGGATTGGCGGTCTTACTGTGCTTAAGGACTGTATTAAACTTCTTCCAGAGGAGGATTACATTTACTTTGCTGATACAGAAAATGTGCCATATGGAATTAAACTAGAAAATGTCGTAAAAGATTACATAATTGACGCCGTAGATTTCTTGGTGAAACAGGATGTCAAAATGATAGTTATTGCATGCAATACTGCAACAAGTGTGGCAATTTCTGATCTGCGAGCGCGATATAATCTTTTTGTAGTGGGAATGGAACCGGCTGTTAAACCCGCATTAGAAAAAAACTCTGGCAAAAAGGTGCTTGTTCTTGCTACTTCTCTCACTCTCAAACTTGAGAAATTAAAAAGGCTGCTCTTAATCTATGATAGGGAACATAAGGTCGATAAGCTTGCACTCGATGGGCTTGTAAAATTTGCCGAAAGGCTTGAGTTTGACACTGATGATGTAAGGCTATATCTAAAGGAAAAATTTTCTCAGATAAATCCAGAAAAATTTGGGACTGTGGTTCTTGGTTGCACACACTTTCTTTATTTCAGGGATTTGATAAAAGGCTTTTTTAAGGAAAATATACAATTAATAGACGGAAATGATGGTACAGTAAGAAATATAAGAAAGATTCTTACTGAAAATTCACTCCTTAATAAGGAGGGACATTCAAGAATAGATTTTTTTGCCTCAAAAAAAGAAGATAAGAGGCTATCTGAAGTATGGAATATTCTTCTACAGAGAGATTTTTAAAAAATTGCGTAATTAAAAAAATAGCTTTATCATATTGCCGGAGGAAAAATGAAAGAGCTGAAATATATTACAAAGGAAAGCTTTTCAAAATATGGATTTGTGATTGATTTTAACAATCCAAATTCTGAAGGCTGGGAGATACTCACAAAGGTTTCTAAAGAGGGCTGGAGAATTGCCATTCTTGAAATAGAGAGAAAAGCTGCAAAAAGACTTGAAAGGCATCCTGATTCAATAGAGACCTTCGAGCCTATGTCGGGAATTGGAGTACTTCTGGTGGCATCAGAGAGACCAGAAAACTTTGAGGTTTTTTTGCTTGATAAGCCGGTGTGTCTGAATAAGGGTGTCTGGCATGAAGTATTCTCACTTTCAGAAAGGGCAAAGTTCAAGATTACAGAAAATGATGAAGTGGAATGTGAATACTATAATTTTAAGACTCCATTCGGATTTAGTTTTGACTTTTTTTGATGGGCATTTTGAACTCCTGCTCCGATAACTTTAAACAAATGCCTGAAATATTAAGAAAGGAGATGACAGTGAAAAGAATCTTTTTTGCCCTAATATTTTTATTTTTTTCCTCTCTGTGTTTTTCTGAATTAAACCTTGATATTGGTATTAATGGAGGCATTGAACAGAACATTTACGATGCAAGAGAGGAAAGTTTTAAGGCAAAATTTCAGTATGGAAATGGGTTTAATTCTTATATTCGAGCAGTTTTTTTTCGTTATGTTGGTGTAGAGTTTGGATTTCCCGGATTTTTCTATACATACAGTTCCGATAGTTCAGGTGATTACTATTATCCAGAAAAAATAAAAATTCCCTGGAATCTAAAATTTCTGTTTATGATAAGCTACAAAGGGTTTAATTTTGAAGCCGGTGGAGGACTGGAGTTCCCTTACTATATACTTGCCTCTTATTATTCTCCAAGGTATATTATTTTAGGTTTTTCTTTTCTCGGAGGTGTATCATATCAGTTTACAGAAAGGTTTTCACTCGGAATACGCTTTAATGTGGCTTTTTATTCTGATGAATACACCTCACTTAATAACTCAATATATTACTTGTTAAATATGAGTTACAGGATATTCTGATGAATAAAATAGTGATATTCTTCTTCGTTTTGATCTGTTTTTCAGGATGTTCTATAGATTTTGAAAAGGGGGATGGAAAAAAGTATGCCTTAATTTACGGAATTAACAATTATCTCTATGTTTCTCCTCCTTTGAATTTTGCTGTGTCTGATGCAGTGAGTATGTCATCCTCCCTTAAAAATTATGGCTTTAATGTTGTATTACGGACTGATTCAGAGGCTACAAAGTCAAGTATTTCAAATGATTTGGCCAATTTGGTTTTTACAATGAATGAAGAAGACACATTGCTATTTTATTTTTCAGGGCATGGATATAGAACAGGCGGAATAAGCTATATTGTTCCATATGATACAAGCATAACTAATCTCAATTCAATGTTGAGTGAGGTAGAGTTGTTTGAGTGGTTGAAAGATGTAAAAACTGACAAGGTGCTTCTAATTTTTGACCATTGTTATTCCGGTGCCTATATTGCTAAGAATAGATTTTTTGTGATGACTGCCTCAAAAGCTGATGAAGAAGCTGCAGAGATATCAAGCATTGGTCATGGACTTTTCACTTATTATTTCCTTAATGGTCTGGAAAACAAAAAGGCTGACATTAATGAGGATAATCACATAAGCTTTTCCGAAATATTTTACTTTGTAGAATACTATGTTACAAACTATGGCTATCAGACTCCTCAGTTTCTTGGAAATAAAACTGTGGAGTATGTCTTATTTTAGTTATTATTATCCTTTAAGAAGTCTTTATTATGACGTGCGAAATATCCAATATGGCTGAAAAATCTAAAGAGTTATAAAAATAATTATGCTTTAAACCTCTTTTAGTTTATCCTGCAGTTTTTTATCCTGCTCAAGGACATCATCCTGCATCTTATTTAGATAATTTTCAAGTTTCTTTTCTATCTCTTCATACTTTAGTGAAAGAATTCTTAAAGCAAGGAGTGCGGCATTTTCACTTCCATCAATCGCAACAGTGGCAACAGGTACTCCTTTGGGCATCTGGACTATTGATAGAAGTGCATCAAGTCCATCAAGAGTAGAAGATTTCACCGGCACTCCTATTACAGGTAGGGAAGTATGTGAAGCTACAACTCCGGGTAGATGTGCAGCCTTACCGGCAGCAGCAATAATAACTTCAATGCCTTTTGCCTTTGCTTCCTTAACAAAGCTCACAACCTTTTCAGGAGTTCTATGAGCCGATAAAGCCCTTAACTCCACCTCAATATTAAACTCTTTCAAAATCTTTACTGCACTTGAAATTACATCAAAATCAGATGCAGAGCCAATCAAGATTCCCACCTTTGGCATCTTTTCCCCCTGTTTTTATTATGATTGCTTGTAATCCTTTAAAAAATCAGCAAATCTTTTTCCAACCTCTTTCAATTCTTCTATGTCTGGAAGAAAAACTACCCTGAAGTGATCCGGGTGGGGCCAGTTAAATCCTGTGCCCTGTACCAGAAGGACCTTCTTTGCAATGAGAAAATCATAGACAAACTTCTGGTCATCCTTTATGTTATACATTTTTGTGTCAATTTTCGGGAATAAGTAAAGTGCTCCTTTGGGCTTGATGCTTGAGACACCGGGTATGGAGTTAAAAATCTCGTAGGCGAGGTTTCTCTGATCGTATAATCTTCCACCGGGGCTTGTCAGTTGCTTTATATCCTGAGGGCCTCCGAGGGCAGTCTGTATGGCAAACTGCCCAGTAACATTTCCACAGAGTCTCATTGAAGCAAGAATATTCAATCCTTCGATGTAATCCTTTGCTACTTCCCTGTTGCCGGTAAGCACCATCCATCCAACCCTGAAACCGGGGATTCTGTGTGATTTTGACAAACCTCCGAATGTAACAACAAGAACATTTTTTGTAAAGGTTGAAAGAGGGTAGTGAATGGCATCATCATATGTAATATTTTCATATATCTCATCTGCATAAATTATGAGTTCATTCTCCTCGGCAATTTTCACAATCTCTTCCAGAATTTCTTTTGGATATACTGCTCCTGTGGGATTGTTGGGATTAATTATAACGATTCCTTTGGTTTTAGAACTAATCTTTTTTTTAATGTCTTTAATATCGGGATACCACTCCTGTTCCTCATCGCAGATATAATGAACCGGTTTACCCCCTGATAGACTTACTGCTGCAGTCCACAGTGGGTAGTCGGGTGCTGGTATTAAAATCTCATCTCCATTATTTAGTAAGCCCTGCATTGCCATTACAATCAGCTCACTAACTCCATTTCCAACATAGATATACTCTATATCGAGATCTTCAAGCCCCTTTAACTCATAATATTGCATTATTGCCTTTCTTGCAGAGAATAATCCTTTTGAGTCACAATACGGCTCTGCAGAACGTATATTCAATATGACATCATGTATGATTTCATCTGGGGCTGATATTGCAAATGCCGGTGGATTTCCGGTATTTAATTTAATAATTTTAAAACCCTCTTCTTCAAGCTGTCTTGCCTTTTCAGGCACAGGTCCTCTTATTTCATAACAAACATTGTCAAGTTTGGATGATTTTTTGTAAATCTTCATGGGCCACCTCTAAAAATTATCCTTTTTATTATGTTAAAGTAGCCTTTGAAAAAAATCCATTTTTTATGGTACATTTTTGCCTGCTATATCACCTGCACTTATATTGTTAACCAATGCAAGTAGGCAAAGTGAGCGGAGTTGTTTTAGACCTTTAACATACTGATTGTTCAGTTATAAGCTTATAAAAAATAGCACGGTTCAGGATGTTTTAACTTCTCCACTCTTTTTGACATAGTTTTTATTTTTGTTTAAAATATATATAATTTTAACTATTCAGGGTAAGTCTTATAGTCCTGAAGGGAGAATTGATTATGGATTATCTTTTCATATATCTTTTCTCTATTTTTTTAATCAATCTGTTCTTTTTGATATTGACAATTACCAATACTCTCTTTCTCAAAAAGACTTCTATTTTTAAAAAGCCAGTTAAAACCCCTTTTATTTCAGTACTTATCCCTGCAAGAAATGAAGAGAAGAATATAATCCCTTGCATAGAGTCACTGCTTAACCAGAATTATCCAGATTACGAGGTGATTGTTCTCAATGATAATTCTACTGATGGCACTGAAATGATACTCAAGCGTTATGAAGCCTATCCAAACTTTAGGTATTATAATGGTGCTGAACTTGAGTATGGGTGGAAGGGAAAGACCTTTGCAAGTCAGCAGCTTTTGGAGTATGCAAGGGGAGAGATATGTTTTTTTACTGATGCAGATACAATTCATTCACCGGATACCCTTTCCTTCCTTATGGGAAAGATGGAAGAATACGACGTTGATTTTTTATCGGGCTATGCATTTCACAATTCGGTAACCTTTGGGGAGAAGATCATTATTCCAGCTCTCTATGTTATGACGGTGCTTTTTCTGCCACTTTTTCTTGTTTACTCTTCCAGAATGCCGATTTTTTCCTTTGCCATCGGACAGGTGATTTTTGCAAAAAAAGAGGTCTTTGATAAGATTGGTGGATTTGAGGAGATAAAAAACGAAGTGGTTGAAGATATGGCACTTGGAAGGAAGGTTAAAGAGTATGGGTTTAAGACAATTTTTATAGATGCAAAGAATTATATAAGCTGCAGGATGTACAAAAATTATCTTGAAGGCTTTATGGGAATTGCAAGGGTTATCTATCCGGCCATTTCAAAGAGTATATTTATTTTTTTAGGGCTTGTTTTCAGTCTGTTTTCACTGTTAGAGTTCCCGATTATCTATTTAATTTTGAATTTCAATAATCCATCAGTCTACAATTCCCTTTCAATTTATAGTGTTTTTTTGTTTTCAATTGCATGGATAATATCTCTTTATGACAGAAAGCAATCTGTGTTTTCGTTTGTGCTTTATCCTTTCTTTTTCCTGAATCTGATTTTGATAGCCACATATTCTGTATTAAAAATTGGTTTTGGCAAAGGAATAAAATGGAAAGAAAGGCTTGTTAAATAAGGAAAACTATGAAAATTATCTTTTCCGATGTAAACCTTTCCTCTTTTTCCTCATATAAGATTGGGGGAAATGCAAGATATTTTTCTACACCTTCTGGCATTTCTGAGTTAAAAAAAGTATTAAGGTTTGCCAAGAGAAAAAATTTGCAACCCATTATCTTCGGTCACGCTACAAACATCGTCTTTCCAGACAACCCTGCGGAAAGCTATATCTTTATTTCCTTGAGGAATTTTAACCATATAAAGGCTAAAAAAAATACAATCTTTCTTTCGGCCGGCCTTCCATCCTCAATTCTTTCAGTGATTGGGATGCTTTCTAATACTGAGGGGCTTTTGTTTACCCATCTTCTTCCCGGAAGCATAGGCGGGGGAATCTATATGAATGCAAGATGTTATGAAAATGAGTTTTCTGAAATTCTTGACAGTATATATTATCTTGATGAAAATTTTAATCTGAAAATAATTCATAGAGATGAATGTCTTTTTTCTTACAAGAAGTCAATCTTTCAATCACATAACTGGACAATAGTGGGTGCTGATTTTGTTTTAAATACCCCGCTTAAAAAAGAGAATTTGAAGGCTATAAAGAAGTTTTTATTCGCAGAAAGGATAAATTTTTCTTCGCTTGTTGATTATCTTGAAAAATTCAGGATAAAGAAAATTACTGAGTTTTTTAATTTATCAATTATTCCACAAAAGATTGTGGATATTGAAAACGACAGAATAAAAAAACACCAGTTTGACTTTCCTTCCTGTGGTTCTGTCTTCAAGAATAACTATGCCACAGGTCAACCGACAGGAAGGCTTATAGAACTTGCTGGATTGAAGGGATTAACATCTGGCGGGGCAAGGATTTCAGAATATCATGCCAATTTCATTATAAATCTTGGAAATGCGACCCAGAGAGATATTTTAATCCTCATTGAGACAGTCAAAGAGAAAGTTTTGGAAAGGTTTGGCTTTATCCCTGAAGTTGAGGTGAGGATAATTAAAAATGAATGAAGATATTGTTAATTACATAAAGGAACACCTTTCAAAGGAAAGATTTTTACATTCCCTCGGCGTGAGGGAGATTTCCAGAGTTTTTGCAAAAAGATATTCTTTAAGTCCGGATAGGCTTGAAGTCGCTGCACTCTTGCATGATGTGGGCAAGGAGATGCCTGAAGAAAGCCAGATTGATTTTCTTAAAGAAAGCAATATCTTTTTGACAGATAGTGACTTAGAGTGTAAAGGAATTCTTCATGCCTTTGCTGGAGCAATAATTGCAAGGGATAGGTTTAAAATAGAAGATAAAGAGATACTTAATGCCATACGCTATCATCCTACAGGGCATCCAGACTTCGGGCTTTTTGAAAAGGTGATTTTTGCCTCTGATTATCTCGACCCTTCAAGAAGGCTAAAGGGACAAAAAAGAATATTAAAAATTGCAATGAATGACATTGACAGAGGCATTATTGAGATAATCAGAGAAAAGCTAAATTATGTCATTTCGAATGGGGAATTTCTCCATCATCTTACAATAGAGTTTTATAATAAGTTGCTCCGAAAATCTTAAAGTGCTAATTCAACAAGGTTATAGTTTCTTAACAATACATGTGAAAATCTCCTGATTTTCGTCAACATTCTGGTCAAATATACACTGCCAGTTATATTTGCTTACTAATTCTTTTAAAGTTCTAATGCTGGTTGTTAGTGTTACACAGAGTGTGCCATCATTTAAGATAGCAGATTCAAGATTTGTCCCTGAAAGATAGGGGAAATCCTTTTTTATCCTCTCAGTATCAACAAGATCCATTGAGCTCCTCCGGGGTTTTTAGAAATTAATAATCCGCCTGACAGACATACAGGGGAAAGTTGCCAGAGACAACTTAACATTATATATTATAAAGAATGAAAAAGGCCATGTCAAAGATAAAAATGTTTGAGAGTTTTGCCTTTTTAACACACTAATCTTGTAGCTATTACAAAAACTATCTTGGATTTTTTAACTTCAACCACTCTGCCGGTGTAATAAATTCAATCTCTCCATTTTTAATTTTCTGGTTAGAGGAAATAAGAAATTTTTTAAAGAGTTTAACCTCCACTTTTAAATTTCCATTTGAGTGTGTAAGCAAAATTGAGTTTTCTGGAATATACTTCTGTCCCGCCCAGAAATTTACACTAAGAGGAATGAGATTCAGCTTTGTAAGTGTTTTAATGTGTTCAGTTTTATATTTCAGTCCGGGAAATCTAAAAAAGCATGATGGAATAAGTCCACTTTTCAACATCTCTACTTCTGTGTTGGTTATTTCCGTTGTGAGCTTCTCTTCTGAAAAATTATCTTTTATTATATGGTGGTGATATGTATGATTTCCAGCAAGGAAATTTAAATTTTTCCTCATTATCCAGCTTAATTCCATTCTATGATTTGTTATCCACTCACCAGAGAAAAATATAATGAATGGTAGTTTGTTGTCAAGTAGATTATAAAATTCGTAATCAAGTCTATTTGTTGACGGACATAAATCCGTCGTTAGAAGTATTTTTTTTCTCTCTGAGTTAGAAATAAAGGATTTATTTGTTTCTCCAAATGTTACTTTATTTGATGAAAAAAAATTTAGTGCCTTTATGTATAAGGTATTTGTAAAATTAGAAAAATCTATAAAGTATAGATTTTTTTCAGGGTATAAAGATGTGGTCAAATTTTCTACATCAATACATAAACAGAGCCTTCTGTTATTTGAAAGAACTATAAGTCTTGTTGCTATTACCTTTTTGTCTTCAATTCTGGCAAATCTTTCTATTAATAAATACGATTTTATTTCAAGAGGTGTTGTAAATCTTATAAATTCTACCCTTCCATATAGCAGGGAAAAACAGAGGAGAGAAATCAGCCCTAAAAACCTCACTATTTTGCCTCCTCCTCATCAATATTCAGCACAAAGTTAGAAAATATGTCAAATTCTTCCACAAATTCACAGCCTGTAAAACCACAGAGGTCTTTATAGCTTATAACCTCAATATAATTTGATAGAAACTCTCTTGCAAGAGGGTTATATGACCAGTGCCATTTTTCTTCCTTATATCCATTTTTATTTTTTCTATTGGGGGAATATGGCATAAAGAAACCAAATCTTTGGGCATTTCTTGATAGCCAGAGAAAAACCTTTCTTCCATATGGCGTGTCGTAAAAAGAAGGTTCAAGAGAAACAAGATCTACATCAGTACCCCAGTGGTGTCTTGAAGTTCCGGGCATAGCGGAGTATTTTAATGTTTCTCTAACAGCTTCCCGCTTGCTTTTTCCAGCGGAGAACCTTTTAATTTTTCTTTCCCATATGTTTTTCTGTGAGGAGAAACTTCTGAAAGCAGAGATAACTTTTAGCTCTATGCCATCTTTTTTTGCCTCTTCTATCATTTCGATTAGCTTTACTGCTACTTCTCTTCTTATCCAGAATGAGTTGTTATAGCTCTTTATTCTAACGAAGTCTGGATGTTTTTTTGGGTCGATTTTCCCGAGAAGTTCATCTTTTGGTATCATAGCGAAAAGGTTTGAGGTTGTAAAAGTTAGTAAAAAGATAATCCCTATCATCGAAGGTTAAATCACCATATTCTGAATTCTTCTTCTTGCATTATAAAGGTGGTATGAAATCTCAGAGAAGTTTTTTTCTTTAATCAGCTCCTTCTTAAAGATGGTACTCGCTCCCATTCCAACAGCGACAGCACCATAGGAAATGAATTGTATGGCTGAAATGAGATTCAACCCACCAGTAGGGAATATTTCAACAAATGGCATGGGGTTAAAAATCTCTCTTAAGAATGTTGGTGAAACCTCGCTTGCAGGAAAAAGTTTTATGAGGTCAGAACCAAGCTTGTAGGCATTATAGATTTCGGTTGGAGTAAATCCGGAGAGTATTAAAAGCTTTTCCTTTGATTTTACAACATCAACTAAGTCTTGATTTAGTATTGGTGTAACAATAAAGTCAGCCCCTCTTTCTATTGCTTTACAGGCATCATCAGGTTCATAGACTGTCCCGAGACCTATAACCATATCTGGGAATTTTTCCTTTATTTCTGCTAATTTTGAAATAATATCCGGAATGCTCATTGTAAATTCGATTATTCTGCCGCCTGCATCTATTGCAGCCTTAACAATATCAAAAAGATATTCCACATAGGGTGTTCGCAGAATAGGAACAAGCTTTTCTGATTTGATTAAGTTTTTTACTTCATTTACTTTCATAAAAAACCTCTGTAAGATAACATTGCCTCTTGCACTGCCAGATATATTTTATTTGAACCTCTCTAAAATGTCAACTTAAAGAAGACAGCAAGGGAGGTAATTTTTGCTACTTCTTTAGCTAAAAAATTGCATAAAAGTTTGATTTTGATTATATTATTAACTATTGAAATCGTGCAATTTTTATTAAGGGGAGATTTATGGATGAAAAGATTAATAAGCCGGCTTTAAAGGTTGATATACCAAATGAAAATTCTATTGTACACTATTCAAATTTTGTGATTGTTTCACATTCGCCTGAGGAGTTTGTTATAGATTTTGCAACAATACTTCCGGGCAAGGAAGAGGCAAGAGTGATTTCGAGAATAGTAATGACACCCAAAAACTTTAAGAATTTTGTGCTTGCGGTAAATAATAATCTTCAAAATTATGAAAATCAGTTTGGAGAAATTCCACCAATAGAACCTCCTAAAGGTGTGGTTAGAGAGGTTCAATAAGCTTTATATGGCAGAAAAAAAGATTATCGAGATAGCACAGAATAAAAAGGCATACCATGACTACGACATTCTTGATACAATAGAAACTGGAATTGCATTAAAAGGAACGGAAATCAAATCCGTGAGAGAACACAACATTAATTTAAAAGACAGCTATGTTGTTATCCGCAATGGAGAAGCACTTGTAATGAATATGCATATAAGCCCTTATGGATATGGTAATATCTTTAACCATGACCCTAAGAGAACAAGAAGGCTTTTATTGCATAAAAAAGAGATATTGAAACTCTCAAATCTTGTTTCACAGAAGGGAATTGCACTGATTCCTTTGAAGGTCTACATAAAGGGAAAATATGCAAAACTTTTGCTTGGAATTGCAAAAGGAAAGAAAATTTACAGCAAAAAGGAAGCCTTAAAAGAAAAAGACATTGAAAGAGACATCGAAAGAGAGCTAAAAAACTATAAAATTTAGAGCGTTGCGATAGCAACTTTCTAAACTTAAAAGGTCAGTGATTGTTTACATCCTTAAGAATGTTCATTGCTTCTTTTATGTAAATATCCTTTGAGATCTGATTCAGCCATTCATCATGTTTTATTTTTGAGTCTTCATCTTCTCCAACATTTCTATAGTCAACCCATTCAGCTTTTATCCTTGAGGAGTTTGTCTGTTTTGTCAGAAGTTTTTCAGAGGTTTCCTGAATGGTTTTATAAAACTCGACGGCTTTTTCAAACCTTAGAGGAGCTGGCTGATTATTTTTTTCTTTTATCAACCTTACAGCCTCTTCTATGAAATTGAAGTTCGGATCAGAGCTTACCCTCTTCTCACTTTTCTTTTTAAGTGACTCAAGATCATAAGTTATATTTGTCCATATCTCATATTTTGCAGGTTTTATTGTGTCGAACTCAAGTGGGTATCTTAAGTTTTCCTCTCCAAAATTTATGTAGCCATAAATTGATGGCAGGATAATATCAGGAACGACGCCTTTTTTCTGAGTTGAATCTCCATTTATTCTATAGAATTTTTGCAGCGTTATCTTCAAGGTTCCGAGATTGATGTTTGTACTCCCATCTTCTGGTGTGAAATATCCAAGTTCTGGCATTGTCTGAACAGTACCTTTCCCGAAGGTTTTTTGTGAACCTACAATAATTGCTCTCTTATAATCCTGAAGAGCAGCCGAGAAGATCTCTGAAGCAGAAGCACTCATTTCATTTACTAAAACTACCACAGGTCCTTCATAATAAACCCCCGGATCTGGGTCATTGAGGCTTTTTGTGAAACTTATCGAATTTATTGGTGCCATCCTTACCTGAACAACAGGGCCCTCTTTAAAAAAGAGCCCGGAAATTCTTATTGCATCCTCAAGTGAACCTCCACCATTATTTCTCAGGTCGATTAAAATTCCATTGACCTTGCTGCTGTTAAGCATATCAAGAGCTAAGTAAAAATCCTGCGTAGAATTTCTTGACTCATTGTTTCTAAAATCCCTGTAGAATGATGGCAGATAAATATAACCAAATCTTTCTTCACCATCATCTAAAATGGAGACCTTTGCATAGCTTTCTTCTAAAACAACCTTCCCCCTTATTATGGGAATAACAACTATCTGTCCATCTGGCTTTTTTACTGTAAGTCTTACCTCTGTGCCCTTTTTGCCACGAATTATTCTTACAACTTCAGTTACAGGCATATTTACGACATCAATGGGAGCTTCGTTACTCTGTGCTACCTTCAGTATCAGATCACCGGGCTTGAGAAGTTTCTGCTTGGCAGCAGGACCACCGGGTATTATTTCCTGCACCTTTATATATTCACCTTCTTCTCTCAATTGTGCCCCTATTCCCTCAAATGTGCCAGTCATATTTATGTCAAAATCTTCTTTTTCACTCGGTGGGAAGTATTCAGTATGAGCATCAAAACTTGATGCAATGGAATTAACAAATTTGTAAAAAAGGTTTTTGTCAGTTAGCCTCCTTTCAAGCATTCTTAAAGTTTCCTTTTTTACATCCTCTCTTGCTTCTTTCTCATCCAGCTCTGTATATTTTTTTCTGCCTTCCTTCTTCAGCTTTAATATTATTTTGTTCAGTGCCTCGTTCTTAAGCAATTTTCTCCAGAGTTCCTTCTTTTCTTTTAGATCGCTTACAAAATTTCTTTTGTTTGCATCGAGCTCTATTTCTTCATCAATTTCAAAATCAAATGGTTGAGATAAAATTTCATTTACGATATTTGTTGTTTCTTCTATCCTCTGGATCAGAATATTTGTAATTCTCTGAAATAGTTCAATATCTCCATTCCTTAGCTTGCTATCAACATTTTTTGAAGCTTTTTTAATATCTTCAACATCCTTTTTAAGAAGAAATCTTTTTGTCCCATCTACATTTTCTATGTATAGATCAATAAACCTTTCGGTATATTTTCCTTTGAGGCTTGAATAGGCATAATGATTTTTTAAATATGCAAAAACATTCTTTAAAAGGGCACCTTCCATTGTATTTTCTGTTTTTGAAGATGAGAATAAACAGCCAAGCAGGAACAAAAATACAAGAGATAAGAATATCTTTCTTTTCTTTAAAAACCTCATATTTTTTCCTTAAAGCAAGATTAACCTAATTTGAATTTGATAAAATAAAATTAGACATATAATTTTATAAACCAATTTTTCCCAGCCTTTAAAGACTCAATTTAGAATTATGATATATAGTATATCACGATTTTCTAAAAAGCAAAATTTTTTGTGGTCTTGTTTCTCAAGAAACATTAAACAATACATTTCTTAATTGACTAAAATTAGCTTTCCATATATACTTAAACGGAAATTTTTATAAGCATTGTATTCTTTTGGCAAGAATGCACAATACTTATCTCTCTTAAGGAAAATTTATGGATTTAAAAATAGAAACAAGAATTGAAGCAGTTATATTTAATGAGGATGGCAATCTTCTTCTTGTTGAACATCAAAAAAACAACAAAAGTTATTGGGTATTGCCGGGAGGACATCTTAAACCTCTCGAGAAGGTTGAAAAGTGCATATTGAGAGAGCTAACGGAAGAATTATCTCTTGAAAATGTTAAGGTGGGAGATCTATGTTTTGTTGATGAGTATATCAACAAAAGCAAAAAGCGACATATAATAAAGATAGGCTTTATCTGTAATGCTTCCAAAGAGGTTTTAGGAAAAATTAGAATTAATGAGAATGAAGAGGTTGTAAAAAATTTTGGTTTTTTTTCATCCACGAGAATATTTCTATCGATTGGAAAGTTTTATCCATCAAAAACATTTTTTATTACTCTCATCAAAAATTATCAAAAAGAGGCAAAATCATAATTAAAGGGGAAAGTTATGGATAAGCTTTATTTTCTCACACCGGGTGTTCCATATTCCACCAAGAAAAAGAGAAATATAGAAAATGGTCTGAAGAGAATTAAAGAGCTCGATCTTGATGGAATGGAAATAGAGTATGTGAGAGGTGTGCACCTTGATTATAAAAAAGCAGCAGAGTATAAAGGGATAGCAAATGATTTGAAACTCATTCTTACAGCACATGCCCCTTACTATATCAATCTCTACTCAAAGGAAAGAGAAAAAGTGGATGCAAGCTTTCAGTATATCCTTAATACTGCGAGAATGCTCGATGCCGCTGGTGGTTATAGCGTTGTCTTTCATGCGGCGTATTATATGGGGAATAAGCCAACTGAGGTTTTTTCCATAGTTAGGGAAAGGCTTGGAGAGATAAATCGAATTGCCCAGAAGGAAGCACTGAAAGTGTGGATAAGACCTGAATTGATGGGGAAAAAAACTCAGTTTGGTTCATTATCTGAGCTTTTAAATCTCACAAAGGAACTCGGGGGAAGAATAATGCCCTGTGTCGATTTTGCTCATCTTCATGCAAGATATGGCAAACACAACACATATGAAGAATTTGCCTCTGTTTTTGAGATGATTAAGAATGAGCTTGGAGAGGAAGCTTTGTTTGATATGCATATCCATGTTTCTGGTATTAAATACTCGGAAAAGGGTGAAATTTCCCATCTCAACATAAGGCAGAGTGATTTTAAAATCAGAGAATTTCTTAAATGCCTTAAGGATTATAACATCTGTGGTGCTCTTGTTTGTGAAAGCCCCAATATTGAGGGAGATACACTGCTATTGAAAATGATTTATGAGTCTATGTGAGGTGAAAATCATCTTATTGTTTAAATGCTATAAAATTTCTTTTTTAAAAAGAGAACTTTGGCAGTGAAGTATATGGTTTAACAGGGTTCTGTATTATAAAACCCTCACCACCAAGATATTTTATCATTTTTCCATTTATGTAAAAGTAGACTCCCTTAACACCTTCAAATTGTGTTGCAGTATATACAACCTGATAAATCTGGATGTTATAACCTGAAACTCCATAAGAGTTGTAGTTAAAATCATCACTAAAATCTATATGTGCGAAGCCTTCTTTTATCCAGACATTGTTTATCTTTGTGTTTATAGGTATAAGATTAAGGTATTCACTCTCCCTGTAATTGATCAAAGAAATGAGTGTATCTTTAAGAGGGGACTGAGTGTAAGAAATTTCAATTTCGAGAGGGAAGAGGGAAACAAACTTTTCCGCCATCTTTGCAAGATATATTTTGACCTTCATCTTTCTCGATTCAGCTGAAGAGGTGGAAGGAAGGCTACTCTTTCTCGAAATTTCTGGAATTGCTGCCGAAGAGCTTGTTTTATCATTAAGCTTTAAATTAAAAAGCTTTTTTACATCAATCCTCGTGAAAAAGAAATAAACCACAAATAGTGCCAGTGTTAAAATCCAGAGGACTGGAACAAGCTTACTTCCCTTTTTCTTCTTTTTCTTCATAATCTAACTTGAAATTTCTTCTTCCTTTTTTATCAATAGGTCAAAGAGATCCTTTTGATTTTTAATATTTTTTATTTCTTCTGAAATGTTAGTTTTTTCATAAATCTCTGCTATAATCCTTAATATTTCAAGCTGTTCGTGAGGACTGTAATCTGCAGAGGTTATTGCGGAGAAAAACAGGTGTGAGGACTTTTTGTCATATGCCTCAAAGTCTTTCCCTTTCGGATAGTAGACAACACAAACATGCATCCCGCTTACCTTCGAGCTCCTTCCATGTGGGACTGCTAATCCCTTCCCGAGACCGGTTGAACCCTTCTTTTCCCTTTCAAGCAAGGCTTTAAAAACCTCTTTTTTATCCCCAAGATTGTGCTTTGAGGTAAGAAAATCTGCAATTTCGTTCAAGATATCTTCCTTGCTTGTACCACCATTCTCTATAATCTTTACATACTCTGGCTTCAAGAAATCTATCAACCTCATTTTTATCCTCCATACTTCGTCATTCAGGCTTCTGTATAATATAGCTACATTAAACAAGATTATAAATTATAAATCAAAAAAAAGCAAAATACAAGTTTTTTTGATTTTTTGTAAATAGTGTGCAATGTCTTTTTCGGCAACATTGCACAATATCTGTCAGCTAGTTTTTAAACTGATGGTTGTATTTGCCTCTTTTTATATAATGAGTGTGTAATAGTTCATGGGACTTATGACCGAGAGGTTCTCCAAGAAATTCCTTGTATAGTTGAATGATGAATGGATTCTCATGGGACTTTCTTTTTGGTTTGCCTTCATCTTCTTTATATATTGCCTCAAGCCTTTTTTGCCTTATTTCATTGTTGGTAGGTCTTGGTTGGCCGCCACCACTTATACAACCGCCAGGGCAACCCATTACTTCAATAAAGTGGTATGGTGATTTACCGGAAGCTGCCTGCTCCATAAGCATTCTTGCACCAACAAGCCCGCTTGTAACGGCTATTTTAAGCTTTATTCCTTTCAAAAAGCTATATTCTGGAGTAGTTTCTTTAATTTCTATTTCGGCTTCCTTTATTCTATCGAGTCCAACAATAGGTTTAACATGTAAATTTTCAAAGGGCAATTCTCTTCCGGTTACTATTTCATAAACAGTTCTTAAAGCCGCTTCCATAACTCCACCGGTGACTCCGAATATGTCTGCTGCACCTGTAGAGTAACCGAGGGGGTCGTCAAAACTTCCGTCGGAAAGCTTTTTGAAATTTATGCCGGCTTCTTTTATCATTCTTGCCAACTCACGGGTAGTCAGAACAGCATCAACATCCTGAAAGCCACTTGCTCTCATTTCCGGCCTTGCTATCTCATATTTCTTGGCAGTACAGGGCATTATTGAAACTACAAAAATGTTTTCTGGCTTTACTCCTATTTTATTTGCATAATAAGTCTTAAGGAGTGCACCCAGCATCATATGAGGAGATTTGCAACTTGAAAGATGTCCCAGATAATCTGGAAATTCATGCTCTATAAACTTTATCCAACCTGGGCTACAGCTCGTTATCATCGGGAGTGGGATGTCTTTTCCATCCCTATATTTTCCAATGAGCCGCTGTAAAAATTCATTTCCTTCCTCTATAATCGTCAGGTCTGCAGCAAAATTTGTATCAAAAACATCGCTGAAACCAATCTCCCTTAATGCACTGACCATTTTTCCAGTCACAAGAGTACCCGGTTCATAATCAAATTCTTCTCCAAGTGCAGCTCTTATTGCGGGTGCAGTCTGAACAATCACCCTTCTGTCTTTATCATATAATGCATTCCATACTTTTTCAGTATAATCCTTCTCCTTTATTGCATCAACAGGACATACCAGTGTGCACTGTCCACAAAAAGCACAATTCACATTGTTGAAAGATTGCTCTGCTGCAGGTGCCACGACAGAATTAAATCCTCTGTTCTGAATGTTCAGAATTCC
>JBMFQR010000009.1:0-65813 GCA_049968515.1 Brevinematia bacterium
ACCCTCCGATAAAAATTTAATCCATTTCCTATCGGAAGGTTAAATCTTTTTTCACTATAATATAGTAATCTATGTTAAAGTCAAATTTTTACAAAAAATTTCAAGCCTCTATTTAACTCCACACATAATGGCTTGATACAACTAACTTTCTTGCTATTGCCACAATTGCCTTTTGTTTGCCTCTTCTTATTCTTAACCATGATAAAAGTAAGCCATCTCATTATTAAATCTAACATCTGCCTACGCAGCCTGTATCAAATAGCACCATCTGTCATCCTTGTCTTTTTATTTTATAATAAAAAGAAAAGTCAAAAATCTCAACTTATTTTAAAGAGGTGAAATACATAGGCACACTACAAAGCCACCTCTGTTAACGGGGTTTTTAGTGATAAACGAAGAAGTGGCTTTTCCACCTTTAGCAAATCCAGACCAACACTATACTCTTTTTTCTCAACATCAAAATTCAGGGATACACTCCTCAAATCAAGAAAGCTTACTTTTAAATCTCTGTTTAGACCAAGCCCTTCCCTCAAATATTTATTAAAAATAAAAAAGCAAGTTTTTTTGCTATTTTCTCAAATTTGATATAACCTAAATTTGTGTGGTGCTTGTGTCTGTCCAAAAAAGGGACTTTTAGATAGCCCCATAAAATTTAAATAAAAGTTATTGGCCATTTTTATGAATATTAAATTTTTATTATTCTTTTTCTTTTTATTTAACTTTAATTATGTCTTCCCACTTATCCTTGTTCCAATGGACACGTCCCAGGCCAATCACCTCAAGGCCTATGGGCTTGTTTATAAATCCCTGTCTTATGGATACAAGGTAAAATGGCTACTAAACTACCGGGGAGGAAGTTTTGTAATTCTTGCTGATGACGGGAAAATAAAAGACTTTGCTTTAACAAGATTAATTTCGGTAGAAGATATATCGGAAAGCAGCCTGGCCTCAATTGAAAACTCTTTTGCCACAAAAAATCAGAAAGCTATCGAGCTTACAGTCGCACCAAAAATAGCAGTATATGCCCCACCATGGAATATGCCGTGGGATGATGCTGTAACACTTGTGCTAAATTATGCCGAAATCCCATATTCACGTATCTGGGATGAAGAAATATTAGCTCAAAACATTCTCGAAAATGAAAATTTTGACTGGTTACACCTTCACCATGAAGATTTTACAGGGCAGCATGGAAAATTCTGGTTTGCTTATGGAAACGAAAACTGGTATAAGAGAAGAGAGACTTTATTTCACGAAACGGCCAGAAAACTGGGGTTTAACAACATACAGAATGAAAAAAAAGCGATTGCACAGAAAATAAAAAAGTTTGTAGAGAATGGCGGTTTTCTTTTTGCAATGTGTGCAGCAACAGACACACTCGATATAGCACTGGCAACGGCTGGTATTGACATTATTCCCCCCGAAATTGATGGAACACCAATCGATAAAGATTTTGAAAAGAAAATAGATTTTAAAGAAACAATGGCATTTAAAGACTTCAAGCTTTACACAAGCCCATACATATATGAATTTTCGGACATTGACATAGATCCAGCAGAAGAAGGAATTTTAACATCCCCTTTTTATTTTGAACTTGAGGAATTCTCGGTAGAATATGATACCATCCCGGGCATTCTGATACAGAATCATACTAAAAGGATAAAGGGCTTCCTGGGTCAGACAACCGGGTTCAGGCTTGAAAAACTGAAAGAAAACATTATTATCTTGAATCGTATACCTGAGAAAAACTGGGTAACTTACATATGTGGAGAAAAAGGAAAAGGCTTTTTCAGTTTTTTAGGAGGCCACGACCCCGAAGACTACAGTCACAAAGTTGGAGACCCCCCAACAAACCTTGAGCTTTATCCTAATTCGCCGGGCTATAGACTCATATTAAACAATGTTTTCCTACCAGCAAGCAAAGAGAAAAAGAAAAAGACATAATGAGAATGCTAAATTTTTCGACTTTATTTCAAGACCTTTCTTATTGCCCCTCCATCAGATGGGTCAATAAATCTATCTATTAATTTCCACCTCTCTATATGAATTAGAGGTACTTCTGGTATAAGAGTTGTTATAGGACTTAAAGTCTCAAGCTCACAGAAATTCTTGGAGGTATAAATCTCAATTGCACAATTGTCATCCGGATAAATCGCCCCCTGAATAAAATTAAACTTCTTTATAAATGTGTAATTCCTGTTGGATACTCCCAAAAAACCCTCATAGCCTGTCGTACCAACCTTCGACATTTCACCATTCACCTTTATCAGAAAAAGATCTTTGCCCCTGATAAATTGTGTGCTATCAATATTTGTAGATTGCCCCGGCCATTTTTCCCAGTAGATTATCTTTTTCATCTTCCATTCACCCGGAGTTGTCCAGGGAAAAAATATAGTTCCTTCTGGAATAATGCAGGTCAATGCCCAGATACCCCCCTGATAAAGCATTTCTCCTCTATTTATCAATATATGCTTAACAATGAAATCATCTCCATCAACTGAAATAATGATTGATTTTTCAAGCCCGGTTTTTTTATCAAGTTTAAAAACCTTTACAAAATCCTTTGAACTTTCGACCATACACTTATCATTATCCGGGACATAGGCATCCTCAGTTTCCGGACTTACCCAGAACCTATGTCCTCCAATTATCTTCCATTTTTCGCGTTTGATTTTCTCCCTTTCATCTATGAACAAGATATTTTCATTCTCAAATCCAAAAAAAAGAATTCTCGGTCCTACATCAGTTGTAATAATCATTCTCCTATTATTATGAGAGATTTCAAAACAATGATTGTACTTAAAAAACTTCACTTCTCTTATATCCATTTAATCCTCCTCAATTTTTATCCACATTTTGAAAAACCACAATACAGACAGGAATAACAATCCTCTGTCTTTATAAAGGCTTTCTCACCACAATTTGGACATATTAATGCCCCCTCAATCTCTGTTTTGTTTAATTCATCCATAGATTTCTTTTCATAGCCTTCTCTGAAGAGCGAAGGAGACTTTAGCTTGTCTTCAAGCTTTCTGGCATAATCCCGTAAGATTTTTCCCACAGCATCCGGAACGCTCTTTATCAACCTTCCATTATCCCAGGTGGTTGAATCTCCCGTTATACCAACAAGTGTATCTGCAATCCTCGAAACTGAAACACCACTCTGCAGTGCAATTGAAATCACTCTCCCTAAAGCCTCAGAAAAAGCCGATATCTCAGAGCCGTGTTTTGATATATTTATAAAAATCTCAATGGGTAATCCATTCTCATCAAATCCAATAGAGGTGTATAATGTGCCGCTGCCTGTTTTTGTCTTTATTATCTCTCCACCGAGAGCCTTTGGTCTTTCCCATTTTACACATTCTCTGCTCACTTTAATTCCTTTTCCAGTTTTTTTAATTGAAGTCATCGGCTGAAATGATTTACAACCATCACGGTAAATTGTTACCCCCTTTAAACCTCTTTCCCATGCATAAAAGTAAATTTCTTTTATCTCGTCGACTGTAGTAGAATTTGGAAGATTGATTGTAGAAGATATACTATTTGAAATATACTTTTGAATGGCCGACTGCATTTTTATCCTGTCTTTATAATCAAGGTCATGTGCCACAACAAAAACCCTTCTTAATTCTTCGGGTAATTCCTTTATACTCTGACAGCTCCCGCCATTTTCAATAACTTTTTTAATTATTTCATCTTCGTTTTTAACAGCCTTTCTGAATTCTGGGTCAACAAAGATAAGACTCCCACCATCAATCAAGTTTTTGTTATAGGCAAGTGAAAATTGTGGCTCAAGTGAGTATGTATAAGCATCAAGAATCAAACTGATAGTACCTGTAGGTGCAAGTGTAGTCCAGTTTGAATTTCTTATTCCATATTTTTCTATAAGATTTTCGACTTCTTTCTTCTCATCTTCATTATCAAAATAAAGCTTAACCACATTAATAAGGGCTTCTTTGTTTTCCTCAAACAATGGAAAACTCCTCTTCTCTTTTGCAATCTCAATCGATTCATAAATTGCTGTCTGTGTCATTGCCTTTGAAACTTCACTGGCAAACTCCATTCCTTCGGATGAATTATAGGCAATTCTCAACTTAAAAAGTGTTTCGGCAAGGCCAGTAAAACCAAGGCCAATAGGCCTAATCTTCTTTGTATTTATCTCAAATTCTTCTGTCGGAAATGCTGAAACATCTATAACATTATCAAGCCCTCTTACAGCCAATCTCACAACCTCTTTAAATCCCTCAATGTCAAAATCTCCATTCTTTTTCACAAATTTCACTAAATTTATAGAACCCAAATTACAACTCGTGTAGTTATGAAGGCTTTGCTCTCCACAGGGATTTGTTGAAGAAATACGTCCCAGAGATGGTACGGTATCAAACTCATTTGCTCTGTCAATAAACCAGACACCGGGGTCGGCAGTCCTCCATGCAGAGGTTGCAATCCTATCAAAAAGCTCTCTGGCCTTTAATTTTTTAATTTCTTTGCCGTTCCATCTCAAAGCAAAATCTAAATCATTCTTCACTGCGTTCATAAACTCATCTGTTATAGCCACACTGATATTCATATTTGAAAGTGGCTCAAAAACCTTCCTGCGTAAATCTGAAAGAATAAGATTTTTGATATTCTCATCTGAAACAAACTCATTTACAAGATAATTAAGCTCGCCCATCATCCTATCGATAAAATCATCCGGCAAATCTAAAGAATTCTCCCTTTTTATGTTTTCAATAAAATCCTTTGATGTAATAAACTCTTCTATGTCTGGATGATAGACATTCATCATTGCCATAAAAGCAGCACGCCTCACACCACCACTCTTTACAGTCTCACCTACCTCATCAAACAGATGCATAAAACTTACAGGTCCGCTTGATGTACCACCCCTTCCCACAGGAAACCCTTTTGGCCTTAAGACCCCAAAATTTAACCCCATTCCAGCACCAGCCTTAAAAGTAATAGCTGTATCCATTGCAGCCTTCATTATCGCCTTCATATCATCTTCAAGTCCACCTACAAAGCAACTTGAAGAAAGAGGAAAATCGCTTCCAGCATTAAATAATGTGGGGGAAGAAAACATAAACTTCTGTTCTACCATCAGGTTGAAAAAAAGATTTTTGTATTTCTGTTTGAGCTCTTCTGTCCTTTCTGCTGACGAGACAAAATTTGCCACTCTTTCAAATAACTCTTCCGGCGTCTTTTCTAAAAGATGGCCTTCTCTATCTTTTTTATAATAGAATTTTTCAAGTATGAAAAGCGCATTTTCTGAAAAAGGCATATGTACCTCACAAATTCCTTATAAGATATTTTAAATCATTTTAAAAGATATGTCACCATTTTTTATTAATTCCCCCTCACTTTTTTGTGCTTATAAACAATAAACACCAGAATACAGATTTGTCATTTTAAAGATTTTAGTGTATAATAATTTAATAGAATCTAAAGATGAGGAAATAAAATGGGTTTTAGTTGTGGTATCGTCGGTTTACCAAATGTTGGCAAATCTACTTTATTTAACGCGCTGACAAAATTAAGTGTTCCAGCCTCAAACTTCCCATTCTGTACTGTTGACCCGAATGTAGGAATTGTTAATGTCCCGGATAAAAGGCTCGAAATTATCGCAAAACTTTCCGGTTCTGCAAAGATCACCCCTACCACAGTGGAATTTGTGGATATAGCAGGTCTTGTGAAGGGGGCAAGCAAGGGCGAGGGGCTCGGAAATCAGTTTCTGGCAAACATTCGTAATGTTGATGCTGTGGTACAGGTTGTTCGCCTTTTTGAAAATGAAAATATCATTCATATTGGAGAAGTAGATCCAGTAAGAGATATTGATATAATAAACTACGAGCTTATCTTTAAGGACCTTGAGACATTAGAAAACATTATATCAAAGAAAGAAAAGACAAGAGTGAAAGCAAAAGAGTCGGAAGCAGAACTTGATCTACTCAACAGAGTAAAAAATGAGATAACCGCCGGCAACCTGATGAAAAATATAAAACTCACAGAAGAAGAAAGAACCTATCTAAAACAATATCAGTTCTTAACATTAAAGAAAACCTTAATTGTAGCAAATGTAGCAGAAGACGACTTAAAAACCTATCAATCAAATCCAAAATATCTTGCACTGGAGAAAAAGGCAAAGGAAATCAATTGTGACGTCCTCGTTCTTTCAGTAAGAATTGAGCAGGAACTTTCAGAACTTGAAGAAGAGGAAGCTAAAGAATACTTAAATGAACTTGGTCTCGACCAGAGTGGCCTCGAAAAGCTAATTTTAGAAGGCTATAAAATCCTTGGGTTAATCACATTTTTTACAACAGGTGAGAAAGAAACCCGAGCCTGGACAATAAAAAGGGGGAGTAAGGCTATAGATGCTGCTGGTGAAATTCATTCGGATATGGCAAAGGGCTTTATCAGGGCAGAGGTTGTCAGCTACGAGGATTTTGTCAGGGAAGGAAGCTGGAATACCTTGAAGGAAAAAGGTCTTATAAGGCTTGAGGGCAAAGATTATGAAGTTAAAGATGGCGACATAATGATAATAAGATTCAGTGTATGAATAAAACACTTTCTTGCAAACTCATACAAAATTTCTAAAACTTGAATTATTTAAAAAAACTTTTTATCATTTCTTATGGTATTTATCATAAGTATTCTAATCTTTTTGTCTGGCTTTCTATTTGGCAGTGTTAATATAAATGAAGTCATCTTCTTTGATAATATTGATGAAAGCTACAGATATACGACCAACTCAACTGAGATTATTTCAAATCTATTTGAAAACGCCACAATAAGCAACATTGCAGATAATATCAGCCTTAACACCATAGTGTACAGAATTGAAGATACCATCTACATCAAAATGAAGGCCTTCACAAACAATAATCTTATTGCCGAAGATGAGGTTTATACAAAGTATCCATTAAAAAAAGAGGGATGGCTTACTGCTATATCAAATATTTCTGAAAGGATGGTTATTATCTTAAATGGTGAAAATATAGAGCCCTATGTGTCAAAAGAAGACAGGGAATTGAGAACAAAGATAAACAGCCTGTCTGATAATGAATTAACAGACCTGATTGAAAAAGAACTTAGTAAAGTAGAATCACTCCAGTTAATATCTTTGATGAATATTGGTTACACCTATCCCTTGAATCTTGAGATAAGCTTCCTTGAGGTTTTTAAGACATGGAGCATTAAGAAACTATTTCATCTCGGAATTGGAACAACCCTATTTAAGATATACCCACAACTCCCCTATGAGACCAATACAGCCACAACCATTTTTCCTGTAGAAATTTATCTCCCTGTTTTTATTTCAAAAGACTTAAAATATAATGACTTAATTATAAATTTTGAATGGGCGTGGTATAGAAATTTCTCAACACAAACAAACACCAATCAAAATGCACCTTCCGTAACAAGACCTATATCAGAGGCAAACTATATCGATCTGAACATAAGATACTTTCTTCCCTACTCCATTATCAAAACAGGACTTCATTACAATTACATAAGGGATGAAATACTCTTTTACATAGGACTCGAGATTTTTATAGGAAAATATTCAAAAGATTGAACTACTTTTTCACATATAATTTTCTTATTTTTGCATACTCATCTTTTTTGGACGGATCATATATTGAAAACCTGTCTTTTCCAAGATACTTGGCTTCATAAAGTGCATTATCCGCTTCGTGCTGTAACCTTTGATAATCCTCCTCAATCTTCTTATCATCAAGAAATTTCTGCTCCACAAATCGATAGCTAATTGAGGAAATGCCTGCACTTAAAGTCACTTTCAGATTCTCTCCTTTATATTCAATACAGATACCCCGTACCTTATCCATAATTTTTGAAACATAAGTTTTAGCTCCTTCAACTTCAGTGGCTGGTAGTATAACATCAAACTCCTCTCCACCAAATCTTATTACATAATCTGTAGGCCTCGAGTTGGCTTTAAGAATATTTGCAATCTCAACAAGAACCCTATCACCCACCTCATGACCATAACGATTATTAAAAACAGAAAAGTCATCTATATCAAACCTCACAAAAGAAACATGATAATACATCTGCCTGAAGCCATCATAAAATATCCTTGAAGCAGTCTTAACAATGTTAGTAAGATAATCCCTTTTAAATTTAAGTAAATTTGTCTTTTCATCTATATTTACCTTTTCCTCAAGCAAACTGTACTTATCAAGTAAAGAAAAATATTCCAGCTCACCAAGCCTTATAGTCTCAACTATATCATCATCAATAACACCAGCCTTATATAGCTGGGTCAAAAGCTGGATATTCCTTAGCTGAAAGTCTTTTAATTCAATACTTTTTCCCTCTTCATTCATAAAAAAGCTCCTGAAAAATAATTCATCTTACCATTAAAGCAAGCACTCTTTTTATAATTTCTTCTACACCCATATTGTTTATATTATCTTTGTCGGAAAATACATTTTCTATTGTCTTTTTAGCCTCAAAGTCAGAATAACCCAATACTCTCAATGCCATCAAAACCTCCATTTTCTTCTTTTCAACCTCACTCAACTGTCCGGCATCTTCTAAAGGTTCCACTTTTTTTATCTTATCTCCAAGCTCAAGAATTATTCTTGAAGCAAGCTTACTTCCTATTCCTTTAACACCTGCAAAAGCCTTTTCATTTTGAGAAATAATAGCCTTTCTTATATCATTTACAGAAAGCTCAGATAAAATTCTTAAAGATTGCTTCAAACCAACCCCATTAACAGAAATCAGTAGCTCAAAGATTTTCTTTTCCTCCGGGGTTAAGAATCCAACAAGAGAAACCTCATTTTCCTTTATAATAAATTTCAAAAATAAATTTACCTCTTCACCAGATTCTGGAAGTGCCTCAAAAGTTTTCAAAGAGAGAAGGATTTCATAGCCAATACCATTACACTCAACTATTACCCTGCCCTCTTCTTTTCCAGCAATTCTACCCTTTATGAAGCTAAACATAGCTTTATTCTAAAGCAAAAATATGCTTATGTCAATTCAGATTTTATTTACTCTCTACGTTGAGTAGCTATTTTTTACTCAATATATTTCGTAGTTACAAGTCAATCAACAGTTTGTTTTGCTCAATATTTTTACAACTTTCCAGACAATCCTGCTACATTAGATAAAATCTAAAAATTTTTTTGAAAATATATTGACAGGAAAAATAAATTGTATTAAAATATAACATACGTTATATAACTATTGTTATATAAAATTTCAAAGGAGGAAAGCTTATGAAAGTAAAAAAATTATTAGTACTAATTCTGGGCATAATGATGTTTTGCCAGCTATGGGCTGGCGAAAAAACAAAGGGCAGTTTTGAAGTTGTAGATGTTGAGGCTACTTCCCTATCTAATAACATCTTTGGTGAATCCACAAAAAGGCAGGTAATTGTCTATTTGCCACCCGACTACCAGAATGAAAACAAAAGATATCCTGTACTGTACTATATGCCGGGCTATACAATAACTGCCTACAATGTTGTGGGTAGTATAGCACTGGGATTTCCAATCACTGACATAATGGATGAGCAATTGAAAAAAGGCAACATAGGAAAGATGATAGTTGTAGCAGTAGATGGGGTAAATATCTTTTCAGGTAGCTTTTTTGTCAATTCCCCCCTCACCGGTAACTGGGAAGATTATATTGTAAAAGATCTAGTTAACTATATTGACTCAAACTACAGAACCATTGCAAAAGCCAGTTCAAGAGCAATATGTGGCCACTCAATGGGTGGATTCGGAGCTTTATACCTTGCATTGAGACATCCTGAAACCTTTAGTGTAGTTTATGCAATGTCCGCAGGTATCCTTGACAGAGAAGGTGTAAAAAATTCAACTGTTCTCGTTGACAAAAAGTATGAAAAAGACTGGTTCAATCTTATTGAAACGCTCGAAAAAATGTCAAAGGAAGAAGCTCTAAAATATATAAGAGATAACGCAAAAAGCTGGAGATTGACATATGATCCAAAACTTTTTAGTTTAGCCTATGGATGTGCTTTTGCATACGATTCAGTTGACAAACCACCTTTTATCAAATATCCAAAAAGAAAGGATGGAAGTTTTGATGAGGAAGTTGTACTAATCTGGAATAATGGTTTTGGAAACTGGGAGAAAAAAATTGAGGATTATAAAAATAAATCAATCAGATTAAAGGCAATCGCATGGGATTGTGGTAATCAGGATGAATACGAATGGATTCCACGAGGTGCAAAATATCTTGATGAACTTATGATGAAATATCACATACCTCACACTTATTTTAAATATGACGGGACACATATAAGCAAAAGAAAAGAAAGATTTGAACAATTTGCTCTCCCATTCATCTGGAAGAACCTGGAAAAATAAAGACTTATCTCAACCCGTGGTCCCTAATTTTCGATTAAGGGGCCTATCTATATGGATAAGCCCCTTAATTAAAATATTTATTTCTTTTTCACAAAGCCAAACTGTGCAAAGAAAAAATCATTGGTATTGTAAATCCACCCCTCCCTTTCAAAAATAAATCCACAGCTTAAATCTTCACTCAAAATGACACCACCACCTTCACCATTTGTATTCCACAAAGTATAAACATTAATCCCTTTATTTTGAACTGGAAATGAGTGAACTTGCATTGTGGCAACATTTGTTCCATAAAACCAGACATCAATATAGCTACCATTATTTGACAATGTCACTATACCCTTTGTCAATTCAGAGGTCCAGTTAGTGCTATTTGGCTCTCTCCTCTGTGCATAGAACATTATGATATAATCCCCTGCAAGCTCTGAAGGAGTAACAGGGGTTGTCCTTAACTTAAGACCTACTTGGAATCCCTTACCAATACCCATATCGGCTGCCAATGTAGTATCACCTATAAACATAGGAATACTAAATTCTCCAGTTGGATTAACAGCATAAGCTAATTTTACTTCATTTGAAAAATAGATGGTTCCATGATCATCATTGCTTAAGCCACTATTTTCTCCTTTGTAATGAGACCAGTTGGTATTAGAAATCTCAACAGCTCCAGCATTAACCTCATACAAACCATTACCATAATCATTTGTAACTAAACGAAATGCCTCAAGTATTGCGTAAAAACCATTTAAATTTGTCAAATCATCCGCTGAATTAATCTTCTGGGGAACCAAAACTGCAAAGGCTGGAATATTCGTGTTGTTCTCACGAATATAAAAATTCACCACAAGCATCTTATCCGGAATCTCAATAAAAAACGCTTCTTCATCGACAACTGGAACTGTAAACTTACAGCTTCCATCAGATTCTTCAGAATAAGTTGAGCTCCAGAAATAACCTCGCGTGAGATTGGAATACATTAGTTGTTTGCCTTCATGGTCAATTCCATACGATACAATATCACCTATCGAAGCCGAGCCAATATAGTTTTTCAAATTCAAAGAGGTGCCGGTAGAAGTAGAACTAGCTGAACTCGAGGCTGATGATGGCTCACTACCACATGAAAAGAAAAGTAACATGATAAGCAACACACCTAAAAGAACACCTAAATACTTAAACTTAATCATAGCTTCCTCCTTTCAAGAAGATTATATATAACAATACACTAAAAGTAAAGTAAAAATGAAAATTTTTAGCAAATTTTTTTAATAAAAAGATCAAAAGACATTTCAGATATCATTGATCCAATTAATTCTTATAATTCTTAAAACATCTCTCCATTTTTTTGATAAACTTTGAAAATACATGTATAATCTTAAACTAAAGGAGGAGGTCGGATTATGAAAAAGCTATGTTTGATTTTTGCTGTTATGGCTCTGTTTGCCTGTGGAAAACAACAAACAATAAAGATAGGCTTTATGGGCCCGCTTACGGGTGATGCTGCCAATTATGGAAAGCTTATGTCCCAAGCTGTAAGGATTGCAGTTGATGAAAAAAATGCAGAGGGTGGCATAGGAGGAAATAAAATCACCCTTATTCTTGAGGATGATGAGGGAAAAGTTGAAAAAGCCAACCCTGCCATTGAAAAGCTCGCAAGTGTGGATAAGGTGCTTGGAATTGTTGGACCTGTCTTTTCAAGCTGTGCACTCGCAATTGCTCCAAAATGCCAGTCAGAAAAGATTGTAATGATAACCCCATCTTCAACACATAAGGCATTAACTTCAGTTGGTAACTTTATTTTTAGAAATGTGCTTTCCGATGAGCTTCAGGCAAAGGTATTTGCAAAGTACGTTTTCAAGTATATGAAGTTAAGAAAGATTGCAGTACTCCACCTTAAAAACGACTATAGTCAGGGACTTGCTGAGGATTTTAGAACCGAGTTTGAAAAGCTTGGCGGAAAGATTGTGGCATTTGAATCCGCACTTCAGGGAGATAAGGATTTTAAGACCCAGCTGACAAGAATAAAGAATGCAAATCCAGAAGCCTTGTATATGCCAGATTATGTAGCAGAAATGGCCCAGATTATTGAGCAATCAAAACAACTCGGCCTTAATGTAAAATTTCTGTCAGGGGATGGATATTCAAATCCAGAGATCTTTGAATTAATAGGAGATAATGCCAATGGTGTAATCTTTGCTAATTCGGCTGAAGAAACTGGAGAGCTTTCCCCGATAAGAAAAGAATTTATCGAAAAGTATGAAAAGAGATGGAAAATGAAACCGGACGCATTCAGTATGAATTCCTATGACTCAGCAAAAATACTTATAAATGCGATTGAAAAGGTCTACAATGAAATGTCACCGGAAGAGAAAAAGGGTCTGAAGTTCAATCGTGATAAGATAAGAGATTATGTGGCTGCCACTGAAAACTACAACGGAGCAAGTGGAGTTGTTACATTTTTGAAGGAAAAAGGAGATGCTATAAAGAATGTTGGTATTTTCATTGCTGAAAACAAAAATTACAGGCAATTACAGGCTTTTACCATTAAAGATGATGAACTTGTAGAAATAAAATAATCTAAATTTTGGGTTTCAATGAATCTCTTTAATATTCCTCTTAACGAGTTGATTCAACATTTAATCAATGGAATTACAATCGGGTTTATTTATGCTCTCATAGCTTTAGGTTATACAATGGTTTATGGAATACTAAAGCTTATCAATTTTGCACATGGTGAATTTCTTATGATGGGCACATATATCTCTTTGATAATCTGGGATCTTTTCATTTCAAGTGCAGGAGTAAATTTCATCTATTTTGTTTTAGCACTCCTTTGTGGAGTAATATTCTCAGCCACCTTGGGTGTGGTTGTGGAAAAACTTGCCTACAAACCACTAAGAAAATCAAACAGGCTTGCCCCACTGCTTTCTGCAATTGGAGTGTCCATAATTCTTTCTAATACCGCTGGTTTAATATTCGGAACAAAATCAAAAAAGTTTGATTATCCCTATCCCAATGAGCCTATTTTCTTACAGAATATATCAATAACTCCACATCAGATTGTCGTGATACTTGTCTCATTAATTTTAATGATAATGCTTAGATTATTTGTCACAAAAACTCGCTGGGGAAAGGCAATGCGTGCAGCAAGTGAGGACATTGATACAACTTCGCTGATGGGAGTTAATGTAGACTTTATAATAAGCCTTACATTTGCTATTGGAGCAGGACTTGCAACTGTTGCCGGAGTATTTATGGGAATGGAATACAAGGTATTTCCTACAATGGGGACTATGGCTGGACTTAAGGCTTTTATTGCTGCCGTTTTCGGTGGCATAGGCAATATAAGCGGGGCAATGCTGGGTGGTGTTATTTTAGGAATTCTTGAGACATTTGGTGTTGCAATATTGGGAATCCCTCACGGGCTTAAGGATACAATATCCTTCACAGTCTTAATTTTAATCCTGATTTTTAAACCTTCGGGGCTACTGGGGAAAAAGATAAGAGAGAAGGTCTGATATGCTGAATTTTATATTTTTACTGATTATCTATTTCGGTATTTACGGAATTCTTGCATTGAGTCAAAATCTCATTACAGGGTTTACTGGTTTGCTCTCAATATGTCAGGCTGGATTCTTCGCCATTGGGGCATATGTAACTGCAATCTATCTTGTGAACACAAATGGAAGCTTCTGGATTGCTCTTCTTTTAGCCTCCCTTTTCAGCACCCTGTCCGGACTGCTTATTGGCCTACCATCTCTCCGACTGAGAGGTGACTATTTAGCAATTGCAACACTCGGCTTTGGCGAGATAGTAAAAAATGTCATTATCAACTGGGATAAGGTGACAAGAGGCCCCTTAGGAATAATAAATATTCCAGTATTAAAAATTTTTGGGCTATCATTTTCCCCATCAAACAAGCTTTTTTATGCTGTCTTCATATGGAGCTTTTTAATAATAATTTATTTCATTTTAGAAAGGATAATTCACAGTCGCTTCGGAAGGGCACTTGAAGCAATCAGAGAAGATGAAATTGCAGCAGTCTCAATGGGAATAAATATAACTCTATATAAGATTGTCGCTTTCTCGGTCGGTGCCTTATTTGCTGGAATTGCAGGGAGTTTATGGGCTATTTATCACCAGTCTGTTTCGCCCCAAACTTTTGACTTTATGCTCTCCGTAATGATACTCTGTATGGTGGTTTTAGGGGGAATGGGAAACAATTTATCTTCAATAATAGGCACAACAATACTTGTTACAATTTCAGAACTCCCAAGATTACTCGGTTTCTCGAATATATTTCCTCCTCAGATAAATCAGATATTTTTCGGAATTCTTTTAGTACTCATTATGATCTTCAGACCACAGGGGATACTAAAAAGAAAGAGGGTGGATTTTGAAAGACTTATAGAGAAGAAAATCAAAATGGAGGTAAAAAGTTGAGTTATCTTTATACATCAAGCCTGCGAAAGGAGTTTGGTGGTGTTGTGGCTCTTTCTGACGTTGATTTTGTGGTAGAAAAGGGACTTATAACAGGTCTTATAGGTCCAAATGGTGCAGGAAAAACCACTCTGTTCAATATAATCAGCGGGCTTGAAACGGCAACAGAGGGCTTTGTATTTTTCAAAGGCACTGACATTACCAACTACAAGCCATACAGAATAACAAGAATGGGTATAGCAAGGACATTTCAAAATTTAAGACTTTTTAAGGAGATGACCGTCCTTGAAAATGTTATGGTAGGCAGACATTTTAGGTCGGCGTGTCAGTTTTTTCCAAAAAATCGATTTCTAAATTCAATATACTGCCTTTTCAATACAAAAAGAGAAGAGGAGGACATCTATTATTCCTCAATGAAATGGCTCTCCTTTCTGGGACTTGATAAATTCAAGCAGGAATTACCAGCCAATCTACCATACGGAAAACAAAAGGTTGTGGAAATTGCAAGGGCAATTGCCACAGATCCCGAAGTTCTCTTGCTTGATGAGCCAGCAGCAGGGCTAAATCCAAAAGAGACAATGGAATTGCTTGAGATTGTTAGAAAAATAAATGAGATGGGTATAACCATTGTCCTGATTGAGCACGATATGAAATTTGTAATGAAACTCTGCCACAGAATTTTTGTATTGAACTATGGTAGACTAATTGCAGAGGGAAAACCTGAAGAAATACAGAAAAATCCACTTGTTATAGAAGCTTATTTAGGAAAAGAAAATGAAATTGCTTGAGGCTAAAAATATTTCTATCAACTATGGCGGGCATAAGGCTGTCAAAGATGCAAGCTTTGAAATCCTTGAAAATGAAATTGTGGCTTTTATCGGTGCAAATGGTGCTGGAAAGTCCACACTGCTTAAATCAATTGTAGGGCTTGTGCCTCTGAAAACTGGTAGCATTACATTTGACAGAAAACCAATAAGAAGTGCAGGTGGCATAAATTTTACAACCGACAATATCGTAAAAATGGGGATTTCTCTGGTGCCAGAGGGTAGAAAAATCTTTGGCGACCTATCTGTCAGAGAAAATCTTGAAATGGGGGCATACATCATTAAAGAAAGAAAAAAAATTGAAGATAGACTTGAGTTCGTATACTCACTTTTCCCCATTCTGAAAGATAGACAGAGACAAAGGGCTGGATTGTTGTCTGGCGGTGAACAGCAGATGCTATCAATCTCAAGAGCACTGATGAGCTATCCGAAACTTCTTCTTCTCGATGAACCGAGTCTCGGGCTTGCACCATTCGTTGTAAAAGACATTTTTGCCATTCTTAAGAAAATAAATAAAGAAGAAAAGGTAAGTATTTGCCTTGTCGAACAGAATGCAAAGCTTGCCTTAAAAATTTCAAAGAGGGGATATGTTATAGAAACGGGAGAGATAATATTCAGTGACGAAAGTGAAAAATTACTTATGGATCCAAAAGTAAAATCAGCATATCTTGGAGAAGGCTAATATCCCATAACAGCTAATCAAATAAGAGTGATTCTATCTCCTTAAAGATTATCAGTGTTGCCTTTGACTTATTAAGAGTGTAAAAATGTATTCCAGCCACACCATTCTTCAAAAGATCCTCTGTCTGATGTATTGCATATTCTATGCCTATCTTCTCAACATCCTCATCTGAATCACGGTGTTTCTCAAGGAGATTTTTCAACTGAGAAGGTATTTTGGCATTACACATAGAGGTAAACTTTGTGATCTGATTGTAGTTTGTAATTGGCATTATACCTGCAACAATAGGAATGTAAATACTATACTTTTCACATCTATCAAGAAAATCATAAAATGCAGAATTATCAAAAAAGAGCTGTGTTATGCCAAATTCCATACCGGCCTCAACCTTAATTCCCAAAAATCTCATCTCATCATCCCAGTTTTCAGATTCAGGATGTCTTTCTGGATATACAGCTCCACCAATAGAAAAATAATCATCATAATTTTCTTTAATCAATCTTATCAAATCACTTGAGTGATAAATGCCTAAAACATTTCCTTTCACCGGCAAATCACCTCTTAATGCAAGAATATTCTCTATTCTGTTATCCTTATAGTCATCAAGGATTGAAATCAATTCTTCACTGGAATGAGAAATGCAGGTCAGATGTGCCATAACTGTAAGATTGTTCTCACCTGCAAGTTTTATTACAAGTTCTCTTGTCTTTTCTCTGGTACTCCCACCAGCCCCATAGGTTACAGAAACAAAAGAAGGATTTATCTTCTCAAGACTCTTTATGTTATCAAGCAATTCAGCAAAACCATTTTCAGTCTTTGGTGGAAAAAACTCGAATGAGATTGTTCTTTCTTTTTTTAAAATCTCACTTATCTTCATAATTAGGCCCTCTTAACGTTAGATTTATTCTCTTTCCATCTATTTTGAGTATGTAATTTCCCTTTCTCAAATTCTTTATTGTGACCTCATTCTCTGCATTGATCTTTGAAAAAAGAGGTAGCTCATCTTCATTCTTTAATAACTCCACATCAAATAGCTTCTTTCCACCTATAACTGTAATCCAGAAGGTTTCATCTTCCTGTAAAGAAATCTTAATGGAAAAATCGCCATAATGTGTTTGAAATAAAGCTCTACTCGATTTCTCCTTCTTTCTAACACCAGTCTCAACCACCCGTGGTCTGGAAAGATTGGTAAAGAATGAGACAATTCTATCTTTTACTACCTGAAGAGTAATTGCCTTGATTTCTTTTAACAATCCTTTATCACTATGTGCCATCTCAGAATTTATCCTATTCAATTCAAGAAGCTCTTTCAGACAAAGCCTGCACGTCTTTAAATGCCTTTCTATCTCATCGTCCATATTGCCATCTAAAAAAGCAAGCATTCTAATCTCCTCAAATTTTCCACAACCAAACATATTATGACCCCACACCGGATTGCTTTAGTTTTAAATAATAAAATCTGAACTTTTCTCTAGCAATCTTAATCCTGTAACTTGCCTTTTCTTTTGACTTAAAAAGCTCGGAAAGACAATTAATAATTTCGCTATTTTTATGATTTATTCTCTGAAGATTCTTAAACCTTTCTCCCTCAAGCCTTGCAATTTTTGCCATCATTTCATATTTCTGGTTGTTGTCACATTCTTCCCTGTAAAGAATGTATTTTATTTTTAGAATCCTCGAATTTAAAACTCTTATCTTCTCACAAATCTTTCTTGTATTTTCAAGTTCCTTATATCTTAACTCAATCAGCCTTCTTTGAATCTCCAGAATCTTTGAGACAGAAATATCGAAGCTTGAAGAGATAAATTCTACATCAGCCTCATCAATCAATTCTGGGAGGTAATAAAGCTTTAGAATTGCCTTATCAGAAGAATCAATCTCATTCAGAGCTGAATAAACATCCCTATAAGAATCATCCTCACCTTCAAATACTTCAACATAAACTGTCTCTTTATAGTCCTCAAGGGATAAATCTGTAACAGCATTCCCTTTTGAGTATTTCATAAAGTTGATAAAGTTATTCTTAAGCACATAATTAAACCAGGTCTGAAATTTAATGCTCGCTTTTGGCGGAAAGTTTTTTATTATCTTTTCCATTCTTTCCATAATATAGAGGTAAAATTCACCACATATGTCAAGATTTTTTTTGAATGCAACCCTTGGATAATAATAGACATATTCACCTAATTCTTTTTTAATGTCTTCAATGAGTTCAGGAAAAGAATCTTTTAAATATTTCTCTACAAGATTTTTAATTTTCTCATTATTGATTTTCATAATATTTCCTGAAAAATGGAGGTATTTTATTTTATGGAATGAATTGTAAAAAATCAAAATTTATATTAACTTTTTCTCATTTAACATATTGTATACACTTCTATGTATCTCTTCCATAGCAAGTCTTCCATCAATTTTTACAATATTTGTGTATTCAC
Source organism: Brevinematia bacterium (assembly GCA_049968515.1). Lineage (GTDB taxonomy): Bacteria > Spirochaetota > Brevinematia > Brevinematales > JAOACQ01 > JAOACQ01. The sequence goes on from JBMFQR010000009.1 coordinate 18,740, forward strand.
GAAGAATTTTTAAGTAATGATTACGAATATTCTGGTGAAATTCAAGACTTTCTTTCTCAATTCTATCAAGTTTTGAATTGCTTTTCCTGATGAAGGCTTCTTCCACGGTAATATCAAGATAAAAAACTAAATCGGGAACTACATCATTGACAACTGCCCGGTTTAAATCTTCAACAAAGCCTTTATCCATTCCCCTTCCACCAATCTGATAGGCAAGTGTGGAATAAAAATATCTATCAGATATTACTATCTTTCCATTTTGAAGGGATGGTTTTATAAGCTTCTCTATATGTTCTTTTCTGTCAGCAAGAAATAAAAAAAGCTCCGTGATTGAAGAAACTTCATCCGAATGAAGCAGTAAATTTCTTATCTTCTCCCCAAAATCAGTGCCGCCCGGTTCTCTTGTCAGAACTACATTATGACTTTCTCTCTTTAACCTTTCTGCAAGCAATATTGCCTGAGTTGTTTTACCACAGCCCTCAATCCCCTCAAATACTATGAAAGACCCTTTTCTCATTTTCTTAACCAATGTCATCGATATTTGTAACAAAATTTACGTTGGAAAGGATAAATTTTTTTCTCTGACCGGTATTACTGTCATCACCCATAAGTATCTTTACCATATTTTCTGCCTCTTCAAAGTCAGTAATCTTAACCTTTATAAGCTTTCTTGTTTCTGGATTCATCGTTGTTTCCCAGAGCTGCTCGGGATTCATCTCTCCCAAACCCTTATACCTCTGAACCTCATACTTTGAATTCTTAAACCTTTTATTTATAATTTCATCCTTTTCTTCATCACTGTACGCATACTCAACATGCTTACCATTAGAGATTCTGTAAAGAGGGGGCATTGCAACATATATATTCTCGTTTTCTATAAGAGGCCTCATAAATCTATAGAAAAATGTCAGAAGAAGTGTCTTTATGTGAGAACCATCAACATCGGCATCAGTCATTATAATGATTTTATGATAATTAAGCTTATCAAGTTCAAAGGATGTTGTATATCCAGTACCTATAACTGCAATCAGCGTCCTTATCTCCTCATTGTTGAGAATGGAATTCAAAGAATTTTTTTCTATCCTCTTTTCCACATTGAGTATCTTACCCCTCAAAGGAAGAATCGCCTGTGTCTCTCTATTTCTTCCCTGTTTTGCAGAACCACCTGCCGAGTCTCCCTCAACAATAAATAGCTCCCTCAATTCCTTTTTCTTGGTAGTGCAATCAGCAAGCTTACCGGCTACAATCGCTGCAACACCTTTCTTCCCTTTTATAAGGCCAGTTCTAACACCTTCTCTTGCTCTTTCAGCCTCTTCTAATGCCTTTAACTCAAGAACAGCTTTTTTCACAATCTTTTCTGCAAGCTCGATATTCTTTTCAAAGTAAAGAGAAAGCTCCCTTTCTAAAATATCTCTAATTATACTCCTTGCAGAAAGAGGCTCTGTAAGCTTATCTTTAGTCTGTCCTTTAAACTCTGCATCAGGAATCTTTGTACTTAAAACACAGGTCAATCCGAATGATAGGCTTTTCTTGTCAATTTTTTCGGCTTTTCTGTCAATGTTCAATCTTACACCAAACTTCTGCATAACCTTTTCATAAGCCATCCAGAATGCATCAACATGAATTCCATGATTTCTTGTGTGTATTGAGTTAACATAACTATATATTTCAGGATCATCGCCTGAATTTCTATACTGAATGGCAAGATTGACAGATATATCTCCTTCAGAAGAGGTTATCATAATAGGCTTATCAAACAATACCTCAATATCTTTATTTAATTCCTTGACAAGAAAGTCCTCAATACCATTCTCATAGTTGAAAAGATATCTTACAAAATCCTCACCCGTTTCAGTATCCTCTACGGTTCTATCAATAAACTCAATGGAGAGGCCGGGATTCAAAAAGGCAATCTCTCTCAATCTTGAGATTAAAGCTGATGAACTAAATCTGTTTATCTGGAATATTGAAAAATCCGGCCTGAATTTCACAAGAGTACCGGTCTTGTTTGCCTCCCCAATAACCTTCAGATTTTGAACCTTTTTTCCCCTCTCATATCTGATATGATAACACTTACCATCCTTAAAGACATCAACCTCAAGAAAGGCTGAAAGGGCATTAACAACCGATAACCCAACCCCGTGAAGACCACCTGAAACCTTATAGACACTCCTGTCAAACTTACCACCAGAGTGAAGTTTTGAAAGAACAACCTCTATTGCTGGAATTTTCTCTACCGGATGAACGTCAACGGGAATGCCCCTGCCATCATCCTCTATCTCAAGAGTTGAATCTTTATGCAATGTAACCTTTATCTTCTTTGCGAAACCAGCAAGGTGTTCATCAACAGAATTGTCAAGAATTTCATATGCAAGATGATGAAAACCATCAACCCCCCTATCGCCTATATACATATCAGGGCGAACTCTAACACAATCAGGAAAATCAAGAGAAACTATAGATTCAGCTGTATATTTTTCCATTTCTCCTCCCCGAATTCAAGAAAAAAGGTTTACATATTATAACTTATTTTTGACAAAAAATAAAAAAAGCGACAGATGTTAAGTCTGAAAATTCCAGTATCAACCGAGAGATTTTATTAACTCCTGCTGCTCATTCAAAATGCAGGCATTTATGAGTTCATCACAATCCCCATCAAGTATCATATCAAGCTTATAGAGGGTTAGATTTATCCTGTGATCAGTAACTCTATTCTGTGGAAAATTATAGGTTCTTATCTTATCAGAGCGATCCCCACTTCTAATAGAGCTTCTCCTGATTTCACTCTCTGTGGAAAGCTTCTTCTGTATCTCTAAATCAAGAAGCTTCGACCTCAAAATTCTCATAGCCGTGGCTCTATTCTGAAGTTGGGATCTTTCCTCCTGACAGGCAACAACTATTCCCGTTGGTATATGGGTAATTCTTACTGCAGATTCTGTCTTATTCACATACTGCCCCCCAGCTCCACCAGCCCTGAATGTATCTATCTTAAGATCCCTCGGGTCAATATCAATATCCACCTCATCAGCCTCTGGGAGAACAACCACGGAGGCTGTTGATGTATGAATCCTACCACCAGCTTCTGTAATCGGGATTCTCTGGACTCTGTGCACACCGGATTCAAACTTCAAATGCCCGTAAACATCCTTCCCCTTTATTGAAAAAATGACCTCTTTATAACCACCAAGACCAGTAGCATTAAAATCAAGGACATCATATTTCCATCTCTTCCTCTCTGCATATCTTGTATACATTCTAAAGAGATCCCCTGCAAAAATAGCAGCCTCCTCCCCACCTGTTCCAGACCTGATTTCCATTATGACATTTTTTGATGCCATATTGTCCTTTGGAAGCAACAAAAGCAATATCTCATTTTCAATATTTTCTTTCTTTGATTTAAGAATTTCAAGCTCCTCTCTGGCAAGTTTTTTTAGTTCTTCATCTTTTTCCATTTCAATAAGCTGCTTTGCTTCAAACTCTTCTTTTTCAATCTTCTTAAACTGCCTGTATTTTTCAACAAGCTCTTCAAGTTCACCCCTTTCCTTTGCAATCTTTATGTATTCACTGCTGCCGGGAGATAAATCTGTAAGTTTTTTTTCAAGATCTTCATACTTTTTTACCAGTTCAAGTGCCTTTGGATGCATAAATTTACCTCTTTTATGACTTATTTCAAACAGAAAGCTGAAGTCTAAAAAGCCTGTGATATATACCTTTTTCTGAAAGAAGCTCTTTGTGAGTCCCAGTTTCAACAATTCTTCCATTTTCAAGTACAATAATTTTATCAGCCTTCATTATTGTAGATAGTTTATGGGCTATTATAAAAGTTGTCTGTTTGCCAAGTATATTTTCCATTGATTGGTGAATAAGTGCCTCTGATTCAGCATCAAGTGAACTTGTAGCTTCATCAAGTATCAAAATTCTTGGCTTTCTTAAGATTGCCCGGGCAATTGCAATCCTCTGTCTCTCTCCCCCGGAAAGATTTATACCTCTATCACCAATCTGAGTATTATATCCATCCTTAAGTTTTAATATAAAGCTATGTGCATTTGCTATCTTAGCTGCCTCAATAACATCTTCAATGGTTGCCTCAGAATTAGATAATTTTATATTCTCTTCAATTGTACCGGAAAACAAAATATTCTCCTGTGTCACAATACTAATCTGCTTCCTTATAGTCAGGGGATTATAGTTGGCAATATTCTTTTTGTCAATAAGTAGTTCCCCCTTACAGGGCAAATAAAATCCCATAATCAAAGATATAAGTGTGGATTTGCCAGCCCCACTATGACCAACAATTGCTACAGTTTCACCTTCCTTTACCCTAAAACTAATATTCTCAAGCACATTTTTATCAGCCTCATATCCAAAATAAACTTCCCTGAACTCTACCTCACCTCTTATAACACCAAAATCTAAAAGATTTATATTAAACTCTTCTATCTTATAATCAAGTATCTCAAAGATTCTCTTGCCTGCAGGAACAAGCTTTCTCAAAACCATAAAAACCTCTGTGGCCTTGCTTAAAGGTTCGGCAAGTATGAGGGAAAGAGTTATAAAGCTTATAATTTCGCCCGGAGTGGCAAGATTATTTCTTACTATTACAGCACCAAAAAATAAAATTATTATAATCCCGAGAGCCCCTAAAAATTCAGATGTCGGTGTACCCAGAAATCTTACCCTCATTTCCCTCTTTGTTGCATTAAGATAATCCTTATTTACTTTAAAAAACTTACTTTTTTGATTTTCCTCAATTGCAAATCCCTTAATAACCTCTATTCCATAGATTGATTCCTGAATAACCGAAGTCACATTGGCAATATTTTTCTGAACCGTATGGCTGAGTTTTTGAACAAGGTTTCCTATGCCTGAAATCACAACGGCTATTACTGGGGCTATCGAAAAAAAATAAATCGAAAGCTTAAAATTTATAAAAAACAAAACTAAAACCACAGAAATTAATGTGAGAGGTTGAATAAGCATTTCTACCATAATATTCATAAAAAAAATCTCAATAATCTGCACATCATTAAGAAGCTTTGAAATAATCTCTCCAATCTTATTCTTCTTAAAATAGCTTATAGGAAGGGAAATCACCTTCTCATAAACACTCCTTCTTATATCATGCATTACATTCATTGCTAAAGAATTGGATGAAATAAAGATTAAGTAATGAAAGGTTACCCACAAAAAAGCTAAAAGAATCAATATAAAGAGTGAGAAAAAATCCGTGGAATTTATATTTCTCTCAATAAATGCAGAAGAAAAATACTTTGTGGCAAAAAAGGCTGCACCGACCTTTGCTGCAACAAATAGAATACCGAGGAAAAGAGAGATAAAAAACAGAAATGGATAACTAATTCCATAAGAAAGAATTCTAAAAAATACAGGTTTATCTTTCATTGTAAAATCCCTACTTCAAAATCGATATTCCATTGACTCCAAAGGAAGAGTACAAAAGCTTTCTTTTCTCATCGAAAAAAATCTGGTCGGCAATTGCACCCTGCTTATATATTTTAGCCAGCCTGTACTCTCTGTCCTTATACTCAAGCCCTAAAACTCCATTTATCCCGTCAGCCACAAAGACATCATTTTTGCTCATACTAACAGAAAAGGCATCCCCCGATGTATCATAATGGAAAAATAACTTTGGCCTTGAGATATCTGAAATTTTATAAATCGTAACACCAAGCATCCTGTCAGAAACAGCAATCTTTTCGCCACTTACAGAGCAATCAGAAACATAGTTTATTTCGCTTACTATTCTTGAAACTATCCTAAATTCACCCCTTTCGAGTTTAGCTATATAAAGACCATCTTCGTTAGCAGGTATATAGAAAAGATTTTTATAATGCCTTATAATATTTCCACCATTTATATTTACCATATATCTTTTTATCTTTCTTCCCATAAGATTATCAAATTCAAACTCAAAAATTTCTTTTGCCGAAGTCAGGACATAAATTTTGTTATCAACCACACAAAAGCTTTTTGGAGTTGAAAAGTTGAGAGGTAAAACATTTAATTCAGACACAACATTGGAAATACCAATAGAAAAGAGTATCAGCCCCCTTTCATTTTCACCCACCCCATTTAAAAAGGAAGCCACAAAAAAATTACTTCCCCCTGCTTTTAGAACATCAATTCTCTTTATGTTAAACTTCATCTCATTGGTTTCAAGAATTAAATTTGTTACAAACTCAAGGTTTTCTCTTTTAAAAACATAAATCCCTTTTTCTCCAACAGCAGAATACAAAAGGTCATTCACTAAAATAAAATCCTCTACAACCTCTCCATTTGTACCCGTCCATTTTGCAACAAGATTAAAATTCTTTACCTTTTTTAACTGCCCCTTACCCTCAATTGCTGACTTTCCAGCATTAATAGAAAAAGTCATAACAAAAATAAAAATAACCAGCCCGAGAAAAGAAAACTGCAAAGAGGTTGGCTTCCTAAAAAATCTTAAAAAATCAGACATCCTTTTCCCCAAAAACCTCTGCCTCAAATTTATAAACCTTTGCACCATTTTCCCAACAATATGGTTCCATTCCAGCTTTTCTACAGGTCTGATTCAAAAACTCCTCCCTGTTCCAGCCATACTCTGTAGCAACCTGGGGAAGCAATAGCCCCTTATAATAACCCCTCTCCATTACAATCCCATGTTTGCCGACTTCTATTTCATTGATATCCTTTACCTCTTCAAGCGGGTAAAGAACAGATATCTCTACCTCTATCGCTGAAAACTCCTCTTTTGTAAGAGGATAAAAACGAGGATCTTTGAAAGCCGACTGAATGGCAAGATCCTTCACAGCTTCCCTCAAAGGCTTGATTCCTTCAATATAACCAATACAGCCTCTTAACCTCCCATGAATGGTAAGTGTTACAAATACCCCATATTCTTCAGAAAAGATTTCGTCTGACATATCTGGAAATTCTTCCTCTAGATTTTCAAACAACGCCTTCTTGATAGTCAACCTGGCGAGTAGAAGTAACTTTCTCTTCTGTTCAGAAGTAAGTTTTAATTTTTTCATAACAAACCTCCAGATTTTTTTAATGTTTTACCTAATTTTTAATGTTGTCAAAGATAGAAGTGCAAAAAGAGCAGCAAGTATCCAGAATCTTATCACAACCTGGGTCTCTTTCCAGCCCTTTTTCTCAAAATGATGATGTATAGGTGCCATCAGAAAAACTCTTTTACCAGCCCCATATTTTTTTTTAGTGTATTTAAAATATGTGGTTTGAATTAAAACAGAAAGTGTTTCAAGCACAAACATAAACCCTGCAATAACAAGCAAAACCTCCTGCTTTAAGATAACAGCAACAGTGGCAATCATACCGCCTATGGCAAGAGAACCAGTATCACCCATAATTATTTCGGCAGGATAAACATTATACCACAAAAATGCCCCGAGTCCACCAACAAACGCAGAAAGAATTACAGCAATCTCACCAGCTCCGGGAATAAAAGGAAATTTAAGATAATCAGAGGCAACAAAGTTACCTATGACATACGCCATAATGCCAAAAGGAACAATCAGAAAAATGCTCATTCCCGCAGCAAGACCATCAAGACCATCGGAAAGATTTGTCGCATTTGAAAAAGCCACAATCGTAAAGATAACAAAAATTATGCCCAGTAAAGGCGGCCAGAAAAAAAATGGTCTGTTAAGAAATGGTATATAAAAAGACCACGAAAACCTCTCACCAGATGGATTGAAATAAAGTAAAAGAAAGATGACAGATGCAGAAATTATCTGCAGGATGAGTTTCAATCTGGCTTTGATTCCCTTTGAATTTTTCATTGAAATCTTAAGATAATCATCATAAAAGCCAATCGCAGCAAAAACGATTATAGAAAATAAAACCACAAACACATAATAATTATAGATATTCCAGAGAAGGGAAGAAATTATTACGGAAATAATGATAAAAATCCCCCCCATCGTAGGTGTCCCAGCCTTTACAATGTGGGTTTCCGGACCATCATCTCTGATTGATTGGCCGATGCCGATTTTTTTAAACTTTCTTATGAAAATCGGTGCCAGTATCATTCCGATAAAAAAGGCTGTAAAAAAAGCGGCAAGCGATCTGAATGTTATATACCTCAAAAGATTAAACACAATAAATTTCGTTCTTAAATTGAAAAGAAGATAATAAAGCATAAGACTCTCCAGAATAAAGATTTTTCACCTAATATTATAAAGCATAATAATCTTATTGTCCAGAATAATTTTAAGCCTCTTTTTCTGATTTGGAAAGGTTTTTAATAAGATTTGAAAGCTCCTGACGTGTTTCATCATCATCTATAAAGAATTCAAATGCTACATTCAGTCCGGCATTTTCACCGGAAATATAGTGATACCTGACAACTCTGGATTTAATATTAAGCAATTTATCTTTATACTTTAAAGAAAGCACAACGACTGTATTCTCTTTAATATAGTGAGTGATGTAAACATTCTTTGTGTTTGCAAGTATTCCCCCCATTGAGAGATCTATAACCGAAAACAAAACATCAGCACTCTCGCTTGTAGTCTGGGTCTTAACAATAACCTCTCCAACAATATCAGCTAGTCCCTTTATATAAAATATTTCATAAATACTCAGAGGCTTATACTTGGGATCATTTGGAACAGAAACCTCAATAACACCAAACACTCTATCACCAATTATAATCGGAACCATACAATAGGAAATAATCCCCTTGGAAACATAACTCTGTCTGATCTGCTCAAGGATCTGAGGATTAACCTTCTTGCCTACAATTTCAAAGTATTTCTCATAACCCACAACTCCATATTTTTCACCAAGATGAACATAACTTGTAAGATTATCGGTATCTCCAACCCAGAATGTTTTTTTATAAACATTAACAACATTTTCAATGGGAGTAAGTTTAGAAATATCCTTAAAAAGGTTAATTCTAAACCTGTTTGAAAATCTTGAAAGTTCTTCTCCAATCATCTTAATAACTTTTTTGACATCCGGCTTTTCGTTCTGAACCTCAAGATATATACTTCTCAGCGTAGCAGGTAGCTCAGCAAGATTAACAACAGAGGTTTTTGTAACCTCTGTTGCCTCAATGTTTTTAATAAATACCTTTATTTCTTCAAGACCGGATACTCTCGGATACTTTCTTACAGAATGAAAAAGAAGCTTTTCAGGAAGGTTCATTTCAAGGTTTCTTAAAGAAGTATTAACAAGTCTTATATTAACCGGTTCAGAACTATAAAAATTATTATTTAAGTCAAAGCAGATTTTTACATTCTTTAAAGCGATAATATCTGGCATCTCATCATAAAAAATTCCCAGCAATGAAGGATCAGCCTTGGTTATAAAACCTGATAATTGAAATCTCTTTTCCTCATTCTCAAGTCTGATTTTTACCCTGTTCAATCTCAATTTGTTGAATAGAGAAACTATTTCATTTCGCTGACTTATTTCTTTCTCCACAAGTTTTCCCCTGATTTTAAAGCTCAATTCCTACTGCACAAGAACCTTATAAAATAAAATATCCCCTTTTTCATTTCCTGCAACAAGTAAACTATTATCTATACTAAAATCAATGCTAAAAACTGAACTCCCAGCACTAATTTTTTTTAAAACATTGCCTGTGTTTAAACTAAAAAAATATATGTCACCATCCCTACCACCGGAAACAACCACATCCTCATCTAAAAATCTCGCAACAAGAACACTATCAATATGTGCACTTAATACCCTTGCAGGTTTATCCAGATTATTCATATCAAAAACGACAACCTTTCCCCCTGCATCAGCAAAAAGGAAAAAGCTACTGTCTGGAGAAAAATCAACAAACTCTACAGGATAATCATTCTTAATCATTTTTTTCAGCTTCAAATCTGGAAAATTATAAAGACAAACAAGTTTTTCACTCCCACCACACAGGGCAAATTTCTCATCTTTTGAAATAGAGACACTCCAGACCTCTTTAATGCCGGTAGAGACCTCTTTCTTCAAAGACAAGTCTGGAAAACTCCACAAAACCAGCCTCCCATCAGATCCACCGGTAAGGATAAAATGATCCTTTGAGATAAATAAACTCTGTACTCCAGACCTATGACCAAAAACCCTTGAATAAACCCTGAAAGAATTATTCACATCATAAACAACAATTTCCTCATAGGCACCAACGGCAAGAAAAGCTCCATTCTTACTAAAACTTACAGGAATACCCCACCTGCCCTTATAATCAAAAGCTATATTTGTAACAACCTTATTTTCTTTCCATCTACATACAGAAATAGTGTTATCAGCACTTCCAGAGACTATAACATCACTCCATATATCAAGATAGAATACATAATCCTTATGTTTAAAACCATTAAACAGATAATCAACCTCTATAATTTTTTCACTTTTTCTATCCACAGATTTAAGGGGTTTACTTTCATTAACACAGGAGAAAAAAAACAAAAAAGAAGAAATCAAAACCAAAAACATCGATATAAACAAAAAGGCTGAAGTTTCCCCCCAGCCTTTATAATTATCATAAGAAGTTCCTAACAAAATAGACACAAAGAATAAACTCAAACATTACCAGTGATCAAGCATATCATCCGGATTCTGTTTTGTCTCAGAAAAGAGATCCACATCCGCTGTCATATAATCCAGATAGGTATAAAATGGCCTCCCCAAAATATCATCTGGATCAAAATCAAGCCTAAAACCTATAAATGTAATACCTCTGTCCTCTGTAACCTTATAATTCTCCTGATGAATCGTGTCCGGAATGTTAATATTTACCTGTTTCCATCCAGTCCATATAAGTTTCTCTGATCTGACAACCTTCAATCTATCCAGATAGTCCTTTAGTATCAAACTTATAGAATGTTTATAATTTCTACCAACAACCCAGAGAGAAACCGTCTTGGTAATACCCTTTATCTTTATGGGTTTTGCAGGTTCAATAGTTGCCCAGCCCCACTCTCTTTTCATAAACTCAATCTTTACACCGAGTACATATTTATTTTTGTCAGTTGCAATATCCCTCGGTGAACCCTCTCTTCTCATAGAAGTTGCAATTCCAAAGTCTCTCGGCATAAAGGCAGTCCATTCTCCTGCTGTTTCAAAATCTTCCACGAGTACAGTCTGAACAAGCTCGGTTGCTACAGTTTTATCAGCCGATTCTCTTGCGTTTGTATTAATAACCTCAAGCTCGCCAACTCTTTTATAACCCGCATCACCAACCTGCTGGGAATAAATAATCCCTGTAAGTAACAGTGTAAACAATGTAAAATAAAATATTTTCCCTTTCATATCACACCTCTCTTACCAAGCCTTTGTGGCAAGGTCATCGCCATTGAACCTTTCCAAATAAACATCAGTCTGAACCTGCAGATAATCAAAATAGGCATAGAATTGATCCACTCTCTCATCGGGATACGCCCATATCTTGATAGTCTGAAGCTTCAATGGCTTTAAAAAAGGCACCCTGTTCTCAGCCTGTGGAATATATTCAGGTATCTTGGTTCTCAAGTTTCTCCATCCAACATACTTAATGTCACCCACCGGTATTCTATGGAGAAAACCCTTGTAATCAAGCAGATAAAACTCAATCCAATAATTATAGTTTCCACCCCATACCCACATATCAAGACTTTTAATAATACCCACAAGTGGCAATGGCTCAAGTTTAGCCTCGACATCAGCATTGGGTGCACCTTGTGAGTCTAAAATACTCTTACCATCAGTCTTGGCAGGATAAAGCTCAATCCAATTATAACCTTTTTTAATAAACTGAGCCTTCACTCCCAACGACCATTTTTGCCTGACATCAACCTCCTGAGGTAAACCCAGCGGCTTTGCTTCAAAATACCTTACATTGCAGGCATTTGAATCCCACCCACTCATTTCCTTTGTGGGGTCGCTCGGTTTTGCAAATCTTGAAAACCTCACCTTCCATACAACACCATTGGTTTGATCCTTTTCATCTCCGAAATCAGAGACAGTTATAGTCTGGAGATTGATAGTTTCTCTGCCTTTCTCAGAAAAACCAAAAGAAAAAACAACATTATAAGCTGCCATAGATATAAATAAGATCAGCAAAAAAGTAAATAACTTCAACCTTCCTTTGTATTTCATATGCCTCTCCTTAGAACTATTTTTTTTCAAACAGAAGCTTCTCAATTCTGTTGTTACTATCAAGTAAAACAATTTTCGGTGTAAAATTTTTTAATTCATTTTCATCAATCAAAGCAAAGGCGGCAATTATAACCTTATCACCCTTCTGATTCAAATGTGCAGCGGCTCCATTCAAACAGATTACTCCACTTCCTCTCTCTCCAGGAATGGCATAAGTCATAAGTCTTGACCCATTTGTAATATTCCATACATGCACCTGTTCATAGGAATGTATATCCGCTGCCTCCATAAGAGACACATCTATTGTTATACTGCCTACATAATCAATATTTGTTTCTGTAACCGCCGCTCTATGAATCTTCGACTTCAAAATACTTACAAGCATCAATTCAACCTACATAATACTTATTTTAATACACAAAAAAAAATATGTAAAGAGTTTTAATATATTTTTAAATAAAAATCTTTATTTCCCCAGTATCTTTCAATCTTATTAAGAATATCTCCATCCTCATCTTTCACATCAAACCTCACAAAGATATTATACTCCCCTACTTCAAGGAAATCCCCATCAGTTTTTCTTGCATTCCAGTATTTTGTCAGTTGTGCCTGTCCATTAATAACCTTTATATTTTTCACACTTGAAATCAAAAATCTTGGCTTTTCTTTCCCTTTTGGAATAGCATAAACATAAAAATCAACACTTGATGCCTTTTCTGATTTAACAACAACCGCAAAAGTAAGCTTTAAGAACTTACGTGGAGAAACACTCTGCCCACTTTTATCATTACCAATAATTATGTAGCTCCCCGCTTTTTGAGAAGCAATCTTTTTAGAGGGTTTAACCTCTATACCTTCATCTGCAATCTTAGGTTTTTCTTCTACTTCAACAACAGATGTTGAAGAGGCAGATAATTCTCCCACTTTCTGTGATTCAGATACAACATTTGTATTACTAACCTTCTCGGTAATCTCTTCATCCATTACAATGTTTGTAGAAGTATTTGTACCCAAAAGATTTTCCTTTAAAAGCTCTGCAACAAGATCCTTCTCAGAAGGAGTTTTTTCTTTTTTTTCACATGCTCCTATTACAAAGAATGCCAGTGCTATTAACAAAATAAAAAATCTTTTCACTCCAGCCTCCTATTCAGCCAGAAAACCAGAATATCTAAAAGAAAATAAAATCAGACCAACGGGTATCTGGGGAAAAAGACAAAAACTATTAGGAGAACTCTCCTTATTATTATCCATCAATCCAATTATTTTTGACTTGTTGGTTCCATTCAAAAATAAAGTAGCCTCGTGTGTGCCATTTTTTACATATTCACAGGCAGTTTCATAATCATAAAAATAGCTTACAACTGAATCATCAAGGGGACTTACATTAATTTTTGCAAGCAATGTCTTATTAAGAACATCTATATCAACAAAGTTACCCGTCTGTGACTTATAGCTCAACATAAAATATCTATTCAGGGCAGCTTTATGATAAAAACCAAAACTTACAACGCCCTTGCCTCTGTTCTCTGAAATCAAAAGACTAAGCTTTCTTCTTGCAATCAACTCCTCTCTCTGATTATTGAACTGAAGTGCTGCAAACTTATAATCGATTGAAAGAACCTTTAAAAACTCTGTTATCGGAATATTTAACTTCCTCAAACCCCTGTGAACCGGATTGATTTGAACCCCATCATTATAAAAGTTAAATAAACATACAAGAGTATAATTAAATGCCTCTTTCCCAGTATATTTTTGACCCTTCTGGCTCTTCATTTCCTTCATATATTTTAAAGCAGCCTCATAATCCGAATGCCCATCTACAATATATACAGGAGTATTCTTAAAGAAATTTTTTACCTCTTTAAATAGTTCAACGTTATCAATCTTAAATAATTTATAATTTGTCTTAAAAAAATCAAATTCAAAAATAAGCTGTTTATCTGGAAATTTAATCAGTTTGTCTTCCAGAATACCATTCTGGTCTTTATATAAACAACCCACTGGCTTCAAACTCGACTGGGACTCTTTTAATAAAGAATACCTCTCATTTGTATACTTCTCAAGAGGCATTTCTCCCCTTTTTACACTTTTACCATAGTCCTCAAGCTTGAGAAGGCCTATCAACCCAGCAACCCTTCGCTGTTCCCCACCACTTACTTTTTCTGCCTCAACAACATAAAAAGAGGGTTTCTTATCTATAATCAAAACATCACGAAGCAACCAACCAAAAAATTTATTTACAGCATTTTTATACTTCTCTGCTTCATTTCCATCAGGTAATAACAAATGAGCATAATTGTTTACTTCTTCCTTTAATTTTGATCTAACTTCTTCCGTGATGAATGCAAAGCCGGGAGAAACAAGACTCTCAATTTTACTAACTTTATCTGGATTATAATAAACCCCTCCAAAAGGAATTACATCTGGCATCACTTCTCCTTAAAAAAAAATACAATCCATTTAGATTTATCGGAAACTTATAATATAAAAATAAAGAAATTCTTAATAAATAGAGCGGTTATATCAACGGTTGCATCAGATTATTTATTAAAAACCTTTGCTATGCTCAACCACAATCTGCTTTATTTTATCCTTTAGTTTTTTATCTTTCTTTGCCTTCTTTGTTTTATAACCCTCAAGCAAAAATTTCACCTCACCCCCTTCAAGATAAACTTTAACACTCTTTCTTGAATTTTCAGAAAAAATATCACTGCCAAGAGAAAAAAGATAATCAGTAAATGGAATCTCTATAAATTTGTTTATCGCTCTCAAAAGTGATCTTGCTCCATACTTTTTATCATAGCCATTTTCAACAATATAATTCTTAACATCATCTCCGACATCAAGATATAAACCATTCAAAATGAGTGTATCATTCAACTCATTAATCATTTTTCCAGCAATAGAAATAAGCACCTCCCTGCCAAGTCGATTAAAAATAACAATCTCATCTATTCTGTTTATCAATTCAATCTTAAAAATCTTTTTTAATTCAGAAATAAAAAACTCATTATTTTCCATTTCAGTTCTACCCGACAAAAATCCCGGCCTTTCTCTGCCATAAAATTTTTCTGTTCCAATATTAGAAGTCAATATTATTACAGTATTTTTAAAATCCACAATATTTCCAAGACTATCGCTCAATCTACCTTCTTCAAGAATCTGAAGCAAAATATTATAAATATCCGGATGTGCCTTTTCAATCTCATCAAACAAAACCACGGAATAAGGCTTTCTTCTCACCTTTTCAGTTAAAATTCCTCCAGATTCATATCCAACATAACCCGGCGGAGCACCTATAATCTTTGATACCTGAAACTTCTCCATATATTCTGACATATCAAGCTGAATTAGTTCATTCTCCGAACCAAACATAAACTTTGCCAGTGCCTTTGCAAGCGCGGTTTTTCCTACACCAGTAGGACCCAAAAAAACAAAGCTTCCTATAGGCTTATTTACTTTTCTGATACCTGCTACACTTTTTTTAATCGCATCCGAAAGCACCTTTATGGCATAATCCTGACCCAAAATGCTCTTTTTCAACTCTTCCTCTATGGATAGATATTTATTTCTATCCACTCCTCTGTCAATCACTGAAACTGGCAGTCCAGTAATGAAAGAAACAACATCCTCTATCTCTTTTCTACCAAGCTCTATCCTTCTACTTTTTATGTTATTCTTATGCCATTTCTTTAACAAATTGTAATACTGCGCCTTTAATCTTTCAATTTCATCACGGAAAAATGCTGCCTGTCCAAAATTTTGATATTTTACAAACAATTTTTTGTCTTCTTCAAGCTGCTTCAATTTAAGCTCGATCTTAACAATTTCCTTCGGTTTTTCTTCCTGTCTGCTTCCCCAGTATGCACCGGCTTCATCCATCAGATCAATAGCCTTATCAGGTAACCTTCTTTCCGGTAAAAACCTGCTTGAAAGATGCACAATGGTTGAAATAGCTTCCTTTGTAAAAGAAACATTATGATAATCCTCATATTTGACCTTTAATTGAGACAATATCTTTATTGTCTCCTCTATAGAGGGCTCATTAATAATTACAGGCTGAAACCTGCGAAGTAAAGCCTTATCTTTCTCAATTTTCCTTCGATATTCATCAAAGGTAGTAGCACCTATACAATGGAAGCTCCCCCTTGCCAGTGCAGGTTTCAACATATTTGAAGCATCAAGGGCACCATCAGAATTTCCAGCACCCAGAATTGTATGTATCTCATCAATAAATACAATAACATCCTCTGAATCCTCAACCTCTTTGATAAGGTTTTTAAGTCTCTCCTCAAATTCACCCCTGTATTTCGTACCAGCCACTATCAATCCCATATCCAGCAGCATAATCCTTTTATTTTTTAACTTATCCGGCACCATTCCCATAACAATCAACTGGGCAAGACCTTCAACTATTGCAGTTTTACCAACACCTGCCTCACCAATAAGTATGGGATTATTTTTCTGCCTTCTCGATAGTATCTGAATTAATCTCTGAAGCTCTGATTCCCTTCCAACAACAGGATCCAGAAGATTTTGTGAAGCCATAAGTGTTAAGTTTCTTGAAAACTTATCAAGAAAAGGAGTTTTAACATTCTTCTTGGAAGGAATTTTATTTGCTACAAAAAAATCTCCATATCCCACAATCTTTATAATTGCCTGCCTTAACATTGGCAAATCAATGCCTCTATTTTCAAGAAAAACAGGGAGAACGGCTTCATCATCGTTTTCTGCAAATATTCCAAGTAAAAGATGTTCTGTCCCAACATAATTATGTCCTATCTCCTCCGCTTCCTGTTTGGCTAATTCCACCACATTTAAAAATCTGTTTGAAAGAGGTATACTGCCTAAAATAAAGTTCTGACTTATCCTTGAACGAATTGTTGTCTCGACCTCTCTTTTCAAATCCTCTATGTCAATTCCAAGATTTCTTAATGCCTTAATTCCTATTCCATCCCCCTCGCGGATCAAAGCAAGAAATAAATGTTCAGGCAAAACACTTGGACATGAAAGTCTTCGAGCTTCCTGATAGGAAAGAATATCAAGAATTTTTTGTGCACGTGGAGTAAAAGCACTCATAAATCACACCTTAAATATAAGCTTTTTTGTACTTTAAGGCACCAACAATTTTGTGAATTAAAAAAAGCCTCGCCTCATCAAGATTATCAACATCAAGTCCATATTTATATCTTAAGTAATCATCCTGTCCCGAAAATAATAGACCCCTTAAGTAATTTATATCATCGACATAAAAAACGTGTTTGTTGAGTAAATCAAAGATAGAAACATACTCTACAAGCTCCGGATAGGTTAACTTTTCAATTTTATTCAGCTTAAGACACTTATCAAAAATCCTGCCCACCTCCGTTTTTTTCCCAAAAATGAAATTTTCTCTCATTTCACGCTCAACCTTAAGAATATTAATAAGTAGAGACTCAAACTCATTCATAATCTCTTCTTCAGAAATGCCAAGTGAATAAAGATTAAATATATAGAACAAAGGAATGTTTGAATTTAAAAAAGGCTTAAAAGAGTAAGACATTTCATTTAAAGACCTGGTAAAACTCTCCAGATTACCCGAATATAAAATTCCTGGAAGATTAACCAGCACAGAAATTCTTAAAGCTGTACCAACATTTAAAATAGAAGTTGTAAGATAACCAAACTCCTCATCGTATGCAAACTCTACCCTTTCTTCAAGATCTGTAAGAAAGCCATTTATCCTTTCATACATATTTCTTATATTATAACCAAATTCAACAGAAAAAATCTTTAAGTGATCCTCTTCATTAAAAAGCACAACCCAATTACCATTTTTCTGATAACAGAAAACCCTGCTATTCTTTATGAAACTGTCACTCAAAACCTTACTGGCAAGGTATACTTGCAGATCCTGACTTGAAAGCTGCTCAATCCTTTGAATCTCCACATCTTTACAAAGGCTCTTTATTTCCTCACAAACCTTCTCTTCTATTTCCATCTGTGTTTTTTCATCAAGAAACAAAGGAAACTTAAGCCCATCAAGATTTCTTGAAATTCTTACCCTTGAGGTTAACACGAAGTCATCAAGAGGATTTTTTCGGCGATTTTGTTTTTTTGGAAACTCAATATAGTTCATCTTCATAGTTTATTGGATAAGTTCCTATAAGCTTCTCAAGCCTTTTTTTTACCTTTTCTGCCTCTTCATAATTTTCGTTCAAAAGAAGTCTTTTTATTTTATTCATCAGAAACATAATCTCTTTTTTAACAAGAAATAGAGAAACATACTTTTTCGGCATCCTACCCTTATGCTGAACTCCTCTCTCAAAATCCATTATGTAATCTTTTATTTTCTTTCTAAACGTGGTGTAACAATAAGGACATCCAAGAAAGCCACTCTCTGTAAAGCCTTTAAATGTTATACCACAATGTGAGCAGATTTCTTCTTTTGCTTCAGTATAACTTTTTGTTTTTGCTGCTACTTCAACGCCTTTAATTATATAGCCTATCAGATCCCTCACCTGTGTGAGAGAATTTAATATTTTATCGTCTATATGAGTAAAATCCAGCTTACCTGTGGAATTCTCAAGATAATGTAAAGCACAGCGGGCACAAAAACCCCTTTCCTCAACCACATTATTCTTTATTATTTTTAGAAAAACAAGAGCATCTTCTTTACCACAAACGCTACAAACTTTTCGATGACCGGATTTTTCTGAATGAGGCATAAAAGGCTCCTTTCAGCTTTAGAGTAGAAGTGCTGATACACAAAGTTTCGTCACCCCGATAACGAAACTAAATCTTATATATATTATACAATATATAAAAAACAAAGTAAAGCCCTTATAAAAAGTTTTCTCCAGCTTTTCCACTTTCAAACCTTGAGTTATATTTCCACTCTCATTGTTGTAACAACATTTTCCTGAAAAAACAAAAAAGCATTGCCTTATTTCAAGCAACGCCTTTAAGATTAAAATCTCCCTCACAACTTATCAACTTATGAAAACACACTCATAATCCAACTCAACCTTTGCAATTTTATATAACATTTCATCAGAAGTAATAAATCTATCAACCTCTTTTATTTTAGCAGAAGTTAATTGTATACTATCAAGTGTTCTCAGTCTGTGCTTTCTAATCATTTCAATGGCAAGCAGTTCCAGCATCGCATCAAACTTAACAATTTCAAAATTAAGATAATCCAGTTTAAACTCACGCAAAACAGTTTGAAACTCTTCTTTACTTAATGACTTATCCACCAATCTTCTCTCAATTGCTGAATGAAATTCTATTTTTGTAATCGGTGAGACAAATATTTCTGAAGATACATCAAAAACGTGATTTAACTCTTCACTTCCTGATTCTTTTATATACCTTTTAACAAGAGACGACGTATCAATAAACACTCTCACTCTTCATACCTCAATCGCACAATTGTCTTAGATAGAGGTTCTCCTTTAATAGAAACCTGATTTATCTTTCGTTGCCATGACTTTTTTTCTATTCGAATCTCAACATCACTTTTACTCTCCGGCAAATCATTGTCCAGAATCTTTATTTTACCATTTTCATAGGTTCCATGTAGTATTATCATACCACATTCCTCCATAGAGTGATATTGCAACCTCTTTCCTTTTGCAAAATTTTATAAAAATTACACAATTTATATAATATGGAATAAACACATTTTTCTGTATGTTTTAATTATATAAACAACTGCTTACAAAGTCAATATTTCAAACAAAAAAGGCGTTGCCTTATTTCAAGCAACGCCTTTCTCTTTATCTAAAATCTTATCTCTTCAGATTCAAAATTTCCCTCAGCATATCATCACTTGTTGTTACCACTCTCGAGTTAGCCTGAAAGCCTCTTTCAGTGACAATCATATCGGTAAATGTTTCGGAAAGGTCAACGTTAGACATTTCGAGTGTACCAGCATTTATTTTTCCTCTACCCTGGGTGCCAGCCTCACCTACATTTGGCATTCCGGAGTTGTTTGACTCAGAGAATAATGTCTCACCTTCTTTTATCAAACCCATCGGATTAACAAAGGCTGCAACTGCTATCTGACCCAACGTCCTGATTTCACCATTTGAGTAATTTCCTGTGATAGTTCCAGAATCATCTATCTTGAATGACTCAAGATAGCCCATCTCATAACCATCCTGAAAATATGCCCTTGTTGAAGTTGGAGCACTGAATTGAGTTACTGAATCTTTCACCTGTCCTGATGTGCCGAGTGCAAGGTTGAAATTTCTTGTTTCACCATCGGGAAGTGTGTAGACCACATTCGCAGTCAATATCCCTTCTGTTAAAGTTTGAGGATTTGCACCTGCTGCTTCTCCAATAGAAGCGATTGTTCCATTGGTATTAAAGTTTAAAATCAACTCATTGTTTGTGTCGACCTTGGCTCCACCAACGTTTATCTTTATCGTATCTGTTGCAACACCATCAATTGTGGCAGTCATTCTCCACCTGTTCAAATCTTCTCGTCTGAAATTCAAGAGAAGGGCATGTTTATTACCATATCTGTCGAAAATGTCTATTCTTGTGGAATGAGTATTCTTTATCAATTCTTCCTGCGTGGGATTTGCACCCAAAATTGGCGTGTCAAAATTCAGATTGCTCTTTACTCTGACAACAGAGGTTTCTCTTGCCTCAAGTTTTTCCATTAGAGGAATCTTTATGTCTTCAACAGGCGCAGAGGTGTTTATAATTCTCTCCCCATTTTCAAGGGTAATTGCATTCCAACCCTGAACCTTTAAACCATTTGCATTAACGAGTGTCCCTTCCTTATCAATCAGAAAGTTTCCATTTCTTGTATAAAATGTCCTCTCACCGAGCTTCATCACAAAGAACCCCTCTCCTGCAATGGCAAGGTCAGTATTCTTTCCGGTAACCTGCAAGCTTCCCTGATTCATCAATGTATCGATAGAGGCAATTGTCATACCAAGACCTACCTGCTTCGGGTTTAAACCACCTCTTTCATCGGTTGGTTTTGCTGCACCGGTCAATGTCTGGGAAAGAATATCCTGAAATGTAACCCTTCCTTTTTTAAAGCCCGTAGTATTAACGTTTGCGACATTGTTACCAATCACATCCATTCTTGTTTGATGGTTCTGTAAACCAGAAACCGCTGAATATAATGAACGCATCATAGGCTAACTCCTTAAAATCTTGAAAATACAAAATTATCTGTGTGCTCAAACTTATCTACAGTTACATTATCAACTTTTTGAGATTGAGAAGATGTGGCTTCTCTCTTATTTTCCATCTCTTTTACCTCTACAATCTTATCTGGAGAAACCTCTTTTCCGTCAACCATAAGGAATGTTTCACCGGCCTTTACCTTGATACTTTCAACCTGTCCACTCAATGTATTGCCATTATCATCATTCCAGAAAACAAGCTTATTAACAAGCCCAAGTGACCTTGTAAAAGCAAACTCTCTCACAAGATTTTTCATACTCTCCCCCACCTGATTCATCTGCTTTAAGGCAGTAAACTGTGCCATCTGTGTTATAAATTCTCTATCCTCCATCGGTTTTGTGGGATCCTGTGTCTTTAGCTGTGTAATAAGGAGTTTCATAAAATCAGCTTCTTCGAGTGTTGCCTTGCTGACAACCTTCTGCCTTTCCTTTAGTTCTTTATTGAATGCATCCACCTTGTAATTAGTTTCAGTTATCTCAGCTGGTGACATCAAAACATTTATACTCATCACTTCCTCCTACACCAGATAATTTATTATTCCATCATAAAGAGAACCTGTATAATGCTCTGTTTCTTCACTAACCTCATTAAGATTCTTTACCCTGCCAAAAGTAAAACTTTTCTCTTCCATTCCCTCAAAATTTTGCTCACCTGAAGTATCAAACTCACCGAGGCTTATATCGATTCTGCCAATATTCACACCAGCCTGATTCAGGGATTGAGCAAGGCTCTCTTTATTCTGGTCAAAAAGCATAAAGGCTTCTTTTGTTGAAACCACAATCTTTCCGGTAAGCTGTCCATCCTCGAGTGTAAATTTCATATTCATCTTTCCGAGATCTGGCGGAAAAAGCTGCATTTTTAACTCACTTTTGCCTTCTCTTACGATTATTACAGCTTTTCCGGTAATCTGGGCAATAAGTGACTCAATATTAACCCTGTTAAGGCTGCTTGTAAAAACATTGTAATTTTTAACAACAGCATTTTCTATAGGTTTCTCGACCCTTTTGTCATTAACCAGTATAAATTCCTTTAAAAAATCCACCTCTTTTTTGTTTACATTTAAATACTTTTCATTTGTACTAAGTAAATTCTCTATATTCTTATCCCTTTCAATCCTCACATTTTCAAATTTTACAACCGGTTTTTCTGTTGTTTTCGATAATTCTATATTTTTCTTATCTTCAATCTTGTTAATCAATTTGCTAACATCCTCTGTGTTCTTCTCTAAGGGGAAATGTATATTTTCTCTAATAGCAGAAAGAATAGGAGAAGTGGATTTAATCAACTCTTTTAGCGATTTAAAGTCTGCTTTTTCGATAAGATTCAACGTTAAAGCTAAAAGCTGTTCAATCGAGAAGATTAGATTTTCAAAGTTCGATAGATCGTCAAAAATTTTACCACTTTCAGATTTAACATTAGCTTCTTTAATAAGGTCTAAAAGTAATTTTAAATCCTTTAGAAAATTCTTTATTGTTATCTGGTCTTCAATACTCAAATCTTTATTTTCTTTTATGGCTTCCAGTTTCTTTTCAATCTTATCAATCTTTTCTGTTATTTTTGAGGTTTCCTGTTTATTGGCTTTTATGTCTTTTTCAATCTTTTCGAGTGTTTCTTTAAAAGAAATGCCGTTCTCATTTTCATTAAATCTGACTTTTGTTTTTTCAACTATGTTATCTGATTTTATGTCTGATATAGAATTATTTTTATTTATTAACTCAAGCATCCTGCCTCCTGCTTTATTTCTCATTTTATCTTTTCGGTAGAAAAAGAAAAATGTTAACAAAAAATTGTGAAATTAAAAAAACAACTTTGCAATTTTTTCCTTCTTCTTTGTATAAGGTGGGTAGCGTAATTTTATATCGATGAGATTTGAATTCTTAAAGACTGCCTTTTTATTTGAAAAGGTTTCAAAGCTAAATATACCATGATATTTACCTATACCGCTATAGCCCACTCCGCCAAACGGGAGATTATAGTTTCCAGTATGCAAAAGTGTGTCATTGACACATACACCACCGCTCGAGACATTTTCAAGATAAAACCTCTCCCTCTTTTTTGAAGTGGTAAATAGATAAAAAGCCAAAGGTTTTTCCTTCTTTAAAATATAGCTAACAGCCTCTTCATCCCTATCAAAAGTTATTAGGGGTAAAACAGGACCAAAAATTTCATCCTGCATTACCTTTGAATTATCCCTTACATTATCAAGAAGGACGAGAGGCATAAACAAATCATCTTTGTCTGGCAAAGCAGGATTTAAAACATTTCCCTCTTTTAGATAACCTGAAAGCCTTTCAAAACTTTCATTGGAAATAATACGAGAAAAATCATTCGATTTTTTTAGATTCTCACCATAGAAAAGCTTTAATTCTTTTAGAATTAGTTTAACAAGCTCATCTTTTACAGAGCTACTGACAAGCAAATAATCAGGTGCAACACACGTCTGACCTGCATTAACCATCTTGCCCCAGAGTATCCTTCTTGCTGCAATCTTAAGATTGGCATCCTCACAGATAACACAGGGACTTTTGCCACCAAGTTCAAGCACAACTGGAGTTAGATTTTTAGCTGCACTTTCCATCACCACCCTGCCAAGTTGTGGGCTTCCAGTAAAAAAGATAAAATCAAATCTCTGTTTTAATAAAATCTGATTCACATCTCGATGACCTTCGACAACAGTAATGTACTCATCCAGAAACGTGTCTTCTAGGATTCTTCTAATAACGCCAGATATAGCAGGTGTGTACGGAGATAGCTTTAGTACACAACAGTTGCCAGCAGCAATCGCCCCAATAAGTGGGGAAAATGAAAGCTGGAAAGGGTAATTCCATGGTGAAATTATAAGCGCCACTCCATATGGTTCATTGTAGATATAAGAACTCCCCGGAAAGGCAAATAAAGGTGTCTTTACTTTCTTTGGTTTCGCCAAACTATCAACTTTTCTGATTAAAAATTTCAATTCATGTAAAATAATGCCTATTTCTGTTAAAAAAGACTCAAATGGAGGTTTCTTAAAATCCTTAAATATTGCAGCTTTAATGTCATCTTCAGCCTGGGTTATAGCCTTATAAAGCCTTTTGAGTTGACTTTTCCTGAATGTAACTTTTCTGGTTATACCTGTAGCAAAAAATTCTTTTTGCTTTTGAATAACACTTTTTATTTGCGATTCATCCATATAACGAAATATTACATAACAACGTAAGGCATTATAGTCTGATATCCCTAAATAAAACTTTTCTATTTAAAGATATTCTTAAAGAACTTCTGCCATCCACTTTCTTCTTCAGGAACTTCAAGATTCATAATTCTTCTTGCAATGTGATTGACACAAATCGAAACATTGTGAGAAGGATATAGCTGCACATAAGGAATCTGTTTTCTAACCGAATTTGATACCACTTCATCATCATAAATAAATCCAAGATTCTCAACTTTTACATTCAAAAACTGTGAGCATACATCGATGACCTTCTTTGCAACCTTTGTAGCCTCAGATGTATTCTTTACCCTGTTTATCACAAGCTTTATATCTGGGTTTTCAACCTCAGCAACTATCGACTTTATTACACCATAGGCATCTGTTATTGCTGTCGGCTCTGGTGTTGTAATAACAATAATTTCGTGCGCAGATGCAACAAATGTCAATACATTGGATGTAATACCCGCAGCTGTATCAATAATAATAAAATCAGCATAGCTTATTTCCTTTAATGCACTAACAAGATTTTCCTTCTCTTCTTCCTTGAGATTTGCAAGCTGGAATAATCCTGATGCACCCGCAATAAAATCAATGCCATATTCAGACTTATATATCACATCCGTCATCTTTTTCTGCCCCTTTATCACATGAAAAAGGTTGTATTTTGGTATAAAACCAAGCAAAATATGTATATTGGCAAGCCCTAAATCTGCATCAAAAACCATAACTTTCTTCGGATTGTCCTTCATATTGGCAAGACTTATTCCAAGATTGAGCGAAAAGCTTGACTTTCCCACCCCACCCTTTCCAGAGGTAATAGCTATAATCTTTGTATTGGAGCGAGGCAATTCTCTCATCAACTTTCTTAAACCTTCTGCCTGATCAGGCCCAAGAAGTGTAGACATAAGTCATTCCACCTTAATTTTCTTACTTTAATGAATCGGAAATTATTTTTTCTACATTAGCAATTTCAAAATCCTGAGGAACCTCCTGCCCATTTGTCACAAAGGATAAAGGCTTCTTTATCCTGTATAAAAGAGAGACAATTGAACCGAGATACTGAGTCTCATCAAGCTTTGTAGCAATAATATGAGCAAAATTAATAATCGAATATCCAGCGGCAATAATATCAAGATCTTTAGGCTTAGTCGTAGCACTTACAACCAGATATACATCAATCGGCTTACCTGACTGTTCAATCCATTGAGAAAGCTCTTTCAATACGATAGTGTCTTTTGGACTCTTGCCAGCTGTATCAATAAAGGTAAAATCTGTTTCCTCTTTATTAAGTAACTGGAAAAAGTCTTCTTTTTTATGAATCTGAAAAAATGGTGCATTCATTATATCAGCATAGGTTTTCAACTGAGAATCAGCACCAACTTTATATCTGTCAATGGATAGAAAACGAAGACTTTTCTGTCTTATTGCAGCAACGTGAGCCGCAAGCTTTATCAGTGTAATAGTCTTTCCTACCCCTGTAGGTCCTACAAAAATAACATCCTTCCCATTCTGATAATTCTCAAACATTATCTCTTCCTGATTGATGTTGGCCTTCAGAAAATCCTTTATCAGATTTAGAATATGTCCTTTATCCAGAAGCACACTACTCTTCTGCATCTTCAAAAACTCAACTATATCATTTATCACTTCATTATGAAATTCCCTTTCTCTTAAATATTCTTCTGCCCAGTGAATATTTTGCTGGGTAATCTCAAGATCCTGCATTATCTTTTTCCTGTTCTCAATTGAGGAATTTCTTGTATTCTTTACAAGCCCCTCTTTTATTTCTTCAAATTCATTCTTTATATAAGATTGTATCTCAAACAAGGAATTTTTTAATACCTCAACCTCCTGTTCAAGCTTTTTATTTTTTTCAAGAAGAGATGAATAAATGCCATCATCACTCGGAAGTGGTCTTCTAACCTCTTTCTTAACAGAAGGATAACTGACTTCCTCAATTTGATTCTCATCAAAAAGACCGGGCTGGGAAGTATTTCTCTTTGAATAGTGAGACTTTCTTTCTCTCTCAAAGATTTTTTCCTCATCAATACAGGCAGTGGCAATCCAGATGGTTTCCTTTTTTAGCCCCCAGAATTTTCTTCTTTCTTCAGGATATGTCCGAATAAGCATTGTTTCATTGACACGATTTTCAAGACGTGCAGCCATAAACATCTTGTCTATGGCTTCCTGTTTTGTTCTTCCCTCATAAACAGCATAACGCATCTTCCCCTCCTTTATACTAATTCTATTTCATTTTAACATTTAATTATATTTATTGCAATAAAAATACAATTCTTTTGGAGATTTTTGAGATGAAAGTTTGTATGTAGCAAACCCCCACCTCAAAACCTTATATACTTATAATTCCTACCTGTTCTATATTAAAATTCACAGGAATTTCAGAGTAAGATAAAATTCCAACTGAAGGATAGCTTCTACCAAGTAACTCTCTTATCAATCTCCTTATCTTCTGAGAAGAAACAACTACAGGCTGAATTCCATTCTTCAACTGAGTTTCTATAACGTTTGAAGCCTGAACTACAAATTTATTTACTGTTTCGGGATCAAGTGTGGACACAAGTCCCTGTGGCGTCTCCTGCAAAGACTCGCTTAAGACATCTTCAAGTTCCGGATCAATGAGTATGGCATAAAGCTTATTACCTTCAACAGCATAAGTTGAGGCTATTTCTTTTCCAAGTGCCTGTCTGACATACTCGGTAAGCAAATCAATATTCTTCAGACTCGGAGCATAATCAGCAATTGTTTCAAGAATTACAAGCATATTTCTAATTCTAACCCCTTCCTTTAGTAAATTCTGCAAAACCTTCTGAATTTCTCCTATACTGGAATGCTTTAAAACCTCTTCAACTATTACAGGATATTCTTTCTGAATTGCATCAAGCATAGACTTCACATCCTGTCTTGTCAAAAGCTCACTTGCGTATTTTTTGATTACCTCAGTGAGGTGAGTTGCCACAACAGAAGGGGGATCAAACACATCAAACCCAAGAGTTTCAGCCTTCACCCTCTCCTCCTCTGAAATCCACTTCGCTTCAATTCCAAAGACTGGCTCCTTTGTCTCAATTCCTTCTATCTGCTTTAAATCAAGCTTTGGATTCATAGCAAGAAACTTGTTGAAATATACCTTGCCCCTTGCAACCTCAGACCCTCTAATTTTTATGAGATATTCTGAAGCCTCTATGGCAACATTATCAACAATCCTTATTGGCGGGACAAGAATTCCAAGATCAAGACCTATTCTCTTCCTGATAAGCTTTATTCTATCAAGCAAATCTCCACCTTGCTCCTTATCCACAAGTGGTATAAGGTTATAACCTATCTCAATGTTTACAGGATCAACCCTTACTATATCCTCAACAGTTGTAACCTGTTCAGCTGGCACTTTAGCCTTTATCTCCCTCTGCTTTTCCTCTTCAGCCTTCTGTCTTGAGCCCATCATATAGCCAATCCATATAAAAAAACCACCAACAATGAGATTGAGCAGGGTTGGAAATCCAGGAATAAAGCCCATCAAAAACACTGCAGCACCTGCAATATACAAAACCTTTGGAGCATAACCAATCTGCTGAACCACATCCTGACCAAATTTTTCTCTTGCCGAAGTTCTTGTGACTATTAAACCGGTAGCAGTTGAGATGAGAAGTTGTGGAATCTGGGAAACAAGACCATCTCCAACTGTAAACAAGGTGTAAGTTCTCAAAGCCTCACCTATCGCCTCTCCCCTAATTAAAACCCCGGTAATCAAACCCACAACTATATCAACAAAGGTAATAAACAATGCAACCTTAACATTTCCAGAAACAAACTTTGAAGCACCATCCATCGCTCCATAAAAATCCGCCTCCAGTCTAACTTCATCCCTTCTTCTCCTTGCCTCATCCTCAGTAATGAGCCCTGCATTGAGATCCTCATTTATTGAAAGCTGTTTACCGGGTAGAGCATCGAGTGTAAATCTTGCAGCAACTTCGGAAACCCTTGCCGCACCCTTTGTTATGACAAAGAATTGAATAGCAATGATGACAATAAATATTGTTAAACCTATAAGATAGTTACCCTTAACCACAAAATTACCAAAGGTGGTTATAACTTTACTATCAAAGGCTGGTCCCATTGTTAAAATCAACCTTGTTGAGGTTACATTCAGTCCGAGCCCAAAAATAGTAGTCAGAAGAATTACTCCGGGAAATGCAGAAAACTCTGAAGGCTTTTTTACATATATGGTACTCAAAATAATCATCAAATTTATCAGAAGATTAAGAATTAAGAGAAGGTCGAGCAAGAAGGTGGGAAAGGGAATAACAAGCATCAGAATTACAACAATCAAAGAGACAGCAACAAAAAGATCTAAATTATTTTTAACCCTTTCAAGACTTAAAATTGACGAAAACCTTGTAGCCATTCATTCCTCCTCATGCTGCAACTGTTCCTTTCATCTGATAAACAATAGAAAGTATCTTTGCAACTGCAACAAAAAATTCTGGAGGTATCTCCTGCCCTACATCAACTCTTTTGTAGAGTTCTCTTGCCAGAGGCTTATTCTCTATAACATAAACATTATTCTCTTTAGCAATCTCTTTAATTCTCTCGGCCATAAGCCCTTCTCCTTTGGCAACAACAATAGGAGCATTCATATAGCTTGGTTCATACTTCAAAGCAACAGCTATGTGAGTAGGGTTTGTAATAACGACATCTGCCTTTGGAACCTCCTGTATCATCCTTCTTGAAAGCAATCTTCTCTCCATTTCCCTAATCTTTGCCTTTATTTCTGGATTTCCTTCCATTTCTTTAAACTCTTCTTTAAGTTCCTGCTTTGTCATTTTCAAAGATTCAAGATATACCCACCTCTGAAAGGCATAATCCATAACAGCAAGCAAAAGCAAACCAATCCCGGAAAAACTTACAAATTGAAATATAATTCTCCAGAGAAGCAAAAAACCTTCAGCTACACCCATCTGAGAAATACCCATCAACTTACCAAAATCATTATTCAATATCAAAAAAGCAATAACAAAAACCATAAAAACCTTTAGCAATGACTTGACAAGGTTAAAAATTGCTTCTCTCGACCAAAACATTTTAGAAAGATTTGTGGGTATATTTGCAAAAACTCTGCCAAAATTAAATGAAATTCTCTTCGTAGAAAAGATGAAACCTCCCTGAATAACATTTCCTAAAATTGCCGACACAACACCCGTTATTAAAAATGGAAATGTGCTTCCAGATGAAATCCAGAGCACATCAAGTAAAAAAGGAAGCAGATTGTTTCTTGAAATATCAAGTCTGTTTATATTTTCCAGATAATATCTCATTATATTCCATAGACTGCGAAAAACAAATTCACCAATTAATGACAGAGCCCAGAAATTGGCAAGGAAAACAATTATTGCAGTCAGTTCCTGAGATTTTGGAATATTTCCTTCTTCTCTTGCCTTTCTCTTCTTGTACTCTGTTGGTTCTTCAGTCCTACCCTCATCCTCTGCAGCAAACAATTGTAAATCAACAACATAAAACAAAGGTAGATTGTCTATCTTTTTTAAAACCTTAAGAAATTCAATAATGTTATAATCTCCTTTCAGCATAAGACTATTTTACCCCCATTGCCTCAACCCATTCCTTTGAGGTATTAATTAATTCCATTATAATATCTTCCCCTACATTCAGGATAACTGGCATCAAAAACCAGACCACTATAAAACCTGCAAGCATCTTTATATTAAATCCCATTATCATCACATTAAACTGAGGTGCAACTCTTGATATCAGTCCCATTGAAATATCAAGAAGAATGGTAACTGAAATTATTGGCAGGGCAATTTTTAAAGCAATTTCAAACATAACAATCAACGCCGAGCTTAACCCCTTTACAATAATAACGCTGATATTTTTATCAATCAAATCAACTTTCTTAAAGCTTTCCACTATTAGGTTTATCAAATAAAAATGGCCATCAAGCCTCAAAAAAATCATAAGTATAAGTATTCCAATAACATTCCCGATAGCTGGCACCTGAACTTCGGAGACAGGATCAACAACCTCATTCATTCCAAGCCCCATATGAATTGAAAAAATCTGTGCAGATTGCTGAAATGAAGCAACTATAAAAAAAGCAAAAAAGCCAGCGGCAAAACCAAAAACAAAGTTTGACACAAGAGAAACGCCGAATGTGGCAAGATCGGCTGGAGTTTTTATCCCTGTTCCAATTAAAAGTGGGATGGTAATGAGGCTTACAAAGAAAGCAAAGGCAAGCTTAAACCTGAAAGGCATTATATAACCAGAAAAAAATGGGGCAGACATAAAAATTCCGACACATCTGACAAGAATAATCAAGAATAATTGAAAGTAATTATTAAAAACATCATATATGTTCATTACTACATCCTGGCATTTGCAATAAGTTCAAATAAATTCTTAGTAAAATCTATCATATTATTAACCAGAAAAGGCCCTATTATAACAAGCAACAGGAGTATAATAATCATTTTTGGAACAAAAGTCAGAGTTTGCTCCTGAATGGATGTTGTGGCCTGAAAAATACTTATTATCAAGCCAACTATCATAGCACTGCCGAGAAGTGGAACACTGATAATAAGAATCTCATAAAACGTCATATTCATTATGGTCAACAGCAAACCCTGACTCATAAAACTCACCTACATTCTGAAACTTAATATCAACTTTTCAATAAGCAAATCCCATCCATCCACAAGCAAAAACAACAAAAGCTTCAATGGGAATGAAATCATAATTGGTGGCAGCATCATCATTCCCATTGACATCAAAACACTTGCAACAACTATGTCTATTATGGTAAAAGGAATTAATATCAACATACCCATATAAAATGAAATGGTAAGTTCATTCAGTATAAAAGCTGGAATGAGAACATATGTAGGAACATCCTCAGGTGTCCTTGGTCTCTCAAGCTTTGACATCTTTACAAATCTGTAAATGTACCTCTCCGACGTCTGTTTGAACATAAACTCCCTTACTGGCAAAATTGCCTTTTTATAGCCTTCTTCAAGGGAAATCTTACCATCAAGGTATGGTCTTACTCCATCCTGATAGGATTTTGAAAAAGTAGGAAACATCACAAAAAGCGTTATAAACAATGCAAGACTGACTATCACCTGATTTGGTGGTATTGTCTGTGTGGCAAGACCCCTGCTCACAAAAGAAAGTACAATATAGAGCCTGATATACGAGGTTAAAACAATCAGTAGAGTTGGAGCAAGTGAGATTATTGTAACAAGAAATAATATCTGCAGCGATAGGGCAACCTGTCTGGGGGTTTTAGCTTCCTGAATATTCAAACCTATTGTTGGAATTGGAAGTCTTTGTGCCTGTTGAGAATGAATAATCCCTCCCGACGAGAGCATCAGCAATAACACACAGACAACACCGAATTTTTTCACTTCCCCTCCAGAAAACCACAGTTATTCATTCTGAAGAAAAAACAAGCATTCAACTCTTTTAGTAGAAAAAAAATTACTACTATAATATTATTACTTATCTTGAAAAAAAATGCAATAGTTTTGTAAAAAAAATTTTAATTTTTTTACTTTATTTCTGTTTTACTGTATAATTTAATGCTCTTTTAATGTGGTTTTTTAGGCATGGAGGATAATGTGAATTTTGATATTGATTTTGAAAAGATGGGGGGACTTGTCCCTGTTATTACCCAGGATGCAAAAACAAACAAGGTGCTTATGCTTGCATTCGCAAATGAAGAAGCCTTCCAAAAGACCCTTGAAACTGGAAAGGCAACTTATTTTTCACGTTCAAGAAATAAATTATGGTGTAAGGGAGAAGAATCCGGTAACTATCAGGAAATTGTAGAGATTCTTATAGATTGTGACAATGACACTCTAATTTACAGGGTAAATCAAAAAGGTAGTGGTGCTGCCTGTCATACTGGCTATGTAAGCTGCTTTTTCAGAAGCTGGAAAAATGGGCGGTGGGAATACAATGGCGAGGAAAGAAAATTTATCCCATAAAAATTTAGTGTTTAAATATAAAGGAGATTCACTTATGGAAGATAAAGTGCTAAAATTTGGTATTCCAAAAGGCAGTCTTGAAGAAGCCACAATAAATATGTTCAGGAGGGCCGGTTATAATATTACTGTGAACTCAAGATCCTACTATCCATGGGTAGACGATGAAGAACTCTCTCTGATGTTAATAAGGGCACAGGAAATAGCAAGATACGTAGAAGAGGGTGTTCTGGATGCTGGAATTACTGGAAAAGACTGGATAGAAGAAAGCGGTGCAGATGTAATTTCTGTAGCTTCCTTACAATACTCAAAAGCAAGTAGAAATCCAGTGCGCTGGGTTTTAGCCGTTCATAAAGATTCTGGCATCAAATCAGTAAAAGACCTTGAGGGAAAAAGAATTGCTACAGAGGCTGTGGAAATGACAAAAAAATATCTCAAGAAACATAATGTAAATGCAACAGTCGAATTTAGCTGGGGTGCTACAGAAGTAAAGTGTCCGGTACTTGCAGATGCTATTGTGGAAATAACTGAAACCGGATCAAGCCTTAAGGCGAATAATCTTGTTATAATTGATGAGGTTATGGTATCCACTACCCAGTTGATTGCAAACAAAGAATCCTGGAAAAACGAATGGAAAAAAGAAAAGATTGAAAGGATAAATCTTATGCTTCAGGCTGTTTTAGAAGCAGAAGGCAAAGTTGGACTGATGCTAAATGTCAGAAAAGAAAACCTTGATAAGGTGCTTAAAATTCTTCCAGCCATAAAAAATCCTACTGTAAGTCCTTTAAGCGATCCGGAATGGGTGGCCTTAAATACAATAATTGATGAGAAGATTGTCAGGCATATTGTCCCGGAGCTAAAAAAGAATGGAGCTTCTGGAATTGTTGAGTATCCTTTAAATAAAATTATCAACTGAATAATTTTACTCTTTTTGTTTCATCCAGCCTTTTTGCTATACATTTGGCTTTGCAGAATGGCTTTTTTGTTTCAAGAACTGCGTGCTTCTACTGAGACGCTGTCCAAAAAGTGGCAAATTTTTTTTCTTTTATTTTGAATAAAATGAAGAATATCTTTAAGCTTTCAAGGTGCGGGTGAGTTGTAGAGTGTCCTTTTGCGAACAAATACAAAACAAGTCGCTTTAGCAGAGACAGGATAGCATGGCAATAGATTGCCAGAAGACAGTCTGTATTGACCTTCCTTTCAGGTTCTGAAAAAAAATAAATTTTACTTTAATTTTTTTATGATGTATAATTATGATGTTGTGTTTTTCCTTTAAAGTAATTATTCTGCAGCACTCTACAGCACAATAATTGTTGTCAAAAGAAGAGATGTAATATGAAATATTTGAAATTCTGCATTTCTATTATCTTGATTCTCTTTTTCTCCTGTCAAAGGCAAAAGGAGGAAGTCAAGCAAAGTGGCTTGAGACCTTATAAAATAAACGAAAGGTATGGTTTTTATGGATATATCGATGGAAAGGAAATAAGAATAGAGCCAGACTATCACTATGCAGAAGAGTTTTCAGAAGGACGTGCTGTAGTGGGGTACAATGGAAAATATGGCTATGTCAATGAAAAAGGAGCTCTTGTAATTCCGATGATGTTTGATCTGGCATATAGATTTTCTGAAGGTATTGCAAAGGTAAAAAAAGGCGATAAATACGGTTATATAGACATGGATGGAAAGGTTATAATTGATTTTATCTATGATGATGCAAAGGATTTTAAAAACGGCAGGGCATTTGTAAGAAAAGGGACAAACCAATTTTACATTTTTCCAGATGGTTCGCCAGTATGCATTTCAAATACAAATCAAACCTTCAGACGTAATCTCAGAAATTTTTAGGAGGTTTTTTATGTATTGTATAATCTTGGGAAACAATTTTGAGGATGTTGAAGCACTTGCTTTGATTGATATTTTAAGAAGGGCAAAGATAGCAGTTGAAATTTTTGGAGTTGGTTCAGATAAGATAAAAAGCAGAAGTAATATTATCTATTTCACTGAAAGAGTCTTCCTGAGTGAAAAAGATATTGAAACATCACAATATCAGGGAATTTTACTACCGGGAGGACCTGGGGTAAATGAGCTTGTAAACAATAGTGAATTAATAAAAGTTATAAAGAACTTTCACAAAGAAGACAAGCTAATCTTTGCCATTTGTGCTGCACCAATGCTACTCGATGTTGCCGGTATTCTCGAAAACAGAAAATACACCTGTTTTCCAGGCACAATTATCAACTCAGGAATATATGTCGATAAGAAGGTGGTGGTTGATGGAAAGATAATTACTTCAAAGGGAGTTGGAACCTCACTCGATGCTGCCTTAAAGCTTGTGG
The DNA here is from genome assembly GCA_049968515.1 of Brevinematia bacterium. Taxonomy (GTDB): domain Bacteria; phylum Spirochaetota; class Brevinematia; order Brevinematales; family JAOACQ01; genus JAOACQ01. The sequence goes on from JBMFQR010000009.1 coordinate 53,575, forward strand.
AAATAATAAACTCGAAGAAAGAAGCAAGTGAACTGGCAAAAAGAATAGTTTATGAAAACTGGAGTGGAGAATAAAGTTTGATAAAAAAGTTCAGCTTGTGTTTTTTTGTTTTATTAAATTTTTGTCTGCTTTTTAATAGTCTTCATTCTTTAGAAGAAAGCACAAACAAAATCGCTAATTTTTATGAAAACAGAGAATCGTTAGATTACGAAAAAAAGCTTTATATTTTCTACTTTGATCCATTCGCTTCACCAACAAATATCACATCACTTGAGAATTTAAAATTGGAGCTTGCCGAATACATTTTCCCCGTAAAGAACCTTCTTTTCAAAAAACCTTATGAAAGACTAAAGCATCGATATAAGCCTTCTCTCATAAGTGAGGATATACTAATGGGCTATTCAGATGAAGACTTTAAGAATGCCACACAGAAGAAAAAGACCTTCAGAGCAGAAAAAGTAGAAACAGAAAAAAAACAACTCCAACTCGGTTATGAAGAGTGGGAGACAAAAATTATCCTTTCAGGAGGCGTAAGTTTCAGGGCAGGATATGGTTTCATATGGAAAGATCCTGCTTATCCATCGAGCTTTCCGGGTATCAATTTTGGTTTAAACTTAGACCAAAAGATGAGGGTAAATGTCGTAGGAAAGGTCGGAGAGAGGGTGAGTGTGAGTATTGATCACAGTTCTGAAAGCCCAGAGAATATCTACGAAATAGGCTACAAGGCACTGGAAACTGATAAGGGGATATTAAGAGAGCTTAGAGCCGGGAATGTAGAATTAAATATTCCACAGTCAAGTTATTTTATCAAGTATGAAGGAACAAGTAAAGACAATTATGGATTAAAAAATGTCCTGAAGTTTGGTGATGTCGAAAATCAGACGGTTCTAAGCCTCATAAAGAGCAAGAAAGGGTACAAAAGGTTTATTGGAAAGAGACAGCTCGAAAACATTGAAATAATGGATATTAACTATATTAAGAGAAAGTACGTAGTGCTTCCGGATAGCCAGATAGATTCCGGGAGTCTTTATCTATATATCTCCACCTCTGAAGCTGTAAGAGCTGAAAAGATTATTGATGGAAACTATTTTATAAGGCTTGTAGAAGGCAGAGATTTTACTGCAAACTATAATTCAGGAGAGATATTTCTCTCCAACACAATTGACAGGAATAGTTCACTTCTGGTTAGTTATACACACCATGGAGGCTCTGTTTTTTCTACAAATTCTAACGATGTATTATCACAGGATGGAAAATATATATATATCTGGAGATCAGACTTCAAGTTTTCAAGGTTTTTTCACTATTCATATTACCAGCTTCCTTACAAAAACTTTGATCCTTCATACGGATTTTTTATAACAGTAGTTTACACCTACAATAAATCACAGAAGGCAGACTTTCAGTTCAGCATGGGGGATTTTATTTTCTACTCAGATCAGGGGCTAATCAAATTTAAAAGTTCCACTCCATTTCCTGATTTAAACGGAAAAATATATACAAACGCTTCAGATCCAACATCCCAGGATTCTGTGTATACAATGCAGATTTCTTATTTTAGAGAGGTTTCAGGTTATCAACTTGATTTCAATGTCATCGAGGGAAGTGAAAAGGTTTACATTAATGGAAGACTTCTATCTCAATCTGAATACAGGCTTGTACCCTCACTTGGCGAGATATATTTTAATAATCCGAATATTATTAACGATAGTGATGTAATAGACATATATTACGAATATAAACCATTCTGGTCTGGCTCACAGAAGTTTAGCATTGCAAACAGGATTGACTATAAGCCAAATAATATAATAAACCTAGGGAGTACAATAGCTTTTAATATTCTTCAACGGGAAGCGGGTGCCTCACCAGTGGGTATGACGCCGGATAGCCTGTTAATGGGAGAAATTGATGGAAGCTTAAATTTTGCAAGACTTTTTGGTCTGCCAGATCCCTTAAACATTATCCTGAAAGGGGAATATGCTCTCTCTTACTATGATCCAAATACCTTGAATTATGCAATTGTTGAGGATTTTGAAAACATAGGTGAATATTTTAGCATCAATAAAAATGAAAGTGAGTGGATATTAAGTTCTCCTACGACAAATATTGATAATATAAGATATGAAAACCGTGGATGGCTTCTGTATAAGGATTACAGAATAGATAACTGGGATGGCTCTTCAACCCCACTTCATTATTCTGTTAGCCTTTCTCCTGAAAAAATTCTGGATTATTCATTCAAGCCGGGACCATACAATACACTCGGAGGGCATCTGAGTCCTGCAGAGTACCCAAATATAAGCCAGACTTCACTTGTTTTTGATTATGACTTTAGAAATGGTGGGGAGTGGGTGGGAGCCGTACAACCTGTGGGAAATGGACCTGCCGGTATAAACTTGCAGGATTATAATGAAATTTCTTTCTGGGTTAAACTTCAAAGTGATGTTAATGGTGATAATACCTATGAAGATACTGGAAATGAAAGTGTGGAATTTTTTATCGCATTGGGGCAATTCAACGAGGACAGCGATGGAGATGGAAATTTTGATTATGAGATAAACGTTACCGACCCGGGATATGAATTCAACAATTACGGTATTAATAATGTTGCAACCCGTGTTGGCAGAGGGAGAAAGGGCGGTGGTGATGGAAAGATTCAGACTGAGGATCTGAATAAAGATGGAAGGCTTGATACTACTGAAAGGCTTGTCGTAATTCCTTCAAAATATGTAAACACCGATGTCACAAATGTCATTGTTGAGCAGGGGGAATGGAAAAAGTTTACAATCAATTTGAGATCACTGACTGAGGAACAGAAAAATATTCTCAATAACGTAACAGGGCTCGGAATATACATAAAAAAGAAAAACGGAAATAAGGGAAGAGTAATTGTCGAATCCATAGATTTTAAAAAGGTAAGCTGGCAGGAAAAAAGAATTGATAATGTTAATATTGAAACAAGCGATGCTTTCAGAGTAAATATGGTTACCACACTTCAGGATCCATATTACTCATTAAAGAGATTCTACACCCATTATCCCGCAAATGATAAAGATCAGGAAAGACTGGAAACCTTTGAGAAACTTCATGGTTACAAATCAGATTCTGAAGCAAATCAATATGAAGAAAAAGCATTAATCATACAATACTCATTGAGCAACACTACAATTTTGACCAATACAGCAAACTGGACCGGTGGGAAAAGTGGCCTTGTTTATAAAAGAATTACAAGGGCTTACAATCTCTCACTTTATAAAAACCTTTCTTTTTATTTCTACTTGCTTAAAAACGACAAATATGGAAGAAAGTTTAAAGATTTGACAGATACTTATGATGGTGAAAACCTCATCTTTATCCTCGGTAATACAGAAAATAGCTACTATAAATGGAAAATTCCATTAAAGGAGGTTTCCGAAGAGGAATGGATAAAGGTAAATCTTAACCTTTCAGACCTTTCGATGGATATTAATGGAGTGAAGCTTATGCCAACTAATTCCGGCACCCCAAGTTTAAGGGACATATACTATGTGGCTATAGGAGTGGAAAATGAAAATACAAATGAAGCAATTAATAGAGGAGCGCTGTGGATTAATGAGATATATGTAAGTGAAGATAAGCCTTCCTTTGGAACGGCCTACTATATTGAGGCAAATATTGAGTATAAAGAGCCGCTGTTAAAGATTAATGAGTTTGAAATAGTTGGGCCAACCGGCATAACTGGAAATTATGAGAATAAAGGATTGGGCTTCTTTTCTTCAGAAACAAATAAAAATGAAACCTCATATAACAGGCTTTCTCTTTCTTATAATTCTTCTCTTATAAAATTAATAAATTACAAAATCTCATATCAGGATGAAAATACAGCAACTGAAACAAACAGCCTGATTTTGCCAGTCTATCTTCAGTGGAACTCAGATAGAAAAACCTACAACCACTCCATTAATTTAACCGAAACAACATTTGTTCCTTCGCTTGGACATTCTTATACTGAGAGTTTTGAGAAAAAGATATGGAGAAATCTAATTTCCATGGAAACACAGGAATATTCTTTAATGAATGATGAAGCTAAATTTAATGCCTCTTCAAAGCTAAGTCTTTCAAAATCAATCTTTATTTTTACTGAATTTGTAAAACTTACTCCACAAATAATCTGGGAAGACAATTATGCTCTCTATGATCTTTCAAATCTTACCAATGAGGAAAAGAAAATTTTTATTTCAAACTCAACAATTTATGGAATGGAATCGTTTGGCAAGAATCTATCAACTGATACTGGACTTGGTATTTTCTCATTTAAAATTAATGGAATATACAATAAAGGCATTGAAAAATACAATAAAGTGTTTGATATTGCGGGATATAGAAGCAAATTTGAGGAAATAGAAAACTCTCCATTTCTTTCTAAATATCCAGAAAGACTTTTCTCATTTCTTGATGGTTTTTCTTTCACAAATTCACCACTCTATAAACTTGACAAAGAGGAATATAAAGGAAAACTTGCAGGTAACACTCCTGCAGGGCTGGAATTTTTCAAATTTGACTTTTACATTGATGATTCAATCTCAAGGGAAGCAAATGCCTTTATTTATGATAATAAGGGAAATCTACTTAACAGGTTTGAGAGATTTTTACTCATTAATGATAATAAACTCTCTCTTTTTCCAAAGTTTATTTTAGACAGAATCACATTCAATATGAGAAGAAATCTTGATTTTGGCTACCAGTCGGTATCAAACATACTTGAACTATCAAATGTTTTTAATACATTTTCGCAGATTTATTACTATCATCCTTTTTACTATAATCCATACATTCTTGGAGATGAAGCAAGGCTTAATTCTCTTGTTCTTGTAAGTAATTATAATGTTACAAACTTTCAGAGTTCTTCAAGATTTAATGAGCTTTATAGTATCGAATTCACTCTTGTCAATTTTAACAATATTTTTGATGTTATATTACCTGTTTCATATTACCTTAAAAGCTATAATGTGACTGAAAGAAACTACCAGTCCTATTCCCAGTCAAAGGAGGGGGAAATATCATTTACATATAGCTGGAAAATATCAGATTACTTTACGTTCTTGAAGAAATTTTCAAATCTCAGAGTGGGAGATTTAAGACTTGACCTTAAAGTAAACAACAAAGAGAATTACAATGAGAGAAAGATAACGGATGAATATGGCGGAAGCTTGAGTCAGAATATCTGGCTAACTTTATATCAGAATTTTATTTATAGCTTTTCAGTAAGCTTTTTGAAAGAAAGCTACGATTATAAAATAAGTGATTTTGATCAGGATTTTGGATTGCACAATATTAATACAAACTACTCTCTTTCAGAAAAGTGGCTTTTAGGTGGCAGTCTCATCTATAACTGGGAAATAAGAACTCCAACCGATTTGAATATTTTTATTGCAAGGCTTCCACTGAGTGAACAGAAGATTTTAAATAAGGAGGGAGTAACTGTAAATAGTGAGATCATTAATTATGACGGATTAAAGTTTTCAAGATTTTTGCAGAAGATTGTGGAGGTTATCTTTGACCACGAGACACAATATAGATTTTCTGATTATATTACTGGAAGCCTGCTCTTTCGTTTTCTTTATAACCAGTATGCTGATGTTTCAGCAACAGAAGGTGAAATCAAAAAGACCTACTTTGAGCCGGGTTATGGTTTGCAGGTAGGCGTTGATATAAGAATAACGTTTTAAACGTAGGAGGAAGATATGAGGTATTTTATCTTAATCTCTCTTATTCTCTTAGCTGGTTGTGCACCGGTAAAAAAAGATACCGTGGCAAAGGTTTTCAATTCTGGCATAAAGGGCAACTACCCGGAAGGTTCTGTTGTGGCAAAATATGGGAAGCTTTGTGTAATAGGAACAAAACTCTGCGATAATAAGGGAAATCCAGTTCAGCTAATGGGTATGAGCACCCATGATATAACCACAAGCTATGCTTATATTACTCCGCAGACTGTTAGCTATCTGGCAAAGAGCTGGAAGATTGATGTCCTCAGGATTGCAATGTATTACGACAACGAAAAGTATGCTAATAATCCAGAGGAGGTTAAATCGAGGGTTAAAAGCATTGTTGATATCTGCGAATCGAATGGGATTTATGTTATAATTGACTGGCATACTCTATCCGATAAAAATCCTCTCAAGCACAAAGAGAAAGCAAAGGCTTTTTTTGATGAGATGTCCTATCTTTATGGTGAGAAGGATCATGTAATTTATGAAATATGCAATGAGCCCAATGGAGAGGATGTTCACTGGAATAACGCAATAAAGCCTTATGCAATGGAAGTTATACCTGTCATCAGAAAGCATGATGGCGATGCAATAATACTTGTAGGAACAGGGACATGGTCTCAGGATATAGATGAACCTGCTTTAGACCCATTACCTTACTCAAATGTAATGTATGTTTTTCATTTTTACGCCAATAGCCACAAACAGGAGTTAAGGGAAAGGGTGATATCAGTAGCTGATAAAATACCTCTCTTTTGTTCTGAGTGGGGGACAACCGGTAATACTGGTCTAAGTGGCTTTAATCCAGAAGAGTCAAGAATATGGCTTGAATTGCTGGCAAAGTATAAGATAAGCTGGTGCAACTGGGCATTCTGGGCTGCAGCAGATGATTGTGCTGCCATAAAGATCTTCAAGCTCAAGGCTGGCTCACTCGAAAGTGGAGACATCACCGATGATATGCTGTCAAAGTCTGGTAGATTTGTGAGAGACTGGTTGACAAACAGGTAAATCTTTAAAAAATTGCACATTAAGATAGAAAAAGTCTTTCTAATTCTATTTAAAGTATATATTGTTATTTCCGATAAATCTAACAAGAGTTTTATATGATTACAGAAGAACTATACAGAGAAGAAAGAGAAATAATCAAGTTCATTTCTTTATTCTGTGCCAATGGTATTTCTGGTATTTTAAAGGATCAGGATGTAAGATTTAATGTAAGATTTAAAGAATATAGAAATGGACAGATTATTTTTTCAAGTGTGGAATGCAATAGAGCGGGTGTAACACTCGGTGATTATAAGATGCGCCCCCTTGAAGCAGAGGTAGTTATGGGAGCAAATGTTTTTCTTTTTACTGTAATCCCCGTGAGCGATAAAGCAATCTCCCTTCCAGACGCCATAAAATCCCATCCCAAAAGAAAGGCCGTAAGAATAAAGGTTGCAGGTAACCCTTTTATTTTAAAAATGTATGCTATTCTTACCTTGAAGGTTGTTGACCCTTCAATTCAGGATGAAGAACTTGCAAAAAAGATACATCTTATAATTAGTACCATCGAAAGTACGCTTATAAGATCAGAAAACTATGACATTGCTAAAATTACACTTTTTGATGGCACAGAGAAAAATCCTATTTTTCAACTTATAAAGAAATTCCAGAAGCCTTTTGTTGTTTTTGATACCTCAAATTTTTCTGTGAAAGGAGAAAATGTCCTGACTTATGAAGATTATGTAAAATTTATGAATGAAGCGGGGCTTGACAGTAAAGGAATTTTACAACAACTTGATAAGATGAAGGAATTCTATAAAAAGCATGGGATAAGAAGTGAAGCCACAGTACCGCTTGTTTTTGAAGATGAAGTGATAGGGGTTATAAAGGTTGTTTCTCTTAAAGATGTCATGAGTAAGCCTTCTGTTATAAGACTTAATCAGCTTTCTTTAAAAGCGGTGGATGATTTGTTTACAAGATGTGCTTTCGAGATAGTATCAAAAGAGCCCCAGACAATTGTGGATTTAGGAGTAAATGGAGCAAAATTAATAATAAATCAGAAGGATTTTTATAAGTATTTGAGATTGATGAAAAGGATTTATATACAGCTCATATTTCCAGATGATACAATGATAAAGACAATGGCTACGGTTGTAAATATCTATGAGCCAACGCTTGAAGGATATAAGGTTATCGGAATAAAGTTTTCTGCAAATATGGATTGGAAGGATAAAAATAAGCTTGATGAGTTTATCCAGAGTGTTGTCAGACTGCAAAACTCCGATTTGATTGCATAGGGATTAAAATCTCCCTATTTCCCTCTAAGTTCTTCAGGTGTTATCAAAACCTCTCTCGGTTTACCACTTCCCTTTGAAGGTCCTAAAATCTTCATCCTATCCATTGCCTCAATTATTCTTGATGCCCTGTTGTACCCTATTCTAAATCTTCTCTGAAGAAATGAAGCAGAAACTTCTCCATTTTCTGTAGCTACTCTAAGACACTCCTTAAAGAGAGGATCTTCCGTGTAGTCAGTAATACTTTCATCATCCTGTATTTCTGTTTCTTTTTCAAGAAGCTCGGTTGGATTGATAACATATTCAGGCTCTCCATTTCTTTTCAAAGTTTTCACTATGGTTTCAACATCTCTTATTGAAACAAAAGGAGCCTGAATTCTTATAAGGTCAATGAAGTTTGGTGTCATAAATAATAAATCTCCTTTGCCCAGCAACTTTTCTGCACCACTTCTGTCAAGGATTGTTCTCGAATCGGTCTGAGAGCTTACTCTGAACGCTATTCTTGAAGGAAAATTAGCCTTTATTATTCCAGTAACCACATCAACGCTCGGTCTCTGGGTTGCAACCACAAGGTGAATGCCTGTTGCCCTTGCCATTGCTGCCAGTCTCGATATTATTTTCTCCGTCTCCTTAGGCAGCCTCAGCATAAGGTTAGCAAATTCATCTATAATTATAACAATAAATGGTAACTTTTCACTTTCAGGAAGGTTATTTATTGAAATTTCTTTATTATAGTCAATTATATTTCTAACACCAGCTTCACTTAAAAGGTTATATCTGTTATCCATTTCTTCTGAGACCCATTCGAGCACGGCAATAGCTTCCTCCGGGCTTGTTATTACAGGGGAGAGAAGGTGTGGTATCCCATCATAGAGTTCAAGTTCAACCATCTTTGGATCTATAAGTATGAATTTGACCTCGTCTGATGTTCTTCTAAATACTATGCCGGCTATCAAAGAGTTTACAAAGACACTTTTCCCGCTTCCAGTAGTGCCAGCAATCAAAAGATGCGGCATTTCTGTAAGGTCCTCAATTATAATATTACCAGCAATGTCCTTACCTAAAATCAAAGGAAGAATAGCCTTCGACTTCTTAAAATTTTCGCTTTCTATAATTTCTCTAAGTACTACTGTATCTCTTATCTGGTTTGGAACTTCAATGCCTATAATGCTTTTATTGCCAATCGGTGCAACTATCCTCAGATGTTTTGTGCCAAGTTTTAATGCAAGGTCATCTGTCAGATTTACTATACTTTTCAGTTTCAGTCCATCAGGAGGTAATATCTCATATCTTGTAATTGATGGTCCACGCGAATACCCGGATACTTTAACATCTATTCTGAAACTTGCAAATGTAGTCTCAATAATCTCCGACACTCTTTTTATTTCTGTTTCCTCCTCTGAATGAGAAAGAGTTTTAAAGCTTTTTTCAAGCTCCTCTACTGCTGGAAATATGTAGTTTTCCAGTTTATTTTCAGGAATGTATGAGAGAGCCTCTTCATCTTTCTCTCTCTGTGCAATGATTTCTCTGTAATCCGCCTCACCGGTAATTTCTTCTTCTTCAACAATTGAGTTTTCTTCAATACTTTCTTCTAAAATTGGTACTGGCATATTTGTTTCTTCAGCTTCTTTTATTTGCCGCATTTTTTCTTCTGGCTGATTGGATATTTCTTCTTCAACTGGTAGTTTTTTTATTTTATTCAACACCTTTTCCTTCTCATTTCTGTCAATAATCCAGGCAGGAACACTTTCCTTTAAAGCTGTTTTTTCAAAAACGACATCCTGCTTTTTCAGAAATTCTGGCTCTTTAACACTGATATTCTGGTCTTCTTTTTTTTCAGGCTGTTCTTTTATTTCAACATCAGGAAAATCAAATTGCTTTTGATGGGATGTTTTATTTTTCTGCATTCTTTTTGATGATAAAATCCAGTTAAATGGAAAAACAAAAATGAATATAAGTGCTTTTCCAACTAATGATGTAAATGACCTAAAAAGCTTCATTGAAGATATTAAGGAAATTAAAAAAAGAGAAAGAAAAAGAATGAAAATAAATTCTTTTGGAAGAAACTCACCCAATAGATTTGAGATTACAGTCCCGGAGATTCCAAACCTTATAAAATCTGGATTTTTTGATATTGCAGACAATGCAATCGATAAAGAGATTGCAGAAATAAAGAAGAGAATAAATTTGGTAAGTACTTTGCCAATCTTTTTGTTCGTCAGAAGATTAATCCCCATTGAAAAAAATCCAAAATTTAATATGTAGGAAGCAAATTTTCCGTACATTGTTATAAAAATTGAGGATAGAAATACCCCAATTTTACCGGCTATATTTTGAGGGATTCTGAGATAGCTGGAGGTGAAAAATGAGGAATCCAGTGGCGAAAAACTTATTAACGAAAGAAAAAGCACACCTGAAAATGCAATAATAAGATATCCAAAAATTATTTTAATCATAGTTTTTACTTTATTTCTTTATTAAAAAATATATAATTATTGCTAAACCCAAAATTATTCTGTAAACCGCAAAAGGCACAAAATTATGTTTTCTTATAAAGTTAATAAAGAAGGAAATTATAAAATATGCTACAATAAAAGATGTAACAAACCCTGTAATCAAAAGACCCCATTCCTTTAAAGTAATATTAAAGCCAGTTTTAAGAATTGAGTATCCAGTCGCCATTAACATTGTCGGCAGAGCAAGAAAAAAAGAAAACTCTACGGCTATACCCCTCGAAAGTCCCAAAAACATTGCACCAATTATTGTGGCAGCCGACCTTGATGTCCCCGGAATGAATGATAAACATTGAAAAAGTCCGATTAGTATGCATATTTTATAATCAAGCTGGTTTATGGAATAATATTTAAAGTTACTATTCCTCATTTCAAGTAATATCATAACCAATCCACCAAGAAGTAACATTATTGCTACAACAATTGGGTTAAATAGAAACTTCTGTATCAATCCGCCGAATAAAGCCCCTATAACAATTGAGGGAATAACTGCAATAAGTGTTTTAAGCCATAGATTATACGTTTCCTGTCTTTGCTTGCCCTCCTTGTTTTTCTCAAATGGATTGAGCCTGTGCCAGAAATAAAAAACCACGGATAATATGGCACCAAGCTGAATAAATATATCGAAAGTTTTCTCAAATCCCCTTTCAAATGAAAGAAACTGATTCAGTAGTATAAGATGCCCTGTGCTGCTAATCGGCAAAAATTCAGTAAAGCCTTCCACTATACCTAAAAGAATTGCTTTAATAAAATCCATTTTTTCTCCTATCAAAATCTGCTATATGATTTTAAAAAGAAATTATGATAAAATCAAATAAACTTATACAAGAAAGAATTAACGTGAATTGAATGATTTTTATAAGTTTGAATTGAGATAGGCAGTATACACGCTCGTCTTTTGTATCAAACACACCTCCCAGCCACCTACAGTAATACTCACTCAATTCAGGTTTTACATAAATTTTGTAAAATTTTAATTTTCTTGACACACAAAGCAATGGAATTTTGTTGTTACAATAATGAGAGTGGAAATATAACTCAAAGTTTGAAAGTGGAAAAGTTTAAGAAAAGAAAACCTCCTTGCATGCCGAAAATATCTGGCAGAGGCAAGGAGGTTAAAATGCTTCAACGTGATATTATTATCGAACATTTCAGGCAAGTAGATGAGGGAAAAATGAAAATATCTTCTTTATGCCTAATTCATGGAGTAAAGAAAAGCCAACTTTATAAGCTTTACAAAAGGTATAAAGAAGGCAAAGAGGTATTTTTAAAGAGGGGGCACAGGAAGAAGAGGCTTACAGAAGAATGGGCTTTAATAATTCAACAAAAGTATAAAGAGTTAATCATCAAGGATGGAGATAGGTTTTTATATCCATCCATGCAAATACTTAGAAACATAGTTGAGAATGACAATATAGATATTCCTTCTTTCAGTGTAGAGACCTACAGGCAATGTGTAAAAGAGTTGGCTGAATATCCTCGTTATCAAAAGAAGCCTAAGAGATACAGGAAACGATTTGAAGCTGAGGCTATCGGATTGTTAATACAAGGTGATGTTACAGAATTTAGCTGGATAGAAGGGGCAGAACCATTCAAATTGATTATGTTTATAGATGATAATTCACGTTATGTATTATATGCAGATTTCATAGAGAAAGATGATCTGGAAGCTCATATTAAAGCATTAAAGGAAATTATAA
>JBMFQR010000010.1:0-63699 GCA_049968515.1 Brevinematia bacterium
CAGAGCCACAGCCAACAAAACTAACACTACTCTCTTCATAACTCCTCTCCTTTTTATTTATTTAACGGACTTTCAAGAAAAGTTTTTTACAAGAACAACCTCACCTGCTTTAATTTTAATACATTCTTTTTTTCTTGTCAATAGTTTTTCAATTATGTGATAAAAAAATTTTTTAAATTAACCCAAAAGACTTTAAGAACTTTATAATACATATTAAAAACGTCTGTTCTTTTCGGATTGCATTATTTCTATTCTGCAACGATCCATACACTTAAGTATTTCCTTCATCATTCCATGGTATTTCGATTGCAAGATTTTAGAACCAAAAAGTCTATTGAGAAAAACTTTGAACTTTGAAAAATTTCCATAAATTCTTATTTCATTGTATTCATTTTTTGATATAAAATAAAGGCTTCTCACTTCATCAACAAGGCTTTTTGCCTTATCAAGTTCAATTCCATCAGGGTTTATTTTGTTTGCCTCAAGTATACTCTGGATTCTGTCATAGAGCCAGTAGATACTTTTAATCACCATTTCGTCATTGTTATTGAAATCAATATAATCCTTTGAAGAGAATTTTCCTGTAAGTGTATGTCTTAAAGGATCAATATTTCTTCTGTTCTGGGGTATATCGAACTGGTCAAAGCCCTGTTTCAGGCTGATGAGTTTCCCTTTCGGATCAAATTCTGGCTCAAGGTCCTGGCGCAAATCAATGACAAAGTTTTTCAGAAGGTCGAGTAATTCGATAAAACTTTCGGATTTAATGAACTTTTTTTCTTTTACATAATCAGGTTCTGATTGTTTATTTCCTTTTTTCATCCTTTCAATCTCTTTCTGGATTGTTTCTATTTCATAGACTTTTTCTTCTTTGTGTAAGAATAAATCCAGAAGTCTTTCAATAAACCCTTTTTTGTATGTGTTTTGATCAATCAAAGTCAATCTACCAGAATTAAATTCTATTCTATAATTTATGGAGTTAATCAATGGCCATAAAATGTCTATAATCATACTTTTTAAGGCGAATAGGATGCAATTTTTCAATTCATCAACCACACCAAGAATTGATGAACCATCATCAATTGAAAGTGTAGCAAAACCATTTTCTATAAGGTCTCTTGAGAGCTTTTCAATGTAAAGATTCATTCCACTCACAAATTCAATTATATGACCAGTCCTTAAAAAGGTTGTTTTTTCTTTCATTGAGGATCCAAATAATTCAGCAATGTAATTACATATCCCGCACAATCTTTCGATATCCTCACAATGTCTTTCAAGTAATTTTATCTTTTCTGGCAGGTTGCCATCTGGTAAAATGGAGTTTGTCACAAAATAATTAAAAAAGTTTTTGAGAACCTCAAACCCTAAAGTGAATGGGATAATGGGTTTTTCAAAAAAATTCTGGAAATAATTTTCATCAGTTTGTGTTATTTTTACAAAGTAGCCAATAAGTAGATTTTTGTCAAGACTCATACCTCCAATCGCCTGTGAAAAATTAGAAGGATTAAAACTGTCTTTTTTGAAAAGGTCTGGATATTTTTCAGGGAAATCATTGTAATCTCTCTCAAAAAATATTCTTCTCAGTCTTAAAAATTTTTTTTCTCTGTATTTTGAGTAGAAATAAAATTCTTTTTTCACTTTGTTAATAAGCTGCCAACATTCTGAAGTGAGAACAAGTTCACTATCAAGTCCAAAAAAGTTAAATTTTGTACTCAAGAGTTTTTCTCTGAAAAGAACAAATGCGGGCAGATTTTTATCTGACATTTTCCCTTACTCCAATATATTCCTTTAAAAGCAAATAAAAATCTCTTTCCTCTCTTGCAACTTCGTCCGCAATTGCACCGGCTTTATCATAAAGTGCTTTTCTTTCATATCTCTCTCTGTAATTTGTAATAGTCTGAGAAATGTTAAAAAACTCTTCTGACAGTGTTTGCCAGTTGTCGATACAGAGAGATAGCTTTTTTATCATATTATCGATTTTTTTATCCATTAATCTTTTATTTATTTCGATAAGATATTCTTTTAATATTTTTCTGTTTGCGCTTCCTTTTGTGTCAAGTTTCTCAATATAATACCAGAAGCCATAAAAAACTGATGGTAAAAAGACATCCATATTTACAAATTTTTCAATGTTTACAATCTCCTTGCTCAAGTTTTCAATTCCTTCAAGACCATAATATGTTTTCAAATCGCTCAGATCCTGTTTTTTGGGTCTTTCATAGCCTTTTACAATAGCTCTTAAGGAATTGGAAAGAATATTATTGAGATTAAGGTTAAAATTGTCTGGCTTCTTTTCTATCCAGTAAAACTCCCCATATGGTGGAAAGGCCTGAGTAAAGGAATATCTTGCCCTGTCAAGATCATTAAAGCTTATTGCTATAATGTTGGTATAGCCGGCATCCGAGATAAAGGCTTTTTTGTTTTTAAAGTCAAGCCCGAAAAGCGTGACGTAGTGCATCCCATAGCTTGAGAGTTTACTTCCATACTTTCCACCAAATCTATGAGACAAGTAACGTACATCGACTCTTAAGACAACAGGAATCCCCTCTTTCAGCTTTGTGATTATTAATTCCCATGACTTTTTATTGCCAGTATTTATTCTTCCTGACCATTTTATCCCTGCACCTTCAAAAAAAACCTCTATCATCCTTTCATTTTTTATCCCAATGAAGGGAAAGGCCGATTCATGAAAGGCAAAGTTTATTATTCCCCCTCCACCACAGATTAATGCCTCATTAACATTATAGCCAAGATAACTCATTGCGTTCAATACAGCCGTTGCCTCACTGTCATAACCATCGTAGACAATCTGGTTGGAGAGTAAGATTATATTTTTTTTCTCATCAAAGCCGCTTAACTTACCACCACAGTTATATAGTAGAATAATAATTGGCAAAAAAAGGAGACAAAAAATGTTTTTCATAGTCTTTATCCTTGAGTTTTCAGGATAAAATAACATTACTTAGATAAAATGTCAAATCTATTTAATTTCATATTGGGTGAGTTAATCATGTCCCAATGTAATTAATCAAAGCAAGAACGCCAAGCTCATAAACATAAGCTCCAAAGCCAGAAATTACACCGAGGGCTATATCGGAAATGTAAGAAATTTTACGGAAATCTTCTCTCTTAAAGATGTTTGAAAGGTGCACCTCAACACACGGAATTGAAACAGAAAGGATTGCATCTCTTATGGCAATAGAAGTATGTGTGTATGCTCCGGCATTGATGACAAGCCCTGAGGCTTTATGACCTTCTTTTTGAATAAAATCAATAATCTCACCTTCATGATTGGATTGAAAATGTATTATCTTATACCCTAAAGAGTTAAATTTTAAGGTTAATTTTTCCACGATCTCATTAAGGGAAGTTTTGCCATATTTTTCTGGTTCTCTTATTCCAAGCATATTAAGGTTCGGCCCGTTTACGACAAGAATTTTTTTATCCATCCTTTTTTCCTCCTTTGATATTTATCGGAAGAGATGTAAAATTATTTGTCATTTTAAAGTGAGTTTCCCATTTAAGAAAAGGATATCACATTTCTTTTTTCAGATAGTTCCACAATATACTATTTCACCAATATACTCCCTGTGAAAGCCATATTCCTCATAATGTTTGAATATACTATAGTCAAGAATGTTATTTCTTTCTATGTCCTGATAGTAAATCTTCTTACACTCAATTACAAGAAAAGCCTCTTTGAAGATTACAATCTTTGTCCTACCTTCAACAGGGGTAAGTCGGGAGGTTTTTATCTTATCAAAATTCTTACCGGAATGTGTTCCACATATATTCAAAGCCTCTCTATATCTTTCCTTGAAGAAACAAAGAGAAAAAAAGGAATTTTCCTCCATAAACTTATATGTATATCTCTCCGGCCTTACAAAGCAAAAAACAACTGGCTTGTTCCAGAGAAAACCCGCTCCTCCCCAGCTCGCAGTCATTGTGTTGAAAGATTTTAAATTCCCAGCAGTAATCAACATCCACTTCTCACCTATCAGGTCAATAAAATTTTCTTTAATAGATGTAGGTTTTATCTCCTTGAATGTTTCAGGCATAGCTTTTTTCCCCCTATTCTTAAAATTTTCCTGATAATATTTTTTGCTTCACTCAATTTTATTGTTGTTCTGTGAATTGTCTTTAGTTCCTGAAGATTTTTAAGGTTGGCTGGAATTTTGAAACCAGTTATTTCGTTTAACTCCGAAAGAGTTAGAAATTCGTCATCATAAGCATTTTTACCTGTCAAAGCCATATAGACTGCATTATTAAACTTGTATGGAGAGGCTGTACTACAGAGTATTAGTGGAGTTTCATCTCTGGTTTCGGCTAAATATTTTTTGTAGACATTAACCCCTACAGCAGTATGCGGGTCGATGAGGTAATTGTAACTAAAAAACATCTCTTTTATTTCTGAAAGTGTTTCAGCTTCAGTGGCATAATTCCCATAAAGTTCTTTTTTAATTCTCGTTTTTGTGGATTCATCTACCTTAAATCTTTTATCCTTTAATAGTTCTTCATACCATCTTATTATCTTCTGAGGATTCCTGCTGGATATCTCAAACAAAAATCTCTCAAGATTTGAAGAAATCAGAATATCCATTGAAGGGCTGAAGGTTTTGAAAAACTCTCTGTCGCTATTGTAAACCCCTGTGTTTATAAAATCAGAAAGCACATTGTTTGAGTTTGAGGCACATATAAGCATTTTTACTGGAAGTCCCATTCTTTTTGCATAATATGCAGCAAGTATGTTGCCAAAGTTTCCAGTAGGGACACATATGTTGACCTCATCACCAAAATATAATGCCCCATCTTCAATAAGCTTCAGATATGCCCAGAAGTAGTAAACTATTTGAGGCAAAAGCCTTCCCCAGTTAATAGAGTTAGCAGATGAAAATTCAAAACCACGTCTTGAAACCTCTTCCTTGAACTCACTATCTGCAAAGATTTTCTTAACCATAGTCTGGCAGTCATCAAAATTGCCCTCCACTCCAATTACATAAGTATTTTTACCATCAGTTGTTGTCATTTGCAATTCCTGAACCTTACTTACTCCACCGGATGGATAAAATACTATTATTTTGGTTTTTGGCACATTCTTGAATCCTTCAAGAGCGGCTTTTCCTGTATCTCCAGAAGTGGCAACAAGAATGACGCTTTCCTTTTTATGATTTTGCTTTTCCATTGAGATAACGAAAAGATGAGGCATTATCTGAAGGGCAATATCTTTAAAGGCAGCAGTCGGACCATGCCATAGCTCAAGGATATAAAACCTCTCTTTAATCTTTTTTAGCGGGCAGATTTCTGAAGTGTCAAATTTTTCAGTATTATAAGCCTTCTCAATTGCCATTTTTATCTCATCTTCACTAAAATCATTCTCACTTCCCGTGAGGAAGTTTTTCATTACCTCAAAAGCAACTTCTTTATAGTTTTTGCCTTTAAGGTCTGTTAGATCAATGTTAGGAAGGCTTTCTGGCACAAAAAGCCCACCTTTCGGTACCATTCCCAATATTATTGCCTTTGTGCTTTCGACTGGATTATAATTTCCTCTTGTACTTATGTATCTCATTCCCAACCTCACATTAAAAATTCATACTCAAACTATAATTAAATAGCCACCGACCCCTTTCTATAAAGTAGTTAATTTCTATTCCCGGATTAAATGGCACTGCATAGAATAATATTGTTCCGGGATATATGCCTACAAAAATGGTTGAAAAATACTCCTCTCCAACAAAAACTCCCCTGTAACCCGAAGATAAACCAAAATAATTGATATAAACTGGAAAAAGACCAACTCCCAGATCAGCATCAAGCCTTAAGAAAAGACCCTCTTGGTGAGATACATACCATATTGAGAGCTTATTTTGATCAAAAAGAGAAAAATAATCCCCCCAGAAAGGGATGTTTTTTCCCAAATAGTATCTTTCCCGATTTGCAACCCCATATTTAATGGAAGTAAAAAACCAGCCACTATTGTAGTTTAAGTTTCCATCATAGTACAGTGTACTCTTTTCTATTTCATAACCTATTCTTCCAAATATGCTAAAGGTATATGGTAAAAATGGCATTTTATATAGGGAATTGTAATAGTAGCCAGTTCCTATAAAGACTAAATTTTCCCAGTTTTCAAAATTGGCAGATTCACTGTTTATACCTAAATAGGATTGAATTGCACTCTTACCATTCTGAAACATCCAGCTTTTAGAAATTGTGCCACTTAAAGTTAAATAATTTGTGCCAAGGTAGTATTCTCCTCCAGCACCGAGCGATATGTCAAGTGGCAAGCTTGAATTATCCCACTCAAATCCACATTGCTTGACAGAGTCACTCCTGAAGGGATCACCGATAAGGTTAAAATAAAAACTATAAGAATTTTCAGATATGGGGTCGGCAGAACCAGTATAAAGGCCTGTTATAATGTCCCCCTCTGTGGAAATTGGAAATGCAAAGGGTATCCAGAAAGAGGGTATAAGGTAAGGTAAAGGATTATAACCTTTTGTATCAGCAAGTAAAGTTTCGGGATAATTATTTTCCTTCTCTGGATATGAAAATTCCTCTTTTTCCACAGAGTTTGTGACAAATTTTATTTTAGCTCTAAAATCTTCTAAAAATACAATTTCATCATACTCAAAAAGCCTTTTTATGTAAAATAGATTATTTCCCAAAATGACTGGCTTATTAATTCCACCAAAAAAGTTTTTATCCTGAAGAAGAAGCTCTCCCTTTTCTATATCAAGAAAACCCAGTCTGGAAAGTGAAACTTTATCTTTATAATAAAATGTAAACATTATTTTATCTTCATATTTGTAAATTTCATCAACCCATACATCCTTAAATTTGTAAACCTCTATTCCTTTTTCTCTATCAAGGATTGCTATTCTTCTATCGTTTGAAAGTATTAAAAGAAATGCGATTTTATCGTCTAAAAATATCGGGGAATCAAAAAATAGATATTCATTTCCACTCAGCAGAGTCTCTTTCACATTACTGGAAATGGAAATAAGCTCTGTAGAATGTAATAAAGCCTCTATACCTACCATATTTCCATTTGAATCAAATGAAAACTTTGACATTTTTGGATAAATCTCTTTTTTAAAAAGTCTTTTCTTAATATCAAAAACTTTAGTTACTGATCTGTATGTTTTGTAAGGATATTCTATCTCCTTTATAAACAAAAGTTTGTTTTTAGCGTCAATTGAAAAATCCTCAGCCTGATCTAACAAAGTGATCTTTTTATTTTTATCAGGGTCAAATACTCTTAATCTTTTATTTTTTGAATCTGAGTAATAAATCTTTTCTCCATCAGACTTCATATCACTAAAAATGCCTTTTTCTATTAATCTTACAGATGGGTTTTCAATGCTGTCGAGGGAAAAATTTTCCTTAAACTTTTCCCATAAATCACTCGGGGCCTCACCATAAATACGCCTGAAAGAAAACCAGAATGTATATGGAATTATTAGCCTGTTATTATTATACCAGAGCATTTTGTACTTTTCCCAGCCATAATTCTTCTGAAGGTATGTGTTGAAAAGTCCGCCGTAGATATAATGAAGATTGCCTTTTTTAGGGTAAGGTCTCATCTGAGCGACATGATAAATTTTTTGAAATTTACCTTCAAGCAAATGCTGGGCAAGAAGAGCCTTGCTTCTCGGGTCATTACTTCTACCATCGCCATCGTAGCTTTCCATACTTACAGTAACCCCCTCTATCATCCAGTATGGAACCTGCCAGTTATGGGGGGATATATAGGTTCCAAAGACCCGTCTTAAAAAGTGCCAGAAACCGTTACGCAGATTGAGACTCACGGCGTGGGTGAGTTCGTGTAAGAAAAGGTCGTAAAAGTAATCATAGAATGGCAATAGGCTTGCATCATCAAGGAAATCGTAAAGAATAATCGTATTGTAAGGGAAAAAACCAAACATTCCATTCACGAGTTCCACGTCCGGTGTAACAACTACCGTCAGCTTCTCAATGTATCTCATTTCAAACATCCCGGCAAGCCTTTCATATTCCATGTCAGCAAAGCTGACAAGCCTTTTTACTGTATTTGATGAAGATTCGGGGAAGATAATAGTAAAATATTTTGTAGAAATCTGTTTTAAATTCATTGAGTTGTTAAAGAGTGAGAGAGAAAATCCGGGGAGATACATTAAAAGTAAAAGCAGGGATAATATTTTAGATTTCATTCTTCCTCCATGGAAATTTAAGCCTTTTCAGTTCTTATTTGTGGCTTCTTCCTCAGATATATTGTCTTCATTTGTTATATTGTAAGTCTTACTAAAAAGCAATCTTTTTTTATAAAAAATTTCAATTGACATTTCTTCATTTGTTAAGGATGAAGGAAGAAAAAGGTTGATTATTCTACTGGCAGGGAATCTTTTAATCTTGAACTCTGTTTCAAAAGATGTGGTTTTTATCCAGAGCTCAAGATTTCTACCCTCAATTTCTGTTGTGTTAGAGATAAAAATTGTTAATGGATTTTCTTCACCATCATCTACATACAGATTTGTGAAAGACATTTCCCTGATACCCAGATCGGAATAAAACTCTGGTAAAGAGAGAGGCATTACTCTGAAGTCAAAAATATTTGTAATATCGAAAAGACTGCTAAAGATAATTTTTGCCTTTACAATCTCTGGATTTAGAATGTTCTCATCCTCTATGGTTTCAAGTTTAATCTCTATATTTGTGTAACCCGATGGCGGCAGACTTATGTTTGAAAATTCAAAGGCATTATTAACTAAATGATAGCCAGAAAAACTGACTTTAAAAACACCATTTTCTATATCTCCCTTGCCCCTGTTTTCAATCTTAAATGAAATATTTGTTGAATTTCCAGTCAAAACTTCAAAAGGATAGTGAAATAATGCAGAAATAAATGGAGAAGGAAAAGGTTTATACAATTTATTAACCTCAAAAGGGATTACATTTGTTGAGTTTTCATAGATGTGCATTTCAAAAAAAGCCTTCCCGCTTTTTTCCATTGATGAAAGTCCCCTTAAAAAAAAAGGAACTTCTTTTGACTCTGCAGAGGGTATGTCAATAGTTTTTTCTCCTTCAAATTCTAAATCTTCACAATTCGATATATCCTTGAGTTCAATTTTTAGCCCAGTCGCTGAAAGTCCACCAATATTTGTAATGTTTAATATGACAAAGCCTCTTTCAAGGGGAGAAATAAAATTGTCTTTGCCGAAATTATAGCTTATGCCGTAATTCAAAATTGCCTTTTTAGATAGAGAGGTGTATTTTACCGGGTTTTCAAGTATACTAACTATATTTTCATAATTTTTTTTGACGGCTATGTCAAGCGGTGTAAAACCTTCAGGAATTTCCATAAACTTTTTTTTTGTTTTGTTCGTGAGTTCCACACCCTGTGTCAGAAGAAATTTGACCCCAATCTCAAATTCATAAAAAACAAAATAATGCAATATGTCCCAGCCATTTTTGTCTTTGTGTGTTATATCTGCCCCGCTCTGAACAAGTAGCTTAACAACATCAAGATTCCTTCCCATAGCGGAAAGCTGCAGGGGTGTGCTTCCATTTATGTCAGTGGCGTTGATTTTAGCTCCTTTGTAGAGTAAATATGCCACAATTTTTAGATTGCCACTTATTGCTGCCCAATGAAGTGCCGATTTGCCCTTGTGATAAACATAGTTAACATTTGCTCCACTTTCCACAAGTTTTTTAACCCTTAAAAAGTCTCCTTTTGAGATTGCAACAATAAGACTTCTGTCAAGTGTTACATTTGAAATAAGCAAGGGCAAGAGAAATATAATGAGTAATTTTCTGTTTTTCATAGTTACCCTAAGGTAGATTTTCAGACCCATAAAAAAGAAAACAAAGATATTATAAAGAAAAGGAAGGACTAATTTCAAGTTTTTATATTGTAAAATATAAAACGATCGGTTCGCTTCGGGAATTATTACCGATGGGATATAACATATGCAATTATGAGGGGGGTTATATAAACTTCGATAAGAGCAGCAATGAAAAACAATGGAAGGACAGTAAGGATGTATCTCTTTAATTTGAGAATCATCCTGTTAGCAGAAAGATTACAATCTAAATTTCTGGCAGAGGATTTAAGCATAAAGTCAACAAAGATTCTTATTCCATAGAAGAGGGAGAGGAAGACTCCTGTCAGCTCAAAAATTCCATGTGGTATAATGGAAATGAAAAATATAATTGCACCAAATTTTTCTATGAAGTATCTTGAAGAAACACCGAGGGAGAAAAAGTTAAGACCTGCGAAAAAGAGAGTGGGTAGTCCAAAAATGAAGCCTCCCGAAATCATAAGAAAAGAAATAAAGAAATTATTGATAAAAATCGAGAAAAAATTGAATGGGATTTCATTAATGTAGCCCTTCACAAAATTCATCCATTTATCTAAAAAAAGAGGATGGGAAAAATAGCCACTCAGAAATGATGAGACTGATATTAAAACACTTGAGGCTAAAATAATTAGATTGCTTTTATCTGTTGAATTGTGAGGTAACATTATCAATATCTGTTTCAAATTTTTTTATGGTAAGTATATTACTCAATCTTATCTTATCAATCTCAATATCTTTCAATTGCTTTTCATATTCCTTTTCGTCAATTTTTTTCTCTTTCAGTTCCTTTTTAAGCTTATTTTCATTGCTTGATATCAATGAAGAAAGGTTTGAAAATTCCTTTTTAAAATCTTGCAGTTCAAGCTTTATACTCATATAGCCAAGAACAACATTCTTGTAGACAACAACCAGTTCATCAATGGACTTAAAACCTCTCTCGCTGGCAAGTTTTTCCATCCTTTTGCTTTTCTTTAGTGTTTCAAAAAATTTCTTGTTTGCATCCTCTCTATTTTTTTCTTCAACACTCAGGCTTCTATGATATTTTTCTGAAAATTCAAGTATATCAGGAAGCATAAGGATAAAATTTGAAACCTGTGTATCACTCAAAAGAATCACGTCTGTTCTTTTAATTCCACTAGTTTCATCTTCATTATTGCAAGAACATCCAGCAATAATTAAGAGTGAAAGGGAAAAAAGAAACAAAAATATTCTTCTCATTATTTTACAATCCCCACAAAACCAAACATTGCAAGTGACATAAGAGCGGCAGATATAAATGCAATGGGTAAATCCTTAAATGCTTTTGGAACCTTTGATCTTAAAAGCCTTTCTCTTACTCCTGCCATCATTATCAGGGAAAGTGTAAAGCCGAGTCCTGCAGATAATGCAAAGACAACAGCTTCAAGAAAATTATATTTTTCCAGCACCACTATAAATGCAGTTCCTAATATTGCACAGTTGGTTGTAATTAAAGGAAGATAGATTCCGAGCATATGATATAGAGCAGGTAGAAGCTTTTTTAATCCAAGTTCAACAAGCTGAACAAAAGCAGCTATAACAAATATAAACACAATAATCTGTAGAAACTTGTCAAGATGGAATGGAACAAGTAATAAATAGTTTACGGGATAGATAACCATTGTGGACATTACGAGGACAAAGGTCGCTGCAAACCCCATTCCTATGGCTGAATCAATTCTCTTGGAAACTCCAAAAAATGGACAGAGACCTAAAAACCTTGAGAAGATAAAGTTATTTATAAATATAGCACTGATTATAAGCGTGAAAATCTTATTTAGTTCCATAACTCCTCCTACTTTTGAGCCTGAACTGGCTTTTTTGCACTTTGCTTTTTATTCTTCAAATACTGGAAGAATGCTAAAAGCAATCCAAGTACTATAAAACCTCCGGGTGGAAGGATAAAAACAACTGCCGGGTCAGAAATAATATTTTTAAGGCTTATAACCGGTCCAACACCTGCAAGCTGCAGTGTAATTGTTCCACTCCCTAAAATCTCTCTTATGAAGGCTATAACAGTAAGCGATAGTGAAAAACCAAGTCCCATACCAATTCCATCAAATATGGAGTGAAGAGGGTCATTTTTTGAGGCAAAAGCCTCTGCCCTTCCTAAAATAATACAATTTACCACTATAAGTGGAATGAAAATTCCAAGAGCCCTGCTTAAGTCTGGAGTAAAAGCCTGCATTAATAAAGATACTATTGTAACAAAGGATGCAATTATTGAGATATAAGCAGGGATTCTAACCTCGTTGGGTATCCATTTCCTGAGTAATGAAATTAAAAGGTTGGAAAATGTTAGCACAAAAATGACGGCAATCCCCATTCCGATCCCATTTATTGTTTGAGTTGATACTGCAAGAGTCGGACATAGGCCAAGAACCACAACAAAGATAGGATTTTCTCTAAATATTCCTTTTGTCAATTCACTCCACTTTATCTGCATTTACTCCTCCTTTGTGGCTTTTGTTTCACCATCTATATCGCTTTCATTAACAATGAAGCCAAGTTTTTTATAGGTTTTAAAGGCATCAATTATGTCCCTGCATATTGCGAGAGATGAAAATGTAGCTCCCGAAACTGCATCTATACCTTTTTCCTTGAACTCTGTTTTGGTTGATGGGATTTCATTTACCCCCTTGCCGAGAAATTGCTTCAGCCAGTTTCTGTATGCGACCTTTGAGCCAAGCCCAGGGGTTTCCTTTGCCATAGATGTAACAACAATGTTTGCTACAAATCCATTGGTTATGGCTATAAGAGCCTCTACAGGACCACCGTAGCCTGTATTTGCTCTTTTAAATATGTAGCCAGTGTTTTCACCAACAGCCTCATAATATTCTTCGCCTTCAATTTCAAGCTTTTTGAAATCTGAGGCATCAGGAAAAAGCTGTTTTAGGGCAATCATTTCCTCCCTATTTTTTGCCTCAATAAGCCTTTTCTCAAGGGATTGATAGGTAAAGGAAAGCAAAAAACCAACTCCCACGCCTATAACCACAAGGGGATATATTATTTTGAAAGCCCTAAGCATTTGAGCCTCCCTTTCTGTATCCATATATTCTGTCTTTTAGATATCTATCGATTAAAGGAACAAAGATATTCATAATCACAATAGCGTAACTAACACCCTCTGGATATCCACCAAAAAGCCTTATAACCACAGTAAGTATTCCGAGCATAATCGCAAAAACTATCCTTCCCCTAAAGGAAATTGGTGAGGTAACATAATCAGTAGCCATAAAGAAAGCACCTAAAAAAAGTCCCCCTGATAGTATATGAAATAAAGGATCTCCCGTAAAGATTCCCCTGCCGAATGGCAAACCTCCAAGTAACCAGCTTAAAAATGCTACTGTCCCTATATAAATGACGGGTATTTCCCACTGGATAATCCTTAGAGCTAAAAGATAAATCCCACCAACAAGTATAGCAATCTTTGATGTTTCCCCTATACAGCCGGGTATATTACCCACGAAAAGCGACCAATAATCAAAATTTGCATTCTTTATGGCATCAAAGCCACCCGCCTTAAGAACAGTAAGAGGGGTAGCCCCTGTTATTCCATCAGGTGAGATTATTTTTTGTGAGGCAAGCACAAAATTCAAGCCTTTCTCAATAAACTTTTGCACTGGATATGACCAGTGTCCCACCATTATGTTTGACCATGCAATTATGACAAAAATTCTTCCACCGAGAGCGGGATTCATAAAGTTGTAACCAAGCCCACCAAATGCCCATTTGACTAAAGCAATGGCAAAGAATGATCCAACAATTACAAGATACCACGGAGCTGCAGGGGGAAGATTGTATGCAAAAAGAAGTCCGGTTATAAGAGCACTGCCATCAAAAATGGTAATCTTGCTCTTTGTCATCAGGTTCATTAAAAGTTCTGTAATAAGAGCTGTTATCACGCTTATAATTATTATCCTCAAAGCTGGCAATCCAAAATAATAAACACCGGCAATGCCAGCCGGAAGAAGTGCTATCACGACATTCCACATTGCAAAGTGAAGTGAAAACTTACTATGCAAATGTGGAGAAAACAATACCGTGCTAACCTTTCCAGAAACTCTTGGCATGAAAACCTCCAGATTAAAATTTATTATAAAATTAAATAAATTTTCTTTCCAATTTTTGCAGAATCAGGTTTGAAAGAAAAATTTTTATGCTTTATTATGATAAACTGATTTGACAACTCTTACATATTGATTTAACATTTTTGTAAGGAAAAATTCGGGTTTAAAATGGTAGAGTCTAAAGAAAACAGAATCCTGAAAGAGTTGAAAATTACAAAAAATTTTTCTGAGAAAGAAGCAAAAAGAATTTTCAGAAGATATTCAAAGCTTATTCATCCTGATATTACAAAAACCGATACCAATGAGGAATTTATAAATTTAAAAAGAGAATTTGAAGAAGCTCTTGTTGTTATTAAAAACCCCTTCCTTCTGGGAAACATATTGAGAGAAGAGGAAGAAGAAGCCCAAAAGCCAGAAAATATAAGGGAAAAGATTTATAAAATGCTTTCAATCTATGTTGCTTTAGGAATATATTCCCAGAAGGTCAGAATTAAAAAAGAGTTAAAAGATAGAAATGAAAAAATAATCGAGACAATAATAGACCTTGGCAGGCTTTACGATCCTGAGTTTTCAAGGCTTTTCGAAAGCTTTAATTCCTTTTATTTTCAACCATTTGATGAATGGTATGAAGAAAGGCAGCTTAAAAATGCTCGAAAGCTTTTTATTAGCGGGATAAGGAAATTCCTTGACTATCAAAGAAATGGGAATGTAATGAATTTGAGAATGGCTACCTCTTATCTTAATGATGCTTACTACGAGTATACTTATAGAGCAAAATCTGATTATCACAGAAACATACTTAATTTAATTCAATGGTTTATTTCGGAGCTTTCCAAACCCCCGCTGCTCAAGGAGTTTTATTGATTTTCACACCAGAATTTCTACTTATAAGTTAAATCCCCAGAGTTAACTAATAAATTTTGCCTCCCCAACTCTTAAAATGCAAAAACAGAACAAATTCAACCTGTATTAATCTGGTCTTTTGGCTTAAAAAACTCAAAAACACTTGACAGGATAAAATTTTTATATTACCATATGACTGAATTTATAAAAATAGTCATATGTTAAAAGAGGGATAAATGCCAAAGGCTTTCAGTGAGAAAGAAAAAGATTGGATCAAAGAAAAGCTTTTGAAAGAAGGGCAAAAGTTGTTTGAAAGATATGGACTTGAAAAAACCACAGTTGACGAGATTGTAAGGAATGTAGGAATATCAAAGGGCTCATTTTATCTTTTTTATAACTCCAAGGAGGAGTTATTCTTTGATATACTTGAAAAGATTGAGAGAGAATTCAAGGATAAATTATTTGAAAAGACAACTCTATTAGAAAATCCAAGAAAAGGTTTAAGAGAGTTTTTGCTCAAGGGGTTTGAGTTTCTGGAGAAAAACCCCCTTTTTAAATATGTCACAGGTGGGGAGATAGAATACCTTATGAGAAAGCTTCCTCAGGATAAAATTTCATCTCATATGAATAAAGACATTGGCCAGATAATGAATTTTATTATAAAAAATCAGGAAAGCGGGATATTTGCAAAGAAAAACATTAAAGGAATCATTGCTTTTCTAAAACTTTTTCCCTATATAATAATTCATAAGGATGAATTTGAGAGTGATGAGTTTGAGGCTATGAAAAATGCTATAGTGGAAATGATTGTTAATTATTTGTGTGATAAATAAAACACTGGAGGCTCTATGGAATACATTATCGAAACTGAGAATATATCGAAATACTATGGTAATCTTAAAGCCGTAGACAATGTTTCTCTCGGTGTGAAAAAAGGCGAGATATATGGATTTCTTGGCCTGAATGGAGCAGGGAAAACCACAACCATTCGCATGCTTCTTGGAATGATAAGTCCTTCTACTGGAATTGTCTGTATCAATGGGAGGAAGGTTTCTCCAGCAGAAAAAAGATTATGGGAAAAGGTTGGCTATCTCGTAGAAATTCCCTATGCTTATCCGGAATTAACTGTTAGGGAAAATCTCTGGCTTTTTTGTAAACTAAGAATGATACACAATTCCCTGGCAGACAAAATTATTGACAAACTCAAGCTTACTCAATACAGAAATGTAAAGGCCGGCCATCTTTCTCAGGGAAATCTTCAGAGACTGGGTATAGCAAGGGCATTAATGCATAACCCAGACATACTTATTCTTGATGAACCAGCAAATGGACTTGATCCGGCTGGCATTGTTGAAATGAGGGAATTATTAAAAGAGCTTGCTTCAAACGAGGGAAAAACTATATTCATCTCCAGTCACATTCTTGCAGAGATTTCAAAAATGGCAGATAGAATAGGCATTATACATCAGGGAAGGCTTGTGAAGGAGATGGACGATACACAGCTTGAGAAGGAAAGGGAGAAAAAGCTTGTAGTGAGCACTCGAAGAAATGAAGTTGCTTTTAGTATACTCACAGAGGCGGGGTATAAAGTCAAATCTACAAAGAGAGGATGGCTTGAAGTTAATGATGAAATGGCGATTGAGTTTCCCGAGAAGGTTGCTACCCTACTTGTCCAGAATAAAACGCCACCTTTTATGTTAAATGTAGAAGTAGAAGACCTTGAGAGTTATTTTTTAAGGATAATTGGAGGTAAAAAATGAGAGCATTTCTTGCGGCATTTATTGTTGAGATAAAAAAGACGATAAAATCTAAAATCTTTATTGGTTCACTCGGGCTATCGGTATTTATAGCCTTTATGGTGGGGCTACTCTTCTTTATTGTAAAAAATCCAGAATTTGCACAGGCTTCTGCCATAATAAGGGCAAAAGCTACTATTGTTGGAAATGCAGACTGGCAAACCTTTACCGATGTGGTTTGTTTACTGCTTTCAATTCTCGGTATAATTGGCTTTGGCTTTTTAACCTCATGGATATTTGGTAGGGAGTATGTGGATAAAACTCTAAAGGATTTGCTTTCGCTCCCTGTATCAAGGCATAACATTGTAATAGCAAAGTTTTCAGTTATATTTTTCTGGTGTTTTCTTGTAGCAATTGTTATCTTTCTATTTAGCATGCTTACTGGTTTCTGGGTTGGTCTTGAGAAATGGTCAGCCGCAATAATAATTAATGGACTAAAAAGATATATAGTGGTCATGCTTATGAATATTGTACTAACAACTATTGTAGCCTTTCTTGCAAGTTATAGAAG
Source organism: Brevinematia bacterium (assembly GCA_049968515.1). Lineage (GTDB taxonomy): Bacteria > Spirochaetota > Brevinematia > Brevinematales > JAOACQ01 > JAOACQ01. The sequence continues at coordinate 17,072 of JBMFQR010000010.1, forward strand.
GGGATATATTCTTCCACTGGCATTTTTATTTCTTGTGCTTCTTATATCAAATTTTGCAATCAACATATCTGAAAACGCCAGATATATTCCATGGGCTGTTCCTTTACTATATGCAGGTGCAACTCTTAAAGAAGGTATGGGAATTAATACAGCAAGCATAATTGTACTTCTGGTTACAGGCATTATAGGCTTTGTCGGGACTATCTCTTTCTTAAGATATGCTGATCAGTATTGATATTTTTCTAAACGAATGTATCATAAAGATGAAGAACTCTAATGTTTTTCTTTATATCCTCAAGACTTAACTCAGAGTATTCTTCCTTATTAAAACTTATTCCCTTTTTCTCACTTGCTGGCAGGTCAAAGTAGTTGTCACTTAAAATTATGTCAAAACCTTCAAAGTCAACCTCAACATTCTTTGCAAACCTGTTTGAAGTGATATAGATATAAAAATAATTTTCGTTCTCACCAAAGTCGAGCTTTATTTCTGGAGGCAACCAGATGAAATGCTTTGGCCTGACAAAAAACTCAAATTCACGATATATTTCATTACCTTCCTCATCAATAAGACTGAAATCAAAATAGCACCTTCTCAAATCATCATAAGTGTTAAGAAAACTGATGTAATGAAAATCAAAAACATTTGTAGAAGAAAGAGCCTTTGACCTTATATCCTGAATGCCAGAAGCAATCTCTTCCCCATCAAAATTTGCAAGTCTGTAAGATAGCTTATACTCTTTTTCATCACTGGTATCATTCACAAGATAGATTTTTATACTTTTTTCATCCCTGTCAGATGCCAAAATTACTGGAGAGTAGAATTTTTTTGCAAAGTAGTGAAGTGCTTTCCATCTTCCATAGTAATCAACCGATGACCAGGAGGCTACAGGCCAGCAGTCATTAAGCTGCCAGTAGATTGAACCCATACATATTCCTCTTTTAATTCTGAAATGCTTTACTCCAAATTTTATTGCTTCTGCTTGTAAAAGCTGAGAGAGATAGATTAATGACTTAAAATTTTTTGGAAATAGATAGTTTTCAGAAAGATAATAGATGATCTTGCCATTTGCAGCTTGATTCTTCTGGTGTTTTTCCATTACATAAGAAAAAATGTTTCTATCCTCCTTCTCAGTAAAACTCTCAATGGTTTTTATTGAGGGAAAAGACTGAAAGCCAAACTCTGAAACAAATCTGAAATTGTGTTCCCTGTAGTCCTCAAATGGTTTGAGCCAGTGCCATACAGCCCAGTAATGGCTATCACCTGCGGTTTCTTTACGTGGTTCGTAAAAACCACCCTTTGTGGAAGGAGAGGATGGCCAGTAAGGTCTATCTGGATCAAATCTTTTTACAATGGAAGGAATTATTTTCTCAAAGATTTTTATATAGGTCTTTCTAAGAACCTTATTCTGTGGAATTCCCCAGTATACAAATGCTTCTTCTATCTCATTATTTCCACACCACAGAATAATTGAAGGATGAAATTTTAGCCTGTTAAGATTATAGATCACCTCCTTCTTTATTTCATCAATGAAATCTCTATATGGTGGATACTGACTGCACGCAAACATAAAATCCTGCCAGACAAGAAGTCCCAGTTCATCACACATCTCGTAAAACCAGTCAGATGGATAAAATCCACCTCCCCATACTCTTAGTGTGTTAAAATTTGCCTTAATACAATCTGAAAGTAATCTTCTCGACCTTTTTTCATTGATTAAAGGAATTATATGATCCTCTGGAATATAGTTTGCACCTTTTATAAATATATCAACACCATTTATTCTGAAATAAAAGCTTTCACCAATCTTATCCTTTTCTCTTACGAGTTCAACTTTCCTCAGTCCAAACTTTTTTTCAAAAATATCAATCATTTTGTTTCCATCTGATAATCTTATCTCAAGATTGTAAAGATATTGTTTGCCATATCCAGTAGGCCACCAGAGAAATGGATTATCTATCTCAATTTCTATGAAGCAGAGGTTATCTTTGACCTCAGTTTCGTAAGGGAATTCTGCTCCTGATGGAGATGTAATCATAAGGCTTAAGACTAAATCTTTACTAACAAACTTTTCAATCTCAACCTCGAATTTAAGATTAACTGTGTTTCCATAATGTGTCTGGCTGAAATTCACATTTTTTATTCTTGCCACAGAATAGCATTTAAGAAAAGGTGGGGTATAAATACCCATATCTGGCAGTTGCATTCCCCAGTCCCAGCCAAACATATAATGTGCCTTGCGCAGATGAGGATACCCGCTTATTGCCTCTTTGACACCAAAAAGTGGAAGAATTTTCTCTCTTTCTCTTATATATGGCAGAGGAGAAGTTATGTGAATACGCAAAGTGTTTTTACCTTTTTTGAGTATATTCTTTACATCTACCTCATAAAGTCTGTGCATATTTTTTGTTTGAGAAATGAGTATTTCGTTCAGATAAACAGAGGCAATTGTATCTACCTGAAAGGCAAGATAGATTCTGTCTTCATTCATTATGTCATCATTCACTTCAAATTCTGTATAAAACTCAAAGTCTTCCTCAAGCAGTAAAATAACTCTATCCTGATTGTCCCTGTAATAAGGATGGTCAATTTTGCCATTTAACCAGAGGGTATGTATCACACTTGAAGGCAGTTTTGTATCAAAGATTTCGCCAGTGGCAATTCTCTTGAGATGCCAGCTATCTGAGAGGATTATTTCTTTCATACAAAAACCTCTTAAATCAGGATTTAACCAAAATGCCTTTTTACAAACTTAAGCTTCTCAAGTGTGTGGTAGGATTGTCCTCCCTCATGATTGTTGAAGGGATAAATTTTTATCTCTTTCTCTCCCTTATAATAATTGTAAGCCGAAAAGACTGTGGATGGAGGACAGATTGTATCCATTAAAGCAACTGAAAACAAAGCCTTTGCTTTTGCCCTTACTGCAAAGTTTACTCCATCAAAGTATGAAAGTGTTTTAAAAACAGCATCAACACAATCCCGGTGTATCTTAAGAAAGTTGGTTATCTCTCCATACGGCATAGTATCCACTATCTCAACTGCCCTCCTATAATTACAGAGGAAGGGAACATCTGGGAGAAGAAGCTTTATTTCCTTGCATAACCCTGCAACTGCAAGAGATATTCCACCCCCCTGACTTCCACCGGTTACAGCAATTTTTTCCTTATCCACTTCTGGCAGCAGGGTAGCAAGCCTTACACACCTTACTGCATCAACAAAAACTCTTCTGTAGTAATAATTCTCTGGGTTCAAGATGCCTTCTGTCATATAGCCCGGGAAATGTGGATTTATCCCCTCTGAGTAGTCAGGGGTATCTCCCTTGCTCCAGCTACTGCCCTGTCCCCTTGTATCCATTACTATGTGTGCATAGCCGGCACTTGCCCAGAGCAAATGGTCAAAAGGAAAACTTCTTCCTCCTCCATATCCTATGAATTCTACAACACAGGGCAATTTTTCATTTCTGACAATGGGTAAAATATACCAGCCTTTTATTTTCTGGTTTTTATAACCAGCAAATGTGAGGTCAAAAACTCTTACAGTTTTAAGATAAGATTCTACTTCTTCAAGATGGTAGTCCAAAGGATATTTATCTGTCTCAGCAAGAGTCCTCTCCCAGAATTCATCAAAGTCCCTTTCTTCATATCTTTCCGGGAGATATTTTTTTAAATCCTCAAGAGGAAGGTCATAATACGGCATTGTAACCTCCGATGTTTAATAGTATAGTTAAAGTATTTTATTATTTCAAATAATCTTAATCTAAATAGGAAAAACTGGTTCACCTCAAAGTCTAATCAGAAAGTTACCATGCACCCAGCACTCCAATCAATTTTGTTTTTGACATTTTCCCCCCAATAATATATTATAAAACCAATCTTATATCTCCTTTGCCTTATGTTATCCCAGTCCTTATGGGAGAAGAACAGGGTAAAATTAACACCATACTGGCATTGTATACACTGGTATCACTTGAATATATTTCGCTTTTTTCCCGGGAATTGGCTTAAAATAGTCTTTTGTTGAACTTTTTTTTTGACAACTTTTTCTTAGAAAGTTATACTCTTTTAAGTGTCTTATGAAAAAACCACACTTCGTCTCTGTCTGGAAACTTATAATAATAAAGTGGATCAATTGAGGAAAGATTATGGCAGAAAATACCATAGAGGATATATACACAGAAAAGAAAAGATGTGAAAGTGCAAGAAATGTATCTATAATGGAAGGATTTTTGCAGACAATCGGGATTAATATTGGAGGTGTTTTCCTTCCGAGTTTCATTTCCACATCCCTGTTGCTTGAGTTAAAAGCCCCTCTTTCTCTAATAGGTTTTGTAAATTCACTCCTCTACCTTGTTAATGTTTTACAACCTCTTTCTACAGGCTTAACAAGAAACATAAAGAGGAGAAAGCCTCTGGTTGTTTTTTCATCATTTCTTGGCAGAGCATTGTTTATTACATCTATGTTTACTGGCCTCGTTTATAGCCAAACAAAATTGGTTTTTCCCATAATAATATTGATTTTGTGTTTTGCTTCTTTTTCTATTTCCTTTGCTGGGACAGGCTGGAGTACCTGGATGGCTGACATTGTCCCGGAGGAAAAAAGAGGAAGTTACTTTGGCCTAAGAAATTCCATATGCAGCATTGCAGGGATTTTTGCAGTACTTCTTGCTGGTTTTATTCTTAAATTTTATCCGGGAAGGCAGGGATACTTTATAATTTATTCTATCGCATTATTTTCAGCCATTGTAGGTTCTGTGGCACTATGGATTCAATATGAACCGAAAAAGAATGAGAGTTATGATGAGCCTTTTTTCGCAAGTTACAAGAATATAATAAGTGATAGAAATTTTATTAAATTTGTGGCAATGGTTTCATTTTTCAATTTTGCACTTTTACTTGCCAACCCATTTTTTAATGTTTATTATCTTGATTATCTAAAGATAACCCCCCAAGTTTTATCATACTTTGCGGCTCTCGGTATTATAATCGGTATAATAGGCTACATATTTTTTGGTAAGATTTCAGAAATCACAGGATACAAGTTTATAATAAAAATTTGTCTTTTTTTTATGGCATTTCCAGCTATTATAGTGAATTTTGTGACGAGGGATAATTTTTTGATACTTGTAAGTGCTTGTGTTTTCCTTCAAAGCTTTTTCGGAGCTGGCTGGACACTTGCTACATTCAATACCTCTCTCTCAATTTCACCAATGAAGAACAGGTCTCTTTATATTGCAGTTTTCAACTCGATAAACTCATTTTTTGCAATATTCGCCTCTGTATTTGGTGGCTATCTTTCTGACCTTCTGTCTGGCTTTAACCTTTTTATTTTTGGAAGACATTTTTATCCAACATTTTTTATATTTATCTCAAGTGCTTTTTTTATAATTTTAGGTTTATTGCTTTTCCCAGAATACAGGGAAGCTGATAGAAAAATCGAGGTTTCCTCTATAAGAGATGTTATATTAAGGCCAGATTTTGCCAGTGTACTTTACAGAATATTTTTGTCAAGCTTCATTCAGAATATTCCTTCAAGAACCAAACTTGCAGAGGACATCGGGGATACAAAGGCTTCAATAGGAGTAATACCTTTGAGTAAATTATTAAATGATCTTGATCACGAGGTAAGAATCTCAGCTATAAGAAATATTGGTAAGATTCCAACCTTTCAAGCATTTAAGGTTCTGGAAAGTTATTACAGGATAGCAAGTTATCTTGAGAAAAAGGAAATTCTTTCGGTATTTGCCAATTTTAACTTTGATGAGTGTAGAAGATTTTTACTTAAGGTGGCTGAAACTACACCACATAAGACCTTAAAGATGGAAGCATTGCATTCTCTGTCTTTTATGGTGAATTCAGAGGTTAAAAAACTTGCTCTTTCAAGTATAGTGAATGAGAAAGACATAAATTTTTTCTTTGTGTACCTTGAGATTCTCGCGAGGGGAAAAGTGCTTGAAGCTCTACCCATTATTCTCAAGAAATACTCAAGACAAAGGGACAGAGTGATAAAGAACCAGATATTGTTTTATATTTCTATCCTTCTTGATCTAAAAAAGGACTTTTATGGGTTTTGCAGCATCGAAAATTATGATGATCAGGAGAGATTGCTTCTGAATCTTATTAAAAAGGTTTTCAAGCATATTGTAAAGTCCTTAAAAGACCATTCAAGAATTAAAGCCAGAAAGATGTGTGAACATATTTGCTTTGATATTTCTCAAAGGAAGCTTTTTAACCTGAAACCATTTGAAAGAGATTTTTTCAATATTCTTTCCAGTATAAGTCTAAATCTTAATGTTTTCGTCCATAAGTTTTTGCTCTATTTCTTTAAAAAGGAAAGCCTTAATATTCTTGAAATGGAACTAGTATTTTTAGAACTTTCTTATTATTTCTCTTTGATGAGAAAAATAAGGAAATAATTTGTGTAATTCAAAAGGAGTAGATAAATGGCAGAATTGAGGTGGAACCCATTACTAAAAACATGGACAATGGTTGCTTCAAATTACAAAAAGATACCTTGAAGAAATTGGAATTTCCCCCACCTTCTATGTATGTGATACTGGTTATGGTGTGAGGGAATTATGAGTTCCTGTAGTTTTTTTTATTATACTGCTAACATATAGGCAGTGGACAAGGATACAGAACTCTGTTCGTAAACGGGTATTATATATCAATAAAAAATCTTCTGTTCAGAATTCTTTAAAAATTATATGTATGATTAAAAAGATTGATTTTTTAACTCTTTTGTTTTAAGATTTTTTAGTATTTTGTGGAGGTTATATTATATATGAGAAAGATTGAAAAATATTTTCCTTTCCTTCTTTTCTTTGTTCTGGTTTTTATCTTGTTCTATAAGATATTCTCAGGATTTGTAATTCAGGGAGTTGATACAGCTTTATGGGCAAACAGGCTATATAAAAATAATGCACTTTTTACTCCATTTAACTGGAATCCACTTTTCTGGCTTGGAATGAGTAGTGGAGCCTATATATTAGGAATATACTGGATTTGCTGCCAGATTTTTCCTGTTGGACAAATATTGTTTTTTACATATTTTATAAGCATATTTTTAGGACTTGTATTTTCTTATCTTCTTCTCAAAAAGCTTGGACTTTCATTATGGGGGAGAATTTTTGGAGCAATATGTTATTCTTTTATGCCGCCAATTGTTACACTTATTTATTCAGGACACATTCAGGTAATTGAACTTTTACCCTATATTCCCCTTATCTTCCTGTGTATTGAAGAAATATTTGGAGAGGGAAGCTCTAACTTTTTCAGAAAGATGGCATTTCTTGGTTTGCTTTCTATCTGCTGGGGGCTCGCTGTTAACCTTGATGTTCAAAGAGGATTGTATATTACCCTTCTTGCAGTTTCGTATGTAATTTTTCATATTTTTTCAGCTGAAAAAGGAAAAAAAATTAATCAGATTATGGTTTCAGGGGAAGTTTATAAAAAAATAGGAGTATTATTCTTAATAGGAGTGCTTTCTTTTCTTGTCTTTTCCAATTCGTTGCCCACTTGGCTTGAGACATTAAAAGGCAGACTTGCCCTTCAGAATAAAGCCCAGAGTAGAAGTGAAAGCGAAAAATATGACTTTGCAACAAGCTGGTCGTTTCATCCTGCAGAACTTATTGATAGCATTGCTTTTGGCTTTCACGGTATGCTTTCAGGAGATTCAAAGGGGCCATACTGGGGAGAAAAGCCTTTTTCTGGAAATAGTGAGGCTATTGGTTTTTTTGCAATATTTTTCTGTATTGTTGGATTAACCTTGTGTTATAAACAGGAAAAAAGGGTTAGATTTTTTTTCTGGGCTGCTCTCATACTTTTATTGCTATCATTTGGAAGGTACTGGCCGGGCAAGCCATTCTTCTGGCTTTTTTACAAGCTGCCGCTTATGTCAAACTTTCGAGCACCTGCAAAGTTTGTATGTATTGCAGCCTTTTGTATTTCCATTCTTGCTGGGATGGGTTTTGATGGCATAATAAATTTGTTAATGAATGAAACTGAAAAAAGGAAGAAATTTTTTGATAATCTACTGAAAACTATGGCAATACTTGTTGTCCTTTCACTTCTTGGCATGTTTTTTATAATGATAAGTTCTTCTGACATTTCTTTTAGCCTTTCAAAAAAATTTAACAACAATTCTTTCCTTGCTGGTAGGGCTGTTTCAAATATGATTATGGCTATTTTAAGGTTTACTATATTTCTTTCTGTCTCACTCATTCTTATATTTATTACAATGAAGTTTAACAGAGATAAAAAATATATTTTAATTTCCGGCGGTTTATTTATCTTTCTTAATATTATTGATCTTTTTACAATAAACTGGTTCTATATTTCAAAAAGCTATGTAAAGGAAGATGAATTTTACAAAAAAGATGAAGTGGTTGATTTCCTTTATAAAGAAAACTCAAAGGAAATTTTCAGGACAGCAACATCTGTTTTTCTTCCCTATCAGGGAAGGTCGACTTCTATTCCGGTTACAAGGCTGAAGGGCTATTATCTTACCTTCCATTTTCCATATTATGGAATCGAAACACTTGATATTCCAGCTTCATCTACATTGATGGAAGATTATGAGAATTTTTTCTTGAAAACTCTTGAGGCTAACTTCAAGGGACAACTGAATAATATTCTTGATGTTTTATATCTTGATGAAAGACTCTTTCAGCTTGGAAATGTAAAGTATGTCTTGATTGATGCAAATATCCAAATAAGCAACCTCATACTTACAAACATACTGAAAGCTCTTGACAACAACAATGTCTATGTTTATTATAATCCAGATTATATGCCGAGAGTAACATTTTATGAGAGTTTTGTTTCAGTCAGGGATAATGTAGAAAGCTTGAAATATCTTTCAGATCCCTTTTTCAACTTCAAGGAAAGTGCTGTTATAGCCACTGGAGAATATAAAGAGAAGAAAGGCGAGGAGAACTTTATCCCTCAAGAAATAGTAGAATATAAAGGCTGGAAATATAAGATAAAAATAAATTCACCTGTCGGTGGGGTTCTGGTTGGAAGTTTTAAGTATGAAGATGGCTGGAAAGCAAAAGTTGATGGAAGATATGTCAAAGTTTTCCCGGCAGACTATCTCCTTGTTGGAACTTATGTGCCGGAAGGAGAACATATAGTTGAATTTCTGTATGAACCATCAAAGCTATATTTTTACATTACTTTGTGTTCGTTGATTGGATGTTTTTTAATATTTGCTTCTGGAATGATTCTCAGTAAAAGGGGAGATTTTTTAAATGGAAGAAAAAAAGCAGTATAATTTTCTTCCAGACTGGGTAACTACTAAAAATGAGGAGAGGATTAAGATTGAAGGAGAGGTTTCTCTTGTAAATCCCCATGCCTCATCCGTCTTCAATGGAATAATAGAATATTGTGAGAAGTATCACACATCTTATCTTCCACTGGAGGGTCTTATAAAACATTTACTTGATTATGGAATGAAAATAAATGACCCCACATTGAAGTCTCAAAACTCAATAATGGAGGTTGTAAAGCCAGTCTACACATTGCTTTTAAGGAATAAGTACTGTCTTCCAGAAATTGTTGATAAAAAGGTAGTTGCAATAATAATAAGAGACCCAAAAGCTCCTACAGAAGAGGATATAAAAAACATAAAGGAAAGCCTGAAAAAAGAGTATGAAAGATGTGCAACTGAGGAAAAGAGACCATTCCCTTCGATTTTAGGCTATCAAAATTTTCATTTTTATCCGGATATTTTATACGTAATTTCTTTAAAAGAATATGTTGAGAGATTGTCTGAAAATGTTAACATTTCTTTTCCATTCTGTAAGATTCTGCTCCCCGAAAATTTTGACATCTTTTTACCTTCCGAGTTTTTTTCACACATTTACAAGATTTCTCTTGCTAAAATTCAGTTGCATCTTTCTTTCTCTGAAAACTCAAGACTTATATTTAATAGACTTAAAGAGAGGTTTTCAAGTTTTAAAGTAATGAAAGAGTTTAAAGAAGCTTTTCCACTCGAGAAACAATCTTCAGAAATACTCGCCTCAATTTCGACCGAAATTATGGGATACATACAGAATATAGAAAAAGATCTGGCACTCTGGCAGTCTTGTCAGATTATACAGGCTATGGCTTACAAAGAGGGGGTTGATACCCAGAAGAAGCTTCTTTCAAAAGATGCCTTCTCCATTTTTTTAAAGGTTGCAGAGAAAATTCCTTCATTTTTTAATAGATCAATAATTTTAAAACTAAGAGATAATTATACCAATCTTAAAATATTTACACTCGAAGATTACACGAAGCTGGTTGATGAATTCCTAAGCAAATATTCTTCGAGAGATGCAAGTCAGCCACTTATAGCAACAAAGTTTCACAATGAAAAGATATACATTTATAGAAATAATTTTTATAAGAGTCTTATGAGTTTTCTGGATAAGGCTTTTTTTGACATTCATAAGGAATTTTTTTCAGAATATACACATAGGGCAAAATTGTTTTTAAAACAGCCATATATGAGAGATGAAAATTCTTTTGAGGAATATGTAAAAAAGAGATTATTTTCAGAAAATTCATTTATGGTTTATTTCTTAAAAGAACCATCCTCTCTTTATTCGATACTTGGTTATTCTGAAAGAAATCTACCAGAAGCAAAAAATTGTTTAAACAGATTTTTCTACAAGAAGGGAGAAAGCATAGTATTAAAACCTTTTTCAATTATCCTTGACCTTCCATACGAAAATGTGGTTAAAGAAGCAAAGCTTTACCTTCCATTTTTTGAACAGGTAAATATAATTGAATTTATCCTTTCCTTTTTCAAAAAATTTGGTGGATTCTTTGGAAAGGCACTCGACTCACAGCTAAAGGCAAGGAAAGAACTTCCCGCACTTAATGAGATTATGAAACCTCTTGTGGTAAAGGGAAAAACAAATAAGCCAGCAAGTGCAATCCCGAAAGTTGAAACGAAGAAAAAACCAAAATCATTTCCGGGTCTTGAGGATATGAAGAAGGAAATGATAGGAAACAGCACCCTTGAGGAGGTGCTCGCACTATATGAAAGCAGGTGGAATCACGTGATAAATAAAGATACAAGAGCTGGGAATTTGAACTATGTAAAAAATAGGATTGCTTCAAGGCTTAGATTTATAAGTAAACCTTCACCGGAGAAAATATTGCAGGAAGTAAATGATATTATTTTGACCGATAAAAAATTACAGGAGATTACAGATCAGGATTCACTTAAAAAGTATATTACCCTTGTTATTATAGAATATTTTTTGAAAAAGAAGTGAGTTACGAGCCTCTGGCTGTTTATTATGCATTAATTACCTCAATATATTTGGTATGGTGAAATATGAAGAAGTTTGTATTTTTTTTGATTTTTCTTTATGGGTATCTTTATGCAATAAAATGGGAAGTAGGTTTTAATTTTGAATATGGTGTTTTTTCAATTTATGAGGTCAGCTATAACCTTTTTAGGTTCTCACCAAAGTTTGAACTTGAAAGTTTCAAACTCTGTTATGGCATTGATTTTATCTATGATACAAATGGTAACTTTTTAAATACCCGATGGAATAACTGGCAGATGATTCTTTCAAGGCTTGAATATGCTGAATTCAATAATCCCTTTTTTTCTCTTGATATAAGAAGCGTAGAAAATTTTACACTTGGGGATGGATTGATAGTTAAAAATCTTTCTACAAGAAAGTTTTTTCCATTTTTTTACTATCCTATGGGAACGACGGGGCTCAATTTTGATTTCTTATCCTTCAATCTTTTTACAGACAACATTATTGATTTCGACATTATGGGTGCAAATATTGTTTTCAAACCTCTTTACTTTTTTACCCAATCAATCTGGAAAGATATTTCTATAGGCATTAGTACTGTAGCCGATTTTGACCCATATAATGTTATAAGTTATGATACAAACACAAAAGAATACACATTTGAGGACAACTATTCCAACCTCACTGTCCTCCTGTATAGAATTAATGGAAGCATTCCCCTGATGAAAAACAAATTCTTTACAATTTCATTTAATTCATCATATGCAGGTATATATGAGAAAGGGAGTGGTGTACTGATTGGTATAAATGGGGTTATTTTTGGAGTAATGAAATATGGATATGATTATGGTTTTTTTGGGAAAAAATTTCTATCTCATTATATAGATTTGTTTTACGAAAAAGAAAGAAATCACAAATTTCAAAAGCTTGATGAAATAAATGAGGACTATAACTACTATAGAATTCTTACAGGACTAACCTTGTTTGAAAATATGATGGATGTTGATTTTGAGTATTGTAGAGAACTGAGGAATAATGTGTTTCCTGAGGTTTATTTTTCAATCAGCCTTGATAAAAGATATTTTAAGGTACTGGATTTAAGTGTGGGCTATTACAGGCCAGATTTTGAAAAAGTTGAGGATTTCTTTGTAGCATTCTACAATACCTCGTATTTATTTATAGATTTGAACTTTTTTATGTCAGAAACGATAAATTTTGGATTTGAGTATCGATATTATTTCTATAATAAAGAAAACAATGAATCCCCTTATAATTCTATTTACCTATTTTTAACCTCTTATTTTTAGGAGGTGCCTACGCTCAAGAAAGTAATAGTTTTTTGCCTGATTCTCTTGACTTCAATTCTTTATCCACAGAGCAAAAAGAGTATTTTGAGAGTCAATTCCTTTGTGGGCATAAGTGAATACAGGGTTGGAGAGGGAAACTGGGAGGTTTTGAAGGCTGGGGATGAGATTCCCGAAGAGGCTGAAATAAGGGTTAATGGGAAAGATGATTTCCTCGAATTAATCCTTTACGATGATACCATCATCAAGTTATATGGCTTAACAAGCATTCTTGTCAAAGAGCTGGCAAGAGAGGACTTTTCAAAGAAGAAAAATACCACAATTTTCCTTTTTACCGGGAAGATATTTTCGAGGATAAAGTCTACAAAGGGGAGAGTTTTCAGGATTGAAACTGAAACAGCCATTGCTGCAGTAAGAGGAACAAAGTTTGGAATACTTTTTTCCCCGGGTGAAGGTGGGGAACTTGTTGTTACAGAAGGCACTGTAGAGGTGTTTGACCCGGCAAATGTTTTTACCCCGCTTATTGTGAAAGAGGGTTATGTCTTCAAGTTGCCTTCCTCTCTCGGTGAAACAATTCTGGAACCGAGAGAAGCCTCATTAGAGCTTTTAAACCAATATGATAGCAGCTATATAAAAAAATCTGAACCTGAGGTTGAAGAGATAAAAACCCCTTCTCCTCAAACCGAAAAGAAACCAATAAACATTCCGACTTTTCCCTCTTTACCTGGGGTAACAGGTAATATACTCAACTTTTCCATTGGTACTGAAAACATTGCCAATAATTCATATTATCTGCTTTGTTTTACCCCTACTCTCACAATAGGTGATTTATCTTTTGGATTATATTTACCATTTATACTTGCCGCAAGTGACAGATATGTAATTGAAACCAACCAGAGTCTTTATAATTACAGGGATTGGGATTTTTCATCGCCTCAAAATTCGTGGAATGCACTGATAAGTAAGATTGCCTTCCTTCAGTTCAGAAATTCCCTTCTCTTACTTAAAATTGGTATTATTTCCGATTATACTCTCGGGAGTGGCTTGCTTGTAAATGGGTACAACAATAATCTATTCTTCCCATCTGAGAGAAATGCCGGTCTGGTCTTTGGTCTTGACGGAGGCTTTGTAGGATTTGAAAGTTTTGCGGGAAATATTGCTAATTTTGAAATTCTTGGTGGAAGAGCCTTCTTTAGGCCTCTGTATGTTATTCCTATTGTAGGAAAGTGGAGTATTGGAGTTTCTGCCATCCTTGACAAAAAGCCAGAAACAAACTCTGAAAACAGAGTTTTTGGTTACTCATTTGATCTTGACCTGCCTCTACTTGGGTTTAAATCAGCTGGGCTTGGATTTTACTCGAGTGTGGGGACGCTTGGATATTACGAAGCTTCCTCAAATCAGACACAACTCTACAATGGCTTTGGAATGAATGCTGGTGTTAAAGGAAATATATTTATGTTTATCTACAAAATGGAGTATAAAAATCAATTTGGAGGATTTCAATCCGGCTATGTAGACAAGACATATGACATCGAACGTGAATCAAAGTTTAAAGCTTTCAGGGTAGTTTCAGATTTGCCTCTTACCAATGTAATTTACAATGGTTTTTTAGTTGAAGCAGGTGTGGAGTTAAGCAATGCAATAAGGGCAATAATCTCATATGAGCATCTTTTCCCTTTTGGTACCGACCCCCTTCAAAGTGTAAATAATAATTTTCATACAGAGTTAAAAATATCAAAAAACTTGCTAAAAAAATTTTATGGTGGTTTTTCATTTGACTGGAGAAGTTTTGACTTGAGCGCCATTTTAACTGCAATAACAAACAGTAATTTTCCACCGGCTGGCTCGATACTTTCTGCAGAAATATTTTATGAAGTGGTCTATGGGGTAAATCTTGGATTGGAATGGGAAAAATTCTTCGAAAGAAATAATGGAAATATTGAAGAAAAAGTTATCTATGGTTTCAAAATGGAAATTATCTTATAAAACTTAAAACACACCAGATTAACTAAAGCTGGATAGAATACTCAATTCAGAAAGAAAGAAAATTCTGTTGACATTATTTTCCAGTTATTTTAAAATGTTTATGCACTATAGTGCACATTTTTGAGGAGGATATCTTATGAAATCGAAAATTTTTATAATGTTGCTATGCTTGGTCACCAGTATCCAGATTTATGGTATGCCAAAAAGACCTGACAGGATGATTGTTCTCGATAAACCTTCTTTCACTAACTTTCAGGTAAAAAATATTCCCCTTTCTATGGAATTAAACTTCTGGAACATTGAAAGCTATGAAGGTACTACATATCTGAGATTTAATGAAAAACTTGATAGTGTGGAGTTTTTTGCTAATTTGAGCAATATCAAGCAGAAGAATCCTTCAGCATGGGTTTCTGGCTATCCAGAGGTTTTTTATGGCTTTAAGCCTTGGTTGTCAAATGGAACCTCGGCTAAGATATGGCAACTTCCTGAAAAAATAAAAGACCTTGAAGATATAGTTTTTGCATTTCAATATGAACTATGGTATGAAGGAAATCTACCGGTAAATCTTGCAATGGAGACATGGGTAACAAAAGAAAAGTACCCATCTTCGGTTAAGGCTGGAGAGGTTGAAGTTATGGTATGGCTTTATTATAACTTACTTAATCCAGCAGGATTCAAGGTTGGTGAGGTAGAAATTCCTGTGATTCTTGATGGCAGGGAAAAATCTTTTTTATGGGAAGTATGGTATGCTGCTATGACGTGGGATTATGTAGCTTTCAGACCTATTACTCCAATAGAAAAGGGGGCTATAGAAATATCGATAAAGCCATTCATATTTAAGGCAAAAGAGGTTCTTTCAAACTATTCTGAAAGAATAAAGATTGACGACTTTGAAAATATGTACCTTGAGGTCTGGGAAACAGGTACAGAGTTTGGTAGTCCTTCATCCACAAACGTAAAGATGGGATATAAGTTTTCAAACTTTGAGATAAAGAAAAAGTAACTTTTACAAATAATTTTACCTGAGCATTTCCTCATCTTTTTTGACTAAATTCACATTTCAAATTAAAATAAGTTGTTTTCTAAAATATGGGTAATGATAGGTGAAAAGCTTTTGAGAGCTTTTCACTAGTCTCTAATCAATTACAACTAAAGGAGGACAAAGGTAGGTGAAAACTGCTAAGTGCTTTTATACTTCTGCTTTGCTTTCCATAGTGCTTTTCTCAGTTTTCTTTTTTGCTATTGAACCCGCAAAGACTTTTCTGATTGAGAACACACTTGAGACACAATTTTATGAAATTGAGAACTTTAAAAGATTATACAATTCACTTAACAATAAAAAAACAAAATACAAAGAGATTTTATATGTAAATGAGAGACTGAATACTCTCATAAGTGAAAAAAGGGGATTCGTTCTGAGAGATGAGGCTAGACTCTTGCTTGCACAGAGCTATGAAAGACTTGGTAGAACAAAAGAGGCTTTTCAAATTTACAATGAGATTCTCTCAGATTCAAATGACAAAATGGTAAAGGTGGATGCTTTACTTAAGGTAATAGATTCTACAAAAAAGAGAAGTAAAAAATCAGCCTTGCAAATAGCAAAAAACTACGAAAGTATTGTGAAGAACTACAAAAAGAATGAATTTTATTCAGGGCTTTCTGACCTCTATTTTGAAACGGGAAACATTTCAAAAGCAGGTGAGACAATTCTTAAACTTCTTCCCTCAAAAGAAGATAATGGAATTTATGAAAGAATTCTTGAGGCCAGCTGGAAAAAATATACCACAGAAGAAAAGAAAATTATACTTAAAAATTTGATTTCTTCAGGGAATTATTCCCTTTATCAGAGGTATGCAATAAAATATGTAAAGAGTTCACAGCCAGCTGATAAAGAGATTGAGGAGATTGGATTAAACATAATAAATAATTGCGAAAGAGATAAAGCAGAGGAACTTTTAAGAACAATTAATCTTACACCTCTATACACCGGCATTTATTATGAACTGAAAACATTCTTAAATCTTTCAGATGCAAGTATTAAATCTCATTCTGCCAGAGTCAGGGGCGAATATTATTACAGACAGCTAAAGAGATTTAACAAAAAGGGAAGATATAATGAGGAAAAAGCCTCAAAAATTTACGAAAACTTCATTGCTGGCGAAATTGAACTGGATGGTGTTAAAAAGAATCTGATGATTCTTGTGAGAAATCTACTCGCATTCAAAAAATATGAACACCTTGCTGAGGCGACAGAAAGAACAGAGGCTTTGTTGAACTTAAATCCTGATTATGAACTAATTGCACAGGATGTTTCCTTCTGGACAGGCTATAGCTATTTTATGTTAGGCGATAAAACTAATTCCTTGAGATACTTTCAGAAGGCTGTTTCATCCATCCCAGATAGCTATTTTGCATTATATGCAAAAAGCTACATTGAGGAAATTCTCTCTCAATCTGGCATTGAAATCAAAAACTATCTTGCTTCATTAAAGGAAAGATACGAAAAGAGTGGTGATTATAGAGAAAAGATATTTTATGGAAGATTGCTTTTTGGTCTTGATGAATATAACAAAAAGGAATACTGGAAGAATGAAGTTGTTGCTTTGATGAAGAGGTATTATCCTGATGTTTTCTTTGACTTTGACGACAATCTACTGAAAAGATTGAAAGAAAATTCTGATGCCTATATCAAGTTTCTTGTCTATACAAGATTTGGAATGCTTGAAAAAGCAGAGGCACTTCTCTCAGATCTTGATATCAATGATAAAATTGCAAGAGATATATTAATTCTTAAAGAATTATTGAGAAATAAAGATTTCGCTAAAGCAAGAAAATATTATGATGAAATTGGTGAGGTCAGCTTCATAAATGAAAACTTTGCTTTTTTCTCGAAGGAACTTCAGTTTATTCTTTATCCTACTCCTTATGATGCTGAAATAAAAGTAGCCCTTTCAAAGCTACAGGAAACAAGCCTTGATAAATATCTCGTCTACGCAGTAATAAGAGGCGAAAGTATGTACATATCCAGAAGCAGATCAAGAAGAGGGGCAAGGGGTTTAATGCAGCTTATGCCAGCCACAGCGAGACTAATAAACAGGAGTGTAAATCTTGGTAAGGAGCTTGATCTATATAATCCTCTCGACAACATAATCTTAGGTACCGCCTACCTGAATGATATAATTCAATCCCATGGTTTACTAAAGGGGCTTGCATTTTATAATGGAGGTCCCGGCTCAGTGAATAAGATAAAAAAGAATTTCTTTCCGGAAAATGAAATTGAGCTTGTTGAAATTCATCCTTACAGGGAAACAAGAGCCTATGTGAAAAAGATTCTCACCAATTACTTAAGATACAAGATGTTGTACGATAATAAAGAAATGACTCTATCAATAAACAATCAGCAAAAAAAGAAAATTTTATGAAAAAAACCCTTCTTGTAAGTAATCCAGAGATAGAAAAAGAAAAATTCGATCTTGCAATTCAATATCTTAAAGATGGTGGGGTTGTCGTTTTTCCCACCGAGACTGTTTATGGTCTTGGCGCAAATGCTTTTGACGAAAAAGCTGTAAGAAAGGTCTTTGAAATAAAAGGCCGCCCTCCGGACAATCCACTTATTGTTCATCTGTATTCAATCGATATGATTGAAGATGTAGCAAGAGAATTATCCCCCACTGCAAGGCTCTTATTTGAAAGATTTTCACCCGGGCCTCTCACAGTAATCTTACCTAAGAGCAGAAATATTTCTGGCATTGTAACGGGCGGGCTTGATACAGTTGCGGTAAGAATACCATCCCATAAAATTGCAAGGGAAATTTTGGGGGCCTTTAAGCTTCCGATTGCAGCTCCCTCTGCAAATATTTCAGGCAGGCCAAGTCCCACTACATTTGAAATGGCTGTCTCAGAGATGAATGGCAGAGTGGATGCAATAATAAACGGGGGTGATTGCATTGTAGGGCTTGAATCCACAGTTGTTAAAATTGAGGGGGAGGAATTACAGATATTGCGTCCTGGTGGAATAAGTGAAGAGGAAATAAAAAAGGTACTTCCAGAAGGCTTTAAAGTCATTTCTGCCACTGGGATAAAATCAAAAAGAGCTGAGTCTCCCGGGATGAAATATACTCATTACAAGCCAGAGGCTGATGTAATTCTTTGTGAGAAGGAAAAAATTGAAAAGGCCATTTCAAACTTTAAAGGTAGAAGACTCGGCTTAATCCTCTACAGGGCAGAGATAAATCCTGAAGGCAGTGAAGTTATCAGGTTCGATTCTCTTGAGGCATATGCCAGAGGACTCTACAAATCGTTTTATGAAATGGATAAGAAAGGTGTTGAAATAATAATTGCAGAGAAGGTTGAAGAGAAAGGCATAGGCAAAGCTATAATGAACAGACTGTTGAAAGCTGGTGGTGAGAAAAGATAATGTATTACCTTCACAACATCATTCATCTAATTTTAGCCAAGACCATCTTTGACAAAATATAAATTTCAAATTAAAATAGAAATTGTTTAATTTCACCAAGCAAGGTTACAGAAGTACCTTTACCAGTACATTAAGGAGGGATTTAAAATGAAATATCGAATTCTTGGAAAGACCAATTTTAAAATATCCGAGGTTTCGCTCGGAACCTGGCAAGTTGGTGGAAAATGGGGAACTAAATTTGATGATAAAAATGCAGAGGCTATAATCAATAGAGCAATAGAAAAGGGTGTAAACTTTATAGATACTGCCGATGTTTATTCAGATGGCTTAAGTGAAAAGGCTGTCGCAAGAGTGGTAAAAGCGAGTGGAAAAAGAATATACATTGCAACAAAATGTGGCAGGAGATTAAGTCCACACGTTGCTTCAGGTTATAATGCCGAAAATCTGACAAAGTTCGTGGAGGACAGTCTCAGGAATATGAACCTTGACACCATCGACCTCATTCAGTTACATTGTCCACCTACAGAGGTTTATTATAGGCCTGAAGTATTTGAGCTTTTTGACAAACTGAAGCAGCAGGGTAAAATTTTAAATCTCGGCGTTAGTGTAGAAAAGGTGGAAGAGGCTCTAAAAGCAATAGAATATCCAAACGTTACAACCGTTCAGATAATTTTTAATATGTTCAGGCAAAGGCCCGCAGAGCTATTCTTTAAGGAAGCAAAAAAGAAAAATATCGGTGTTATTGTAAGAGTTCCACTTGCGAGTGGTTTACTCAGCGGAAAGTTTACAAGGGATACAAAGTTTGAGAATGGCGACCATCGTAAGGGCAATAGAAATGGAGAATGGTTTGATAAAGGTGAAACATTTTCTGGTGTGGATTATGAAAAGGGACTTGAGGCTGTAGAGGAGTTAAAAAAGGTATTTCCGCAGGAACCTTCTCTTGCAGTCTGGGCAATAAAATGGGTTTTGATGTTTAAAGAGGTTTCAACAGTAATACCCGGTGCTTCAAGACCGGAACAGGTAGACTCCAATGTATCAGCTTCTGACTTAAGAAGTCTGACCGCCAAAGAGATGCGAAAGGTAAAAGAAATCTATGAGAAATATATAAAGGTTGATGTTCACCAGAGATGGTAAAGCACACTTTAAATATTGAGAGGCCATTATGAAAAGGCTATTTTTTCTCTCTTTTTTGCTAATTTTTTTTAGTTATGTTTTTTCTATTGAAAAAAGGGTTATAACTCTTGCACCAAATCTTACAGAGATGATATACTTTCTCGGACTTGAAGAGCATCTTATTGCAAATACCACTTACTGCAACTACCCTGAAGAAGCAAAAAAAATGCCAAAGATTGGAGATTTATGGAATTTTGATGTAGAAAAGATTCTTGAGTATAATCCTGATTTTGTTCTTGCCTCATTTTCCGGTAATTCTAAAACAGGTGTCGAAAAACTGGAAAGTTTCGGTATAAAGGTTTATACTCTCAAGGAAGAGAAGGTGAGTGATATTTTAAGCAATATTGCCTTTATAGCAAATCTTTTCGGAATTTCTGCTGACGAAAAGATAAATTACTTGAGTGGTAAATTGAAAATGCTTCCAGCACCGTCGGTAAAAAGGAAAACACTATTCTTGCTTTCCATTAAACCATACTATTCAGTTTCGACCAACACCTTCATTTCAGATGTTCTCAGGCTTGCAGGTTTTGATAATGTGATTGCTTCAAAAGTTAGATACCCTATGTTGAGCGAAGAAAACATTGCAGAAATGGATTTTAATACATTAATTGTAACCTCAAGGCTTAAATCAGAAGAAAAATATTTGAGAAAAAGGCTTTTTGAACTCGGTAAAAACCCAAAGATATTTTTTGTGGATGAGGACAGAATTTCAAGACCGGGCCCACGCATTTTTGATGTGATAGTTGAGCTATCCCGACTTTGAGAGATACTTAACGGAGAGAAGATATATATTCTTCAACCCCTTTTATTCCCCTTTCCTCAAATATACGGATTGTCTGTGTGCCAATAACTGCTATTTCCACCCTTCCTTTTAAAAACTCAATCTCACTTTTTTCTTTAATCCCGAAACCTAAAGCAAGCGGCAAATAAGTAAAGCTTCTACACCTTTTAATGTAGTTTATAAGTTCTGTGTTAAAATCCGTCTTCTGCCCGGTAATTCCCTTTCTCGCCACACAATAGATAAAGCCTTTTGCATTTTGTGAAATTAATTTAAGCCTTTCATCCGTGGATGTTGGTGTAAAGATGAAAATCGGATTTAAGTCATTTTTTTTCATCGAATTTAGATAAACTTGAGCCTCCTCTGGTGGCAAATCGGGAATTATAGAGCCTTTTAAATTAGAATCTCTCATCTTTTCAACAAATCTCTCAACCCCATATTTAAAGGGAATGTTATAATAAGTCATAAAAAGGAATGGAATATCAAAATTTTTTGATACACTCCTGCCAAATTCAAAGCAATCCTCTACAGAAACACCATTTTTTAAAGCAATATGATTGGCATAGAGTATGGTTGGTCCATCCGCAATCGGTTCAGAAAATGGAATCTGAAGCTCCATCAGATCGACTCCACTCTTAACCATTGTCTCAACAATCTTATAAGATGTATTCAGGTCTGGATAACCAATAACAATGTGCGTCATTAATAAAATTTCTTTTTCCTTTTTCTTTCTATCTATGTACTCTTTTAACATTATAAGCCTCCGCTTTTTTTATAATAAAATCTTCCCAGCCTCTATCTTCTATAGCATCAGCAATTGTAAATATATCCTTATCCCCTCTGCCAGACTGATTTATGACGATAATATCATCCTTTGACATAGAATTAACCTCTCTGAATGCACAGGCGAATGCATGAGACGATTCAAGGGCTGGAATTATTCCCTCCTTTTTTATTGCAAGTCTTAAGGCATCTACAACCTCCCTATCTGTTGCAACCTCAAACCTTATCCTGCCTTTTTCTTTAAGATATGAAAGAATGGGAGAAACGCCGATATAGTCAAGTCCTGCTGCAACACTGTGCGTTTCAAGCATCTGCCCTTCCAGTGTCTGGAGAAAATAGGTCTTATAACCCTGTGCAATGCCAACAGATGCATCTTTTGCCGAAAGCCTTGAGGCATGCCTTTTCGTCTCTATTCCATATCCTCCGGCCTCAACACCTACAAGTTCGACATTGTCTTCTAAAAACTCTGTAAATATTCCGAGAGCGTTTGAGCCACCACCAACACAGGCATAAATTCTTGAAGGAAGTCTTCCCTCAGTCTGGATAATCTGCATTTTTAATTCCTTGCTTATAATAGACTGAAAGTAGGCAACCATTTCCGGAAATGGATGAGGACCACAAGCTGTCCCGAGCACATAGTGTGTTGTATCCATATTGGTAGCCCAGTCTCTTAAGGCTTCATTTATTGCATCCTTCAGAGTTCTGCTTCCAGTCTTTACTGGAATGACCTCTGCACCGAGCTGTTGCATCCAGAAAACATTGGGTCTCTGCCTTTCGACATCCACTTCTCCCATATAAATTGTACACTCAAAGCCAAACTTTGCTGCCATTGTAGCTGTAGCGACACCATGCTGACCTGCGCCGGTTTCTGCAATAACCCTTCTTTTGCCCATACGTTTAACAAGCAAGCCCTGACCAATAACATTGTTCAATTTGTGAGAACCGGTGTGATTTAAGTCTTCGCGCTTTATGTAAATTTTAGCTCCCCCAAAGTATTCTGTAAAGTTTTTTGCAAATGTCAATGGAGTAGGACGACAGGAATAGCTTTTCATAATGGACTCAAACTCACTCCAGAAATTTCTGTCATTCTTTGCCTCATTGAATGCTTTTATTAGCTCTTCAATCGTAGCCATCAATATTTCTGGCACAAAAATTCCTCCAAACTCTCCATAATAACCAGCTTTCTCCATTCTTACCTCCCAATCTCCTGATAAAAATCAAAGCCTTCTGTATTAACATAAATTTCTGAGTAAATCCCCATCTTCTCAGCCTTATCGCCAAAATTATCAACCTTACCCGTTTTTTCTAATTCAAAGTAAATCTCCCTTTCTATGTAGAGAAGAGGTTGATTTTTTTTAAACCCAAATAGGTTACCTATGTAAGCATCAGAGATAATGGCTTTAAAATTCTGTTTAATTCTTGAAACCTTGAGAAAATATTCAACTTCTGCGAGTTCTGACAGCTGAACCTTCTCAAGATTGTATTTTTCAAGCCCCCAAAACATTTCTTTATCAATGTAAAATTTTTCAAAAATCACAGACTTTTCTTCCGATATATCAAGCCTCGAAAAATAATAAGTTAGCCTTCCCGAAAATGGATTTCTTTTTTCATCTGGTTCTTTAAGGTATATATTTTCAATTAACTTCTTCCTGATTTTGATATTTTCTTTTTTGAATGCTTCTGTAATACCAGCAGCACCAAAGATTGAGACTTCTTTTTTTTCTTTATGTTCGGCAACAAAATTTCCGCTGCCCTTTCTTCTGGTAATGTATCCTTTCTCCCTGAGATGGTCAAGGGCATGTCTTACGGTAGGCCTTCCAATGCCAAACTCCTCTGCAAGCTTATTTTCTGAAGTTAATCTATCACCGGCCTTTAATTCGCCGTAAACAATGCGGTCTTCTATAATTCTGGCAAGCTGTAAATATAATGGAATGGGAGAGTTTTTATTAAGCCTCATAAGAATATTATATCATAAATTTGTAAACCTGTCAATACAACTTGATGAGTTTTCAAATAATAAAAATTAAGTTTCTGGAAAGCTCTAATATAAGACCTTTTATTACTGGTTTAGCAAAACATTGAGTAGATACATTGCATAGCATTCATTTCCATAATTCTTGTAGTAATAATTTTTTAACATTTCTATCAGCTCTTTTCTATTTTTTACTTTGAGCTTGGAGTAAATATTTTTTATGTGAAATTTTACTGTGGGCAGGGAAATAAACAAACTCTTTGCAATCTCCTGATTTGTATAAAACTTTATTATATATTTTACTATCTCTTTTTCCCTGTTTGAGAGGGAAAAAACCTCAAAGAAATCCTCATCTGGTATCACAAACTCAGAGATTACATCCATTATGTTTATCATAAGTATTCTTATTCCATAGATGAAAGGAACTCCATCCTCCTCCTCGGTAATGGGAGAACATCTGAAAAAAACCGGGAATTTTTTTTCTTCGGTAGTCAGAAAAAGATTAAAAGTAACTACTTCTCCAGCCTTAACCCTTTCGAGTTTATGTATCATAATCTCCCTGTTCATCTTTCCAAAGAAGTCAACAAAAGAGGTTTTGCTTAAGGAATTTAGCTTTAGTCTTTCTTTTACAAGCCTTGTCATAAACTTTATGTTGTAATCCAGATCCAGCTCTACCATCATAAGCTGAAGGGAGTCAAGCATCTCTCCAAACTTTTGCTCTATCTTTTTCTTTTCTTCCTTTAACTTATTCTTACAGCGGATCTGTGAAATTGCAATATCTATAACAATGCTCAAATGATCAAGCTCTGTGGGTTTTACAATGTAGCCATAAGCCCCACTCTTTGTGGCAGTTTTTATGGTCTCCTGATCGGATATTGCTGTGATAAACATAAAGGGAATATCAAGCTTTTTGAGCTCATTTGATAGATAAATTCCATCTTCCTTTCCCTTCAGGTAAATGTCTATCAGAACAAGATGGACATCCTGTTCTTTTACTATCGAAAGAGCATCCCTAACGTTATCAACCTTTCCTATAACATTTAACCCCTTATCTCTTAAAAAAGATTTTAAAAACTCGGCAAAAATGGCTTCGTCTTCTACAATAAGTACATTCATTTTGCTCATTTTTACCCCCTTGAAAAATTTTTGCTGCCCCTTGAAGTTTCCCTTCTTTCTTTAACATTATAACGTTTTTTTTATAAAAGTATACTATCCTTGAGGGATAATTTTTTATTTTGTAAGAATTATTAATAGAAAAGTGCTTTTTTATGAAATGTGGTTTGTATCTTTATTGAAGGAGAGTTGGATGGCAAATCTTAAGGGAATCTTTGCAGGATGGTGCTCTTTTTAAGACTTACCACCCAGCTATTATAACATTTTTCTTGATTAGTCTATAATATATACTTTAAGAAGTTTAAAGTATAGAAACTTAAGAGAAATTTGTTTAAGAAACCTCAAGGCATATCATACATATGTCATCATCAAAAGAGGCAGTGCCTCTGAATTTGACAAGTTCTGAATAAATTTTATCCAGCATTTCAACTGAAGAGAGGTTTTTTGTTTTTGCTAAAACTTTCTCAAAAATATCATCTCCAAAACTTTTTGTTTCTCCTCTGAGTTCTTTGAATGGCACTGCATCTGTCAGGCCATCTGTGAAAAGAAATATTTTCTCCCCTTTCTTAAGCTTGAGGCTTGTATTTACATATTTCTTTCCAGTTTTTATGAGTTCTCCTGATTCCATAATACCTAGAGGAGCTCCTCTATTCTCAGCAGAAAATCTTTCTATGCCTTCATCTGAAATTCTATATGGAAGGCTATGCCCTGCATTGGCAAAGACAAATCTTCTGGATTTCTTGTAGTACACTCCATAAAATGCTGTAACAAACTGTCCTTCTGTCTGAAAGAAAAGAAAATCATTCAATTTGCCGAGAAATCTTGCAGGATTCTCCATTTCGCTCTTCATCTGATTTATTGCACTCTTTACCATTGATGTTATTAAAGCTGCGGGAACGCCATGTCCTGAAACATCGCTTATAAATATTCCAATCTCATCTTCAGAGAAAATTACAAAATCGTAGAAATCCCCGCAAACCTGTTCCATAGGCTTATAAAATGTCTTTATATCATAAACTGGTGGCAATTTTGGTATCAGATTCATCTGAATCTTTTTTGCAAGCTCAAGCTCTTTCTCCATAAGGTTCTTGCTGATTTTAACTTTTTTAATTGCATTCGTAAGTTCACTATCCTTTTCGGATAATGTTTTTTCAAGTTTTTCCTTCAATCTTAAAAAATCCTGATTTTTGGATAATAACTCCCTCATATACGATTCTTTTTCTTTCATTATATTAATAAATCTATGAATTAGAATACCTAATATGGAGGTAACAAAAATAAAAACACCGAAGTTAAGTATGTTTTTATTCCATTCAAAAATTCCCAGACTTCTCGATAGTATCTCATAAAGGGCAGAAAGTGCAAGCAGAACATCCCCCAAAATCAGAATCTGAACTTCGGTAAAATTTTTAAAGGCAGAAAAAACACTGAGTATTATTAGAATCAGAATTAGCAGTTCAAGATAGACAAAATAAAAATTTAAAATCCTTGAGAGGGGAAATATTCCGATTGTGTCAATGAACACAGTAATAATAAGTGCAGTAAGCTGGACTGTAAACAGGATGTTAAAAAAGGGTGTATACTTCCTCTTAAAGATTTCATCGAGAAAGGCAAACAAACCAAACATCATTATAAAAGAAGAGTAAAAAGCTAAATATCCCCACAAAACAGGTAGCCTTATCAAAAACAGAGGAATCAAGCTTTCTGAAAATTGCTTCAGACCAATAAAGGTAATAAAAATACCCCCTCCGAGGAATATCTTTTTTTCCACATATTTTGCAAAAGAGGTTATTATAAATAAAATTCCTGCAATTAAGACAAATGAAATCAGAATAAGACCGGTCAAATTGCTTTTTATTATGTAAAGATAGGCTTCATTGGTTGGTAGTATTAAGATTTTCCCGTGATTTAAGAAGGAAAACCTGTCAGCATAAAATATCTTAAAATAAAGATTTTTGCCAGAAAAGCTACTTTTAAGGTTTATGATATTAAATACCTCACCAGTTGTCAGACTGGGCTTTTCAGGTATCAATTTACCGTAATGGAATTCAAAAATTTTATTTTTCTCATTAAGATCATCTACATAAACTTCATAAAATTGTTCTGTTGAGTAGTATAAAAGGGAATGATTTTCAAGGCTGGTAAGTGGAAGTTTTACCTTAAGATAAACAATATGATTTGCAGGGCTAAAACTTATATCAGTTTTTAGAATGGCAATATTTTTCCAGGGGAGTATCTCTAAATTATGGTTGTCGATTTCCCCTGAATAGAATTCAATCTCCGGCTCCAGACCTCTCAAATAGCCCCGACAAAAAAACAGGACTGCTAAAAATAAAAAAAGCTTTAAATACCTATTCATACTTTTTTATTTTATACCCAATCTGATTTTTTCACAACAGGAATTTCTTTAAGCTTTCATTTAGCTAAATAAAAGTTTCATATTTTTAGATTCCTATTCCCCGAGTCACCGACAAAAAAGGAGTGATAGTTATAAAATCCACCTCTATTAAAGAAAGATTTCCACGATTTTTTCTAAAGAAAAAGTCAAATCAATAGAACTTTTATATTTCAGACTTCTGTCCCGAGTCACCGACAAAAAAGGAGTGTTAGTTATAAAATCCACTTCTATTAAAGAAAGATTTCCACGATTTTTTCTAAAGAAAAAGTCAAATCAATAGAACTTTTATATTTCAGACTTCTGTCCCGAGTCACCGACAAAAAAAAGGAGTGTTGTTTTACAAACAACACTCCCTTAAAACTTTTAGCCCTATCGGGATTTGAACCCGAGTCACCGCCGTGAGAGGGCGGCGTCCTGGACCAGGCTAGACGATAGGGCCATAAGCTGGGGCGGAAGGAATCGAACCCTCACAAACAGATCCAGAGTCTGTCGTCCTACCGTTAGACAACGCCCCAACACCTATTATATTTTAAATAATATATGCCTTTGTGTCAAATTTCTAACTTTATTAAACAACCGGCGATTTTTTAGTGCATAAGCTGATTTATATCAAGCTTTTTAATGTGTAAATTGCAACCACTGAAATTGGCGAAAAATAAATATTTTATTGAAAAAAGCCAATACAAAAAATTATTCATAAATTCAGAAAGCAAAAATCCAAACTCTTAAAAAATAGATAGTAGAGCCGAAAATATAAGTAAGACAATGAAACAGGAGTCTTTATGTCTAAAGTAATAGGAATAGATCTGGGAACAACCTTTTCTTCAGTTGCATTTTTAAATGATGGCAAACCGGAGATAATTCCTGATGCAAAGGGTAGAAAAAGCCTCCCATCTGTTCTTGTTTTTTCTGAAGATACTGTGTTCTCCGGGTATGAGGCTTTAAAATATGAGTTAAAATATCCGGAGAATGTAGTAAGAAGGGTGAAAAGAAAGATGGGAACGGGAGAGAAAATAAAGATAAACGACAGGACATATTCCCCGGAAGAATTATCCTCTTTTATACTGAAGGAATTAAAAAAGATAGCTGAAAATTATCTTAATGAAAAGATTTTTGAGGCGGTAATAACAGTTCCTGCATACTTTAATGATAATCAGAGGCAAGCTACAAAGATAGCCGGTGAGCTTGCAGGTCTTAAAACAACAAGGATAATAAATGAACCTACAGCGGCAGCACTTGCTTATGGAATGAGGGGAAATGAAGAACAGAATATTGTTGTTTATGATTTAGGCGGGGGGACTTTTGACGTCTCAATTTTGACTGTTTCTGATGGAATTTTCGAGGTTGTTGCAACCTGCGGGGATAATAATCTTGGAGGCGAAGATTTCAATAAAAGAATAGAGGAAATAGTACTCGAAAGGTTTTATAAAGAGACAGGTATAGATCTTAAAGCCGATCCTCTTGCTATTGCAAAGCTTGGCAATGCAATTGAGCAGGCAAAGATTGAGCTTTCGACAAAAGAGAAGACAAATATTTACGTTCCATTTATTACCGCGGATGAAAATGGTCCCAAGGATCTCGACTTTGAGATTACAAGAAATGAGTTTGAAGAAATGATTGTTGATTATGTTGACAGAACGATTGAACTATGTCAAGAAAGTCTTTCAGATGCCGGCTTAACCATTAAAGAGATTGATAGAATAATACTTGTGGGTGGTTCTTCAAAAATCCCATATATCAGGAAAAGAGTAAGTGAATTCTTTAAAAAAGAAGCGGATCTCTCGGTAGACCCGGAATACTCAGTTGCCAGAGGTGCTGCAATACAGGCTGGTATAATTCAAGGTGAAAAAGAAGGGCTTATACTTGTTGATGTAATACCTCTCTCCCTCGGAATAGAGGTTGAAAATAGATATTTTGTACCTATAATCGAAAGAAATACCCCAATACCCACATGTGCTAAAAGAATTTTCACTACTGTTACGGACTTTCAGAAGAGTGTTGAAATACATATCTTGCAGGGCGAAAGTATGTATGCTAAAAACAATGTCTCTCTTGGAAAATTCAAGCTTGAGGGAATTAGAGAAGCAAAAAAGGGAGTTCCTCGCATAGAGGTAATCTTTGAAATTGATGTAAATGGAATACTCAGTGTTAGTGCTGTGGATGTTGATACAAAGATTACACAGAATATTACCATAAAGAATGAGTCTTTCCTGACAAAGGATGAAGTTGATAAGCTACAGAAAGATAAAAGACTGAAGGCAGAGATAGATAGGAGAAAAAGCCTTTTTGAGGTTATGAAATTAAAAACCTATGCAGAAAACCTTATGGATAGAATAAAAACGACCCTTCCTCCTCTTTATTACAATATGCTTGTGAATCAGGAACTTGAGGAAATAAAATTCTCTGTAATGAGAAATGAAGAGGAGCAAAATCTTGATGATTTGAAAAGACAGATTGATAGACTTGAATTCATATTGAGTGAAATAAGTACTGATAAGAATTTCTACCAAGAGGTTGTATGAAGAACTATTATGATATTCTTGGTGTATCACAGGACGCTGATTTAAAAACCATAAAAAAGGCATTCAGGGAACTTGCAAAAAAGTTTCATCCAGACTCAAAAAAGAATCTTAGAAATCAATCAAAGGTTTTTGAGGAAATTACGGCAGCTTATTCGGTGCTTTCAAATCCAAAAAAGAGAAAGTTATATGATGAATCTCTAAAAACATTAAAAAAGCCAAACTTTTTTGAGTTCTTCAATTTCAAAGAATTGAAAAAAATTATAATCCCTGCATTTGAAAAAATTTCATTCAAAAATCTGGTGACAGATACAAAAAACCAGAGGCTTTCAGAGGAAGAGTTGATAAACAATATTCTTTATTCAAAGAATCTATATGTGCAGAAGTATTCCGTAAGAATGCTTATAAACAAAAATAAGCTCTATCCTTTAAGCGATCTTTTAAGACTTCTTTATGCCAACATAAATGAAGAAGTAAAAATTACTATCATTGAAGAACTTGGCAAAAAGAGATTATCTAAAAAAGTCAAAGAAGTCTTAAAAGAAATTCATAAGATTGAAACCTCTCAAAAAGTAAAAAATGCTATTGTCAGTCTTAATGTTTAGACATTGTTGCAAAAATTTCTACAAGATTTGTAGTGCTAACAGTTTTTTGCAAAAATAGAAAAGCAGTATTATAATTATTAACCCTGAAATAGCTAATTTCACATAGGGCAAAGCCGCAAAGGTTTTCTCACTATTGAGATTGCTTTTAAATACTTATTAGAGGAGAAGTAAATGTACAGGCCAGAGATAAAGGTATTGGATTGTTCTATAAGAGATGGTGGCTTGATAAACAACTGGCATTTTACCGATGAGTTTGTAAGAGCTACCTACATTGCTTTAAATGAAGCAGGCGTGGATTATGTTGAACTGGGATATAAGGCATCAAAAGAAATGTTTAGCCCCAAGGAGTTTGGTAAATGGAGATTCTGTGACGATGATGATGTGAAAAGAATTATCGACGGGGTAGAAAAAAAGGTTAAGCTTGCCTGTATGGTGGATATAGGACGTGTTGAAGATAAGGACATAAAACCAAAGGAAGAATCTCCATTTGATATGATAAGAGTAGCCTGTTATATTAAAGATGTAGATAAAGCCATTGCCCTTTGCAATATGATTATGGATAAGGGGTATGAGACTACTGTGAACATTATGGCAGTTTCGACAAATCTTGAAAGGGAAATTGATGAGGCTTTAAATGATCTCAGTAAAACTGATATACCGGTGGTTTATGTTGTGGATTCTTATGGTGCGATGTATTGTGAAGACGTTACATTCCTTGTGAAGAAGTATTTGAATGCTTTACCCGGGAAAAATGTGGGGATTCATACTCATAATAACAGGCAGCTTGCTTTTGGTAATACAATTCAGGCTATAATTGATGGTGCAAACTATCTTGATGCCTCTGTTTATGGGATAGGAAGAGGACCGGGAAATTGTTGCCTCGAATTATTGTTAAGCTTCTTGCAGAATCCAAAGTTCAATCTGAGACCGGTTTTAAAGCTTATACAGGAAGAATATCTTCCCTTGAGAGAAAAGATTGAGTGGGGATATATAATTCCCTATATGATTACCGGAATGCTTAATGAACATCCCCGATCAGCAATTGCTTTCAGAAATTCACCTGATAGAGACAATTTTGTGAAATTTTATGATCTTCTAACAACACCTGAGACTGAAGAGGAGATAAAAAAGGAGAAGATTTAAACGTTTTGTAATGAACAATATTGCACTCTCATTTCCCGATTTCACAGGAGGAAAAATTGAAAGAGGAAGTTAAGTTACTTGAGAAAGAATGGTTAATTCCTTTTTATGACAGGTTGCCTTTGAATATTGTAAAAGGAAAGGGGCATTTTGTTTACGATGATGAAGACAAAAAATATCTCGATTTTACCTCTGGAATATCGGTGGTTAATTTTGGTCATGCCAACAAGAAAATAAATTCCGCAATAAAGAAACAGCTTGACAGGATATCCCACATATCAAATTACTATTATAACGAACTACAGATAGAGCTTGCAAAAAAGATAAGTGAAAAAAGCTTTAAGGCAAAACTCTTTTTCTGCAACAGTGGAACAGAAGCCAATGAGGCTGCCATAAAGGTTTCAAGATTGATTGGCAACGCAACTAAAAATGGTAAAAATAAGATTATTTCATTAAATAATTCTTTTCATGGAAGGACCTTGGGTGCAATCTCTCTGACCGGACAAGAAAAATACAGGAAGGGATTTGAACCAATTGTTGGAAACATTGACTTTGTTGAGCCGGGAAATATTGAGGAACTGGAAAGTAAGTTTGACGAGAACACCTGTGCAATATTTATTGAAGCCATTCAGGGAGAAGGGGGTGTAAAAAAACAGGATGAAAGGTTTGTTTTAAAGGCGAGGGAACTTGCCACAAAATATAATGCAATGTTGATATTTGATGAGGTGCAAACAGGCATTGGAAGAGCCGGAAAGTATTTTGGCTATCAGCTTTTTGACGTCGTGCCCGATGCCATAACACTTGCAAAATCCCTTGCCAATGGTATACCGATAGGTGCTTTTGCCATAAGGTCAGAGCTTGCAGATAAAATGAAACCGGGATTACATGCCTCTACATTCGGTGGAAATTATATAGCCTGTACAGCTGGAATAAAGGTTATGGAGCTTCTTGATGAAAATCTTGTGGAAAGGATAAATCATTTATCTTTACTTTTCAAGTCCGGACTTGAAAAGGTAAGGGAAAAATATCCAGACAGAATAAAAGATTTAAGAATTTATGGACTAATGATTGGTATAGACATTGATGAAAAGATTGAAGTAAAAGATATTATTAAAAAGCTTGTCGAAAAGGGAATATTGACCTTAAGGGCTGGGGTAAATACTCTGAGGCTTTTACCACCTTTTACAATCGGGGAAAATGAAATAGAGTTCTTCTGTGATACACTTCTTAAGGTTTTAGCTTGAGATGGCTATTTCCCTTCTTTTTGCAGTAGAGTCTTCAATGTCTGAAGTAGATCTGAAGGCAGAACTAAAAATTTTGCATTTGCAGATTCACCGAGCTTTGCAAGGCTTTTTATATATTCCTGCCCAATTAGGTAAATCAAGGGGTCTCCTCTTGAAGCTGAAAGTGCATCGGTTACTGACCTTATTGCATTAGCTTCTGCCTGTGCAAGTCTTTCTCTTGCCTCGGCATCCCTTTCGGCTGCCTCTCTTCTTGCCTCTGCTTCAAGAATCTTAGCCCTTTTGTAACCCTCAGCCTCTCTTTCTGCTGCTTCTTTCTTTGCCTCTGCCTCAAGGATTCTTGCCCTCTTTTCCTGTTCTGCCTGCTTTTGAAGTGCCATTGCCCTTGCAAGTTCTGCCGGCGGCTTTATGTCCTTTATTTCAACACGGGTTACCTTTGTGCCCCATGAGTCAGTTGCCTCATCGAGAATTGTGAGAAGCTCAGCATTGATTTTTTCTCTTGAGGAAAAAGCCTCATCAAGTGTCATTCTTCCCATTATGGAACGAAGGGTTGTTATGCCAAGATTTGAAATGGCCATCTGTAAGTCTTCTATACCATAAGAGGACTTATACGGATCCATAACCTTGTAGAATACGACTCCATCCACTGTAACTGTTGCATTATCGGCCGTAATTATACCCTGTGCTGGGAGATCAAGCACTCTTTCTCTTATATCCACCTTGTAAGCTATTCTTGAAAAAAGAGGGTTTATAAGATTTAACCCCGGTTTCAGGGTCTTTGAGTACTTACCAAATGTTTCCACAATCCAGTTTTCTGCCTGGGGTACCATTCTCACACCTTTAAGAATCAAAAATAATACCACAAGACCAATACCTATGACTACAATATTAAATGCTACCATAAAAACCTCCATTATTTTATTTTTTTACAAAAAGTGAAATTCCTTCAGCTCCTGAAATCTTAACTTCCTCACCCTCTTCTAATTCTTCATCTGAATAAGCCTTCCATATCTTTATTCCATGGTAGTTATCATATAATTCTACCTTGCCCGGTTTTCCGGGTTTTATCTTTTTCTTTACCACACCCTTTAAGTTTTTTATTTCGGGATCAATTAAATCCTCTGGTTTTACGAAGAATTTTTTTAACCATAAAAACCAGACAAGCATTAGAGAAAAAGAACTTAAAAAGAATACAAGGAATTGATATTCAAGCTTTGGAATGAATTTAAATATTACAAGTATTGACGTGATTACAGCTCCTGCCCCGAACCAGAATATTACAAAACCCGGGACTACTATTTCAAGGGCGATTAATATTGCACCCACTGCAAACCATAAGTAATAAGGCATACCCCCTCCTTTACTTTTGAGCCCTTAACCTTGCTATATTATAACAGCTATTGAAAAAGTGTCAAGTTATTTGAATACAACCCAAACAATTTAAGATTGTTAAGGTAATTACCCATATTGTGCCGATAAATTTAATACTATTATGAAGAAGGAAGATTTTGTAATTTTACTGAAGGCGGTTCCAAAAGCTGAATTGCATCTTCATGCTGAGGGCACAATAAGTATTTCTACTGTAAGAAAGTTTCTTGAAAGAAACCCCACTCCGAAATATGAAGGGGAGAAAATAAATAAGCTCTTTCATTATGAGAGCTTAAAGGAGTTTATTAGGTCATTTTTATTTATACAGGATTTGTTTGTTGAGCCCTCTGATTTTGAATTGTTGTTTGATGATGTGGCAAATTATTTATCTAATAATAACATAATTTACTGTGAATTATTTTTTTCACCTTCTATGTTTCTCAAAAAAAGAATGGATTTCAAGGAAATTCTGGATGTGATGTCCAGAAAAATTGAACAGATAAAGGCAGAAAAAAATATTATCATTAAATTGATAATTGATATCTCAAGAACATTCGGCTATGAAAATGCGAAGAGGAATCTTGAGCTTGTTCTAAAATATAGAAATCAGCATATTATCGGGATAGGGCTCGGAGGAGATGAAATAAAAGGCCCTGCAGTAAAATTTAAGGATTTATTTCATATTGCAAAAGATAACAATCTGCATTTAGTAGCACATGCTGGAGAGGATGCAGATTCTTCTTCTGTATGGGATGCAATCAAGGAACTCGGTGCTGAAAGAATAGGGCATGGAATTGCCTCAATAAAGGATAAAGAGCTGATAGCCTATCTAAAAGAAACTCAGATACCTTTAGAGATATGTGTCACCAGTAACGTATTTACAAAGAAGTTTGTTTCAGAGATAGAAAAACATCCGGTAAAACAATTTTATGAAGAGGGAATACTTGTTACCATCAACACAGATGACCCAACATTTTTTAATACATCTTTGGTTGAAGAGTACTGGAAAATTCATGATAAGTTAAACTTTTCACTTTCAGATTTACTAAATCTTGTTATTAATGGCTTTAAAGCCTCTTTTCTGCCAGATAAAGAAAAAGAAGGCTTTATTAAAAAAGCAAAGGAAGTCTGGAATAAAAACCTTCAAATTTAGGAAGGCATTTTTCCATTTCAGAGAAGGATAAGATTATCCACATGAATGACACAGGAATACTTATTTTCTTCTCCGAGAATTTTTTCTATTTCATTCGATTTCTTTCCCATAATGAGCTTTATCTGCTCACTACTATAATTTGTAAGGCCTCTTCCAACTTCTTTTTTAGATAAGTCAAGAATCTGGACGGTATCTCCGTAATCAAAGCTTCCCTTTACATCTTTTATTCCAGTTGCAAGAAGGCTTTTATTATTTTTTAACGCATTTTTAGCACCATCGTCAATAATAATCTGTCCTCTCGGCTTTTTCCCGAGAATCCATCTCTTCTTATGTCTTAATGCCTTCAAAGAAGGCAAAAATATTGTGCCATTGTTCAGGCCTTCAAGTATAAGGTGAAGCCTGTTTTCTCTAAAGCCATTCGCAATTATTGCAGGAATACCACCTGTGACAGCCATTTTTGCAGCGGAAAGCTTCGTTATCATTCCTCCCCTTGCAAAAGGATTTTCCGGGTCTTTTGCGTGGGAAAAGTATTTTTCTATGTCATCCACAACCTTTATGAGTTTTCTTTCAGGTGTGCCATAGTTTTCATAAAACCCATCAGTATCAGTAAGCATTATGTAAACGCTGGCATCAATCAGTAAACTTACCAGTGCCCCGAGGGTATCATTTTGTCCAACCTTTATTTCTTCTGTAGCAACGGAATCATTCTCATTTATTACCGGAATTATTCCCATTTCAAGCATGGAAAAGAGAGTGTTTTTAGCATTCAGATATGCCTTTCTATCATCAAAAATATTCTGCGTCAGTAAAACCTGCCCCACTGGAATATTGTATTTCTTGAATTCATCTTTAAGTATCTGCATCAGAGAAATCTGTCCAACTCCGGCAATTGCTTGCTTTTGAGAGAGAGAAAGAGCCATATATGGATTGCCTTTAAATATCTCATATATGCCAATTCCTATTGCCCCACTTACCACAAGAACAATATCATTTATAGACTTTTTCAGACTGGCAATTTCGCCTACTATACTTGAAATATTAACGTAATTAATAGTCTTTATATCGGTAATCTGCTTTGTGCCAAGCTTTATAACCATTCTCTCAATATCTATTTCTCCTGTTGCAAGCTTTAATTTATACATTCATCTTCTCCAGAAGTCAGATTGAAATACAGGTTTTTTGCAACCTTGCTTCAAGCAATATTGCAGACAACTCCCCACTACCGACGAAATGGAAATTATAAGATAATACACGATTTAGAAAAAAATCTCAAGTAAATATAAAAATGCAACCTTTTTGGGCAGATTTGACTTAATTATATAGGCAGAACATTACCTTTCCTGCATCAAATAGCTATAAGGTAACTTAATGGGAAAATATAAAATTTTAGGGCTTTTACTTGTTTTTTTCCTATCGGGGAGTGTTTTTTCGCTTGAGATAGATTTTGAAGAGGCTATCAATATTACTTACGAAAACAATGCAGAATTAAAAGAGCTTGAAAAGGATTTTAAGATTGCAAAATTAACCACAGGTCAAAGTTTTGCAGAACTATTTTATCCATCTATAAATGCTGGGGGAGACTATACATATAGATTTTTTACAAATGGAGAAAATATTACCTCATACAAAATGGGAGAAAAAACCATCGAGATTACCAACGAATTTTCAGATAACTATTCTGTTTCACTGGGAATAGATAAAGTTCTGTTTAATGGATTTCAGAATTATAACAATCACAAAGCAAATGAACTTTATCTTGAGTTAATGAAGAAAAAAGTAGAGGATAAAAAGAAAGAATTGAAATTAACCTTACTTGAAAGTTATTTCAAACTCAAGTTGCTTTCTTCTGAAATCGAAACACTAAATCAACAGATTGGATTGATGTTAAAAAAGTATGAAGAGGCAAAGGAGAGATTTCGCCTCAACCAGATTACAACTCTTGAATTAAATCAGGCATTTCTAAACTACCAGAATGCAGACCTCGAGCTGCTTAAAAAAAGACATGATTATCTAAAGGAGCAACAAAATCTTCTTCTCATTCTTGGAGTTAAAGACACAAATAAAACAATACTTTTAAAGAATGAGCTTTTTGACATTGAATCTATTCTTTCTGATTCCCTTATTTCAGACAAAGAAAACCTTTATTCAATTTCGATTTCAAATGATATAGAATATCTTACCTATGAATACAACATAAAAAAAGAGGAATTAAATAAAAGTGCACTTGAGTGGTCAAGGCTTCCCAGAATCTCTGCAGGCATTGATTACAGGCTGAACTATGAAATTACTGATAGACAGACTGGCAAAAGAGACTGGCAGGGAAACTGGTCAGCGGGTTTAACATTTTCAATGCCTCTCGATGATCTTTTGCCCAATTCAAGTTTAAATAATCAGATAAAGTATAAAATTGAAAATATCGAAAAGATAAAAATTCAGAAAGAGGCTTATCTTAATAGTTTCTTTAGTACAGTCAATTCCCATCTCTTTGATCTTGAATACTATAAAAAAGCCCTCGAGATTCAAAAGGCAAATTTTGAGATCTCCATCGAAAATTTGAACTATGCAAAAAAGCAAAGAGAATTGAAGCAAATAAATGATATTGATTACTTAAACGTAGAGCTTTCTTACCTAAAGGCAAAGAATAGCTATGAAAGTGCCTATTATGACTACTGGATGGAGGTGGCAAGGATTGAAAGGATTTTGTAGCTGGAGGCAATTATGAAGAAAAAACTTACAATATTTATCATTATTCTTTTGCTGGCTATAGCTATAATTACATATCTCATCTTTTTTAGCAGGAAGGAGTATAACTTTCAGACCACAAAGATAGAAAGGGGTGAAATAGTAAAGACGATATCAACAACTGGCAATCTTAAGTACAAAAAATCCATAGGAGTTTATTCGAGGGTTGATGGCATTGTAAAAAAAGTCTATGTAGATTTCAATCAATATGTAAAAGCAAAAAGCCTTCTTGCAGTTATTGACAATTCAATCTTGAAGCTTTCTCTTGAGGAGGCAAGGCATAATCTTTTGAAAAATTCAAACAGCCTTGAGGTGGCAAAAAAGGAATATGAGGATTGCTCAAATTTATTTGAATCGGGTTTTAAGTCTGAAAAGGAATTGTCTGACGCAAAATACAATTTTGAGTCAGCAGACCTCTCCTATAAAGCCTCGCTTGTTGAGTATGAAAAGGCAAAACTCAATTATGAATATAGCTTTATATATGCACCTGTAAATGGGATGATAGTCACAAAGAATATTGATGAAGGAACAAATGTCAACACAGCAAACCCTCTGTTTATTATTGCCACAGAGCCATCCAGTCTTGAAATTGAAGCGCTGGTCGACGAAACTGAAATTGGAAATGTAAAAGTAGGACAGAAGGTTAATTTCAGTGTGGGGGCATTTCCGGATAGAATTTTTACTGGAAAGGTAAGCCAGATAAGGGTTGAACCACAGACTATTCAGAATGTCGTCAACTACACAGTTGTAATAAGCGTTGAGAATAAAGAAAAAAGGCTGTTGCCGGGGATGACTGCATCAGTGGATATAATTGTTGAGAGTAAAGCAAATATTTATAAGGTTCCTTCTACAGCATTAAGATTTCAACCCACACGGGAGATGTTAAAAAGCTTAAAGGGGCAGAGACCCAAGCAAACAGAACAGAAAAGAGAGGGTATTTTTCCCACAAAAAGAAATGAAAATGTAAAAATACTCTGGCTTTATGATAGAAAAAATAATAAAATAACACCGCTACCGGTTAAGACTGGAATATCCGATGGTAAATATGTTGAGATTGAGCCGTTGAGAAATGAGGACATAGAGGACAAAGAGGTTATATCCTACGCAACCACCTCAAAAAAGCAGTCCACATCATCCGGGCCAATGTTTTTTGGTCCACCTGTGCCAGGGAGAAGATAAATGGAAGATTTGATAAGGCTTTTGAATGTGAAAAAGATATACAATCCAGAACTCAAGGAAGCAAAGGTTGTCGCTTTAAAAGGGGTTTCTCTTTCAATTAAAGAGGGGGAATTTATCGCAATAATGGGGGCATCCGGTTCTGGAAAGAGCACACTGATGAACATACTCGGTTTTCTCGATATGCCAAGTGAGGGAGAATATTACCTTGAAGGAAAGAAGGTGGACTCACTGAGTAAAGATGAAAGAGCTGAAATCAGAAACAAAAAGATAGGGTTTGTTTTTCAATCTTTTAATTTGATTTCGAGAACAACAGCCTATGATAATGTCAAGCTTCCATTACTCTATACATATCCAAGACTTAAAGATTCGGAAATCAGAAGGAGGGTCCTTGATTCGCTTGAAATGGTGGGACTGAAGGATAGAAGAAACCATTTTTCAAACCAGCTTTCAGGAGGGGAACAACAAAGAGTTGCAATTGCAAGAGCACTTGTAAACAATCCCTCACTTATTCTTGCAGATGAACCAACTGGGAACCTTGATAGTGAGAGAAGCAAAGAAATAATGTCAATATTTGAAGACTTAAATAAATATGGTATCACGATTGTGCTTGTTACACATGAGCATGACATTGCTTCCTATGCTAAAAGGGTTATTGAGATGAAAGATGGCTTGATTCTGAAAGATTCTGTTCAGAGGTAGAAGATGTTTTTTGAAATAATAAAAGATGCTTATAGATCCATTTTGAAAAACAAGCTGCGAAGCTTTTTAACCATGCTTGGAGTGGTTATTGGAATAACATCAGTGGTTGTTATGGTTTCAATTGGACTTGGGGTTCAAAAACAGGTTGAAAGTCAGATAGGCAGTATGGGAGTAAATCTTATCACGGTCTTTCCGGGGACATTCAGACAGGGAGGGGTTTCAATGGGGCTTGGAAGTGCCTCAAGGCTTACCATTGCAGATATTGAAAAGATAAAGAGGGAAGCTACACTGATTGATGGAATTTCTCCCCTTTACAGAATAAATTCCCAGATTGTAGGACCTGCTGGCAACTGGTATACTTCTGTTTATGGAGTTTCGGAGGATTATTTCAAAATAAGAAACTGGGATGTCATATCAGGCGAAGTTTTTAACGAGATGAATGTAAGGACAAAGTCGAAGGTATGTGTGATAGGATATACAGTTGCAACTAATCTCTTCGGGAATGGAAATATCACAGGTGAGGAGGTTAGAATTCAGGGAAATAGATTTAAGATACTTGGCGTTCTTACTCCTAAAGGTGCATCCGGTGGAATGAGTGATCAGGATGATGTTGTGCTTGTTCCTTACACCACATTTGAATCAAGAATTTCAAGGTCAAGGTTTATTGGACAGATACTTGTGAGTGCAGCTTCACAGGAACAAATGTCAGCCTGTGAGGAGGAAATAAGGAATATCTTGAGAGAATCACACAAACTTTCTGAAAATGCTGATGATGATTTTACGATAAGAAATCAAACGGACATTCTTGAGACATTCAATCAGACAACTATGTTGCTTACAATATTTCTTGCCTCGATTGCCGGGATTTCGCTAATTGTTGGTGGTGTAGGGATAATGAACATAATGCTTGTCACTGTCAGAGAAAGAACCAGAGAGATAGGCATAAGAATCGCCGTCGGGGCAAAGGAGAAGGACATACTTTTACAATTCCTTTCAGAGGCCGTGATTCTCTGCTTAACAGGGGGTCTGATTGGAATGTTTTTAGGGGTTTTTATAGGATTTGGGGTTGAAAAGCTTTTCAATATGAAGGTTGTCTTTTCTCTGCCGGTTTTTCTAGTTGCATTTGTTTTTTCTCTGGGTGTGGGGGTGTTTTTTGGATTTTATCCAGCCCGAAAGGCCGCAGAGTTGAATCCTATTGAAGCATTAAGGTATGAGTGATAATTATATATGAGCTAATGGAAAGCTTTACAAAGCCAGACTGATCTCATAATCCATATTTCTCGATCTTTGCTCTCAGAGTGTTTCTGTTTATACCTAAGAATTCAGAAGTCTGAAGCTGATTTCTGTCAAATTTAATCAGGGCCTTTGAAATTAACTCTTTTTCGATATTATCAATAACATAATCATAGACTTTCCCTTCAAATGCCGGATTTTTAACAACCTCTCCCAGCCATTTAGATATCTGAAGCTCGAGAATTTCATCTTCTTTTCTCAAATAATCTGGCAAATGAGAAATATCAATTCTTTCTTCATTGCAGAGAAGAACTGCTCTTTCTATCACATTTTCAAGCTCTCTTACGTTGCCGGGCCAGTTATAGTTCTGTAATAACAACATTGCTTCTTCTGAAATTTCTTTAACTTTTTTTCTGTTCTTTTCAGCATATCTTTTTGAAAAGTGGTTTGCAAGTATAGGAATGTCATCTCTTCTTTCTCTCAATGCAGGAATTTTAATCTCTATAACATTTATTCTATAGTACAAATCTTCTCTGAATTTCCCTTCTTTAATCCACAGGTCTATCGGTTTATTTGTGGCAGAAATGAGCCTTATGTCTATTTTTACCTTTGTTTCACTTCCGATGGGCTCTATCTCTTTCTCCTGCAACACCCTCAGTATCTTTGCCTGAAGATACAAGGGCATATCTCCTATCTCGTCAAGAAAGAGGGTGCCACCGTTCGCAAGCTGGAATTTCCCTCTCTTGTCGGATACAGCCCCTGTAAAAGCCCCTCTCCTGTACCCAAAAAGCTCTGATTCAAGAAGGGTTTCAGGTATGGCTGCACAATTTATGCTCACAAAAGGACCACTTTTCCTTCCGCTTGCATAATGGATTGCCCTTGCAATCAATTCCTTTCCAGTTCCACTCTCCCCTAAAATAAGGATGGAAGCCTCACTATCTGCTATGGACTGTATAAGATTAAAGATCTGCACCATCTTTTTATTCTTTCCAATTATGTTTTGAAAACTATAACTTCTTGACAATTCATGTTTTAAACTGACATTTTCTTCAATCAGACTTTTCTTTTCTTTTAATAATGCCCCGAAATTTTTTATCCTCCCGGCAATGAAATTGGAAAGTATTACAAGTATTTCTTCATCTTCTTTGAGAGCAGCTTCTCCTTCAAATCTTTTTTCTACCGCTAAAACACCTACTACAACTCCCTCTATTTTAATCGGAACTGCTATAAAAGAAACGGGGATGTCCTTATTTCTCTTTATTTTCATTCTATTTAGAAACTCTTTTTCTTCATGAAGGTTTTTTATTGATATTGGCTGTGAGGTTTGAACAACCTTTCCAACAATCCCTTCTCCAACTCTATAGATGCCCCTTCTCATTTCCTCTTCGGTGATGTTAAATGCCTTCATAACGGAAAGGACATTCAGTTCTTCATTCTCAAATGTAACAAGCATACCCCTTATTATCCCAAAACTACGGGTCAGTTTTTTCATTATGAAATCAAAAA
Organism: Brevinematia bacterium; assembly: GCA_049968515.1. Classification (GTDB taxonomy): domain Bacteria; phylum Spirochaetota; class Brevinematia; order Brevinematales; family JAOACQ01; genus JAOACQ01. The sequence goes on from JBMFQR010000010.1 coordinate 59,639, forward strand.
TACTATCAACATCAAAGGATTTTTCAAGAGATGTAATTACATCAATAAGCAAGTCTTTAAGCCTGACCTTTTTTTCAAGTTCTTCATAAAGAATTATTTTGGAGAGAAGAATTGAAGAAAAGCTGGCTATTGTTATCAGAGACTGTAAGTCCTCTTCTTTAAAGGCATTTTTCTTTTTGCTGTCGAGACTTAAAACTCCTATTACTTTGTTTCCGGAAAGGAGTGGAACAACCACCTCTGATTGTATGTCCTCTCTCATCGGAATATAAAACGGGTCAATTGTAACGTCATTTACAAGCTTTGGTAAACCTTCCTTAAAAACAACTCCTGTAAGACCTTCCCCTACCTTAATTTTTGTCTTCTCTACCTTTTCCTTATCAAAGCCTCTGAAGGCAACAAACTTTAAAAACTCATTATTCTCTTCCTTTAACATTATAGAACCGGTATCTGCACCTGTTAATTTTATACATTTGTCCAACATCAGATTTAAAAGCTCATTCATATCATCACTTTTGTTTAAAAGGATACTTAAATCCTGAATTAATTCAAGCTTTCTAATTCTTTCTTCAAGGGATTTTATTCTTTCATCTTCCATAAAATTCTTTCAGCCTCTTTATAAGAAGTTTATTTTGATGAGGAAGACCTATTGTTATTCTTGCAAAATTTTGTGGATAGCCAAAATCAACAAGATGTCTCAAAGTTATTCCCCTTGCTTCCAGAAAATCGATTAATTCAACAGCTTTTTCGCCCAGATCCACAAAGAAAAAGTTGGCAGCTGGCTCTAAATAATTCAATCCGAGTTTCTTAAATTCCTCGCCTAAAAATTTCTTGCCTTTAGCCACGTAACTGATTGTTTTTCTTAAAAATTTATCGTCCTTTAATGCACAGGTTGCACCAATCTGTTGTAAAGAGCTCAGATTGAAAGGAAGCCTTATTTTCTCAATCTGTCTGCAAATTTCCTCATTCATTACTCCATAGCCAACTCTGAGACCTGCAAGTCCATAAGCCTTTGAGAATGTCTGGGTTACAATCAGATTTGGAAGTTCCTTTATTAAATCAATTACTGAACTTGAAAGGCTGGCAAAATGTATGTATGCCTCATCAACTATTACAGGTATTTCAGGTGAAATTTTTGAGATAAAGTCTCTAATCTCTTCCTTAGAGATAAATGTAGAAGTTGGATTATCTGGATTTGCGAAAAGTACAAGCTTTTTGCCTCTAATATTATTTACGGTCTCTCTTATCTTTTCTAAATCTATTCTGTAATCTTTTCTCTCTATCTCAACCAGCTTTGCCCCCTTTGATTTTGAGTGCAGATAATACAATATAAAGCTTTTTTCTGGCAATATAAGAGTGGAGTTTTCAGAGAGAAAGAGGGCAAATAGCATATTTATCACCTCACCCGAACCATCCCCAAAGACAATGTTCTCCTCTTTTATGTAAAAATTATGCCTTCTAAAAAACTCAACAAGTGTTTCTTTCAAAACCTTCATTTTTGAATCAGGATATATATTGAGCTTCTGAGAAAGAGATTTTTTTATTCCCTGAATTGCAAGAGAAGATGTACCCATAAGATTTTCATTTGAGGAGAGTTTAATTCTTCTTTTTGACTTTGAGGTCTTTCCGGCTTTATAATAATCAAGCTCCAGAACCTCTTTTCTGATAGAATTTAATACTTCCATTTTCCCCTACTCCTCAAGTAAGATTGGTTCATCCGGAAAACTCTCGTAATCAATTTTACCATCAGCAAACATCTGAATTACTTTCGGCAGGATTATATGCTCTTTTTCTAAAATTCTTGCCGCAAGACTATCTGGAGTATCATCTGGCAAAACAGCTACCTTAGCCTGCATAATTCTCTTTCCACCATCTACAACCTCGTTTACAAAATGGACAGTACATCCCGATTCTTTCTCTCCTGCCTCAATAACTCTCTCATGGGTATGAAGACCGGGATATTTTGGGAGAAGTGATGGATGAATATTTATTATTCTATTCTTAAAGGCATTTATAAATCTACTTTTTACTACTCGCATAAAGCCAGCAAGAACAACAAGCCCAACATTATGGTCCTTCAGTTTCTTTATGTATTTCTCTTCTGCTTCACCATCAAGCTTTGTTTTATAAGGTGCTGCACTTATATATTCAGCTCTTACATTGTGTTCTTTACATATCTGCAATGCTCTTGCCTCTAAATTATCACTTATAACAATTGCAATTTTTGTATTTCTGAGAGAACCATTTTCAATTGCTTTGATTATTGCCTCTAAATTTGAACCTCTTCCAGAAACCAGAACCCCTATTTTAAGTTCTTTATTCATCATCTTCCACCAAATATATTTATTATATCATTAAGAAAAACAAGTGCGGAAAGCAGAATGATAAAGATAAAACCAGCATATTCAATGTATGTTCTTACCTTAAGAGGTATTTTAATTGGTGTTACTGTTTCAATAAAATTAAGTATAACATGACTTCCATCAAGTCCGGGAATGGGCAAAAGATTGAAAAATGCCAGTGCGACACTCAGCAATACAATGAATCTAATCAGCGTAATAAAATCAGTATTCATTGCAATTTCACTTGTAATGTTTATTATCCTTAAAGGCCCGGAAAGATTCTTCTGAGGATTTATCCTGCCTCTTATCATTGCAGATATACCCTGTAGTGTCTCAATGATGATTTTGTTTATCTCGTTGAAACTCATTGCGATTGAGTTAACAAAATTTCTTGCCTTTACTGATTTTTCAAAAAAGATTACCTCTTTTGGATAAACTCCCAAAAAGCCGATTCCTTCAAACCTATCAAGTTTAACCCGATTTGTATAAAGCTTTGATGCTCTTTCGTAGACAATCTCAATTTCACTGTTTGCCTTATCTTTTATCATTTCTCTCAGTTCAAAAAAGTAGTTTATCTTTTTACCATTAATTGAAACAATTCTGTCGTTCTCTTTCAGTTGAACCTTTTCAGCAGGACTATTTGGCATAACATTTCCGACAACAGGTAGAAAAAGCATGCTTACACCAAGGTAGGATACTCCTCTATTTTTATCATATATCGTCTTTACAGTTATTTCATTTGTTTTGCCTTCTCTCAAGAAGGTAATTTTTAAATTTTCCGTCTTACTTAGGGCAATATATTTTGGAATATCAGCATAGCTTTCTACAGGTTTATCATCGATGGAAAGAATATAGTCACCTGATTTCAGACCTGCATTAAATGCTGGGGTAGGGTTGTCACCAACCTTTTCAATTACATCAATATATGGAGCAATAAGCTTATCCTTATAGCCGGCATTAAAGAGAATTATAAGTATAATAAAGGCAAAAAGATAGTTAAACAAAGGGCCTGCCAGAACAGTAAGTAGCCTTGCATAGGCAGGTCTATTATACATTGAATCCGGAGCTGAATCCTCCTTGTCCCCTTCACCCTTCAGCTTGCAATAGCCTCCGAAGGGTATAGTACTGATTCTATACCTTGTTTCTCCAATCGTGAAACCAAAAAGCTCATTCCCGAATCCTATAGAAAAAGCCTCTACGCCTATTCCATTCATCTTTGCGAATAGAAAATGGCCAAGCTCGTGAACTAAAATTAAAATTCCCATCACAAATATGGCGATTACAAATCCAAATAAGGTTGAAAGCATTTAATGTCCCCCGTTGAAATGCTTTATTTTATTATAATTTAATAAGAAAATCAAATTTTGAAAAGCAATTGTAATTTCAAGAGATGAACTTCTTGCCTCTGCCAGATATTTTCGGCATGCAGGGGGGTTTATTTTTTCCAACTTTTCACTTCCAGACCTCAGGTTAGATTTTCATTTTCATTATTGTAGCTACAATTTTTTATCTGTTATAAAGAGGTCTTGGCTTGTAATGAGTATGTAATAACCTATGTGATTTTTCTGACAATGGACGTCCCAGATACTCCATATAAAGCTTCTGGATATATGGATTCTGATGAGAACATCTTATTTCGTGTTCCCTATCATCTTTATATATTCCACTTGCCCTCTTTGCCCTTATTTCATCTGTAGCCCCATAGGGTTGCCCTCCACCACC
>JBMFQR010000011.1:0-60597 GCA_049968515.1 Brevinematia bacterium
AGATTTTTCTAATTTCGTTATAAAAGCAGCTTGAATACTTTTTTGGAGTAGATAAAATTTGACTTTTATCATAGGAGGAGGAGGGATTTATAATAGAGGTCAGAAAACCTTCTGAAGAGGAACTTAAAAATTTAAATGTTAAAAGCTGGCCAATCTGGACAAAAGAAAAAAGTAGATTTTCCTGGCATTATGATGAGAGGGAAACATGTTATATTTTAGAAGGAGAGGTAATCGTAAGATATGAGGGTGGTGAGATAAGGTTTGGAGAAGGAGATCTTGTGGTATTTCCTGAAGGATTATCCTGTGAGTGGGAAATAATAAAAGATGTAAGAAAGCATTATAAGTTCGGGTAAAATTTTAGGTTGACAGGGGCTATCATAAAAAATTGTAGGTGTAGAACAAGTTTTCCGTACCTACAATCACAAGGCATATGCCTTTTCTGGACAGCCCCTTAATGTCAGGAGGAGATAGAAATGAGTGAGTTTTATAGTTATGTTGAAAATATTGCAAGACGGGCGAAGAATGTTTCTCTCGATGTTGCTTCGAGAGGGACAAAAGAGAAAAACATTGCTCTTGAAAACATAGCGAAGGCTATAGAAAGAAACTCTTCAAGCATTATAGCTGAAAACAAAAAGGATGTGGCTTTTGCAACAGAAGCAGGTAGGCCAAAAGCTTTTATTGACAGGCTTGTTCTGGATGAAAAGAAGATAAAGTCAATGGTTAATTCTATTATGGAAATTGTATCTCTACCTGATCCTGTTGGCAGTGGAAATTTTATAACAAGGCGACCAAATGGTTTAATTATTCAGAAAATAAGGGTGCCTATTGGCGTGGTGGCAATGATTTATGAATCCAGACCGAATGTTACAAGTGATTCGGCAGCTCTCTGTCTTAAATCCGGCAATGTGGTAATCCTCAGAGGTGGGAAAGAGGCTTTTAATTCAAATAGAGCCATTGCTAATTTTATAAGAGAAGGCTTAAAAATCTCCAACTTTCCCGAGGATGCAGTAATACTCATTGAAAAACTTGAACATGAGGTTGTCGATGAGCTTTTGAAAATGAATGCATATATAGATCTTGTAATACCACGAGGGGGAGAGAGTCTTATTAAGTCAGTAACAGAAAAGTCCAGAATACCGGTAATAAAGCATGACAAGGGTGTATGTCATGTCTTTGTTGATGAAAGTGCGGATAGAGAAAAGGCTGAAAAGATAGTAATTAATTCTAAATGTCAGAAACCTTCTGTATGTAATGCAATGGAAACCCTTCTCATTCACAAAAAATATCCTTACATAAAGGAGTTGATCGGCAAGCTCATTGATCTAAATGTGGAAATCATTGCTGACAGAAATATAAGAGAACTTTTCCCACAATTAACGGAGGCAAAGGATGAAGATTACTTCACAGAGTATCTTGATTATAAAATGTCTGCAAGAATAGTTGATAGTGTTGAAGAGGCTGTGAATCATATAAATCATTATGGATCACATCATTCTGACTCAATTGTAAGTGAAAGCTATAGAAATGTTCAGTACTTTCTCGAACGTGTTGACAGTGCAGCAGTCTATGCCAATGCCTCTACAAGATTTACCGATGGCGGTGAGTTTGGTTTAGGAGCCGAAATGGGTATCTCAACCCAGAAGCTTCATGTGAGGGGACCTATGGGACTTGAGGGACTGACTACAGACAAATGGGTGGTTTACGGGGATGGACATATCAGGGAATAACAGATGAATGAAAGTATAGCCTTATTTGGTGGTACATTTAATCCCTTTCACAACGGTCATATGACAATCATCAAATCAGCAATTGATAATTTTAAATTTTCAAAGTTGATTGTAATGCCGGCTTTTATTTCTCCTCTCAAAGATGTTTCAGGTGGCTGGGATTCAAATATGCGTTATCTTATGACTGGAGTTTCAATTTTCTACTTTCAACCGGATGAACTTAACAGAAATTCTAACCTGAAAAAAAATCCTGCAAAATGGGAAAAATTCATTGAATTTTATTCAAAAAATTTCCCTCTTAACCACAATCCCGATGTAGTTCTCTCGGACTTTGAAATAAAAAAAGGAGGGGTTTCTTATACAATTGATAGTTTAACATATTTGAAATCCATCTATCCGCATTCTGAAATAAGTATAATAATCGGACTTGATGAGGCATCAATGCTTGAAAAGTGGAAGGATTACAAAAAGATTTTTGAAATTGCAAAATTTCTTGTGGTAAGAAGGCCGGGTTTTGATGAAAAAGAGGTACTGAAAAAGTTTCCTCAACTTATCTTTTTCCCATTTGAGGAAGTAAATATTTCCTCAACTGAAATAAGGGAAAAGATTAAAAGGGGTGAGGATATATCGAACTATATTCCACCGGTATTAAAAATGTTTCTGGATTCGCTTATCAATTAGTTTTTTGTAAGTTTTTTCGCTTGACAATTTTTTTTAACTGCTTATAATAAAGTATGCTGTATGTAGATAGGCAGTGCGTGGGGTCGTTTTTGGCACAACTATCTATTCACAATCTTATAGCTTTAAAGTATTAATTATGTTCTTTCCGATAGACTAATGCAATACAAAATTCAATTTAAGGAGTTTTTTATGAAAAGGGTAACTTTTATCCTATTTATGCTGTTAGCCTTATGCGGGATAGGTTTTTCTCAGGAAGAAACACTTGGGACACTTTTAAGTCCTAATGTGCCTATTGAATCAATACCAAAGGAGCTTGCTTTACCTGACAAGGTTTTGCCATATTTGAGGACGGAGTTCAACAACTCGATTGGCAAGCAGGCAAGTTTTGATGTGCAATTTAAAATTGTATTGTTGATAACAAAAATAACCAATGTTCCCACAAAAAAATATGATTTGCTTGAAGAGATTATTATGTGGGAGGTAAAAAATGCCTCAAAAACTGAACAGAAGACAATCGCTGTCTCTCCAGACGCAAGAGTTTTAGCCATTGATGAACTCTCAAAGAACAAGGACAACAAATATATTGATGTTCTTCTTACAGTTGTGGAGAGAGATACTTCTGTTCAGCCAAGAATTGCTGCTGCAAGAGCACTCTCAAGAATAGGGGATAGAAATACCGTTCCAAAGCTGGTCGAGCTACTGAAGAATCAGTATGGGGCATCGAGAGCAAAATTCAAAGAGGATGACCCGAGGAGGTTTGATGATGATAGGGTTGCTGAGGCTATAATTATTACACTTGGAGACATTGGTGACCCGAGAGCATTTCCTGTGCTTTTGCAGACTGTTATGAATCCAGACAAACACAGGGATGAGACTGTAAAGGCTGCCTGGGAAGCTATGAAAAAATTGCAATGGTGATAGAGATGGGTATCCTAAAGAAGCTATCTATTGTAATATTTTTGTTTCTTTCAGTTTCTCAGGTTGCTTTAGATGATGTGCTTCAAGCACATCAGATTCTAAAGAAAACAGGTGAATATGAAAAGAAAAAAATGGCATTAAGTTATTTTCTGAAAGAAAAGGATAGAAAAAGGGTAACTGACCTGATAATTGATTTACTTACCTACACATATGACAATCCTGATTTCAGGGAAAATGATCAGGTTGCTTTCTACGATGATGTCATTGCCGAGGAATTGATTAAGATACTTGAGAAGGAGAAAAGGCCAGAAGCTTTTCCAGCTCTTCTTAAAGTTGTTTTATACAGCAGAAGACATAGAGATCAGACTGTAAAGGCTGCCTGGCGTGCTATAGAAGCAATTGATTGGACAAAAGAATAATTTTTTGGAGGTTATTTATGAAATCAATTAGATTTTTGATATGTGTTTTGAGCCTGTCAGTTTTTTTCTTTTCCTGTGCTAAAAAGGAAGAGGTAAAACCAGTTGAAAAACCAAAGGTTGAAGAAAAGAAAGTTGAACCGGTAGAAGACACCTCTTTTAACAATGTGATGAAGGTGTTAAAGGAGGCTCTTGATAAAGAAAAAACAGCTTCTGATTCTGCCACAAAATTAAATACTGCAAAGGCTTACATTCTTGTGATCAAATTTCTGAATACAGACAAAGAAAAGGTTAAAAGCGCTGGAATGAGCGATAAGGATATAATAGAACTTAAAAATGAAGCAAGGGAAAACGCAAAACTGAGGCTTGATGAGATACTTTCAAGTCCTACTGCTCCAAAAGCTATAAAGGAAGAGGCAGAAAAGAAGCTTGCCGAGTTAAAAACCCTCTAAGTCATAGAAAAGCAGAGACGCAAGAACTTTGCGTCTCTGCAAGAATTTTACTTACTGTCAATTATAATGTCGTCAAAATATAAGGTGAAGTTACCAAGATTTGCAGTACAGAATTGAACTGTCATCATTGGAAAATCGAGCTTTTTGTTCAATACGGCATCAGGTGCCTGCCAGTCTGTTCTGAATTTAAAGTCAGAAAGTGGAATGACAAACTCTTTCCATCCAGTGAAGTCGTCAGTAATTGTGTAGCGATACTGTTCTTTTTTTGCGTCTTCGAGATCAATATTAAACCTTGCCTTTGAACCACTTCCGTAAACCCACATTCTGAATGTTTTCATTCCAGTCCAGTCTCCCTTCTCCTTCTCAACAACCACAAGTGCTCCAGCCCAATCTTTTGTGTCGTGTGTGATTTTGGCAGATTGCTTTCCACTTTTTGCCTGTTCTGTCGAGTATATTGCAGTGATCTTACTCTGTGGACCTGCATAGGTAATCAACTCTTTTGAAGAGTCTTCAAAATCAGTAATCAGAATCTGATCTGCCACTGGCTTTGCTTCTGCTTCTGGCTTTGTTTCAGCCTTTTTAGACTCGCCTGAACATGAGTAGGCAAGAATTGTAACAAGCAACAGGCTTACAGTTAAAAATTTTAATCTCTCCATTCCTCTCCTCCTTTATTGGGATAATTTTTGGTTTATTTGTTGGCTGTGTCAACTATAAACTAAAAGTTAGATCAATCCTTTTTTTTCATCAATTCCAAGCATTATGTTGAGATTCTGTATGGCTGCCCCAGAAGCCCCTTTTCCGAGATTATCAAGTCTTGTTAAAAGCAGGAATTGCTCTTCATTACCAAATATAAAAATCTCTGCAAGATTTGTGTCATTACAGGCAGTTGGGTCAAAGTAATCAATCTCAAAAGAATTTTTTTCTTCCACTACTCTTACAAAGAATTCATTCTCATAATGAGAAGAAAGTATTTCATAAATATCATTGCTATCAACCTTCTTTTTTAGAAGTCTTTTGTGAAGAGGTATTCCCACTGCCATACCTTTGAAAAAATTCCCTACCACAGGGGTAAAAAGAGGGGGATAATATAAACCGGTGTACTTCTGCATTTCGGGCAGATGCTTGTGTTTTAGATTGAGAGCATAGTGTCTTGAACTATGCCAGCTTTCTCTATCTTGATTGCTTTCAAACCTTTCTATTAATTTTTTTCCACCCCCGCTGTAGCCAGTAATCGAGTGGACTGTTACAGGATAATCTGTTGGCACAATTCCATTTTTTACCAGAGGATAAAGAGAAAGTATAAAACCGGTGGCGTGACATCCCGGCACACAAACCCTCTTTGAATTTTGTATTCTTTCTCTCTGTGTCTTTTCATATTCGGGAAGACCATAGACCCATTCTGGATCTACCCTGTGAACTGTGCTTGCATCAATAACCTTTGTTGAAGGATTTGTGATGAGAGAAACAGACTCCCTTGCAGCCTCATCAGGAAGACAGAGTATAACGATATCCGCTGAGTTTAAAAATTTATTTTTTTCTTCAGGTTCTTTTCTTTTTTCCTCTGAAATCTCCAGGAGTTCGATATCATCTCTCTTTGTCAATCTTTCATTTATCTTAAGACCCGTAGTACCTGATTGCCCGTCGACGAAGACTTTGAATTTTTTGCTCATTCTACCTCCATAATTTTTATGCTGATTCTCTTTGAATAAATCTTGATGGGAGTCTCTTTGTTTCAATTTCCTTTCCATTCAAAGAGTAAATAAGATTCTGTGAAGCAATATATCCCACCCTGTAAAATGGATTGTTGATGGTGGTGATAGTCGGAGAAGAGAGAAGAGATATTTCCTGATTGTCAAAGCCTATGACTTTTACATCATCTGGGACATTTATACCGAGAGAAAAAAAGCCTCTTATTAATCCAAATGCTATAAGATCATTTGCACAAAATACAACTTCAGGCAATCCATTTTTTAATATGATTTCTGCTGCATTAAATCCGCTTTCCTTTGAAAAATCGCCTTCAACAATAAAAAGATGTTCAAAATTAAACTCTTTAACAAGATTGAGATAAGTTTTTTCTCTGTCAATTGCATTGATATATTCTTTGTTTCCACCAATATAACACACTTTCCTTATATTTTTTGACTTAACGTATTCAAAAGCCTCTCTCATTCCAGACACGCAGTCAATATCGACATACAGGCAATCCCTGTCCGGAATATAATTATAAACAAGAATGAAAGGAATATTTTTATCCAATAGATAGTTAAAACGGGGATCCATAAACTTTGTGCCCAAGAATATCAATCCATCAACAGTGTGAGAAAGAACAAGCCTTGATAACTCCTTCTCATCAAGACCATTGTCAGATATTACACTTACCGTGTAATTTTCCTTTGAAGCACTTATCATACAGCCGAAAAGCATCTGTGAGAAGTACTCCGAGTGTACGGTTTCAATTTTATCCTTCGTAACACAGTAGGGAATTACAATTCCTATTCTGTAGCTTTTCTTCTGGTAAAAACTCCTTGCGAGATTTGAAGGAACATACTCCAATTCTTTTGCTATCTTTATAATTCTATCTGCTGTAGCTTTTGGAATAGATGGATGTTTGTTTAAAGCACGTGAGACTGTTGATGGAGAAACCCCGGCTTTTTCGGCAACATCCTTTCTTGTAACTCTTTTTTTCTTCATAAGAGATTATTATAAATCAAAATGACCTATAACTCAAGAAATATATGTTCAAATGAAGATGGATCATACCATCCATCTAAAAAATTTTTTTCTAAAGTTTAAAAAAATATCTTCCGATTATACAAAAGGGTTTTTCTGCAAATAAACCTCCAGAATTACCCCTTTAATTCCTAATAGGTTTTTCGTAACTTTTTTTAAATACTTTAGCTTTTTATGCAAAAATCTTCTCCGCAGGGAAGCGGAGAATAGATAAATCAAGGAGGATTGTATGATTATCAATCACAACATCAGTGCCATCTTTTCGCACAGGCAGCTTACAATCAACAATCGTAATACTGACAAGGATATTGAGAAGCTGTCTTCGGGCATGCGCATTAACCGCGCAGGTGATGATGCATCCGGTCTTGCAGTGTCTGAGAAAATGCGTTCACAGATTGGTGGTTTGAGAAGAGCAGAAAAGAATGCTCAGGACGCCATTTCTTTCATTCAGGTTACTGAGGGCTATCTTGAAGAAACTCATTCCATTCTACAGAGATTGAGAGAGCTTGCTGTTCAGGCAGCGAACGGTATTTACAGTACTGAAGACAGAATGCAGATTCAGGTTGAGGTTTCACAGCTTGTCGATGAGGTTGACAGAATAGCATCTCATGCACAATTCAACGGAATGAATATGCTGACTGGTAGATTTGCAAATCCAGTTGCTGGCAATCAGCCAAGTGCAAGCATATGGTTTCACATTGGTGCCAATATGGATCAGAGGATGAGAGCTTATATCAACACAATGACATCCGATGCTCTCGGTATAAGAGATGTTTCCACTAAGGAAATATTGAGTTTGAGTACTCCAGACAAGGCAAATATGGCTATTGGTATAATTGACAAAGCACTTGAAAGGGTTTCAAAGCAGAGAGCGGATTTGGGTGCATACCAGAACAGGCTCGAAAAACTATCTATCGGGCTTATGATTGGTTATGAAAACATGCAAGCTGCTGAGTCGAGAATAAGGGATACTGATATGGCAGAGCAGATGAGTCTCTTTGTAAAAGGCCAGATATTGACACAATCTGCTACTGCGATGCTTGCCCAGGCAAACCAGAAGCCTCAGTTAATGTTACAACTTTTAAGGTAATACTTATGAAAGCGAAGGCTTCTGGAAGTTAGGGATAGGCAGTTAGAAGTTAGTTGTGATAAAAGAAAAGTCTGTCAAGTGACAGGCTTTTCTGTATTTTTTAATAGGTTATAGGCATAGTGGTTTCACTCTCCTTTGACCGCATTTGGAAGAGAGTGCGGTTATCAGGACCCCTGCAGTTAAAAAAATTTTGCACAAGGATGTTTACAAAAAAACAAGGAGGGTGGCTATGATAGTAAACCACAATATCTCTTCTATATTTTCAAACAGACAGCTAAAGATGAACGATATGAAACTTTCCGGTGATATCGAGAAGTTGTCCTCGGGTCTAAGAATCAACAAAGCTGGTGACGATGCATCCGGTCTTGCTGTTTCTGAAAAGATGAGAGCCCAGGTCTCTGGTCTCCATCAAGCTATGAGAAATACTGAAGATGCTATTTCCTTCTTACAGACGGCAGAGGGCTATCTTGAGGAAACCACAACTATTCTTCAGAGGATGAGAGAGCTTTCTGTTCAGGCTGGAAATGGAATATACAGTGATCAGGACAGGATGCTTATTAATGTTGAGTTGTCCCAGCTTGTTGCCGAGGTGGATAGAATTGCAAAGAACTCACACTATAACGGAATGAACCTGCTTACCGGAAGATTTCAGGCTCCTGAGGCTGGTACAGCTGCTGCAGCAACTGCTCCTACACAGCAGACCGCTGGTTTATGGTTCCATATAGGACCGAATATGGACCAGAGAGTTCAGGTGTTTGTAGGAAATATGGATGCACAGGCTTTGGGACTGATAAATCAGGATGGCAATAAGCTTGTAAGTGCAAGCAATATGGATAGTGCTAACAGATCCATTGGTGTGGTTGACAAGGCTTTGGAGGTTGTTGTAAAGCAGAGAGCAGATCTTGGTTCATACCAGAACAGGTTTGAAAAACTCTACAAAGGGTTATATGTGGCATATGAAAACACAATGGCTGCAGAGTCAAGAATAAGAGATACAGATATGGCTCAGCAGATGAGTGAGTATGTCAAGAACCAGATACTGGCACAGTCCAATGTGTCAATGCTGGCTCAGGCAAATTTAAAGCCTCAGCTGGTGCTGAGGCTTCTCGGTTAGTTAGGGATAGGCTTCCCTAACTTTTAGGTAAAAGGTGCTGTATAACTGCGGGGGTTCCTGATTTACATTATCAATATCGACCTGATTTAATTTGGCTTTAGGATTTTTTTGAAAAAAATTTCTGGTTGGTGATCATAAATTAGAGAGATAAGGGTGCAATGCTACAAAGATGGTGTTGCACCCTTAAAATTTAAAGGGAATAATTATGAACATAATATTAAAGCGTAGAAGTATCCGTGATTACAAATCAAAGCCTATTTCAGAAAGATTGATCAGAAAGATCCTGCTGGCGGGAATGGCAGCTCCAAGCTCATGGGGTTCAAAACCGTGGGCTTTTGTAGTAATTAAAAATCGAAAAATTCTGGATGAAATAGCAAAAAGACATGGTTATGCAAATATGTGTAAAAAAGCCCCCTGTGTTATTCTTGTATGTGGAGTTCCAGAAAATATGAAAGAGGCGGATTTTTTACCACAGGATTGTGCCGCAGCCACAGAGAATATGCTTCTGGAAGCAACAGGGCTTGGCCTTGGAAGTGTATGGATCGGGCTTTATCCAAAAGATGAAAGGATGAGGCTTTTAAGAGAGCTTGCAGGTGTTCCAGAAAATGTTATCCCATTCTCTCTTGTTGTAATCGGCTACCCGAATGAAAAAAAAGAACCTCACAGAGAATTTTATACAGAGAAAGTCCATTATGAAAAATGGGGTAATTTTCAATCTGAATAGATGGCAAACTAAATGAAGATGTGACATTTTTAATCTGCTTGATGTAAGGAATTTCAATTCATTTTTTAAATAGAATGGTTTTTGAATTTTTGTTGTATAAAGAGAAAAGCTGTTTCAATTTTTCTCCATCTTCAGTATAAAAAAAACTTGAAAATTTGTAATTTTCAATTCTTTTAGAAAACTCTTCCTCGATGTCATTTACTGCTTCCCCAAAAAACCTCTTCCAGTTTTCCTTTGAGTATTCGGTCCTTGCAAAGTCAATAACCCTTCTTCTTCCAAATTTTTCAATCATAAATTCAGCAAATTCTTTTACCTCTGGAATTATAACAAGCCTCGAAAAAGGCATTTCAAGCTCATTTATTGAGAAGTATCTGTACTGCCTTTCAAATAGCTCCTGAATTGAAACAAAAATGGTTTCAGATAGTAAAAAATTGACAGAAAATTTATAAAGCTCCGATTTTTCCCTTTCTGAAAGAGAATGTTTTATTGCAAAATTATCCAGCTCATCAATTCTAAATATTTTTTTGCTTTCATTGTCTTTTTTTAGAAATCTATTCCTGAACATAAACCAGTCACACTCAATGATTCCATATTTTAAGGCTAAATTTTTTAGCTCATTATAGTAACTACTTGCAATTTCAAAAAATAAAACATATGGGCTGGAATATTTTATTTCCTTTGAAGATGATGGGACAAAGTTTTTTCTGTATAATGAAAAAATCTTTTCAAGCATTATAAGAGCTTCTTTTTCATCTCTTTCATTATCAAGCTTTACGAGAATAAAAGGTGAGCCATCCTTTTTTACCTCAATAACCCTTTCACTTCCAGCTTCTGATGAAAAAAAGGTGAATTTAGCCTGTAGAGAACAGGAAAAAAAAAGGAGAAAAAGAAAAAAAAGAGGCTTCATTTTTATTACCCGCAGTTTTTAAGGATTTTCCAGCTCTTCCTCTAAGGACAGAGGAAATTGATCTTCATATCTCTTTTTGATTCTTTCAAATGTATCAATGTTTTTAAGTAATATACTTGCAAGCTCTGGATCAAAATGTTTTCCACTTTCTTCCATAATAAACTCTACCACCTTATCAATAGACCAAGCCTTTTTATAAACCCTGTCACTTGAAAGTGAGTCAAAAACATCGGCAATAGCAACAATTCTTCCGTAAATATGTATCTCATTCCCTTTCAATCCACTTGGATAGCCACTTCCGTCATATTTTTCATGGTGTTGCAGAGCAATTGTTGCAGCGGAAGTAAAAAGATCTCTTTTGCTTTTATTCAGCATTTCGTAACCTATAATCGTGTGCAACTTGATTATCTCAAACTCCTTTGTGGTAAGCTTTGATGGCTTATTTAAAATCTCGTCTGGAATGCCAAGTTTTCCTATATCGTGCATTGGAGAGGCAAGTGTTATCAATCTTATGTCTTTTTCTGAAAGTCCAAGAAGCTCGGCAAGTATTTTTGAAAATTGAGACACCCTTAAGATATGATTGTCAGTTTCTTTAGAGCGGGCTTCTGCAATTTCACATAATCTAAGGATAACCTCTCTTTGTGTCACTTCAAGTTCTTTTGTAAGGAAGGAAAGCTCCTCATGTGACTTCTTAATATATATTTTATCGAGTTCAAGCTGCCTTGCATAAATTTTAAGATTATTATGAACATTATAGAGTCTAATTCTCAATATATTGATCAGTATTATAACAAAGGCAAATATTCCCCAGTGAGTAATAAAACCTATTCTTGGAATTAATGCAAGATCCTGAAATATATCAATCAAACTGAAAAATATTATGATGAGAAAGCCATAAAGAATCATTCTTGCTTCTTTGTTTTTCCTTATGAATACGAGATAAATTATATTTACAATCCCTGAGAAGAGTGTAAAAAGGATTACTGCATTAAAGATATCAAGACTAGTAAGTAAAATGTTGGGATCAACAATACTTAAAATAGAAATAACTATAGCAAAGGAAAGATTTAAAATAAACAGGAGCAGTGGGTACCTGCCAAAGATATTTCTTTCCACATCTTTATTCAGTAAGTAAAAGAAATAGCACATTCCTGCAGGAGCAAGATAGAGGCTCAAGAGTTCAAGGTATCCCCAGAGAATTGCATTATTCCCAAAGAGAAAGACGCGGAGCTCTGTCCTGCAAAATGTGGTAATTCCCAGTAGAAAGCTAAATACTCCAACAGAGATAAAGGATTGAAACTGGGATGCGGTGGAGAAGGAAAGAAATACCATTGCAATTCCCATAAGGATAAACAATGCTGAGAGTATAAGCTTATCCATTTCTTTTCCGAACAATCCAGAGATTATATCTGCCTTCTCGCCTATTTTTATAGGATAAATAAAACCTATGTTTTGAAAGCAGGTATAAACCTTTACATAGATCATCTTTCCGTAAGAGTTTTCAGGAAGATCAACAAAATGCCTGCCAAAGGATGTAAGATTTATATCTTTACTGCCATATTGATATATCTTATTGGTTTCAAGATAGATTTCGACATACTGGTCAAAATGATAGGTGTTTAAGATTAAATCTTTTGCCTCAACTTCTGGGATTTTAGTTCTGAAAAAAATTGTAAGATTGGTCTTGCGGGAAAACTCAAAGTAGGTTTTATTTGTGGGCTTCCAGTCAGCTTTTTCAAAATCCTGAGGTGAAAGCTCTCCAAAGTGTATTTCCCAGTTAGAAAGAGTGGAAACACCTGCATTCAGAGTTGAGAAGAAAAAGAAGACAAAAAGAAAAGATAAAATTATCATTATAAACTACCCCTCATCTTTCAACGAAAGGACAGTACCCCCTACTCAACAACAATCTTTTCAAAATCAATCAAACCCATAAAAAGCTTATCAATTGTGCTTAATAGTGCAACCCTATTGTCCTTTAACTCTCTATTTTCATCCATTACAAGAACCTTATCAAAGAATTCATCTACTGTCTCCCTATAACCTGCAAGAGCAATAGCACACTTTTCATATTCCTTTTTCTCAAGGTGCTGATTAATCACATTATAGCTATCTTTATAAAGTTTGTAAAGTTTTTTCTCGGCTTCTTCAATTAGAAGTTCCTCTTTAAATTTTATGATCTTCTCGTTTTTTATTATATTCTTAATCCTTTTAAAGGTAAGGGCAAGGTCTTTAAAACCTTCAGTTTGCCTTAAGGAATGAATTGCTTTAATTCTTAAAAAGGCATCATATATGTCGGAAACTGTTGTTATTCCAGCCTCAATTTCGTCAAATTCAAAACCATACTCCTTAAGCACGGTTTTTGTCCTTGTGGTGATAAAATTCTTTACTTTTTCTTCAAATTCCTCTTTTGAGATGGAAAGATAGCCCTGATATATTTCAATTGAGGTGGAAAGCAATTTTAAGATGTCAAGGTTAAGCTTGCATTCAATCAATATTCTTATCACACCGAGAGTCTGTCTTCTTAAGCCATATGGATCCTTTGAACCGGTGACAAAATTTCCTCTCGAATATAAGGCAAAAAGATTATCAAGCTTGTCTGCAAGAGAGACCAGAATGCCTTCCCTGTAAGAGGGGAGAGCATCACCACTATATCTGGGCTGGTAATGTTCCTTTATGCTTTTCGCAACATTCCCCTTCTCGCCTGAATGTAAGGCATAATAATATCCTATCACACCCTGAAGCTCTGGAAATTCATAAACCATATTGGTAACAAGATCACATTTTGAGAGAATGGCAGTTCTTAATGCATCATTTAAAACATCCTGCCAGCCAAAGATATTTGAAATTTTTTCTGTAAGGAACTTTATTCTTTCTACTTTATCTTTCATACTGCCAAGGCCTTTTATGAAAAGCACTTCGCCAAGCCTCGGCAGGTAGGTTTCAAGTTTTACCTTTCTATCCTCATCGTAAAAAAACTTTCCATCAGAAAACCTTGCTCTTATAACTCTTTCATTTCCTCTTATTATTTCTGGATTTTCAATGGTATTAAGCACTATTAAAAATTTGTTTATCAGTTCTCCACTTTCGTTTTCGAGGGGGATATATTTCTGGTGTTCTACCATTTCGGAAACAAGGACCTCTTTGGGTAAACTTAAGAACTCCTCTTCAAATTCCCCGACGCTAACTACTGGAAATTCTGTGAGATTAATCAATGTGTCAAGCAGTCTTTCATCAAGAAGAGGCTTTGCTTTAAGATTTTTAGCCTTTGCTTCTACGCCCTCAAGTATAATTTTTTTCCTCTCATTATAATCTGCTATTACGTATGAGTTTCTAAGTATGTTTTCATAATCTATAGCCCTCTCTATTTTTACTGGAGAGACAGAAAGTATTCTGTGTCCATAAGTAACATTGGAAGAAGATAGATTTTCGAGGGTAAAGCTTATCTTATCTTTACCATAGATAGCGGTTATCCACTTTATTGGTCTGACAAAGCTTATGTTTGATTCACCCCATTTCATAACCTTTGGGAAGCTGATTGAGAAAATAGCTTCTTTTACCAATTCCCCCACGAGGCCCCTTATGTCAATTCCACCCGTTTTTTGTTTAAGATAGACATAACCATTTTCTTTGAAAACTTCATTGAGCTTTGCATTATTTGAAGAAAGGAAGCCCATCAGTGCCTTTGTTGGTTTATCCTTCTCATCAAATGCAGCTTTTAGAGAAGGGCCCTTTTTTTCGACTATCTTTTCCTTTGTTTTTTCTGAAAGGTCTTTTAAGATAAGCGATAGCCTTCTCGGTGTACCCAGAATCTTCATTTCAGAATAATCAAAGCCATACAACTCAAGCTTTTCACGACAGATGTTCTCGAAATCCCTAAGACTCTGTGTGAGTATTTCATGGGGAATTTCTTCTACACCAACTTCAATGAGCAAATTATCAACCATTGTGGTCTCCGTAAGTTGAATGCACTACCAGAGGTTGTGCTTTCTCTAACATATTAATAAGATTATAAAAAATCTATTAAAAAAAAACAATTTTTCAGCTAAATACATATTATTCTCTGAAACTCTTTTTCCTTTTCTTCTCGATGTAGAGCTTTTCATCAACAATTGTAAGCATATGTTCTATGCTTATGACCTCAAAGGGATTAAATGATTGAAAACCCACACTTAGGGATAAAAGGTAGGGCTTCTTTGAGAGAGAGTTATACTTTTTTAGCTCATTGTCAAGCCTTTTCAAAATTAATACAGTCATCTTTTCACTTTTTTTCTTTTTTAGAGCAATTGCTACAAATTCATCTCCGCCAACTCTTGCTACTAAATCACTTTTTCTGAAGCACCTTTTTAATATATTAGCCGCATTCTTGAGAGCCTCATCACCTTCGATATGACCCAGATTATCGTTTATCATTTTTAGATTATCAAGGTCTATAAAAAACACCTCCATTTCATAACATTTATCCTTGGCAGTATTCAACATTCTATCTGCAATCTCAAAAAATCCTCTCCTGTTGTACAATCCTGTGAGGGCATCTATCTCGGCAAGATTCTTAAGCTCAATATTAAATCTTTCAAGCTCACTATTTGCAAGTTCAAGCTCTTCTCTACTTTTTCTCTGCTCCTCCCAGAGAGAAATAATTCTCATAGAAAGGCCGAGGTTTTCCTGTAAATACACATACAACAGCTCGCTTACATATGGATCAAGATTTAATACTATATATCCAAAGTGTCTTTCTCTATTATATATTGTCAAAACGCCAAGATAGAAGAGATTTTCAGGAAGAAGTTCTTTTGGAAAAAAATCTTTTGTGGGCAATTCAATATTTTCTTTGAACTCTCTGCTTGAAGCATTGTAAATAAAAGAAATAAGGGACTTATCGGGAAGCTTCCACTTGGTTCGTGAGATTCTTTCAGGAGATTTATCAAACAATATCATACTGAAAAACTTTATTCCAAATATAGAAAAGAAATTTCTCATAGCCTTTTTTAATTCAGAAAAATCGGTGATGCAATAGATATTCTGTGCAAAATTTCTCAATGTTTGCATTAGAAAATCAAGCTCAAGTTTTTCTCTACCCTCAACCCTTTTCATTGCATAGGTAACAAGTATTGAAGCTTTTTCCCAGAAATGCAATGCCCAATCTATTTTTGCTGTCTCCGATATGCTTATTAAGAAATCAAAAACCTCATACAATAAGTAGAGATAGTCTTCATCTCCGTTTATTGAAATTATCAGGTTGTTTAGATTTGATAAAAAGCTATCTCCATCAATCTTTTTTTCGATAAATGAAAGAATTAACTCAATGGTTTTATCAAAAATTTTATTTGAGTTTTCCTGTAAATCTATATTGAGAGATTTAATGTAATCAGTCAAAATATTTTCAAGGTTTGGGGCATTCTGTAAAAATTTCTTGTCTTTGACTTTTTTAGGACTTATGCATCCACAACTCTGTCTTACTATTAACTGGCAGTCAAGTACAGTAAGTTCGGGAACATTTTCCCCCATTAGCATTCTGTATATCAATTCCACTGCAACTTCCCCCTCTTTTTCTAACGGCTGTTTTACAGTGGTAAGAGGGGGCTCTGTAAACTGAACATCCTTTTGATCATCAAATCCAGTAAGTAGAATATCCGCTGGTATCTGAAACCCTTTCTTTTTTAGCTCTTCATAGGCAGCGAGAGCCATTGTGTCATTTGCTGCAACTATTGCATCTGGGAATATCTTCCTTTCATAAATTAGTGTCCTTACCGCCTCTCTGCCGCTATCAATTCTGAAATCACCAGGCAAAATGAGATTTTCATCAAAATCTATTCCATTTTCAGTCAGCGCCTCTCTGTAACCATTGAATCTTCCAATTGCATCAGGGTGTGTTTCAGGTCCGGAAATGTAGGCGATTCTTTTGCAATTGTGCTCTTTTATAAGATGTAAAACAATTTCTTTCATTGCTTTTTTGTTATTGATCACTATACTGGGAATCCCCTTTATGGGAACGGTTATACTTATTTTTGGGATTTCCTTCCTATAATAGTTGAAAAATTTTAAGAATTCTTTTTCACCTATGTCGTTAATAAGAACACCAGAGGTAAATATTAAACCATCAAGAAAATTTACGTGGGTAAGCTCATAAACTACATTTTCATAAAGCTCAAAATTCGCAGGGGAATCTGGAGATTTGCCTGCGAAGAAAATGACATTAATGTTTAGCTTTCTTGCCTTTTTTACTATAGACTTCCATATGGGAACCTGATACATTCCTTCAAACTGATTGATCAAGACACCTATTGTGAATCTTTTCATAAATATAATTTCCAGAACTAAAATTAAACACAGGAAAATGATTTTCTGGCTTTCTTACCTCCTATCTTATTATATTTTGAGGCAAATAAAATGGCAAGTTTGTTTTTATTAATTACCTGAAAGGGTAAATGGCAGTATGCAGGGATGTTGAGAACGCCTTTATAATTATAACAACGTTGCAGGTCAATCTATATAATTTGTTGAAATAAAAAAAAAGAGACTATATAATTTTAATTGCTGGTTTAGTAAAGGAGTAATATAATGAAGAGATTTTTAATTGCTTTAATGCTATTGATTTTTGCAAACCTTTTTTCTCTTAAACTGGAGTTTGCAAATCAAGTGGGCAGAAAGTACAGATTTAAAAACTGGAATAAGCAGGAGGTTCTCAGGAATGGAGTATTCTATCGAAAGCTTGAATCTCTCAACAAGGCTGTTTTAGAGGTTGTTGCCATAACAAATGGCTTTGCACTTTATACTGGAAAATATAATTACTATGAAAAAGACCCTCAGATAAATGAACCCTTTCAGCTTAAGGCTACATACGAAAGCAAATTTTTTCAGAATAAGCTTGGAGAAATGAGGGTACCGCCAGAGGTTCTTCTGCCAGTTGTGAGAAGTGTACCGACTTTTCCAGATGAGGATATAAGCCCCGGCTTTTCCTGGAAAGCAGACGGTGAAGAAGTACACGAGGGAATATTAACAAGGGAGAACATAATAGTAACGTCAATTAAACCCACCTATGTTTATCTTGGAAATGAAGAGATTGAAGGAAAACTTTATGCAAAGATATTGATAGATTACCATCTTATCCATTATCCCAAAAATGATCCGGATATACTTAGTTTTACTGGTTTTTCCCATTCAGTTTATTACTGGGATATTTCAAATTCTGCTCCTGGATTTTATAATGAGGAATACTCATTCTTATTTACCATAAGAAATGGTGAAACTGTTCTTTATAGAGGGACCACAGAAGGAAAGGTTGATGAGATTATCGACTTAGAAAAGAACAAAAAAGAAGAACTAATATCTGAAATTTCAAACAGAATGGATATAAAAAATGAAAAAGAGGTTTCAATCTATGATGTAATTGATGGAATAATCGTCAATCTTGGTAATATTCTTTTTGATTTCAACAAGTATAATCTTAAGAAAGAGTATGAAAAAAAGCTGGATGCTTTAGCAGATGTTTTAAGAAAGTATCCATCCATTGATATTTTGATTACAGGGCATACAGATAATATTGGTACGGAAAAGTACAATCAAGCTCTTTCTGAAAGCAGGGCAAAGTCTGTTGCTGATTATTTAATAAAGAAGGGGATTGCTCCGAGTAGAATTTCTTATACAGGTTATGGAAGCACAAAACCGATTGCTGATAACTCAAAAGAAGAAGGCAGACAGAAAAACAGGAGGGTTGAAATTAAGCTTATCACTAAAGAATGATGACAAATTTTTGAAAATAATTTATAATCTTAGGTGGTTTTTATTTCTTAAGACTTTTTACAATTAAAAAAATTCAGGAGTAAAAAATGTTGTTCAGTTATTTTCAACAGGGTGGACCTGTAATGTATTTGATACTTTTAGCTTCTATAGTTGGTTTTGCGGTTTTTGTTGAAAGGTGGTTTTACCTTGAAAAGGTAAAAAAGAATGCAAAGATAATTAATGAGAAAATGAAGGAGAAGCTAAAAGGATTGAGGCTTGATGAGGCTATTGCTGTTTGTGAAAATTATCCGGGAGTTGCAAGCAACATAATAAAGGCTGGCCTTGAGGTGGCATCAAAACCCAGACAGGAAATTGAAAAGGCCATGGAAGATTCTGCTAAATTTGAATTGCCAAAACTGCAGAAGTATCTTCCAGTATTGTCAACTGTTGTCAGTATTTCTACCTTGCTGGGGCTGCTTGGTACTGTGATTGGTATGATTATCTCAAGTAGTGTTCTTGCTACCCAGGGAATGAGTGATCCTTCAAAGCTCATTGGTGGAATAGCACAGGCTCTTATAACAACTGCTTACGGATTGATAGTAGCTATTCCAGCAGTTGTTGCTTACAATTATATTACTGCAAAAATCGACAATATAATTACTGAAATAGAGATATCAACAATAGAACTCATAAAGTTGTTAAAAAAGGATGTGGAGAGTTCTAAAAAATGGTAGAGGCAGAATATTTCCTGCCACTCAAATTATTATGAGGAGAATTTATGGACAGTATTGAATATCAGAAGAAAAAGAAGAGGAAAGAAGCCATAAGAAAGTTCGTTTTGAATTTCTTTATCTGGCTTTTGATTATTGCTTTTGTCTCGACTCTCGGAGTATATTGGGGGAGAGACATTAATGTAAGGGTTATGAAGATTGCAAAGATTGGCAAGGAAACTTATAATTATCAACCCGGCTCTGTATTTAACTATATACTCATCTTTAACAGGGAAAGGTTTGCCAGTTTTCTCCCGAGAAACATTGACGAGAAAACCTTTAACGAGATATTACTGAACTACTCTGTGGAAAGTTTAATAAACCAGGGAATGCTATCTGCCTTTGCCAGAGAGATGGGACTTCTTCCTTCTAAGGAGATAATCCGAAATATAATTGAGTATAAGATAAAGGGTGTTCTGACGAGAGTGCCTGATAAGGGACTGATTGACTATGCCTTTATGGAATATGCAAATTTCTCTCTTGCAGGTGAAAATGGCGATATAATGAACTCCCTCGGGATGGTAACCTCATCGGAACTATTTTCTTACTATTATTTACAGTCTTATATTGCAGAAGCAGAGCTTGCTATCTTTAACTACACAAATTACATAGCTGGCAGGATTGCACCAGAGGAATTGAAGGATTATTACATAAAGAATATTTCAAAATATGTGAATGAAATAGAGGCAGAAGATGTTGCTGTAGGTTCAAAGGAGCTAGCTTACGAAGTAAATAAGGTTGCAAAGGAAGAGGGGTTTGATAGTGCGGTAAATAGATATAAAGATAGGATCAAACTCTCCAACGTAATATACTCAAGGAAAACAGGAGTTGCTAAAAGATTTGAACTTGCCTTAAAACTCAAAGCAGGTGAAATTTCAGAAAAGCCACAATTTGAAAATGGCGAGTATCATATCTTCAGGGTAAAGAGAATACAGGAGTTTGAAAATCTTTCTAAAGAGATAAAAAATGAGCTTTTACACAGCTTCATTCTGGACAACAAAGCAGTTCTATTAAAGAAGTATAGTCAGGATATAGATAAACTTATGGAGGATGTCAACTCGCAGATTTCAGCAGGTAAGGACTTAAAGAACATAGCTGCTTCTTTAAATGCGGGCTATTACAGGGTAAAAAACATATTTCCGGTGAGCAGATTTTTGTATGGTGAAGATAAAAAGCCATTGCCTATTGATGTTGGTGAAAATCCGGAGATAATTGACTATGCATTTACAGCTGAAACTGGCAAAATAGCAAAGATACAGAAAGAAGGCTATGTAATCTTTATAAAGCCAATTTCGAGAAAGGTTGATTCAAAGTTTTCATATACAAACATAAATGAAAATGTGATGAAGGAATATCTTTCTTATAAGGCTTCTGCTATAAGCAAAGACTGGATGGCATCACTCAAGAAAAGATATCAATATAAGATCTATACCAATGAGGTAGAAAAGCTTATCAGTGGGAAGATAGAAGATTAAAGATGAACTGGTTCTTTTATATTATTGTCGGTCTGGGGGCCGGATTACTTAGCGGAATGCTTGGAATAGGAGGTGCAGTGCTTATAATACCTGCACTTGTGCTATTGGGTGGTTTTGAACAGAAGATGGCACAGGGCACGACGCTATTTCTAATGGTTTTCCCTATCGGGATACTTGCAGTAATTGAGTATTTTAAATCCGGCTATGTGAGGGTAAAAGAGGGTATAATTATAGCTCTTTTCTTTCTTTTTGGGGGCTGGCTTGGTAGCAAGCTGGCTTTGAGCTTCAGTTCTTCTTTGCTTCAAAAGATTTTTGCAATTTTTATGCTTATTGTAGCAATTAGAATGTTTTTTAATAAATAGGAAGTTATTATGTATAAATACCTAATAAGAGGTGAAAATAAGTTAAAAGGCGAGGTCAAAATAAGCGGTTCAAAAAATGCTTCCCTGCCAATTATGGCTGCTTCACTTCTTACTCCAGAAAGAGTAGTCGTTTACAATGTGCCTGAATTAATGGATATAAGGACAATGATAACCCTTCTTGAACATCTCGGTAAGAAGGTGAGTTTTTCAGATAACACCCTTATCATTGAAGAAAATAATGATAGCCTTTTTGAGGCTCCATACGACATAGTGAGAAAAATGAGGGCATCCATAGCGGTTTTAGGTCCACTTCTGGCAAGAAAGAAAAGAGCAAGAGTTTCATTTCCCGGTGGTTGTGCCATAGGACCAAGACCCATAGATATTCACATCAGAGGGCTGAAGGCATTGGGGGCTGAAATCTCTATTGTGCATGGATATATAGATGCTACTGCAAAGGAGTTGAAAGGCACAACGATTAATCTACTCGGGATAAATGGGCCAAGTGTTCTTGCGACAGAAAATGTGATGATGGCAGCAACACTTGCTGAGGGGACAACAATTATAGAGGGGGCAGCATGTGAACCTGAGGTTGAGGATTTAGCAAACTTTCTGAATTCTATGGGAGCAAAAATTACTGGAGCTGGCACTCCTTTCATCAGAATTGAAGGGGTTAGCTTGTTGCACTCCACTGAATATAACGTTATACCTGACAGGATAGAGGCTGGAACTTTTATTGCGATGGCTGGAATTACATTCGGGGAGTTGACGATAAGAAATTTGAACATAAAGCATATTGAATATCCTGTGGATGTTTTCTCAAAAGCTGGTGTTGAAATAGAGATAAAGAGTGGTGATACAATCATAGCAAGAGGGAGAGATATAAAGCCAGTCGAAGTAGAGACACTTCCCTTCCCTTTCTTTCCCACAGACCTTCAGTCCCAGTTAATGGCACTTGTCTCAATAAGTGATGGAATTTCTATCATAAGTGAGAAGATTTTTACTGACAGATTTTTGCATGCGGCAGAGCTTAACAGAATGGGAGCAGATATAAAGGTAGATGGAGCCACAGCAATTATCAAAGGTGTTCCATATCTGACAGGGGCTTCTGTTATGGCTTCTGATTTGAGAGCAGGGGCTGGCCTTGTGATAGCGGCTCTTGCGGCAAAGGGTACGAGTGAGGTTTTAAGAATTTATCATATTGACAGGGGATATGAGAGGCTTGAAGAAAAAATAAGAAAGATTGGTGGCGATATAGAAAGAGTCCCACAATAGCAATTTGATACAGGAGAGAGCTGATGGAAAAGATTTCAGATAACCTATTTTACTGCAGAATCTGGGAGAAGGATATTTATCTACTCGGCACTGCACATGTTCTTGATAAAAGTGCAGACGAGGTTGAAAGGTATATTGAGGAATTAAATCCAGATACAATATGTGTGGAACTATGTGAAGCAAGGTACAATTCTTTAAAAGATGAGAATAGATGGAAAAACCTTGATATTGTCAGGGTTATAAAGGAAGGCAAGGGCTTTCTGCTACTATCCAATATGATTCTTTCGTCATTTCAAAGACGTGTCGGAAAGGATTTTAATACCAAGCCCGGAGAAGAAATGCTGAGGGCTGTAAAAATAGCAGAAGAAAAAGGCAAAAGGATTGGGCTTGTGGACAGAGATGTAAACGTGACTTTAAAAAGAGCCTGGAATCTCTCAAAATTCTCTGATAAGATGAAGATAATAGAGGTTCTTTTTGAAAGCATTTTCTCCAATGAGAAGATTGAAAAGGAAGAGATTGAAAATCTAATGGCAAATGGGGATTTGATAAGCAGTATGATGGATGAACTTGCTACAAAACTTCCAAAGGTAAAAGAGGTTCTCATTGATGAGAGAGACTATTACATTGCGAAAAAAATTGCAGAATCATCTGGAGACAGGGTGCTTGCGGTAGTTGGCAAGGGGCATATAAACGGAATAATAAAGTTTCTGGAAGAAGGTTTGTTTGAAAGAGAATTAAAAGAGATAGAAGAAATTCCACCAGAGGGTAAATCAAAGAAAATCTTTCCCTATATCTTTGGTGGAACAGTTATTTTGCTATTTTTGCTGGGATTTTTAAAAGGAGCAAGGGTTGGAATGGATATGCTTTTTGCCTGGGTGATTGCTTCCGGGATATGTACTTCTCTTTTTGCATTGCTTGTAAGGGCACATCCGGTAACTATAATCTTGTCCTGGCTTGCTGCACCGATTAAGATTTTGATGCCACCTGTAAATGCAGGCATCCTTCTTGCACCAATAGAAGCTGTGTTGAGAAAACCAAGAGTTATAGACTTTGAAAATCTGAATAATGATATAATGAGCTTTAAGGGCTTTTTCAAAAATAGAGTTACAAAGATTCTCATTGTTTTTGTGGCTGTCACAGTTGGTGCTATTATCGGACATACAATAGCAATAGTCTGGATGACGAAGATTTTAGCCTCATAAAAAATTTTTTCAAAAATCCGAAAAAATATTCATGAGGATAAGTCTCCTGAAAAAGTCTTTCATCAGAAATTTTGCTATAAACATTTGTTTTTATAAAATATTGATGGCTTTAATTTTTATTCCCGCTCTCATTTTTCCTGCTGATGATTCCTTTTATGAAAGGATAGTTGATATTTCAAGAAAGTCCATCGGATTGAAAAAAATTCCGTCGGTTGGTGGAAAGAATTTCACATCAGATTGTATAGGTTTTGTGAGGTATGTATATTATAAAGCTGGAGTTGACCTGTTAAAACTCTATGGCTATGGAAGGGGTGGTGTCAGTTCAGTTTATGATGGAATGAAAAAGAGAAACTGGATTTACGAAGGTAAAATTCCAGCGCTGGGAGATTTAATATTTTTTGATAATACCTATGATGTTAACAGGGATAGGAAATGGAATGATGCACTGACACATATTGGTATTGTAACCGGATATGGTAAAAATAACACCATATTTTTTGTGCACTATGCAAGCGGCGGAGTAAAAGAGGACAGGATTAATCTCTTTTATCCCAATACACATGCTTTCAGACAGAAGAATGGCACTCTTTATGTTATTAACTCCCATTTGCGTTTCAACAGGGGTGAGGGTTATAGCAGAAAAGATTATTTAGCCTCTTCTTTTTTCAGATGTTTTGGAAGAGTACACGTGAGGAAGAAAAATGAATAGAATCCGGGTGAAGATTTGTGGAATTAAAGATTTGCTTTTTGCTTTGAAAGCAGTTGAATGCGGAGCTGATGCAATCGGGTTTGTGTTCTATGAGAAAAGCCCAAGATTTATTGAGGTTGATAAGGCAGGTGATATAATAAAAAATCTTCCGGCTTTTGTAAACAAAGTCGGAGTTTTTGTGAATCATAATATTTCAGAAATATTAAGGATTGTTGAAAAAACAGGAATTGATACAATTCAACTGCATGGTGAATATGATATTAATTTTTTGAAAAATCTTAAATCCTACATAAATCTACCAATTATTTATGCAATAAGAATTGAGGCAATTTCTGATTTTAAGATAGAGGATGATGTTATCAAAGAGCTGACAGATAATGCTTCAAACATACTAATCGACAAGCTAGATAAAAAAGAATATGGTGGGACGGGGAAGTCAATCTTTTTCGATGAAGGGCTAAATGAAAACTCAAAGGATTTTATCTCAAAAAAGGTAATTTTAGCCGGTGGAATAAATAAGGAAAACATAAGCCACATTCTTGGTTTTATAAAGCCCTATGGAATCGATGTTTCGAGCGGTGTCGAAATAAAAAAGGGTGAGAAAGATAAAAAGCTTTTAGAAGAATTCTTCGAGGTCTTTTACAGATACTCTATCCTGAGATAATCCAGAAGAAAGACTTTGTCCACCGTTTTCAGAGCAATACTAAAAAGCAAGTATCTTCAAACTACTTTTATTTCCCTCGTAACCCTTGAAAATCTTTTATCATATTCAGCAAGCGAATTTACAACCTTCTTTCTCATATAATATAAACCGCCTGCATATTTGACAACAATACCATCATAGACAATCTTTGTTCTCTGCGAGATGTAATTCACTCTGCCTACTATTTCAATATTTTTCCAGTTTGGACATGTTACGAGTTCTGGCAATTTTGTAAGGATAGAGGCTTCAATCGTATCATTCTTTACAGCATCAAAATACATCTTTGCAACCGAAGAAGCGTCCATATTAAACCTCTCTTTTAAAATCCCCGGGGTACCGTAAGAAGATTCCCGGTTTCCTAAAAATATTATAAACCTCTATCTGAACTTCCTGTTTCCCATTAAATTGCCAGAGGCAATTTCAAGAGAAGCAACTCCATTCAGAGCTCGAGGTTTTACTCTTATGGATACCAAAGCCGGAAATATTTTTCTACACGTATACCCCAGGATTTTACTATTAAAACTTTATAAAATCAAAAAACAAAAACCACCTTAAGGGAGTTACAATTGCATTAAAAAATGCAGGTGGTATCATATTCTGGATTTTTAGTATTCCAAAAAAGTTAAGATAATCAACAATTAGGCCAATTACAAGCCATCCTTGAATAAGTCCAAGAAGACAGCCGAGAAAATGGCTGACAATAGTGGGTTTTTTCTCCTCTTCTCCAAGCCTTATAGCACTCTGGAAAACAATGAAAAATATCACAAATCCTATGCCACCAACAATGTATGAGACCAGTCTCAGGTCAGAAATAAAATGTGCCACCTTGACTATAATTGCTGAAAGCACCATAGGCAGTGCTATTCTCAAAAACCATTTGAAAGCAAAATACAAACCATACCTTGTGTTTATGTAAGCAAAAACCGAAAGGACTACAACAAAAGAAACTAAAAAGATTATATACTCTTTTGTCATTCTTCTAACCTCCAAACTTTTTTAATTATCTTAATATTAAAATCTTAAAAAGTCAAGAAGAATTGGGTTTTTATAAAATAGGGGAAAAGAAGATGGTATTTTGTCACTCTGGCGATGCCTAACAGTTTGTTTTTCAACCAGCTTTTGCAGAATAAATTACTTTTACCTTCATATCTTTCCCTTTTGGTAAAATGATGTAGCCTTCCTCTGGATTGAAATTACCCCATTGCTTTCCATTTATTTCTACAGCCTTAATATGAACATCTGGACTTTCAGGTAGAACTACATAATGTTTCTCGTTTTCTCCATCAGCTGAAAGACAGAAGTAAAGTGAGGCTTCTTTTTTTAATACATAAAGGCTTAAGTAGAGGTAGTTGAAAAGGGCATGTTCCATAGAATGATACCCAGATTTGTACATATAACCCTTTGGTTGAAACCTGTTGACACTCCCATCCCGTGACGTATTAGCATAGCATTCCCCGAATTCCTTGTCCATAAGATAATTATTCCAGAAATATGAACATTTTACAAAGTTGGAGAGATAAAAATCATTTTTTTCAAGCTTGTATAGGTTTAACATAAGAAAATTTCCTTCCGTTTGTGTCCACCAGTCTTTTGTTGTGTTGACTGATTTGGGACTGCTATCAACAAACTGGAAATACCATCCATAATATTTCTCATCCCAGCAGTAAAGAAGCATATTTTCGGCAATCTTTTTTGCCATCTCTTTGTAGTTTTCATTACCAGTTAGCCAGTAAGCCCTCATTAAAATCCACCCCGTCTTAAGATTATGCCCTGTCCATAGGTTGGAATCAAGAGAATGCCAGTCTCTCGTAAAATATTCACCAACAAAAAAGCTATTCTTATTTATCATCTTATCAATAACAACATCAAGTATTATCTTTATATCGTCAAGCAAGTGTTCTTCTTTTGTTGCCATATAATAATAAAACAGATATGCAGAGCAGGTGTCTATCTGGGAGTTGAATGATTTTTCCTTTTTTACCGCGCTCCAGTCATGCCCGGCTTCTGCATAAAATCCACCATAAGCCTTATCATAGGCTTTTTCTTTCATCAGCCTGTGGGTTTCAGTTACAAACTTCAATACATTTTTATCATGGGTTGTAAAATAATAGATAACAGGACCTAAATTTCCGTAGGTCTCGTCAAACAGATTCTTAGTTCCTCTGAAAGGGATATTGTTCATTCCAGTAGAGAGATTCCATCCCCCATATTCTTTGTCCCAGCCATAATTTGTCTGAAATACAATTCCGTGCTTCGCCATATTAAGATATTTTTCATCTCCTGTTAACAGGTATGCCGCAGAATATGCATAAACAATGCGGGAAATCATTCTTGTATATTTGGTAGATAAGACCCCCGGTTTTCCTTTATAATCTACATCTGTGAAAAATCCGCCATTTTTTAAGTCAATAGAGTTTTCCCAGAAGGGTATTATTTCATTAATTGCCTGATTTCTCCAGAATTCTGGATTTAGATATACTGATAAGCTTGCTTCGTTTTTTACTGCTACTTTCCCCGAGTTGCAGGAAAGAATGAGGAAAATAAATATCAAACAAAAATTCTTTTTTCTCATATTTACCTCTTTTAGAAAGAATAGATATTCTAACATGTTATTACTTTTTAATCAAAGAACTCTTTGGTTTGAGCTATTTTGTGATGTCTATTTGAAATTAAATGGGTTAATAAAACATAATAACTATTTACTTTTTTTCAAATTTTTATTAAAATAAATATAATAAGGAGTTATAAGAAGGAGACACCCAATGGAACTGAAATCACTCTCAAGGGTTACTGATTATGAGTGGGTCTTACCGAGGGAAGGGGGAATGAATGTTGATGTTTACATTGTAGGCAGTAGGAAGCTAATAGAGGAAATGGATGACAATGTTTATCAGCAGGTCAAAAATGTTGCTTCTCTTCCGGGTATAGTAGATAGGGTAGTTCTGTTGCCTGACGCCCATTCCGGCTATGGTTTCCCGATAGGCTGTGTTGCGGCATTTGACGCTGAAGATGGTATTGTTACAGTAGGTGGGGTGGGATTTGATATAAATTGTGGGGTAAGGCTCATAACAACAAACCTTATCTACCAGGACATAGAAAAAAAGGTTGATGCAATTATAAGAGCTTTTTTTAAAAAAATTCCTGCGGGTGTAGGGGCGACAGGAAAGTTGAATCTAAACAAGAAAGAAATAAAGAATGTGCTTGAAAGAGGTGCGGAATGGGTTATCAAGGAAAGAGGAATGGGGAAGCCAGAAGAGCTTGATTATATTGAGGAAGGTGGATGTGCTGCAGGGGCAGAATTTGAGGCATTAAGTGAAGAAGCAATAAAAAGGGAGAAAAACCAGCTTGGCACGTTGGGCTCTGGCAATCATTATCTTGAATTGCAGATAGTTGAAGAGATATTTGATATAGAAAAGGCAAGGGTTTTTGGATTATTCAAGAATCAGATTGTGGTAACGCTTCATTGTGGGTCAAGAGGGCTCGGCCATCAGATTGGTGTAGATTATATGGGCATTTTTGCAAAAGCAGCACCAAAATATAACATTTCTATCAAAAACAAAGAGCTGCTTTATGTTCCTGCGACTTCACCAGAAGCAAAAAGATATTTTGCTGCTGTACAGGCTGCTTCCAATTTTGCCTTTGCAAACCGGCAGGTCATCTCCTTTCTTGTAAATGAGGTGCTGAATGATGTGATAAAGGATGTCGACACAAACACAATGTATGACATAGGTCACAACACTCTGAAGCTTGAGACACACAGGGTTGGAAACTCAAAGAGGAAGCTATTCATACATAGGAAGGGTAGTACAAGAAACTTTGCAGGCAAGTCCCAGATTGTTCCAAAACCATATCAGTTTACTGGCCAACCTGTAATAGTTGGTGGTTCGATGGGGTCGGTAAGTTATGTCCTTTGTGGAAAGGAAGAGGCTATGGAAAAAACCTTTGGTTCTACAATTCACGGGGCAGGGAGAACAATGTCAAGACATAAAGCCAAAGAAAGTATAACCTATGAAGAGCTTGAAAAGGAACTTTCCGAAAAAGGGATATATTTAAAGTCCAAGAGCAGGGAGGGAGCGCTTGAGGAAGCACCTATGGCTTACAAAAACATAGAAGAAGTCATTGGAGCCGTGATAAAAAGTAACCTTTCGCAAAGAGTTGCCAGACTTAAACCACTTGGTGTCTTAAAGGGATAATGAAGCCTTTTCTTTCCAAAATGTGGTCAATTACAAAAGCAGTTGTTAAGATTGACTAAAAGCCAATCTTATTTTATACTAATACCAATAGGTAATGAAGCTGTCTATTTAGTATCGCTTCTTTAAGAGAAGGGGCCAATGAAATTCCGTATAAAGTATCTTATTCAGTTGCTTTTTATAATAATTGTAGATGTAATAACGTATTATCTTTCTCTTATTTCTGCTGTTTTCTTTGATGTAAATTTTAAGTTTTTATTTAATTTTTATCATATTTTAGGAGAAAATTTAAAACCATTCCTTTTTCAGCTTAACTATACTCTTTCTATCTGGTGGATTTTAGTGGTTCATCTTGCAAGCTTACAGATAAATAAGCTATATCAGATCAGATATCCCTTCTGGGAAGAGACAAAGCTTTTGATAAAATCTGCAAGCATTAGCAGTGGTTTTGTCCTGCTTGCAATCTTAATAAGAAATATGTATGGGGAAATATCAAGGTCATTATTTATATGGTGGTGGTTTTTCCTTGTTATTTTTCTCCCACTTTTCAGATTCTGGGGAAAGAAACTACTTTTCAATCTGGGAATCTGGAAAGAAAAGGCACTTATAATTGGTAGCGGGGAAAAGGCTATACTTACAATAACCGGTCTTTCAAAGGAAAAACACTTAGGCTATGAAATAGTTGGCATACTTGATGAGGAGGTAAAAGGCAGAAATCCAAAATTGACAATAGCTGGCAAAACATACAAAATTTATAAACAGGCGAAAGCACTGGATATTTTTCTTAAAGTAATGAAAATTGACACTGTTTTTATTGCGGTGCAGGCAATGGATTCAGAGAAACTTACCAATCTCGTCAACAGGGTTTATAAACTTGTCAGAAGGGTAATTGTAATTCCAGACATAAAAGGAATAGCTATTTTCAACTCTGAATTGCATTATCTCTTTATGGAAAAATTATTTATGATTAAAGTAAATAACAACCTTAACTCATTTACCAACAGGCTTATAAAAAAAACCTTCGATATTGTATTTTCCTTTGTGGGTTTATTGGTGCTTCTGCCATTTTTCCTTGTAATTGCGATATTAATTAAACTAACTTCAAAAGGTCCCGTTTTCTTCAAACACAAAAGAATAGGCAAGAACGGAAAGGAAATCTATGTATACAAGTTCAGAACGATGTATCAGGATGCTGAACAGAGATTAAAGAAATTAATTAAGGAAAATCCAGCTGCCAGAGAGGAGTGGGAAAAGAACTTTAAACTCAAGAATGATCCGAGAGTAACATTCATTGGTAAAATAATGAGAAAAACAAGCATAGATGAATTACCTCAGATTATAAACGTATTAAAGGGAGAGATGAGCCTTGTCGGTCCCAGACCTGTAATAAAAGAAGAGATTGATAATTATTATAAAGAGTTCAAGCAGTACTATTATTCCGTGGATCCCGGGATGACGGGATTATGGCAGGTAAGTGGAAGAAGTGACACAGATTATGACTTCAGAGTACAGACAGATGTATGGTATGTCCAGAACTGGTCGATGTGGCTTGATTTAATGATACTTTTCAGGACGGTTGGCGTTGTATTGAGAAGAGAGGGGGCATATTAAGTCTTTACAATGCCAGTGCAATATTTTTCAAGGAGATGATATGCTAACATTTCAGAATCTGATTTTCAAACTCAAGGAATTCTGGGGCAAACAGGGTTGCATTATTAGAGAGCCTTATGATCTTGAAAAGGGTGCTGGAACATTCAATCCGGACACTTTTCTACGTTCTTTAGGTCCGGAGCCCTGGAAGGTTGCTTATGTAGAACCATCAAGAAGACCAACCGATGGTAGATATGGTGAAAACCCAAACAGACTTGGTTATTACTTTCAGTTTCAGGTAATCATAAAGCCTTCTCCTGATGACATTCAGGAGCTTTATTTAAAGAGCCTTGAATATCTTGGAATTGACTTAAAGAAGCACGATATAAGATTTGTGCATGATGACTGGGAATCTCCGACGCTTGGTGCATGGGGACTTGGATGGGAGGTATGGCTTGATGGTATGGAGATAACACAATTTACGTATTTTCAGCAGGTTGGTGGTTTTGACCTCTTTCCAATTCCTGTTGAGATTACCTATGGAACTGAAAGAATTGCAATGTATCTTCAAAATGTGAATAACTACAAGGATATAAAATGGAATGATGAAATTACTTATGGAGATCTTCATCACCAGCTTGAATATGAATTTTCTAAATACAACTTTGAAATAGCCGATATAGAGTTATACAGAAGGCATTTCGATGAGTATGAGAAAGAGTGTTTTAATGCAATTGAGAAAGGAGTGGTTTTGCCAGCTTATGATCTGACAATGAAGTGTTCTCACATTTTCAATATTCTTAATGCAAGAAATGCTATATCTGTTACACAGAGAGAGCAATATATTTCGAGAGTCAGGCAGATGGCAAATGCCTGTGCAAGAGCATACTTGAAAATTAGAGAGGAGCTTGGATTTCCGCTTCTTAAAAAAGATAATTTTTAAAGATGAAAAAGAATTTTTTCTATATAATATTAATCTTTTCGATTTTTAATAAACTTTATTCTCTTCCAGAAGCAGCGGA
The DNA here is from genome assembly GCA_049968515.1 of Brevinematia bacterium. GTDB lineage: Bacteria > Spirochaetota > Brevinematia > Brevinematales > JAOACQ01 > JAOACQ01. The sequence continues at coordinate 31,777 of JBMFQR010000011.1, forward strand.
GTTTTTATATTTGCCAGCAGTCCTTTCGAGCAGTAGTAAAGCCTATGCGGGTAGTTGTAACACTGAAGCCAGTGCGAATTTCTTAATCAATCCTGCACTGGCAAGCGGAAATGGCTTTTTTTCTTTCTTTTTAAACTATGGATTTATAACTGATTTTCCCTATTTTCAGGGGGGAATAAGCATCCCCATCTCTGACATAAAGTTATCAGTTGCCACAAAAATAATGGGGAATAGGAATTCTGCAACTTACAGGAATGTTGGTAGCTTATACTCAGGAGTCTTCGGAATATCAAAAAGGGTGGCAAATAATTTTCTTGTAGGTGCAAACTTCAACTTCTCATATCTTCTGACTGAAAACTTCAGTGACATTTCCTACACCTTTGATACAGGTTTACTTTATGGATTTATGAATATATATGAGAATTCCGGATTTTGTTTTAAAAATACCCTTTTTGGTTTGACTTTCTACGGCATAGGTAAACAGGCGGTATATGAGGACAGGAGCGGCATTCCCCCTCTCGGGTCAAGACTCGGGACAAAAACCACATTCTTTGACACAAAAAACTTTGATGCAGATATTGGTTTTGAGGTCAATTATAACATTCTCCTAAAAGAATTTTTTTTCTCCACATTTCTTGATTTCAAGATATTAAAGGATTTTGGAATATCTGCTGGCTACACAATCGGAAACAAGAACATAGGAAACTTTGAGAGGGGAATTTATCCCTTTAGTTTTGGATTTTCATATACCAGAAAAATAGCTGAAATTCCTCTTTCCCTTTTCTATTCTTTTAACTCTTTTAATTTTAATGAGAGAAATTTCATACATTTTATAGGAGTGGAGATTTCCATACCTGATTTTGGCACAAATACTTCAGTAATTTTAAGAATGGGAGAGGAAAAGACAAATTATTATAGTTTTTCTCCAAATTTTGACAGAGAAAAAGACACACTGCCTTTCTACATAAATGTAAAAACAGAGCATCCAGTAGAACACTGGGAGTTGATTATCTCTGATACAAATGACATAGTAAAAAAATTCAGGGACAGAGAAGATGAAGAACATAATATAATAAAGCTTTTTGCAAAAATCTTTGAAAAGAAGGAGAGCATTCCAGTTCCCGAGAGGATAGAATGGGATGGGCTTTCTGATAATGGGAGTGTTTTAAATGAGGGAGAATACATTGCATACTTCTGTCTTATTTCAGATAAAAAGACAAATTTTTCGGAGACAAACTACATAAAGCTCGATGTAACTCCACCATCAGGAAGCATATCCCTTGATGATATTTACTTTTCACCGAATAATGATGGATTTAAAGATAAGTTAAATATCTATCCCTCATTGTCAAAGGATGAATGGAGTATGAAGATTATAAATAAAAGTGAGGTACTCGTCTTTTCCACAAATTTCGGGTTTGAAGTTCCTACCAGTTTTAGCTGGGATGGAAAAGACAATAAGGGAAATGTCCTACCTTCTGGCCTTTATGACATACTCTTTCTCGGAAAGGACGATGCCAATAATAAAAGTATACTCTATGTAAATGATGTATTTCTTTCCATGCAGAAGTATGCAGCATATCTCTCCTTTAAAAAAGAGGCCTCTTTCAATATTGATAGGGAGATTAATATAAAGCCATTTGTTGTTCCCGATGATTTAAGGCTATCTTACTGGAAGCTTTCAATCTATAATGATAGAAATACTCTTATCAATTTAATTGAAGGTAATGAGTTGCCACAGGCAATAAAATGGAATGGTAAGGATAGAAAGTCAATTATTGTGCCTGATGGTGAATATTTTTTAAAGCTTGAGGTTGTATTTGTGAATGGGGAAAGGGCTTCTTCTCCAGTATACAAACTCTATGTGGATTCAAATCCACCTCTTCCCTCAATAAAGCTTAAAAATATTCCATTTTCTCCAGACGATGATGGGATAAATGATAATCTGGAGCTTGATGTTTATCTCTCTGATAGAAGTGAGGTTAAAAGTTTTAGACTGAATATTCTTGATCCAGACAGAAGGCTTTTTAAAACCTTTTCTTTTAGAAACACGAACAGGGCAAAAATCAACTGGGATGGAAGAAGTGATGATGGTGAGCATGTAGAAAGTGCACAGAATTATGATTGTGAAGTAGAGGCTATTGATAAACTTGGAAATAAAACAAATATTATTGCCGGAAGCATTCCAACTGATGTTCTTGTTGAAAAGATAGATAGAGGCTATAAAATTAAAATAAACAACATAGAATTTGAGTTTGGCAAGCATGAGATTCTGCCAAAAAGTGTTCCTGTTTTAAAGAGGGTTGCAGAGATTTTGAAAAAATTTAATGAATATGAAATTGAAATACATGGTCATACTGACAATATTGGCAATGCAAATTATAATTTAAATCTTTCCAGAAAAAGAGCAGAGAGTGTATACTACTTTCTAATCAAAGAAGGTATCCCAGCCAGACAGATGAAGACCGCTGGTTTTGGTTTCAAATATCCCATTGCTGACAATTCCACAGAAGAAGGGAGACGTAAAAACAGAAGAGTTGAGTTTATTCTGAAAAAGTAGTATAATTAAAACTGGAAGAAAAGGGGTAATTTTTTGAAAGGAAAAGATTCTTATGGATGCACAGAAATTAATAGAAGTAGAGGTTTATACGAGCTTTCTTTATCCCGGTATGATACTTACCGGTGATGGATTTGACGAAAATGGAAATAAGGTTGTTGATAAAAATGTGCCTCTTACAGAGGAAAAAATCAGAGCTTTGAAAAGTTCAGGGATAAAGAAGATAAAGTATACTAGAGAAAAGCCAAAGGTTAGAAAAGAGGTTTCTAGACAGATAATAAGTGATGAGAATTTTAGCAAGGCACTTGAGATTGTGGATTTTCTCCAGAATTCTGTAAAGACAGAAGGGGAAAAGGCTAAAATTCCAGCCAGAGAGATTAATAGTGTCATTGAAAGCTTTATTTCAGATATCAAGTCCAATAGTGATGCCTACCTTAATCTCCTTGAGTTATTTGATGCAAATGCTGTTATCTTTTCACATTCGATAAATGTTGCAACAATAAGTATGCTTCTCGGTATATCATTGAAGCTCGAGGATGAAAAGATTGCCATGCTTGGTATTTCGGCTCTAATCCATGATATTGGAAAGGCAATGATTCCCTTAGAAATAATAAATAAACCTGATAAACTTACAGAAGAAGAATGGAAGATAGTAAAAACCCACCCTGTTAGGGCATATAAAATTATTAAAAATGACCCTGATTTTCCAAAATTAATTTCTGCTTCAATACTTACCCATCATGAAGATTATTCTGGTGGGGGTTACCCTTTGGGCATAAACCATGAGAAAATTTCACCATTTGCCCAGATTATTTCCATAGCCGATGTTTTTGATGCAGCCACATCAATAAAACCCTACAAAAAACCAATTTCATTTGACGAGGCATTTAACTATATTATGGAAAACTCCGGTAAGAAATTTAATCCAGCATTTGCACAGGTGTTTTTACGTGATATGGCAAAGAAGATAAACGAAGAGCCAATATATCCTGTGGGAAGTTTCCTTCTGCTGAACACTGGTGAAATAGCCGAAGTTGCCGGTCACAGGTTAAACGAATATACATTAAGACCGATTGTCAACATATTTTTAAGATTTGATTCTACGCATAAAACACATATAGTTCTCAAATTTCCCATCCAGATAGACCTCGAAAAGGACTATTCCAGAAGTGTGGTAAAAAGAATAATTGACGAAGAGAAGGTAAAAAAATTCAGAGAAATTTTGGGTAGATAATGAGGTAGTCATTGTGTTTACCTTTCCAGAAATTTTCGATGTGATAGTTGTTGGAGGAGGACACGCTGGTATTGAGGCATCTCTTGCAGCTTCAAGAATTGGTGCAAGGACATTGCTTCTTACTTCAAACATTGACCTGATTGGCCAGATGTCCTGCAATCCTTCCATTGGCGGCATTGGTAAGGGGCAGCTTGTGAAGGAGATAGATGCACTCGGCGGTGAGATGGCAAAAGCTATAGATTTTGCTGGAGTGCAATTCAGGACTTTAAATAGAAGAAAAGGTCCTGCCGTCTGGTCCTCACGCGCACAGGCAGACAAGATGCTTTACAGAAACTATATGCAGAAGATCGTTCTGGGAGAGAGAAATCTATCCGTAAAGCAGGAGCATGTAGAGGATTTAATCTTAGAGAATGGAGTAGCAAAAGGGGTTGTCACAAAATTTAATGTTGTGTATAATGCAAAAAGCATTGTGCTAACCACCGGGACCTTTCTGAATGGAGTAATTCATATAGGTGAGGAGAAAATTCCAGCTGGCAGGCTTGGAGAGTCTCCATCGGTAGGGCTTTCTCAAACACTCAGAAAGCTTGGTTTTGACGTCGGCAGGTTTAAGACCGGGACACCGGCAAGGCTTGATGGAAAGACAATAGACTTTGGTAAAATGGAAGAGCAGAAGGGTGATGTTCCCATAAAGCCTTTTTCTTTCTGGAGTGACAGGAAAAAGATGCAAGAAAGAATCCAGCTTTCATGCTATCTTACTCATACCATCGAGTTGACACACATGATTATAAGAGAGAATATCCATCTTGCCCCGATGTATTCAGGACAGATAAAGGCTACCGGAGTAAGATATTGCCCTTCTATTGAAGATAAGGTGATGAAATTTCCGGACAGAACCTCCCACCATGTCTTTGTGGAACCTGAGGGTTACAGCACAACAGAGCACTATCCCAATGGTATTTCAAACGGCTTCCCCATCGATATTCAGCTAAAGTTGTTGAAAACCATTCCCGGCCTTGAAAATGCTAAAATTGTAAGGCCGGCTTATGCAATAGAACACGACTATGTTTCACCTCTCGAGCTATATCCCACGCTTGAAACCAAAAGAGTAAAAAATCTATTTCTTGCAGGACAGGTAAATGGAACGACAGGATATGAAGAGGCTGCTGCACAGGGATTGATTGCCGGCATAAATGCTGCAAACAAAGCAATGGACAGAGAGCCATTTATAATTAATAGAGATATGGGATATATTGGTGTAATGATTGATGATCTGACAACAAAGGGAACAAATGAGCCCTATAGAATGTTTACCTCACGTGTTGAATATCGTCTACTGCTGCGGGAAGACAATGCAGACAGAAGACTTTCAAAATATGGATATGAGCTCGGTCTATTACCATATGAAAATTACAGAGTTGTGGTTGAGAAGGAAAGACAGATAAATGAAATTTTAGCAAGGCTTGACAGCTTTAAAATCAACCCCACTGAAGAAAACAATCTGAAACTGAAAAAATTAAATACCCCATACATACAAAAGCCATTAAGCCTTAAGGAATTGTTAAGAAGGCCGGAAATAAGAATAAACGATCTTTTTAAAACCTTCCTTCCGGAATTTATAGAGCTTGATGATACCATAAAGGAGGCTCTCGAGATAGAAATCAAATACGAAGGCTATATAAGAGAAGAGAGAGAAATGGTGAAAAACTTTTACACTCTCGAATCAATATCAATCCCACCTGATTTTGACTACTCAAAGATTTCCGGCCTGAAAAGAGAGGAAATTGAGAAGCTTACCTCGATCAAACCCGTAAATCTTGGGCAGGCCTCAAGAATTCCCGGAATTTCACCTGCTGCAATTCAGATTATTCTAATCTGCTTGAAAAAAAAGGAAACGTAATGGCTGTCTTTAGAAAGGGCGGGCTTTTAGAACTTTGACAGCCACTAAAGTATAATTTATTATTTTGCAGGGAGTTAAGTTTTCAAAATAGAGAAAATTGTCCCTACACTTTCGTTTAACCTTGCTTCAAGCTTTTACTTCACCTTCAAAGCGTATACAAGCAAATACACTCCAGTAGCTATGACAAGTAGCCCGCAGGCCTTTCTTAGAATCATTGTGCCTTTTGACTTCTCTGTCCAGTTTAGGTAGTTCTGCACCCAGTTGACAAATGTTCCTGCAAGCACAATAACTGCAACATGGCCAGTAGCAAAAGCTGAAAGTAAAAGGACTGAGTAAATAAAGCTCTTCTGTGCTGCCTGAAATACCACTAAAAGGAGAGGCATCATAAAGCCGAATGTGCATGGACCTAAAGCAAGCCCGAATATTAAACCAAGCACAAATGCTCCAATTGTACCTTTACCCTTCATATCTGGGCTTAAAGCCTTAAACTGCGGGATGGAAATTAAATCCATAAGCCATATGCCCACCAAAATGAAGGTTATAGCCACAATTATATTTCCAATCCTTCCAATATCTCCAAGCATTCTTCCCAGTAGTCCAGTTATTATACCTATAATGGCTATTGTTATAAGTATTCCAAGTGAGAAAACCAAAGATAGAAAGAATGCCCTTCTGGTTTTAAGCTTTCCACTGCCGTTAATATAGCCTATCACAAGCGGGATACTTGAAAGGTGGCATGGACTTAAGACAACACTCAGAACTCCCCACAAAAAAGCAGAAAGAACAGCAATAAATGGATTTGACTGAAAAAACTTTGTAAAACTATCAAAAAGGCTTATCAAAATGTTCATTATTTACCTTCCTTTAGTTTTAATTCTAAAACTTTTATGAGTTCTTCCTTTGGGAAATAGCCTTCATGGCGAGAGTATTCTTTTCCATTTTTATCGAGGAATATCTGTGTCGGAATAACCCTTATCTTATAATACTCTGCATAAGGTGCATGTGCTTCCGTCCATACATCGTAAAACACCACTTTAACCCTTCCAGCATATTCTTTTTCTATTTCTGCCATAATTGGCTGCATCATTCTGCAGGGGACACAGCGAACAGAACCGAGCTCAATGAAAGTAACAAGGTAATTTGCAGAAGATATCGAGGAAGAACTTTTTTCTTCTGCTGTTTGCTTTTCTTTTTTTGTACAGGCTGTTAAAATAAGCCAAAAAATCAGGGCGATGTTTACAAAATATCTCATTTTTTTCCTCCTGATATCGGATTATTCATCTTAAAATCCTTACTAAACATTTTTTCCATAATAATGGCAATAATTATGAAAACAGGCAGAGAGAGTATCGTCCGTAAAAGTGAAAATTTTAAACCAAGATAACCTATTTCAAACGAAAGCATGGGAATTTTCATCGTCGTAAATGCACCAAGGTATATATAAATATTCCTCACACTTGTTCCTTTCTTCCACAAAAGATAGGCAACAGGAAATGCAGAATAGAGCGAACCCATCTGAAGCATTGCAAGAAGTATGACCCACACCGCACCCATTATGCCTGATTCTTTTCCAGTATGCCTTTCGATTATCTCTCTCGGCACCCATGCCTCAAAAAGCCCTATCAAAACAAATATAAATGGCATATAGGAAATCATTTCTAAAAATGAAACCTTAAAATTACCAAACACCTTAATTCCAAAATCAAATTTTATAAAATATGAAGTCAGAACAAACACAATAAAGGCAGTAGTAAAAATCAGGTCATTGCGATTCTTTACAAAGTAATCCTTCATAATATCTCCCAGAGAAAGGCAATAGCAAGCCCAATAAGTATTGAAGCTATAAAGCTTAAAATATTTCTTGTGACTGCAACCCTAAACCCAAAAAATTTCTGTTCCAGTGGTAGCGTGACTATTCCAACCATCATAAGTGTGGTGATAAAAACTGCAATCGTCGGATAACTTGCACCATTCTTCAGGAGGACAGAAGAAAGCGGATAGGCTACAATTCCGGGAATGAGTGATATAGAGCCGAGTAAAGCTGCAACAACAAAACCCAGTGCACCAGATTTTTCACCTAATAATTTTGCAAGTACCTCTTTTGGTAATAATGCCAGTAAGATTGCCACAAGAATAAGAATTGTTAAAAACGAAGGTAGTATATTCATAAACAAGTTCAATGCAATCTTTAATGCAGAAAAGGTTTTCTCTCTATCAAAAATCAAAGAAAGCAAAACTGCTGCCAGCGTAATAATCAAAAGGAATTTCATAAGTCACCTCTCCCTTTGGGGGTGTTGCATGCAACACCCCCTTAGAATACACCATAATTAATTCTTCAATTTTTCAAACACGTTCGTAAGCTTTGTCTTAAAAATATTCCTTATATTTTCCTCATCGTCTTTCAGTGGCCTTGCAAAAATGAGGTTATAGCCATCCATTCCGTATTTGATGTAGAGATAAACTGCTGCTGGAATAACCTTTTCAATCACATCCTTTGCCTCATCCTCTTTAAGTCCAAAATTCACCCCGAGCTTTAATAATTCATCCCAGATAAACCAGAAGTATGTCGGTGCCATTGCTGAAACGACAGCATAGGCTTCGAGTTTTGCTTCATCAACTTCCCACGAATAGCCAAGCTTTTCAAGTAGTGAAAATATAGCCTTTTTATCCTCTTTAGTAAGTTCAGAGGAAAAGCTTACCGGATTATACCCCTCATTGATGATCGATGTTGCGTTGGGATTACAGCGTACAATACGACCAAAGCCGCCAAGCCTTTCATTCATCTGGGCTATCGTAATCTTTGGGGCAAGCGAAAGGATTATGGTTTTCTCATTAAGTAGCGGCTTTATAGCCAGAAGTGTCTCATTCATAACAGGTGGATGAACTGCAAGAATGATTAAATCTGAACCATTAAGCCTGCTAATGCTATCCACAGTATTGAGGAAAGGGAAGGCTTTTTTAAGGTTATCAAGAGTCTCACTATTACAATCATAAACATAAATACTTTCGAGGTTAAAATTTTTGTTCTTTAGTCCCTCTAAGATTATTTTTACAATCCTTCCCCCACCGACAAAACCAATCTTTTTGAACATAGAGGCCTCCTTTATTTTCGACTTTTCTAATCCAGTCTTTTTTCCTCCTCCAGCACCTTCTTTACCTTTGACCAGATATTATTCTTTTTGTAAAACTCTCTCAACTCACTTAGATCTGGAAAGCTTATTGCATTACCAAGGCATAGGTTAGCACATGTTGTACAACCAACAACACAGCTATAAGGTCTTGCAACAACTGCACCATTTTTAGTCCAATCGAAAACGCTTTTTCCACAATTCATACATATCCCGCACTTTACACACTTTGCAGGATCTATAGTGGGATACCATTTGATTTCTTCTCTTTTCACACCAGCAAACCACGGCATAACACTTTCTCCTTTTGTATAAGTAATTAAATTGTCTTACCAGAACCAGAAGAATGCATCTATTATTTTATTATCTTAGAAAGATAATGCTTTATATGCTCTTTATCCCATATATGTCCCTCGCAAAGAATGTGGTTGTCAACAATTAGAGCCGGTGTAATAATGACATCACGTTCTTCAAGCTTCATTATCTCCTTAATATCGTGAATCACCTCAAGCTGGCATTCACAACCGAGCTCTTTTATAGCCTCAAGTGTATTTTTAAGTAGCCTTTGCTGAAAGACATCCTCCTGTCCAACAACTAATATCTTCATAAAAAACTCCTTTAGCCTAACTTTTATTCTCCAGTTAACCCATTTTCTCTTGCGACTTCTAAAATATCTTCTTTTGAAATCAAATAGTTCTCGGGTGCTTCACCTATCTTTAATAACGTGTGTCCATCTGGAATCTGTCCCATTGAAATTAATACATCATCCACATAAACAATTGGAAAAATTCTTTCCCTAAAGTATTTTTCCGCAAGAGATGATAATTCATCCCGCACCCAGCTTTCTTTAGTTATGTCGATAGCTTCAAGCTCGTCCGTCTCTCTTAACCAGCCTTTTACAATTTCGTAAACCTCTTCACTTGAATAGCTTGAACAGCAGGATTTTATTCCGCCGTTCAGTATAATTTTTACCCTCATTTTTTCTCCTGTTATAAATAAAAAATTCTACAGATGTGCTTCTATCTCCTTCGAAATCTCATTTGCAATTCTTTCCACATCAGCCTCATCAAAGTCTAAAGTGGGAACTTTTTCAACTACCTTCTCAACTATTGTGTACTCAAAATGTGGCTTAATGTTCAAATTAGCCAGAATCTTGCTTGTACACTTGTTTGCACATCCATTAATTGCAATGAGTCTTTTAGCCTTCTGTGCAATCTCAACATGCGGTTTTGAGCCGGCTGCAACTGCAGCAAGGCAACACATTCTTGCTTCTTCGGGCATATCCTTTGTAAGTTTTACACCTACTTCATGACCGACTTGTCCAACCGATGCTGCTCCATCACAGACAAGAATTATACTAAGCTTCTCCGCCTCTTTGTGACACATTGGCAATTTTTGCCAGTTTTCTTTTGGCATACCTGCCTCCTTTTATTAAAATTCTATACTAACATTCCAAATATCCAGCCTGCAAGTGTTGACATTATTACAACAAGGCTTACGTAGGTTAGGGTTTTCTTCCATCCAAGTTCGCCACCAATCACAAGAATAGATGGGAGTGATAGCGAAGGTCCGGCAAGAAGCAACGCCAGTGCCGGTCCCTGTCCCATCCCAGCACCAATAAGTCCCTGCACTATAGGTATTTCTGTAAGTGTAGCAAAATACATTAATGCACCGGATACCGAGGCAAAAAAGTTTGCAAATAGAGAGTTCCCGCCAACAAGCATTGCAACCCACCTTTCAGGGATTAAAGCCTCATGCCCCGGCCTTCCGAGTAAGAAGCCAGCTACAAGAATTCCAGCAAAAAGAAGTGGTAGAATTTGCAAAGCAAAGTCTCTTGTGGCGATCACCCAGTCCTTGAGTTCATCCTTTTTAAACCATCTCCAGAGGATAAAAATCAATGCTACTCCAAGCACTCCGGAGATAACCCATTTGTAGGAATAAATTAAATCCCAGAATGCAATATTTCCTTTAGATGGTGCCCAGTTTAAGAATACAAGTATTCCTATCATTACAGCCATATAGATAACATCCTGCCAGAGTTTTCTTGGCATTTCAGTTTGAACAGCCTGAAACATTCTTTCATCTGAGAGCCTTGCCTCATCTTCTTTGCGAAAGATTAAATGCATAAGTAAGCCTATGATCACAGCAAAGAGTATGGCACCGACGGTTCTTGCAAGTCCGAGTTTTAAGCCAAGCACCTTTGCAGAGAGTATTATAGCAAGAATGTTTATTGCAGGTCCCGAGTAGAGGAAAGATATAGCAGGACCAAGACCCGCTCCCTTCTTGTAGATACCTTTAAACAAAGGCAACACCGTACAGGAACAAACTGCAAGTATAGCCCCGGAAATAGACGCAACAGAATAACTGAGTAGTTTATTTGCTTTAGGCCCAAGATATTTTATCACTGCCTGCTGATTGACAAAAACCGTTATAGCCCCTGCTATAAAAAATGCTGGAATCAGACACAGAAGCACATGTTCATGGGCATAATCAGCAAGCATAAAAAATGCTTCCTGTATTGATTTTAAAACCCTTTCGTTATTAAAGGGCATAAAATACACCACAAGAAACACCAGCGTGAAATAAAATAATTTTTTATTTGGCGAAATTTCTTTTGCAGCCATTTTAAAATCCTCCTTTCTATTTTACCTGTCCTGTCTCAAAACAATTCAGGATTAAAGACACACGGTCGTGCAGCGTATTTATGCATCAAATTTTTACCATAGAGATGCACGACCGCGATTCCCTACTTTAACAATTCCATAATCTGTTCCTTTGTAAGAACCTTCCCGCTGCTTTTTACAACCCCATCGATAGCAAGAGCTGGGGTCATCATCACACCAAAATTCATAATCTGGTCAATATCCGTTACCTTTTCAATCTCTGCATTGATTCCGAGAGCCTTGAGGGCCTCTCTTGCATTTTCTTCGAGTCTTTTGCAGTTTGGACAACCAACCCCTAAGATTTGAATCTTCATAGAAATTTATCCTCCTTCCTTAATAAAAAAACAACATTATTCTCCCGAATTCTTTACCTACATAAAATCATCACTCCGAGCCATCTTTTCATAAGCTGTCATTCTGAGCAAAGCTAAGAATATGTCTACACAACAAAAACAATTGATACAATTATAATTTATTCTATCCCTCCAAAATACTCTTCGCTACGCTCAGAGTGACAAAAAGAGTACACTTAGAATAGCATTTAAAGTACGGTCAAAATGACAGCAAATACCACATCCTTTCAGATAACTAATTTTACATGCTCTTTAACCTACAACTCAGATAATTTCTGTCTTTTATCCTTTCAAGCATCCTTTTTTTATCCTGCTCGAAAACATTATCATCCATAAGGTCTAAAAGCTTAACTAATTGAGTAATAAACCCACTATTCCTGCCTTTTAAAAAATATTTTATGAATTTACCATTTCTTTCCTCTTCTACAAGGCCAGCATTTTCAAGCTCTTTAAGGTGTCTTGAGATGCTGTAAAATGGAACTTCAAGAGAATCAACAATTTCACAGACATAAAGCCATTCAGTCTCAGAAAGAAGCCTTAAAATCCTTACCCTTGTCTCATCTCCGAGAGATTTGAGTTTTTTAAGATAATCTTTCATAAAGATTACTCCATAAATTTACGTATGGGTTGTCCAAAAAGGGGTAAGTTGTTTTGCCTTTATTCTGAATGAAATGAAGAATATCTTGATATAATTAGGGAATTACATATTCTTCGTTCCGCTTAGAATGACAGTACCACCTTTTTGGACGGTCAATACGATATTTTTACATTTGCACATATATACAAATGATAATCAAAAAAGAAAAAAATGTCAAGTAAAAGAAAAGTTTTAAGTTGCGCTTTTTAGCAGTTCGTTTAGATTTTCTTCGAGCTTTTCATAAATATATGTGGAAAGCTTTTTTCTATCCTTATTTTCAATATTATCAAACTTGAATCCATAGACTCCATTTCTTACTGCTACAAGAGTGGAAACAGTTTTAATATTATTTCCGTGAAAGGAGAGAAAAACAGGGTTATATACCCTTGAAACCTCAAGATAGCTGAAACTGTCATCAGAAAGGGGCAGAAATGCAAAACCACCCATACTTATATTTAAAACCCTGCCTCTTATATAATCTCCTTTCTTTTTATGAAAAATAGCCGATTGAAAATTATCCATTTCTGCAGGTGTAACCCTCAGAAAATGCCTTTTCTCTTTAGTATTTATAATATTGTGCCTTATTATGCTGTTTATTAATTCATCATAAACCTCTTGAATATTTTCTGAAACACTGATGCAGGAATTTATGCCAATCTCTTTTAACTCCATAAATTTTTCAGGTTCTGCTACTTTTGTTAAAAGGGTGAATATTATGATTTCCTTTCTTATCTCCCTGATTTTTTTTAAGAAATCAATTTCCCAGTTTTCGGTAATCAAAAGTCCTATATCAGATGCTTTTTCAAGAATAATGAAAACATCATCCTTTGAGCTTGTCTTGTAGGATTCAATACCAGCTGGAATGAGTTCTATACCGAGTTCTTTGGCAAAATTAATCGAGTAGCTGTAAATCAATGCTTTCATAAAAATTCCTTTTCAATCTGAATGATATTTTTATACTCCTGAGGCTTTATGGATAGTACCATTGGTTATAAATAAAAAAATTACTGAATTTCGATTTTAATTTATCTTTGTTTTATCCGATTAATATGATATGAAAAAACTCAAAATTTATCAACTAATATTTTGTTTTTCTTTCCTTTTTAATTTTTTAAGTGCGACGGACATTTTTTTCCCCGAATTTTTTATATATTCAGAAATAGATTCGGCATATACAATGCACACCTCATATAGAATAAATATGTCTTTAGATACTGGATTAAAATACAATATTTTTGTGGGTCTGGGCCTGAAGGGCTACAATATAGAAAGTATGGAATCCAACCTTGTTCAGTTTTCTTCTTTGAAGATTGACACAACCCCGCTTGAAAATCTGCACCTCAATTTTTTCCTTGGCAAAGCAAAGACTCTCGGATACTCGGAATTTGGGTATGTGGGATTTCAATTTCACAGAAGGGCAAACTTTGAGTACATTGGCTATAAGGATATTTCTGGAATGGGTGCGGAGCTATCTTCTGTTATATTTGATAGATTTGAGCCACATATATACCTGTATAGCCCAAATCAAACAAACATTGTAAGTGCAGATACAGTTTTTTATTACAGAGGCGATGAATACTATTTTGAGTTCTATTTTGGGGTAAATACAATTGATTTATACAATGCTTATACAAATGATACACTTCTTAAGAGATTTGGTGTATTTACCTATGCGAACTTCGGTAAGATTGAGTTTGTAATGGGTTTGTACTCACCTGACACAAAGCTTTATGCACCTTTGATGGCAGATGATTTTTACTTTCATGTCTCAGAAAGAATAAGGATTGGTTATTTTGAACAGGTTCTCTCAGTATTTTCAAGACCATCCTCATATAATGGCTATATAGAAAACATTTCAAATGATATTGATGTTTATGCCTCTGCTGGAATATGCATTGACCGGTTTGGTGCAGGTCTTGAAAATACAGCTACATATTCTACCTCCTACACCTTTTCAGATAAGATTGGAGCTTATACCTATTTCGATTTCTCAAATCTCATCTACAAACTTGGATTTTATTACACACTTGTGGGAGATGCATTCACAGGTTATGGGTTTTTCCTTAATATTTCTGGAAATATTTAGGTTTTCAATTTGCGAAAAATGTCGATTATATCAATGTAAATTTTGAGTTGCGAGACATTGAGTTCGATGACCTTCCATCAACCTTTTCAGAATACTTTTAAGGAGATTAAATATTGCAAATAGAATTGTATAACGTTTCTCCAAGATTGACTAAGATTGAAAACAACAAGATTGTCCTTGTGAGGGTAATTGAAAACAATAAAAATGAGGCAATAGTTGAGGTAAATGGGGAAAGATTTAAGGCAAGGGTAGAAACTGATATTCCACCATCCTTTTTTGCGTATGTGGAGAGAGATGAAAGTAAAAATCAAATCAGACTTAATCTTAAAATCATAGAAGACTTAAAAAATATTGAGAGCCTTAAGATAGAAAGGAATGAGGCCGAGATAGTAAAGGACTTTCTTTTCTCCAGCTCTTTTCCATTAAATGAAAGTAATATTTTCATTGCACTCAAGTTAATTAAGAATAATATTCCTTTAAACATTGCTAATTTTGAACTCCTTCGTTTTGCCTACAGAAAATATAAAAAAATTCCGGATTTTTTAATATTTCTTTTACAGAATGGAAAGATAATCGATAGAGATTTCATAGATATTATCTTCAATATTAGGGAAATTTTAAGAAGGAATAGCCTCTCAGAGTTAAGGGAGCTTAAAGACATTGAACCCAAAGAGATAAGTTTTCAAAAAGATAATGTTCTCGAAAATCTACTGATTTTTCTGAATGAGATTTCTGAAAACAAATTGCATTTTAATGTACTTCAAAGAAAATATAAAGATGACAGGGTTTTGATACTTTTTAGAAAAGAAGAAAGAGATGGTAAAAAGAGATACTACTTTGACTTCTCATCAAACAAAATAGAGAACTTCTTTGTTATAATCGATATTGACGAATTCTGCCTTGATATTTCAGTATTTCTTGATGATGAAATTCTGTCAGAGTTTAATTACGAATTACAAAACAAAAAGGAAGAAGTTAAAGAGAGGTTGAAAAATACATTCAGTGAGAAAAAGATTGATTTTAACTTTTGTAAGTATAAGGGCAATTCGATTTTTGAAAATATTATTTTTGCCGAAAATAATAAAAATAGCATAAGGAATTTAGACATTATCATTTAAAGCGGAGGAAAGTATGGGAAGAACAAATAAAGCAGTTGCCTTAAAGTATGAGCCGGATGTAAACAATGCTCCTTATATACTTGCAAAGGGTATTGGTGAGATTGGAAATTATATTGTTTCTCTTGCAAAGAAAAATGACATTCCAATATACAGAAATGACAAACTGGCTGAATCACTGTACAGATTAAAGCAGAATGAAGAAATTCCTCCAGAATTGTATTCAATAGTTGCAGAAATTTTCATTTTTGTGTATGCTTTAAAGGAAAGAAAATAAATTAATAAAAATTGGGGGGACTATATGAGTTCTCAGCAAATGAAAAGGATGAAAGTGGATGACTTAAAAGAGGGAATGAAATTCACAAAGAGTGTTTTTGACCCTCATATGAACATTGCATTGCCGGCAGGAAAGGTTCTTGACAGATACAAAATCAATTCCTTAAAAAGCAGGGGGATTGAATATGTTGAGACAGCCGGTGAAATGATAATGGTTGATGAATCTGAAATGGCTGCTTTAAAGGAAAGCTATGAAGGAGAAAAGACCGAGAAGAAGAAAATCATAGTTAATAAGGAAACTGCAAAGTATATTGAGTTTTACAAAGAATGTGTCTCATGGCTCGGAAAAATCTATAAAAAGCTTCAGTCAAATCAAAGTGTGGAAGCTGAAGAGCTTCAGAAATTAGCTTCCCTGATTGTAAATACACTGGCACAAGAAAAAAATTCAGACAACTTTGTCAATCTTGTTAACATAGCAGGCAAAGGGGAGTACCTTGTAAACCATGTTATTAATGTTACCATTCTCTCTGTCCTGCTCGGCATGAAGCTCGGCTATTCTATGGTAAAGCTCTTCAATCTTGCTTTGGCCGGCTTGGTTTATGATATAGGTATGACAAGAATCCCCACAATAATAGTTGAAAAGGAAAGTAGCTTGAGTACAGAAGAATTTAATTTGATTAAAACTCATCCAATCCACAGCTATCAGATTATTTCAAAAGAACTTGGGTTGCCAATAGAGATTGCAAGGGTTGGACTTGAGCACCATGAGAGATTTGATGGGACTGGCTATCCCAGAAGATTGATAGGCAGTGAAATTTCTGAAATGAGTAGGATTATTTCAATCGCTGATACATATGAGGCCTTAATCAAGGACAGAACATACCGGGAGGGAAAGGAAACCTATGAGGCAATGAAGGTGGTTTTAGGAGAAGGATCCAAAAAGATGGATCCTGAGATTTTGAAATTTTTCATATCTATGATGTCCATATATCCGGTTGGTTCATATGTAGAATTAAGCAATGGTGCTATAGCTCAGGTTGTTTCTTCTGATCCAGTATCCCCCTTCTTTCCAAATGTAAAGATTATAAGAGATGCATTTAAAGAACCTGTGAAAGATGGAGAGATAATAAGGCTTTCAAAAACAAAGGACATTTACATTGTAAGAAGCATAAAATCAAAAGAAATTAAAAATGCAGAATCCTGATAAGAAGAAAAAGGGTAGGTATTTTGAGAAACTTGCCTGTGAGTACTTAATCAAAAAGGGTTATAGCTTACTGGATCAAAACTTCAGTACACCTTATGGAGAACTGGATTTAATATTCAAGGATGGGGACATTCTTGTAATTGTTGAGGTTAAAGGGAGAAAAAAATCAAAGGCATTTGACATAAAAAGATCCATAGGTAGAGAAAAAGTTAAAAGGATTTTAAAAACAACCGAAATTTATATTACAAAGAAGAAGATAGAATTTAGAGAAATCAGACTGGATGCGGTCTTTATAGAGAAAATCGGGAAGGATTTTGAGATTTCCCATTTTGTTAACTGGATTTAAGGAAAATTTATGAGTGATTTAGAACTTACAAGAGTTTTAGAGAAAAAAAAGAGAAACTTTCATCGTCTTATTGTTAAGACAAACTCAAGTTCCTTATCTCAGGAAAGAATGGAAATATTAAGAAAGAAGATAAATGATCCGGGTTATATCTCATATGCAATAGATAAACTTGCCGAGAACATAAGCAAAGCAATATTTGAAGGCTACCTTGACAAAAAAGAACATTAGCTTAAGTCCGAGTTTTCAAGAAAAATCTTATAATCCTCTTCACTGAAGAAGACAAGCTTTACCAGAGAAAGCTTTGACTGTGAAGCAAAATAATTCTTTAAAACCTTTGAGACTATCTTTGCAGTTTTATCTCTTGGAAATCCATAAACACCTGTAGAAATTGCAGGAAATGCTATTGTGTTTAGATTAAGCCTTTCTGCCTCCTTCAGGGAATTAACGTAAGCATCTTCAAGAAGCTTCTCTTCGTTATTTTTTCCACCGTGCCAGACTGGACCAACTGTATGAATGACATATTTTGCTTTAAGCCAGCCCCCCTTTGTGGCTACAGCTTTGCCTGTAGGTAAACCGGCCGGGTAAACTGTCTGTCTTATCCTTTTGCATTCCTCAAGTATTTCAGGACCACCAGCCCTGTGTATTGCCCCATCAACTCCCCCACCTCCCATAAGGGAGGAGTTTGCTGCATTAACTATGGCATCGACATCCTCTTTTGTAATATCTCCAATCAAGGCTATCACTTTGCCAGAAAGGAATGCTTTCATTTTTGGCAATTCCTCCTTTTATAGTGGATTATGATTGCTCTATACTTATTCTTGACGAAACCATTTTTGTAAGGTTTCTTTTAATCTTATGAATTCAAAGTCTTGACAATCTTTAAAGCTTGCATCGGAAGCAATTTGTTTATAAATAGAATGTGAACGAGGTATTCTTTTGTATTCTAAAGCAAAATTAAGGTCAAAATATCTCTTATTAGGTTTACTACATCAAAAAAAGTGCTTTTTCCACTTGCATTTGGACCCACAAGTATCTGAAAATTTGAAAGTTTCACATCTATGTATTTTAATGCCCTGTAATGTAAAACCTGGATTCTCCTTATCACCAAAGCCTCCATTTATCTTTTTCACGCATTTACAAAATGAAAAAAAAGATTGCCTTTAGCTTCCCTGCTTTATTTTTAACAAAACTAAAAGGCTCTTTTTGCTTTAACCTTTGAAAACAGCCTTTTTAGTATTTTAAATAAATATTTTAACAACCTTAAAGGCATAAAATAAAATATCGTTGCGGTCATAAGAAAAGTATTTAAAATGCTAATTCTAAAATTATCAAGAAAACCTCTAAAATGGCTCACTCTTTCTTCAGGAGGTGGATAATTAACTTTTATCGGGACGGATACTACAGGCAACCCTTTCCATAACCATCGTACAAGAGATTCTATTTCAAAATCATATCTATTTGTAAAAAAATGGAACTTATTAATTTCTGACAAAGTGTATAATCTATACCCGCATTGAGAATCTTCAACATCAACATTTGTCTCAAGCTTAACCCAGAAATTTGAAAACTTACGCCCGAAAATACTCCTTTGGGGTGTATTCTCCCCAGACATATCTCTGTTGCCAATTATCAAAACAGGGCTATCCGGTGTTAACTTTTCCAGAAAATTGGGAATATCATCTGCAAAATGCTGTCCATCTGAATCGATGGTGATTGCATACTGATAACCAAGCTCCTTTGCCTTTCTAAACCCCTTCTTTAAAGAAGCCCCCTTGCCCATATTCTTAATGTTGCTAATAATGTAAATCTTTCCTTCAAATTTCTTTAATATTTGTGGAGTACTATCAGTACTGCCATCATTTATGACAATTATATTTGGGGTGAACTTTAATACATCTTTAATAACCTTTTCTATTGTCATTTCATTGTTGTAGGTTGGTATTATCACACAAAAATTTATCTCTGGCATATCTACCGCCGCAATTAATATTCTCTTTATTATAATTTTTTTTTAAATGTTTGGCAAAGATTTTTTTCTTTGTTATTTTTGAGATTTTTACAGAGCTGAGTTAAAATTTATTGTCACATATGAAATTTTTAATCATCCCCGAAAATAATTCTTTATCTCATATTGCAAAAGCCCTGTCAATCAGAAAATCTTTAATCAAAAGAAACCACTCTGCCGAAATTGCCATTAGCAGAAAGCATTCGCCCTTTTTGGATAGTATGAATATACCTTACCATATATTGCCAGACATACAGGAATCTGATGGAAATGGATTTCCTTCTTATAAATGGTTTGCTGATAGTGAGCAAGTTATAAGATGTGTTCGGGAAGAAGTAAATCTGATAGATAAATATAAACCTGATAAAGTTATTGGAATATTCAGATTTACTCTATACTTTTCTGTCCAGCTGGCAAATATCCCTTATTACTCTTTAATATGTGGATGTATGGTTCCAGAAGCGAAAGAAACTTTGGGTTTTACAGGAACAGAAAAGGATTGTGATGTCCAGAGGCTTTTTTTAAACAATTTTTTTCTTTTTTCTGCAAGAAAAATTGGACAGGTTTTGAGCCCTCTAAATATTAAGCCTGTGGAGGATATCAGGTATGCATTAAAGGGTGAGAAGACCTTTCTATGGGATTTTCCAGAGTTTATGCCAATCGAAATGAATAAAAGAATGTATTATGTGGGTCCTATATTGTTTGATGAATGGCCATATGATAGAGTGAATATCGAAAGTATAATCAACAAAAAAGAATCTCTGGCATTGATCTCATTTGGATCTTGTGTTTCACACAAAAGAGTTATAGAGAGAATATCACGTATACTTACTGATTCTGGTTACAAGGTGATAATTGCAGCTGGTGGTCAGGAACATCTTCTCGATATTGGAAATAACAATCCTATGATAAAAGTATTAAGATTTGCCCCCATGGGAAAGATTCTCTCACATACTTCTGTTGTCATAACCCATGGAGGGCAGATGACAATCTTTGAAGCCTTAAAACATAGAGTTCCGGTGGTGGTAATGCCATTACAACCAGAACAGGCACATAATGGGGTATGTCTCGAAAGAATTGGTTGTGGAATAAGATTAATACCATCCACTGTATTTTCAGGACTTTCTGAGGATTATGTTAGTGCTTTCGACAGCCTATCTGATAATGAAATTAAAGATAAAATTTTCAGCCTTATAGAAAGTAAGGAAACAAAAGAAAACTTAAAAAAATAAGCCATATTCTTCTCAGTCTTAACTGGGAAGAAAGGCTTATAAAGCTACTTGAGGAAAAATGAGATGCCTGTTGGTATAGTTATTGTTCATGGCTATACAGGTTCAGAATATGACATAAAACCACTGGAGGATAGGTTAGCGAAAGAATTTGGCAGAGATTCTGTTTTTAGTGTGCTATTGCCCGGACACGAAAAAGATAATCCCCCTGAATTTGAAGAAAGTTTGTTTGTAGAAGAAATATATAAGAATATAGTAAAAGCAAGAAAAGACAATAGAGATTTAATAGTAATAGGTCATTCAACCGGAGGAAACCTACTTCTTGCCACTCTCTCAAAATATTCGATTACACCTTCTCTGCTTATATTTGTTGCTGTTCCAAGAAGGATTGATTTGAGTTATTTAAGTCGGTGGGAACGTTCTCGTTCTGGCAGACCCTCTATAGATGCGACCTCTCTTGCATCAATGGTTAAATTTATTAATTCAACCAGTTCAATAAAGTTAGAGAGCGAATTTCCAGTTTTGCTGATATATGGAGATGGTATGTTTTATATAAAAATTGGCTTGAGAAATATCATTAAAAATTTCAGACGTTCTCTTATTACAATGTTTTCAATCATAATCGGTATTACAGCCTGTTTACTCACGCAGGGATTCTTCAGATGGAATGGAGATGCTTTAAAAGAATCTATGATAAGAAGTGGAATTGGACATTACCAGTTATACAGAAAAGGATTTTCAATGCATGGAAATGAAAGCCCTTTTGATTATTTGATAGAAATTCCAGAGAAAATAGAAAAAGAGATTAATAATATTGAAGGTCTTGAGCTTGTAACTACCCGTCTTCAGTTTAATGGAATTCTATCTTCCGGGAAAAAATCAACTATTGTATCCGGTGAGGCTGGGATTCCGGAAAATGAATTGAAGCTAAATGCTTATGCCACTTTAATAGAAGGAGATACATTAACTTCAAAAAAACAGAATGGCATCATTATAGGGAGTGGGGTTGCAAGAAAACTCTCTGCAAAAGTGGGTGATACCCTCACATTAATGTGTAATATGAGAGGCGGTGGAATAAATGCCGGTGATTTTGTGGTCAGTGGAATTTCTAAGACTGGTTATAATGAGGTTGATAATGTCTTTGTTTCTGCCAACATTAAAAACATTCAGGCTATTTTAAATACAGGTAAAAGTGTTCAGAAAATCATCATTCTTCTGAAGAAAACCTCTAACACTCAGAATGTAATTGATAAAATAAAAGAAATATGCAAAAAATACAATCTCGAATACAGAACATGGGAAGAACTTGCAGAATTCTATAAAAGTGTTAAAATGATTTATGATGCAATATTTGTAATAATAATTCTTATAGTTCTTTTTATTGTTACCTTTACAATTTCAAATACTGTAAATATGAATATTTATGATAGAATAAGAGAGATAGGAACAATTCGTGCAGTTGGTACAAGAAGAATACAGGTGGCTGGTATTTTTATTGTTGAAAGTGGACTAATTGGAATTATCGGAAGCATTTTAGGGCTTTTAGTGACATATGCTTTCATAATTTCTACAGAGTTGATAGGTGGTTTGCCTGTTATAGTAAGAGGTGAAATAACAAGGGTTTTTTTCAAACCCGGGCTGAAAGATATTCTAATTTGCGTTTTTCTATTTACTGTGGTTGCCATTATAGCTTCTCTCCATCCTTCTTATAAAGCCTCTAAAATATCTATAACAGAAGCATTAAGATGGGTTTGAAAGCTTGATTTATAAGGAGAAATTATGAATTTGAAAAGGATTGCAATCCTGATTCTCTTTCCTTATTTATGTTATCCTCTCGAAAAAGAAGGTGCAAATATCACTACACAGGAAATATTAAAGAATGTAGAGGACCACCTTATTACAGAAAGTGACTTTGAAATAACCATAAGTGTTGAAAGCTATAAAAACAATAAGATTGGAGAAGTGATTGTTATGAAAGGGATCGTGGAAAGAGGTAAAATCACATCACTCTCCTACATTGAGCCCAAAAATATGAAGGGCAAAAAGATTGTAATAAAAGGCAATGAGATGTGGGTAATTGTGCCAAACACAAAAAATCCCATTCCTATTTCCCCATCTCAAAGGCTTATGGGAGGTATTTCATTTGGAGATATAAACCGTTTAACCTATTCTGATGACTATAATCCCAGATTGGCAGGAATAGAATCTGTAGATGGAAAGAGTGCTGATGGTGAAACAATAACTATTTTAGATTGCTATCGACTTGAATTAACGGCGAAGAAAGAGGGCTTAAGCTATAACAAAATAGTTATGTGGGTTGATCCTGTTGACTTTCTACCGGTAAAATCGGAGTTTTTCTCGTTGAGCGGCAAAAAAATGATGAAGGCTTATTACACTGCCACCGAGGAATGGCTTGGCAAGCTTACATTCACAGAGATATATCTTTACGATATGGTTAACACATCAATCTCTTCAAAAGTTAAATATTCTGACCTGAAAATCATTTCCTCAAATGAAACCTCGGGAGATTAAAAGCCTTAAATAAATTAAATTTCTAACTAATTTCCTACAAATTTGTAGTAGATATAAAGTGCTGTATTTTTCTCTTTTGTTCCCTTGACAACAACCCTTCCCTGTCTGAAAAGAAGAACTCTAAATCTTTCAACCTCAAATTCAATAAAGAAAGAATTTTGTCTTGCAACTTTTAAGAAAGGAGAAATAGATTTCTCAAATTCCTTCAAATCAACTGGACTTTCGTTCATCGGGCTTATAGCAACAGAATTATCACTGCAGGAAACAGCCGTTATATCTTCCATCTCTCCATTTAAAAATTCAAACCCATAATTGCTTATATCAAAATTCTCAAAGCTTAAAGCCTTTTTTTCTTTTTTCTCAATGTCAAACAAAAAATCTTCTTCCTTTGTTAAATTATCAATCTCTTCAGAAAAAAACTCAATTACCTTGTTTAAATTAAGTTCGGGAAGCATTATAAAAGGCAGGCTTCTTCTATATGGCTTTATAAAGTTGAGATTTGCAACCTTTGAAGAAAGCACTGCAATTTTCCACACATCATCATAAAAGACTATGTAAGCCTTTTTCCCATAATATAGTCTGAAATCAGAAACAAGATAATGGGATTTGTTACTTAAGGAAACATCAATCAGAACATCTGAATCTGAAAAAATTTCAGAATAATTATAGGTTAAAAATTCCGGGAAAAATTCAACACCACTTATCCTTTCAAAATTTTCATCTTGAAGATCGTATCTGCCACCCACAAGAATTATGTTAAAATTTTTCAAAACCTCTGCAAGCTTTCTTTCAAAGCCCATTCCACCGGAAATAGCTATTTTCATCTAAAAACCCACTTTGGGGGATTTTGCTCCAAGATGGGATTTTAATTCCTGTTGTATAGCCTCTATGAAGTCTGACTGCTTCACATATCTTTCGCTTTCCTTCCTCAAAGCTGCCTTTCTTGCAGCATTATAGATTATGTTGGCTATTGACCCTCCTGCCAGCTCGTACTCTGCAAGCTTTTCAAGATTGACATCCTCGCCAAGTGGAAGCTTATCTGATATATGCACCTTCCAGAGTTTTAATCTCGTTTCGTATGCTGGTATGTCAAACCTTATCTTAAGGTTAAATCTTCTATTCCATGCTGTATCAAAAATATCCGGCAGGTTTGTGGTTGCAATAAAGACCCCTTCAAAGTTTTCAAGCTCCTCGAGGAGTATATTTTGCATCTGGTTGTATTCCTTATCTGCTGCCTGCATAATTGTTCCTCTGCTTGAAAGAAGCTGGTCTGCCTCATTCATAAAGAGAAAAACCTTTTTGCCAGAGTTTCTTTGGTAGTTATAAAACTCCCTAAAAACTTTCTTTACATTCTTTGTGCTTTCACCCACCCATGCGCTTACAAGATTGCTTGCATCTACCTTAAAAAGCTCTGCTCCTGCTTCACCTGCAAGTGCCTGTGCAGTAATTGTCTTTCCTGTGCCTGAAACACCATAAAGCAATATCTTTATTGAACCAAAAGAGGTTGCTGCAAGATTTGGCTTTATCCCCCAGTTTTTCATAATTTCTGCTGCCCTTGTCAAATCCACTGCCCCGAGCAATTCCTCTTTTACCCTTTCGTCTAAAATAACATTATCAATCTTAACATTTGGAATTATTATCTCATAAAGTCCTCTGTCAGTAGAACCTTCATAACCGAGCTGGGCTTCTCTTTTGTCCTGTGACTTTTCGTTGTTTTCATCTATGGTTAAAGCTGCTTGATTTTTCTTAATGTCAAAGATGAGGCTATATATTTTCTCTTTTGAAATATAGATTGGAGAGAAATCTTTAGGTGTCAGATCAAAATCGCTTACGCCTCCATATTCTAAATCAAAGGGGTCTTCCTCTTCAAAAAAATTGTCCTGCTCATATATAGTTAAAAATCCATTTTTGAAGAAAATCCCATCCTTTCTGAAGCATTCCAGGATCCCTTTTATCTGGGATGGGAATATTGCAAATTTTTCAAGAACCTCTTCGGTATTGTTTATGACAGTCTCTTTTCTTACAGTAATTTTGTATATAATATAAAGCATAATGATAAACTCAATATTTGAAAGATTATTTTCTTTCAGAAATTCCTTAAGACCTATGTTTAAACGGGAGTGAATTATGCCTTTTTTTAGTTTTGAAATATAGTGAATGAGCTCACCCTTTTGATATGGATCTTTTTTTCTATTGTGGGCAGAGCTAAAAAAATTTACCTTGTGATAGTTTGCAAGGAAAAAAATATATTTCATAAGATTGGAAATATCATTAATTAGCGTATCGACATCATTGTATTTTGAAGAGCTTGGAAAGGAAAGTAGATGATATTCCTCACCCGTTATGCTGCTGAAAAAGGAATTTATGAAAAATGGGGAAATAAAAACTCTTTTATTATTGTAAAAATCTGCTATATCCTTTATAGAAAGATTTGTACCTATGAGATCAGCTTCCTGAACCATTAGAATCCCGCTTTTTAATAGTTTTGAACGAACATTTAACATTTTTGAAAGTGAGAAAATTGCCTTTGATGGAATCTTGTGAAAGAAACAACATGCCTGCCATATATTAATACCGCTTTCTTCATAAAAACTTGCCCCAATAAGCAGTAAGATTAGCTTTTTTTCATCCACTGAGATATTTGAGACAGGGGAAAAGTTTTTTATTGCATCAATGTATTCCCTTATTCTGTGAGACTTTATAACAAAGGTTTTAGATTTTACACGGGTAGAAAAGTCCACACCTTCTGAGTTTAGCCCGCTGCTATCAATAAACTTTACAAATTTGTTAAAAAGAAGTATGGAATAGTCTATGAGTATGGACATTGAACTGTTATACATTAAAATACCTCTTTGGTTATACCTGAATTGCAGGTAGATAGGAGTAACCTTGCAATCTCTTACATACTACCTAATTAAATATAATATTTTCTCTAAAAAGAAGCAAGTTTTTATGGAAATTACCTCATCAAATTTACTTTACCACAACATTAATGTTTCTTATACTTACGGGGGTATCAGTTTGCAGAAATATAGCTTCAAAGCCTTTACCATCTACTTTAAGGTTAAGATTGGTTTCTATTGTAAGATTTTTACCCCTGACCACAAGATTTGTCACAATCCAGCTTTCTTTCGAGTTGTTCTCGAATATTATGTTCACACCATTTAGCTCTTTTGTTTTGACAAGGCTTACCTTCACAACTCTATTGTTCGCAATCTTTATGGTCTTTTTCTCTGCAGTTCTTGACGGATTATTAAAATATGTAAATAGCCAGAAAATTAAGGCCACAAGCAGATAAAAACTTATAAAGGTTTTCACCTGCGGGTTTCCACCTGAAAGATAGCCCAAAACACCCTTAACCCTTTTTCTATCCTGAGTTTCAAATAATTCCTTTTTTCTTCTTCTTGCAATTCTTTCACTTCTTGAGTAATAATAAACATAGTCGGGGTTTTTAAGATCGTCAAAAGATGGTATTTTTTCCTCTTTCTTTTTCATAATTTCTTGCCTTCTGCTTTTATCATTACAACACAGGCTTCGGAAGTAATATTCGGAAACAAAAGAGATTTTTTAAGCCTGTTGTTCTTAATAAAGAAAGTCTTTACAATCTTATAGTTTTTACTCCTGCAATATTCTTTAAAATCATAATACGTAAGAAGATGAATGTTTGGAGTATCATACCATGAATATGGCAATACCCTCGACTTTGGCATTCTACCCGTTAAAAGCAGGCCGAGCCTTATTCTGTAATGTCCAAAGTTTGGAAAGCTTAAAATAGCATATTTTGAAATTCTAACAATCTCATCAATTACCTCTGCTGGTTTTTTCAACTGCTGAAGTGTCTGACTCAAAATCACATAGTCAAATGTTTGATCATCAATAAACGGAAAGAGATTATTTAAATCGTGGTCAATTACTGGAATGCCTTTCCTTGTGCATAAAATCATCCTTTCCTTATCAATTTCCACACCTGTGCCAGTGACATTTTTCTTGCTAATGAGGTATTCAAGTAACTCTCCATCGCCACATCCAAGATCGAGTATATTCTTGCCTTCTTCAATCCAGCTTGCAATCACATAAAGGTCAGCCCTTTCTGAAAGTACTGAAAGCAGTTTTTTCATTTTTTATTCCTCACCTTCTCAAAAGTGGCATCAATAAAGCTACTTATTATCTTTTCTTCAAGTTCTATCTCAAGTAAAAAGGCATCATGCCCATAGGACGACTCTATATTAAAGTAGGTTACGTCTTTTTTCTGTTTTAGTAATGCATAAACCATTTCCTGAGACTGATATGGTGGAAAAAGCCAGTCAGATGTAAAGGAAAGAACAAGCATTCTTGACTTTATCCTTTTCATTGCCTCTTCGAGACTTCCTCTGCCATAGCTTGCAGCAACATCAAAATAATCCATCGCTTTTGTAACATAAAGGTATGTATTGGCATCAAAAATCTCTACAAATTTATTGCCCTGATAGTCAAGATAGCTTTCTACCTGAAATTCCTTTGAAAAATTGAAGCCAAGTTCACTTTTTTCCTGCAACCTTCTTCCAAATTTTTTATGCATTGATTCATCACTGAGATATGTTATATGACCAATCATTCTTGCGATTGATAGACCAACTGAAGGAATTGCCTTCCCGTAATAATCTCCATTGTTCCAGTTTTCATCCCTTATTATTGCATTCCTCCCCACTGCATTGAAGGCAATCGACTGGGGAGAAAGCCTTGCTGTTGCTGCTATAACCACGGAAGAAGCAATACTTTCAGGATACTGAAGTGCCCACTCAAGTGCCTGCATCCCTCCCATTGAACCACCGATAACACATAGAAGCTTTTTAATACCAAGATAATCTATCAACAGCTTTTGCACCCTGACCATATCACTTATTGTGATGACTGGGAAAGTCGCTCCATAGGGTTTGCCTGTTTGCGGGTTTATAGAGGAAGGTCCGGTTGTACCGGCACATCCTCCCAATACATTCGAGCAGATAACAAAGTACTTATCTGTATCAATTGCCTTACCGGGACCTACTGCGTCATTCCACCAGCCCGGTTTTTGCTTTCTTGAGTCATGGTAACCAGCAGCGTGAGCATTTCCTGAAAGAGCATGGCATATGAGGATGGCATTTGTCTTTTCACTATTTAGTTCTCCATATGTCTCATATGCAACTGTAATGGGTCCAAATCTTCTGCCGGAACTCAACTTTATATATTCACTTTCTTTTTCTGCAAATTTAACAAATTTTGTCTCTACAACCCCTATATCAGCTTTCAATTAAACTCTCCTCGATGTTAAGGTTTTTATTATAAGCAAATGATAAAAAACCAGATATAAATTTTAATAATGTTTAAAGAAAATATCAACAATATTACTAAAATATGTGTCAAGAAAATCATATTTTTAAATCATAGAAATCGAAACATCTCTTTTAGGCTTGAAAGTTGAAGGTTTGTAAAGTTATAAGGTTAGTCTGTAAGCATATCTTTATGCCATATCTGGTGTATTGTAAAAGTCTTAAGCTTGCCAAAATCTTGCAAGCTTTAGTTAAGCCTGAACTTTCAAGT
>JBMFQR010000012.1:0-53477 GCA_049968515.1 Brevinematia bacterium
TAGCATGTAAGCCTTATGATAGGGAAAAACGGAAGGTTAAAAAATTTTTTTAAAAAAATATTGAAAAAAAACTTGACAAATATAATAAGATAGGAGGAGAAAAATTTATGAAGGAGAGGATTGGCAAAAGCTTGTCGATGTTAATACTTGTAACAATAATAGCAGGTTGTGCTATTATTCCGGGTGAGAAGGCTTCTAATGATACCTTCCATTCAGAAGAAATGCAAAACAAAGCTCTATACTATGAAAGCATACTTCCGTCTAACCCACCTTACCTTTACAGCAAGCCGTTTGTTCCAAACCGGCTGACAAAACAACAGCTTATTCAGGAATATCAGGAGTGGAAAAGCGTCTATGTGGTTGATGCAGGAAATGGTATGCTAAGGGTGCAGAGAGATGCTGGTTCTGATTATGATACTGTATCAGAAGGCATAGGTTATGGAATGCTACTTGCTGTTTACTTTAATGATCAGGCCACATTTGATGGACTTTACAAATACGCTAAAGCCCACTTTCATCAAAAAGGACTTATGCACTGGAAGGTAAGAGCAGATGGAGTGAATACTTCCGAATTCAACCTGCCAGTACCCCATAAGATTGTATGGAAAAATACCAACACAGGCAATATTGTTGAGGCTAACACCAATCTATCAGCAGAAAATGGTTGGGTAAGACTCAGCTGGTACACGAGAGGATATACTTCTGCAACAGATGCAGATGTGGATATGGCATTGGCTCTTGGAATGGCATATAAACTATGGGGAAGCTCTGCAAATTACAACTATGAAACAGAAGCAAAAACTCTGATGGAAAACATACTCAATTATGATATGGGTATTGGCTTTAATAATAATAATGAGCTTTTTCTCTATCCTGGCACCTGTGTAAATAACGGATGGTCTGGAATCTGGGGAGGAAAGGCAGGCTGGAATCCATCATATTTCACACCTGCCTGGTACAAAATTTTTGAGAAAATGACAGGTGATACAAGATGGAGCGATTTATCTACCAAAATTTATCAAGAAATTTCAAAGATTGAAGCTGTAAACAATAATACTGGATTACTACCTGATTGGTGTGATACAACTGGAACTACTCCAAAAGCTCCTTCTGGAACTATAAGTGGTTCTTACTCTGGAGCAAGTGATATACTTGTAAATGTTATAGAAGAAACCAACAATGGAAGGATTGTTACTAACTATTACACAAATCAACCAGGCAAAATGAGCTACAATTTCTATTATGATGCAATTCGTGTTTTATGGCGAATGGCAGTTGCAGTAAGCTGGTTTGGTGATGAAAAAGCAAGGAATATTGTAATCAAGCAAAATCAATTCTTTAGAAACAAATTTTATCTCCGACCTCAGGGGATAAACAACATAAAAGATGGTTACTCTATTGATGGAAGTGCATGGAATATTGCAAATAAGGATGCATTAAATGATGCGGTTGGAGGACAGTGGACAACATCTCCATTTATTGCAATGGTGGCAACATCGCTTCTTGTCGCAGGAGATTATGACTATTCCGTAAAGCTATTTAATGCACTTGTAAATTCAAAAACCCCTTATACAGAGAAATTTCATTATTATGGAAATACATTAAGATTGTTGGCTCTTTTATATCTTTCAGGAGAATTTCCAAACCTTTTCGAGACTACAATTACCGGAGATACAAATTTCAAGACCTTACCAAGAATCATACAGGCAGAAAAATTCACAATGGGCGGAAATATTAACATAGTAAGTGACACAACAGCAGAAGAAGGTAGTGCAATTTCACTTACTGGAGGAGAAGGCTGGATAAACTTCAATGTGGAAGTTCTTACAAACTGGAGATATAAAATAATTTCTTATGGATATCCCTCATTTGTAGGAGAAAGTTTTGTAATTGAATGCAGGGTTAAATCAACAAGTGGCGGAAAGATAGTCGTTGACACAACAGGTTCACCGTGTGGTAGATTAATAGAAATTAATGTGCCATCTACTGGAGGAAGCTGGCAAACTATCTCTTTAGCAAATGGAGTGGGAATCCCTCTCGGAAAAAACACAATACTATTCAAACTTACAGGTTCTGATCTGATGATTGATAGTATTACTTTAAAAAGACCTGCAACAAATATTTTAATTCCCGGCTATTTTGAGGCAGAAGATTTTAATCTTACAAAAGACTGCAATATATGGGACGTCGGTGTTTCTGGATCTGGTGGCACTGAATCTGCTCAATGGGCAGAATACTATGTGAAGATTGCAAAGCCAGGCACTTATAACATAATTTCAAAGGCAACTTACTATGGTGGAGGACACAGAGTAGAGATATTAAAAAATGGTGTAATCTTGGGAACTATGGTCTACCCCTCTCTCTGGAAATATGAAGGAATTGTACTAAGTAATATCAGCCTTTCTGAAGGAATATATACTCTAAGGATAAATTATGCTAATGCACCAAGAAATATAGACTACTTTAATTTTAAGCTTGTAAATTCTTTTAATATTCCTGCAAAAATTGAAGCTGAAAATTATAACACAATGTCCAATGCCAATACAGGTATCTGGGATGGAGTAACAACAGTATCTGGTGGGAATGGGGGCACAAGCTACTGGGTCGAATACGATATTAATGTGCCACAATCGAGAAGTTACAATCTCAAATATAGGGTTAAATCATTATACTATAACTCTCACAAATTGAGTTTTGCTACAAATGGTATTGTTATTTCAACAATCGATGTTCCTGAATCAGATTGGATAGAAATTCAAACTACTGTAAATCTTTCAGCTGGCTCTTATCCAATAAGAATTTACTCTAACGGTGGAAGATACAGCTTTGACTGGTTTGAACTTCAATAAATGATAGGTTAAACACCTCTGCCCGCAAAAATCTCTGTGGGCAGAGGGCATTTTCATTCTTCTAAAAAATCCCTCACAGCTTCTTCAGAAATATTATAAGAATAGCCTTTGCTAATAAGCAATTTTATTAACCTTTCCCTCTCAAATTTTTCCTTTTCTGAAGCCTTTCTGAACTTACTATGTAAAAACCTTAAGGCATTCTCCTTCTCGTCTTCTGGTTTATACACCTCCTTCATAACCTCTGAAATTATATTGTCCGCTATCCCCTTCCTTTTAAGTTCAAGAATAACCTTCTTTTTGCCAAGCATCTTTGAAAATAATCTTTCCTTTATCCAGCCCTTAGCAAACAATCTGTCATCAATAAAAGATTCTCTTTCAAGATGTTTCAGAGCTTCATTTATAATCTTTGAATTAAAACCCTTCATTCTGAGTTTTTCAGAAACTTCTCTTCTTGTTCTCGGCCTGTATTTTATGAAATGTAGGGATACTCTCAGAGCACTTTCAAGAGTTTGATCAATATCTCTTTTCACCTTTCAACTTTCTCTCTTCAAAGATTGATTTAAGAGTCGAAACAGAGGTATTAAAATCACTTTTTTCATAAATACCCTGTTTTAAAAAGTTATTTACCTGTTCAATCTTCGAAATTGCATAATCAATTCTCGGATTACTTCCTCTCACATATGCACCTATATTGATAAGATCCTCTGCTTCTGTATAGCTTGCCAGCACCTCTCTCAACTTATTCGCAGCCTGTTGATGGGAATCATCAACAATCTCAACCATAAGCCTGCTTATACTCTGTAGAACATCAATGGCTGGATAATGGTTTTTGTGAGCAAGTGGTCTTGAAAGCAAGAGGTGTCCATCAAGTATACCTCTTACAGCATCAGAAATGGGTTCGCTGACATCATCCCCCTCAACAAGTACCGTATAAAATGCAGTGATGGTCCCCTTATCACTTGTCCCTGTTCTTTCAAGAAGTCTTGGAAGTGTAGAGAAAACACTCGGCGGATAACCTTTCGTTGCAGGTGGCTCTCCTATTGCAAGACCAAGCTCTCTCTGTGCCATTGCAAATCTTGTAATAGAATCCATCAAAAACATTACATCAAGTCCCTGGTCCCTGAAATACTCCGCAATAGTTGTTGCAACATATGCTCCTCTAATCCTTAAAAGAGGTGGCTCATTTGAAGTGACAACAACCACCACAGAATTTTTCAGCCCCTCCTCTCCAAGATCCTTTTCTATAAAATCCCTGACCTCTCTTCCTCTCTCTCCTATCAGGGCAATTACATTCACATCAGCATTTGTATTTCTTGCTATCATTCCGAGAAGTGTTGATTTCCCGACCCCTGACCCTGAAAATATACCCATTCTCTGTCCTTTTCCAACTGTAAGGACAGCATCTATTGCTTTTATTCCGGTAGCAATAGGCTCTGTAATTCTCTTTCTATTATAAGCATCAGGTGGTTTTCTATCAACAGGATAAAAATCCTTGCACAAAAGAGGTCCTTTTCCATCAATTGGTGTCCCATCACCAGTAATAATTCTGCCAAGCAACTCATTCCCAACCGGAATTTCAAGCTTTCTGCCAAGATTTACTACTTTAAGCCCTGGAGAAATTCCTTTCACCTCCCCAAGTGGCATAATTAGAGTTTTTTTATTCTTAAAACCAACGACCTCACCCTTAATGCTCGATAATCCATCCTCTTTTGTCTCAATAAAACAGACATCGCCAACAGAAGCGAAAGGACCTATTGATTCAATGGATATACCCACTATATCGCTCACCCTGCCAATAGTCTTTATGGGAACAGCTCTCTCAAGAGATCTGATATATTTTTCAAAGACGTCGGTTGTTCTTTCTTTTATTTCTAATTCAACCATCTTACCCCCTGAATTACTGGGTTGCCAACTCTTCAGAATGGACTTCTTCAACCTCTCCTTCTGCTTCAACCCCCTTGCCTTTAACCTTTACCGGAATATAAAATTTTACCTTCTCTTCAATCTCCTCAAGCTGGGTTGATATTCTTGCATCTATTTCTCCAAGATCAGTTTCTATATAAACACCACCTCTGTCAACCGTAGGATCCTCAAATATCTTAACCTCTGGCATTCCTTCTATAAGTTTAATGAGTTCATCCTTAAACTTGGTAGTATATTCAAAATCCTGTGGATTTACATGAATATAAACCCTCATCGCTCCCCTGATTATAGAAATAGCTTCCTTTACATTTTCTATAACTATATTTTCCTGCTCATGTGTAAGCTTTTTTACAATCTTTCTTACCATTGTCAACACAAGATTTAAAATCTGATGCTCACTATGAACAAGTATTCTCTCTCTTTCCTGAAGCGTAACATATATAATAGACTTCAGCCTTTCTATCATACTCAGGAGTTCTTCCTTGCCAGAATTAAAGCCATCTTCCTTCCCAGCTTCATAGCCTTCTTTGTAGGCATTTTCCTTAATCTGTCTTGCTTCCATAACAGCTTCATCTAAAATCCTTTTCTTCTCATTTTCTGCATCTTCAATAATCTTTTTGACTTCTTCCTTTGTCTGTGCAATTATATTGTCTTTCTCTTCGAGAGACTTTTTTACCTTTTCAAATGCAGTTTTTTCAGCCTCTGCAATTATATTCTCAGCCTCTCTTTCTGCCTTTTGCATAAGTTCGTCTGCATCAGTCCTCGCCATATTGAGTTTTTCGTTGAGTTCCTTCTCAAGATTCTTTATCTCTTCATTAAGCTCCCTTATTCTCTGGGTAGCTTCATCTATCTGTTGTTCTTTTGTCTTTTTAAAAACACGCGGGGCAGTTAAGACAAACTGGGAATTATCAATATAATAATTCCCTTCCTTCAAAACCTTTGCATGAGAATTAAACTGATTCGGCATAAACACCTCTTTTAAACAATAATTTCATCCTCTGCATTTCTCGAGAGCACAATCTCACCCTGCTCCTCAAGCTTCCTTATAATATTGACAATCTTCTGCTGTGCTTCTTCAACATCCTTAAGCCTTATAGGTCCCATATATTCCATATCTTCTTTAAGCATCTGAGCTGCTCTTCTTGACATATTTCGGAATACTTTATCCTGAACTTCAGGATCAACAGCTTTTAATGCCTTTGCAAGGTCATTTGTATCAACATGCCTTAATACTTTCTGAATAGATCTGTCATCAAGAGTAATTATATCCTCAAATACAAACATCTTCTTTTTAATCTCTTCAGCAAGATCCGGATCATCTTCTTCAAGTGCCTCAATAATATTTCTCTCCGTCGATCTGTCTGCATTATTAAGAATGGCTACAACGGCATCTATACCACCTGCTGAGGTAAAGTCTTCACTTGCAAGTGTGGATAATCTTCTCTCAAGAACCCTTTCAACCTCTCTTAAGATTTCCGGTGATGTTCTATCCATTGTTGCTATTCTCTTTGCAACATCTGCCTGAATCTCATGTGGTAATGCAGAAAGAATGTGAGCTGCTTTCTGTGGATCAAGATAGGAAAGAATCAAAGCAATGGTCTGTGGATGTTCATTCTGAATAAAGTTTGTAAGATGAACAGGATCAGATCTCCTTATAAAATCAAAAGGCTTGGTCTGAAGTGAAGATGTTAATCTATTTATTATATCTACAGCCTTTTGTGTTCCCAATGCCCTCTCAAGAACTTCTCTCGCATAATCAACACCACCATTTATGATGAAGTCCTGAGCCATCATAAGCTCCTGAAACTCCATCAAAACCTGATCCCTTTCTTCTGGATCAACACGATCTATACGGGCAATCTCAAAGGTAAGCTCCTCTACTTCATCTTCTTTAAGATGTTTGAATATATCAGCCGAAACTTCAGGACCAATAGAAACAAGAAAAACTGCTGCCTTTTCTCTTCCAGTAAGTGCCTTCTTTTTCTCTCTTTTACCAGCAATGGTGGGTTGTTTGGTCTGAGTTTTTGGCTTCTCTATTGTCTCAGCAACGGTTTTTTGTGCGGTTTGTGTTTGTGCTGGCATATTCCCCTCCTGTCTTTAATTTTAACTCAAATTTTATTCTTCTGCAAGCCAGGTTCTGATTAATCTCGCAACATCATCAGGCCTTTCTCTGGCAATATTTATAGCATTCTCAAGCAGTTCTGCTCTTGCTTTTTCTTCTATGGACAACTCAACAGTAGCAGCTTCTTCTTCAGCTGCACGCAAAGCAGCCTCTCGCATTGCCTGTTGCTGTCTCGCAATCTCTTCTTCTCTAAGCCTTCTTCTCTTTTCTATCTCCCTTGCTATCCATCTATACAATAATGTTGCAATAAAGAGGAAGAATAAAACAATAATAGAGGCAACAAGAGTTCTCCTGAGCTGGATCCTTTTTCTTATTTTTTCGTCTTCCTTCTCAAACTCCTGTGTATGGTCAAATGATATTGTCCTTACAACAACTTCATCCCCCCTCTTTGCATCATAGTTAATTGCAGCCTTCACCCAGTCCTCATAGCTTCTCAATTCTTCTTCTGATACTGGCTTATATACCCTCACTATTCTTCCACCATTTGTAATAATAGGATCCCCACTTTCATTTCTTTGAATTTCCCAGACCCCATCTATTGCAACAGCCACAGAAACCTTTTTTATTTCATATGGTGCCTTCACGGCTTCAACCTTTTCCTTACTATTCTGATAGTTTACTATATTCTCATCCTTTGTATAGTGAGTAAATCTGTCAATCTTGTCCTTAAGTCCGGGTGGAACATTATTTTCAACCCCTGCAGGTCCTTCAGGTATATAGGCAGGTCCCTTAAAATCCTCTTTTGTCTTTTTCTCACTTACAGGAACGTTAACCTGAACCTCACTTTCATCATAAGGTGTCAGAGGATTGTCTTCCTTTACAACAATAGGAATAATTTTATCCTGTTCAACCTTCTTCTTTGTCCAGTCAAATTCAATATCTGCAGTGATAAGTAATCTCTTTTCATCAATTGAATTTTTCAACGCTTCTTTAATCTTTCCAATCAGGGCTGCCGTTTCTCTTGCCTTTATCTTTAAATGTTCCTTTGCAATCTTGATATTTTCGCCGGCTTCATCGGGAGTTAAAAGATCACTCAATACATTCCCCTTGTTATCCACAACAACAATATTTCCTTCCTTAAGATTGGGAATCCCCATAGCAACAAGTTTTACAATGCCTTTAATCTTTTGCTTGTTCTCAGCAATATCACTGTGGGGTGCAGGAACAATAACAACAGAGGCTGTGGTTTCACCCTGATATTCTGAATAAAGCCTTTCCTTGGGAAATGCAACCTCAATATTGACATCTTCAATATCTTCAAGCGTTTTTAAATGCTTAATCATTTCGCCAATTATGGCTCTCTGCAAATTTACATTTCTTTCAAAATCAGTTGTGGTAAACTTCTGAGTATCAAATAATTCCCATCCTTTTATGGTTGAAGGAATTATACCTTCCTGCCCGAGTCGCATCCTTAACGTACGGCTCTGATTTTCATCCTTAACAAGAATGTACTTATCATCCTTTGTCTCAAATTTTACATTCCACTCTGCTAATTTCTTTGTAACCCTTGCATATTCTTCTGGAGTAAGTGGTGACTTGTAAAGCATCGAATAGGTAGGCTTTGCAGAAAAACTCCCCATCAAAATTACAGCTATTATCAAACCCAGTAATATTCCACCTAAAATTAGCTTCTGAACTAAAGATAGTTTCTGAAATGTTTCTTTTAATTTGTTGAATATTTCTTTAAAATCCGGCATTCTTCCCCTCCCTGCCAAAGATTTTTTATCTCATTGTGACTATTTCATTATATGCCCTTACAGCTTTTTCGACAACCGTCTTCAATAAACTCACTGAAAGCCTTGCTTTCTCACTGGCTATCATTACATCGTGTATATTAACCTCATCGGGATATAAAATCATCTTTTCCTCAAGCTCATCAGCCTGATGCTGTAAGGAATTTGCCTCATTCACAGCATTAAAAAACACCCTCGCAAAAGACTTTTCAGGATCTTCAGTCTTTCTGGAAATAACACCCTCATCATTAAAATGACTTTTATTAGTTCTCTTTAATTCGACCTTATCTCCCATTGCAAGTTCCCTTGATACTATTTCCATAAAACCCTCTCTTTTTAGTAGTAATTTTTAAACTACTATTCTTTTATTATATATTATGACTTAATTTTAAATAATTGCAAGATTTTTTTAAAAAAATTTTTTATTTTCCTATCCCAAGTGCCTTCTCAAACATCTGCCTGCCAGACTGAATAACAGAAATATTTGCCTCATAGCTTCTATTGGCAGAAATCATATCCACCATCTCTTCAACTATGTTAACATTGGGCATCATTACATAGCCAGCCCATTTTCCAGATTTTATGGCATCCGGATGAGTGGGATCATAAACCATTCGGGGTGGCTTCTCATCCTTCTCTATTTTTAAAACCCTGACACCCTGTCCCACCTGTTTTCTCAAACTATCAGGAAGTAAATGAGATTTGAAGGTTAAGCTATCATCAATAGGTCTTAAGACAACCCTTGACCTCTGGAAAGGTCCACCTTCAGTTGTTCTTGTAGTTGTAGCATTTGCAATATTATTTGCAATTACATCAAGCCTCAACCTCTGTGCGGTCAATCCGCTACCACTTATATTCAAAGTTGAAAATAATCCCATTTATCCCTCCTATCTCATCACAATATCAAGAACTTTAATATTTCTTGAATATCCTTCTATGAGTGCATTGTATTGCATTGAATTCTTCATTGCATCAACCATTTCTTTATCTATATCAACATTATTTTTGTCATTTCTATACATTGTATCGTACTCAACGACAATTTTGGGTCTAACTGTCCTGTAGTCAATATACTGATTAAAATCAATATGTCTCTTGTCAGTCATTAAGGTAGGGAATTCTGGTGTTTTTTCAGACTCGATTGCCCTCTGTAACTGAGATTCAAATGTAACCTCTGACCTCTTGAAGAATGGAGTGTCTGCATTGGCAATATTATCTGCTATTACCTCTCTTCTCAAGCTTACAGCATCAAGTGCTTTCTCATATAGCTCCATCTTTTTTGAAAAGGCTGTATTCATACCGAAAAGCATAGAAAAACCTCCTACCCTATTTAAGGTTATCGGAAGATAATTCTAATTGATTAGAGATTTGGGATAAAGCCAGAAGGAAATATTTCTTGCTAATGGAGGAATGACAATGTTAGTGCTCGAAAATGTCTCAAAAGATTATGGAAATGGAAGGGGAATTTTTGATGTTTCTCTTTCTTTTGAAACTGGCATTATAGGAATTTTAGGAGAAAATGGTGCAGGAAAATCTACAATGTTTAAGTTGATTTTAGCTTTATTAAAGCCAGACAGAGGAAATATTTTCATTATGGGAAAAAACTTATGGGAAGGGAATAATGTCATAGATTCAAAGCAATATCTTGGCTATCTGCCATCTGAAGAATACCTTTTGCCAGAGTTTTCTGGAAGGGAAAACCTTGAGTTTATCTCCTATTTAAGAAAGAAGGATATTTCAGTTTGGCAAAAACTCATCCCGTATGTAGAACTCTTAGGTATGAAAGAGGTTTTAAACGACCCGCTTCATTCTTATTCTTCTGGAATGCAAAAGAAACTTCATATTCTGGCAAGCCTTATTGGTAAACCGAGAATTCTCATATGGGATGAGCCATACAATCAACTCGACATCATTGCACTACTTCATATGAAAGATTTACTTAAGGCTTATGTGGAGGAAACAAAAGCTCTTGTTCTTTTTTCCAGCCACATAATTGAGATGGTTGAAGACCTATGTTCTCATGTATGTATACTTCATAATGGAAGGGTTCATTTTGACGATAAAATACCTCCAAAAGGAAAACTTATTTCAGTTTATCTAAATTTAATAGGCAGTTAAAAACTTTATTGAAATTTTTGCTTTTCTTCGTTATACTTACAATATAACAAATATAAATAAAAAATCTATTCAAAAACTTTATTCATAAACTTTATATTTTATAAATGTGTTGTTATACTTAACTATAGGAGATTAAGATAGTCCCAAAATGTCTCATTTTAATTATCACAAATAAGATAGCAAAAAATAAAAAGGAGCCTTTATGCCATTAATAGAAGTTAAAGGTTTAAAGAAAGACTATGCGCTTGGTAAGACCACCGTTCATGCACTAAGAGGGATTGATCTTACAGTTGAAAAGGGGGAATTTCTCTCCATAGCAGGTCCTTCAGGATGCGGAAAGACAACTCTTTTGAATATTATAGGATGTATAGACCATCCTACGGAAGGAATTGTTAAGATAGATGGTAGAGATATAAGTAGTCTTACTGACAAAGAGCTTACAAATATGAGACTTTATAAGATTGGTTTTATTTTCCAGACCTTCAATCTTATTCCAGTGCTTGATGTCAAAGAAAATGTTGAGTTTCCGGTGCTTCTGATGAAGGATAAGGCTGGCGTAAATAAAAAAGAGCTTAATGAGAGGGTTGAAAGGCTTATTGAAGAAGTTGGGCTTAAGGAGTATATAAAGCACAAGCCAGCCGAGCTATCGGGTGGTCAGCGTCAGAGAGTAGCTATAGCAAGGGCACTTATAACAAATCCAGACATAGTGCTTGCCGATGAACCAACAGCAAATCTTGATTCTGAAACGGGTGAAAGCATTCTTGCAATTATGAGAAAGCTCAATGAAATTGAGAAGACAACATTTATTTTCTCAACACATAACCCGGATGTTTTGAAATATGCAAAAAGGATTGAGAGACTTAAGAATGGAATTATCACCGGTGAGGAGAAGCTATGAAGTTTTTATTTATAAAAATAGCTTTTAGAAATCTTTTCAGGCACAAAGCTAAAAGCCTTATAGTTGGTGGACTCATCTTTTTAGTCAGCCTCATTATGACAGTTGGTGGTGGAATTATAAAAGGTATGAATACTGGGCTTGAAAAGAATATTGTTGAGGGATTCACAGGAAATATTATCCTTATCTCCACAAATCAGCTTGATAAAGAAGTCTTTGGCTCGGTCTTTGGAAGACCTATAGAGCTAATAAAAGACTATCCAAAAATCAGAGATTTCTTAAAAAATCAGCCTTATATAGCTCAATTTATGCCAGTCGGTAGAAATTTATGTATGCTTCTTACCGAAAACAGAATTCCAATCTTCTGGCTACTTTTTTCCGTTGACATTGATGAGTATCAAAAGTTTTTTAATTCTAATATGATGGCTATCGAAGGAAAATTTCTGGAAAAGAACGAAAGAGGGCTTATGGTGGGAACACAGCAAAGGGAATATGCTGCAAATTACTTTAATATCTGGCTCTATCCTGAAGGTGGAGAAATCAATTATTCCAATATGAGTCCAAAAATTTTTACAAATAAGGATAATCTTGAATACAAAACTGATGTTGTTTTACTTGGAATGAGTGATGATTATACTATGGATGTAAGAATTCCAGTTAAAACAATCATCAAGTTTAAAAATCTGAATAGCTTTTTTGGTGGCTTTGTGTTTGTTGATAGAAAGTCTTTCGTGGAGATTTTTAACTATATTAGTGGCGGAATGGATGAGGCAAAGGTATCAGAGAAAGAAAAGAAGATTCTAAAAGAGGAAAATCTTGATAGCCTCCTTGAAGAAGAACTATTTGCAAGAAAGGAAACAACCAAAGCCTCATATAAAGAAGATGAAATAAAGAGGGCAATCAAAAAAACAAAAGAATTTTCCTACAACACAGAGGCTTATAATGTGGTATTAATAAAAACAAAAAAAGGCCAAAATGCAAATCTCTTTTTAAAAAAGCTCAATGATGAGCTTAAAAAGGCAAACCTTGATGCTAAAGCCATAAGCTGGAAAGAGGCTACTCCACAGCTTGCACAGTTTGTTGGAATGATTCAAGGAACATTTACTATAATTATATTTTTATTATTTCTTGTTTCTCTAATTGTGATAATGAATACAATCTCGATGTCAGTGGTAGAAAGAATTCCAGAAATTGGGATGATGAGGGCTGTTGGAGCACAGAAGAATTTTATTGGCAGAATGATTTACCTTGAGAGCATAATATTGGGACTTGTTTTTGGGGGTAGTGGTGTTGTTCTCGGTAGTATTATTTGTAATGTTCTTGCATTGTTTAAGATAAGTGCTAAGAATGAAATGGCACAGCTTGTTTTTGGTGGAGAGTTTTTTAATCCAATCGTGGGTTTGGGTGATATTTTAGGTAATATTTTGATATTACTCATAGTGCTTTCTTTAGCGGTAATTTATCCGGTAAAACTTGCAAAGAAAACAACACCCTTAGAAGCTATAGTGAGGGAATAATATGAATATAAAAACATTATTTTTCATTTCTGGAAGAAATCTCTTAAGGCAGAAGAGAAGAAATATATTCTTAGGGCTTGGCGTGGCTATTGGAATTTCAATTCTCGTAATAGCTGGTGCTTTTACGAGAGGACTAAAGGACATTATAATAGACAAATGGCTTACCAATATGAGCGGGCATATTCAGATAAATGTCTCCGGCAATGTAAACGATATGTATGGAAGAGGAAGAAGCTTTTTTAGAGACAAAAGCCTTGTTGAGAATATCATTTCAGAATATTCAAATGAAATAAACTATTATTTCACAGATGCTTCAGCCTTTGTAAGACTTCTCGGAAACAAAAAAAGTGATTTAGTAAATATAGTTGGAGTTCAGGTTGATAAAGGATTTTTTGACTTCTTAAAGATAGCTGAGGGAGATCCATTGGATCTTACAAACACGCAGAAGTATGAAAATCCAATCCTGCTTACAACTGATAAGGCAAAATATCTAAGGGTAAAACTTTATGATAAGGTCAGAGCATCATTCCAGACTTTGAGAGGACAAATTCAGACAGCAAATTTCACAGTTGTTGCACTTTCAAAGCCTGATTCATCTTATATGGATTGGGCAGCGTTTGTCAACTATGAAAATATGCGAAGACTTCTTGATTTTAAACCATATGAGGTTGGAAGCTATACGATTGTTCTTAAAGACATCAAAAAGGCCATACCAATCTCTCTTGAGTTAAGGGAAAAATTTAAACCTAAAGTTTTTTCTGTAAATGCAAGCTTAACTGGTAAAAAGGTAAAGATTGCCACTTACTGGAGAAGGAAGGATAATTTTGAAGCTCTTACAAACAATATAAAACTTATCTCATCACTAAAAGATGTAGAATTATGGAAAGATGGGGTTTTAGTTCCAGACAGTCTTAACTTAAAACTGGGTAGCGAAATTGAATTTAGTTATAGAAGCAG
This sequence comes from Brevinematia bacterium, assembly GCA_049968515.1. Lineage (GTDB taxonomy): Bacteria > Spirochaetota > Brevinematia > Brevinematales > JAOACQ01 > JAOACQ01. The sequence goes on from JBMFQR010000012.1 coordinate 14,115, forward strand.
GTTTGAGGGTGAAAGAAAGGTCAAAGTCAAAGTAAATGGGATTTACAAAAGCGAAAGGTTTAAAAATCTTGTATTGATTAATGAAAAGGAATTTTATAAAATCTTTGCCATTCTTCCAGCTAAAGAGATTATAGACTACAAATTTACAGAAGAAAACAAAGATCTTGAAAAACTTTTTGGGACAGAATGGGTTCTACTTCCAAGGGTAAAAACAAGTGATGAATTGACAAAGCTTTACGATGATCTAAAGCAAAAGCCAATATATGCTGATAAAATTCTCATTACAACACTTTATGAAACTTCAAGTATGTTTTTAAACTTCCTTGCTGTAATGAATGTTGTCTCTCTCATTTTTGCTTCTTTTTTGTTTTTGATTGTTATGGTTGGACTTGCCAACACATTGAGGATAACAATAAGAGAAAGGACAAGAGAGATAGGAACAATGAGGGCTATAGGACTTCAAAGAGAAGATGTAAAGAGGCTTTTTCTGGCAGAGGTTTTTCTTTTAATTCTTATTTCTGGATTGATTGGAATTATTTTTGGTGTTATAATAGTTAAGATTATAGGTTTGATAAAATTCTCCAACACAGGGATTTTTGAAATGTTTCTTGTAAAAAGAAAGTTAAATCTTGTAATAGACTGGGGATGGAATATATTTTCTTTAGCTTTTGTTATCATAATAGGGATTATTACTGCATATTTTCCATCGAAGAGGGCTGCTAAGCTTCATCCTGCAACGGCTTTGAGACATTATGAGTAAAAAATATATTTTCATCTCCAGAGGTTAATTTCAAGTTATCAAGAAAAGAGGATTTAAATTTGAAGGAAAGGGAAATTATAAAAAAATTTTGAATGATACTTTAAGAGAAGAAAAATTGGCCGTTATAGCAAATTTGAAGGAATTATTACAAAAGAAGCATTAAAAGAAGGAATTGTTTTGTAATATGAATGAGTACGTCTTAAAATGGCTTAAAAAAGCCTATGAAGATTATTTAACTGCCTTTCATGAGTTTAACTTGCCACCTAAGAGTGAGATAATAACTTCATCAGTTTGTTTTCATTGTAAGCAGGCAGTTGAAAAATTCTTAAAAGCATATCTTACTTCTATAGGAAGAAGCACTTGTTAAAAAAATATTTGATAATTTTGAAATATACCTACGGAGGTTTTTTGTGAAAAGATATTTTATCATTTTACTTCTTGCCACAACAAATTTGTGGTCAATAACAGGCAGGGAAATCCTGCAAAAGCTTGACAAAATTATGGAAATCAAGACAGACATTACTTCAAAGGTTAAAATAACACAGCAAAAGGGTGATAGTGTTAAAGTAATGGAAGCAATATACTATAGAAGGGACAGAGATGATTCATTTCTCATAATTATGACCGAACCAGAAGTTGAGAAGGGCAATGGCTATCTTAAAGTTGGAGACAATTTCTGGATGTATAAGAGAAATACAAGAACATTCCAGCATATAAACAGAGATGAGTCAATTTCAGGTAGTGATGCTAAAAGTGGCGACCTTGAAAAGAGAAAAACAAGTGAGCTATACGATGTTGCAAAGGATGAAAAGGGAAAAGAAAAGATTGATGAGGAAATGCTTGGTAAAATTCCAGTTTACAAGGTAGAAATAATCGCAAAAGTAAATGATGTCACATATCCAAAGCAAATTCTCTGGATACATAAAGAAAACTCTCTTGTTCTTAAGGCACAGTCGTTTTCTCTCTCGGGTACTCTTATGCAGACAAGCTACTATCTCAAATACACAGAAATAGATGGCAGGTATGTGCCTCTTCAACAGATTTTTGTTGATGAGTTTGAAAAGGGAAATAAGACAATTATTGAGCTTTCGGGAATCTCCTTTGAAAAAATCCCTGAACACATTTTCACAAAGGCATATCTGGAAAATTTGAGTAAGTAAGATGAGTCTCTATAAGGAAAAATATAGGATAGAATCCTCAAGATTGAAAGATTGGGATTATTCATCACCCGGAATTTATTTTATAACCATATGTACAAAGGATAGATTGTGTTTATTTGGTAATATTGAAAAAGGAGAAATGATATTTTCAGAATGCGGTTTAATTGTGAAGGAAGAATGGGAAAAATCATTTGATATAAGAAAAGAATTGGTTTGCGATGCATATGTAATAATGCCCAATCATATTCATGCAATAATATATATCCTTGAAAAGCAGAAAGATTGTAATGTAGAGGTAGAGACGCACGGCCAAAACAATAATACCATCCCCAATGATAACGTAGAGACTCACAGCCGTGCGTCTCTACGTTATTCAAATACAGGCGTTTCCTATCGTCCCCCAAAATCAATATCGTCGTTTGTTGCTGGTTTTAAATCCATTACAACGAAAAGAATCAACATTTTGACAAATACTAAAGAATCAATATGGCAATCCAGATTTTATGACCACATTATAAGAAATAAAAAGGAATTAAACGCTATTAGAAAATACATAATGCATAACCCAATAAAATGGCAAGAAGATCAATATTTTAATGGAGGGTTAAAATGAAATTTTTCTATTCTTTAATCTTTGTTTTAATTTCCACGATGCTTTTCGCTAACGATATTGATGAGGCTTCTCTATTTGGTGATACAAATGTTATTGAGAAAGCCCCAAATTTAACTGAAAATCCTGTGGAACAGAAAAGCGTCGGTCTAAGTGGCAGAATTGCCTCTTCTGCAATATATTCATTCTCAAAGGACTATATTGATAAAAATTCAGGCAGTGAATCAAACATATTCAATTATGGCACTGAGGGAGACCTTTTTTTCGATGTTAGATTACAAAAGAATTATAAAATATTTTCAGATGTCTGGATTAGCTCCCAATATAGCGGCTCACCTGCCTATAGCTATCTTTACGAGCCCACTACCGGTACAACTCAAGTTTTTATTGAGACAAATGGAGTGATGTTAAATATTAAAGAGATTTTTCTGGACTATAATCTTTCACACCTCATCTATATGAGAATGGGTAAACAATTCTTAAAATGGGGGACAACATATTTCTGGAATCCAGTCGACGTCATAAACTGCGAGAAAAAAAGTTTTACCGACCTTGAAGCTACAAGGGAAGGTGTCTGGGGAGTTAAGCTTCATATCCCTTACAAAACTATCTTCAATTTCTATAGTTTTGTTGACTTTACAGAAATTAAAAAACTTGAAGATAGTGCACTTGCTACAAAACTTGAGTTTCTCATTGGCAATACTGAAATAGGCCTTTATGGCTGGTTCAAAAAGGAGTTTTATTCGGTTTATGGAGCAGATGTTTCAACAAGGATTTTTGGCATTGATGTAAAAGCAGAAGGAGCTATCTCCTATGGAGATAATAGAAAATATTTAAAGGAAGAAGTGTCAAATGTTAACATTATGGGAAATAATATAACATTCACAAATTATAGTGCTGAAAACATTACAAATGAATGGATTTACAGAGTTTCTTTAAACCTTTACAAAGGTTTTGAATTTCTTGATGTGAAGGATAGAATAACCACAATGGTTGAATTTTTTTACAATAGCACGGGCTATAGAGATAATATCTTCGACAATGAAGCAAAGAAAAACTATTCACTCTACAACGGACTCTACATTCCAAATGAGTATGGAAAATTTTACACTCTTTTTATGATTGGCTATAAAGACCTTCTTATTAGTGATTTGAGTCTTGGAATAAATTATCTTGTTAACTGGACGGACTCTTCCTCTACTCTTTCTCTTGGATTTTCTTATGTTCCGGTGGATAATGTGATGGCCTCTTTTACAACTTATTTAAATCTCGGAGAAGAGAATAAAGAATATACCTTTAACAGAATGCCCATCAGTTTGAATCTGACAATTGAAATGAGGTTTTAACTAAATTTATATTGACACTTTCTATAAAATCAGCTATAATACCTATGCACTATAGTGCATAGGGAGGTAAAAAATGGCTGGAAAGCTTGAAGGCAAAAGAGTATTAATTACTGGTGCTTCAAGGGGAATTGGCTTCACAACAACAAGGCTTTTTCTCAAAGAGGGTGCAAAGGTTATTGGCGTTGGTAAGGACGAAAAGAGGCTTATCAATGCTGCAAGAGAGTTTGAAAAGTATGGTGATTTCAGCTATGTTTTAGCAGATTTAGGTGTCAAAGGATTTGAGAATAAAATTGTTGAAGCTGTAGAAAAAAAGTGGAATGCACTCGATATTTTAGACAACAATGCAGGTGTAATGCTTGCCTACGGAGGATTTCTTCTTGACAAAGATGGTATTATAGAAAATACGTTTCAGGTAAATCTTTTTGCTCCATATTATCTTGTAAGGGCAATGATTCCATTTCTTCTTAAGGGCAATGAACCAAGAATTATTAATGTGAGTTCGGGAGCCGGTCAATTTGAGGCTTTAAAATTAACAGATATTGCTTCCTATAGAGTAAGCAAATTTGCTTTAAATGGCTTCACAATACTTCTCTCAAATGAACTCAAGGGCAAAATTGCTGTTAATGCACTTGATCCAGGCTGGGTAAAAACAGACCTTGGTGGGAGTCAGGCACCCGGAGATCCTGAAGATTCAGCAAAAGGAGCTTTAGCAGTGGCAACATTGCCATTTAATATAACTGGTAAATTCTTCAAAGATGGAAAGGAAATTCCTTTCTAATAAAAAAGGGAGTGTAAACACTCCCTTTTTTTATTTTATAGGCAACTTCTCAAGTGCCTTTTTCAACTCAACATCGCTGAATTCATAATCTTCGAGCTTGCCATCAAGATACATCTGATAGGAAGAAAGATCAAAGAAACCATGCCCTGAAAAGTTAAAGAGAATTACCTTTTCTTTACCCTCTTCCTTTGCCTTTATAGCTTCATCGATTGCAGCTTTTACAGCATGATTCGTCTCAGGAGCAGGCACGATTCCTTCTGTTCTCGCAAAAAGAACCCCTGCCTCAAAAACCTCTCGCTGATGATAAGCCCTCGCCTCAACAAGCCCATGTTTAACAGTAGCACTCACAAGAGGAGCCATTCCATGGTATCTTAATCCACCAGCATGGATTGAAGGAGGCATAAATGTATGACCTAAAGTGAACATCTTCAAAATAGGTGTCATTCCAGCTGTATCACCATAGTCATAAGCATATGCACCTTTTGTTACAGAAGGACAGGCTTTTGGCTCAACAGCAATAACTCTTACTTTTTTATTCTCCTGTATTTTATCCATAAGATATGGAAAAGCCATCCCCGCAAAATTGCTACCACCCCCAATACAACCTATTACTACATCCGGATAAGCATTCACATAACTCATCTGAATTTTTGATTCAAGCCCTATTATGGTTTGGTGAAGCAAAACATGATTTAAAACACTTCCAAGCGAATAATTTGTATCCTTTCTTGAAACAGCTTCTTCAACTGCCTCACTTATTGCTATACCCAGACTTCCAGGATTGTCTGGATTTTCAGCAAGTATTTTTCTGCCAAAATCAGTAAGATTGCTTGGACTGGGGATACATTCCGCACCCCATGTTGCCATAAGCTGCTTCCTCGCTGGCTTAATGTCATAACTTGCTCTAACCATATAAACCCTTACATTTAGCCCGAAAAGTGCACCTGCAAGGGAAAGAGCACTTCCCCATTGACCTGCACCAGTCTCTGTAGTTAACCTCTTTATACCCTCTTTTTTATTGTAATATGCCTGAGGTATTGAGGTGTTTGGTTTATGTGAACCAGCCGGTGAAGCTCCTTCGTATTTGTAGTATATCTTTGCCGGCGTCCCCAGTAATTTTTCAAGATGGATCGCCCTAAAAATAGGAGTGGGTCTCCATCTTGCATAAACATCCAGAACCTCTTCTGGAATATCAATCCATCTTTCCTGACTTACTTCCTGTTCTATTAAAGCTTTAGGAAAGATTGCCTCTAAAGCTGATGGATTTACAGGCTTGCCATCAGGACCAAGAGGAGGATCAAGAGGAGCAGGTAAATCAGCCTGAATGTTGTACCAACGCCTCGGCATATCTTTTTGCAATAAATCAATCTTTTGAATTTCCATCTTCTCTCCTTAATTTTTAAAATAAAGAAAAGCCACCTTAACTTTTCCCTAAAATTAAAAAATCTTCAGAATGAATAAGAAACAAATTTTCAAGTAAGAAAAAGAATTATCTAAAAGAAGCAAGAGCATCTGCTTCACTGTCATATATATCAAAAAAGCTTGTGAGTTTGGTCAACTCAAAAACCTTTCTTACTGAGGCATAAACATTAATAAGCTTTAAAGCACCACCAACCTTTTTTAGATTAGAAAGGCTTGAGATTAATACACCAATACCCGAACTATCAATATAAGTCACTTTGTCAAGGTTGATAACAATATTAACCCTGTTCTTATTCATCTCTTCTTTGATTTTCTCTTTGATTTCCGGAGCATTGTAGAGATCGATCTCTCCAGTAATATCAAAAATTGTTATCTCGCCAACCTCTCTTCTGTTTATCTCCATAACTTCCTCCTGTTAACCTCAATAGTTTTATTTATTTCATTTTTAAAACAAGTATTGTTTCATCATCATGCTGGAGTGCGCTACCCGAAAAATTTTTAATAGATTCAATCACACGGGTACAAATATCCTTTGCTGTCTCTCTCTTATTCTGTCTTATTACTTCTTTAAGCCTATCAAACCCAAATTCTTCATGCTTAATATTCATAGCCTCTGTAATTCCATCAGTATAAAGAATGGCTATGTCCCCTCTCTCCATTATGGTATAATTCTGCCCATATTCAACACCGCTCATTATTCCAATGGGCATCCCTTCAGTATCAAGAAATTCAAAATCATCAGAATGACTTCTATACAAAATCAAAGGACAATGTCCTGCATTTGTATAACTCATTATACCTTTTTCTGCGTCAAAAAGCAAGTAAAAACCAGTTGCATATCTATCCTCGACAATTTCAAGAGAGATCGTATTATTCAATTTAGCCATTACATCCCTTGTATCATCATTTAAAGTAGCAATGGTTCTTAAAATACTTCTTATCATCACCATAATCAATGCAGCCGGCACACCCTTTCCCGATACGTCAAACATTGTTAGCACTATCTTTTCATTACCAAAATCTATATAGTCATAATAGTCACCACCAACACCTTTGGCCGCAATTGAAAGTCCATAAAGATCATACTTCGCTGACATTGGAAAAGTATGAGGAATTAATGAAGATTGTATTTCTGCAGCAACCCCAATCTCTTTCTCTGCCTGTTTCTTTTCAAGTATTTCCTGATACATCTGGAACTGTGTAATAGTAATAGCTGCTTGCTCACCCAATGTTTCAAGAAGGCTAACATCATTTTCCAAGAAAAGCTTTGTATCATCAACGACTGTAAGCACACCAAAGACATCATCTTTTGTTTTCAAAGGCACGGCAATAAATGATGTTACAAGCAAATGCTCGCTTACCGTTTGAACAAAGGTTGGATCCTTTAACACATCCGGTATATATATAGTCTCGCCGGTTTCGGCAACCTTACCTAACAAACCCTCTCCAACAGCAATCTTTTCAGACTTGAACCTTTCTACAATAACACTTTCAGTCAGCGTTACACCAGTTGCACTCTTCAAGGGCTTTGTTGGTGGATAAAGCCCCTTAACATATTTGACGATAAGCCTTTTTGTAATAGGGTCTTTAAGTAAAATAGCCCCACCTCTTGCTGCAGTACCTTTTACTGAGTTATCAACAATGGTCTGAAAAATGTTATCAACCTCAAGAGCGCCACTACCTACAATTCCACTTATTTCCTTCATTAAATGGATAATTGTATCTCTTTCTTTGTTTAAATTGACAATTCTTTCCTGAATAGTGTCAATATAACCTGTATGCATTCCATATGCAAACATACACAAAATAACAACCGATACAACATCAAAGAAAAGCCAGAAAGGATAGGCATAAAGTGCAATAAAACTCGATATTGAAGTAACAAAAAACTGAAAACCAAGATATGTAAATAAAATTCTTCTATGTTTACTCAAGACCTTTAAGAGACTTGCTATATATCCATGTATTCTGGCGACTTCTCTCCATGTGGTAAATAAAATGAACAATCTCCATACAACAAAAATGCTTCTTCCTGGTGCCCCCTTCATCATTTCTATTATTCTGTTTGTTGTTTCAAAATCTTCGGGAAGGCCTGTAAGGACAGAATATATTACAACAAATAAAGTAATCCCAAAAATAACCCCAATCTGAAGAAAGTTAGATAGGGTAAGAAAAAAAGTCTTTTGCTCCTGAACCTTAAGAATGTTGTAAGAAATAAAGTAAAGAACTAAAAGTGTAAAGATAGTTTCAAGAGCCTGAAAAACAAAAAATTTTAGATTGTAAAGCGGGAGAAGATTTGGATCAATAATCCTTCTCATTACGCCCTGCACAATTGTTTCGACCCAGTTTACAGATGTGAAAGATAATCTTATATATATAAAAGATTTAAGAAGAAGAAAGGCAAATATGAATGTAAAAAATTTAAAAACAGATTCTTTATGTTTCAAGTAATTAAGCCACATAAAGATAAGTAAAAAGAATGCCAGCACACCTTCCAACCAGAACCAGACGTCCGCTCCAAACATTAAACTCCTCCTGCAGGAAAAAATTGAAACCACAAATTTTACCTTAATATCCTAAAACTCTTTTCCATTTTGTCAAGTATTTTTCAGTTATAAATTCACTTTTTAATGCGTATGCCCCCACTTCATTTACTTTTTTCACCTTCTCCTTTTCTATTTTTATATTTACTATGGAAGAACAGGGTTTTAATTTTGTTACAATTACTTTTCCCTTTGGTACTATTTGCATATTTAATATGTCAAAAGTTGCCAGTTCTTCCCCTTCCTTGATACCCTCAATACTACCAGCATTAAGTTTATAACTTTCAGCATCTATTTGTTTGCCAAGCTTCCAGACAGATGGGTATTTATTGTTTAACCAATCGTAAAATTTTGCTATGTATGAAACTACATTATCTGTCTTAAAATTAAAAAAACGACTTTCTATCAACTTGCCTGTTTTATCAAATAACTGAAACTCCAACAAATCTTTATTTTCAAGTCTGGCAACAACAAAGAAATTTTCATTATTGTCACTTAAATGCTTTAAAACTTCCCTTATTCCTTGATTTTTTCGGAATTCAATGGTAGAAAACTTGAATTTCCCAGTGTACTGAGAATAATATGAAAAAATCTTTTGAAATACCCTATCAAAATTGTAATAGTCACTATCAACAAAAAAAACACCTCTATAAGGCAAATATTCAACTCTATCAAAATCCCCTTCTTTCTTAAGACGCCACTCATACTTTTCAATCTTATCTTTTATAACATAAGAATCATCAATCTTACTTATCTTTTTTAACTCTTCGTAAACATTATAATTATCACCCCTTGCCTCATAAAAATTCAACAATTCCATCCTTGCTGAAATCAGAAAGGGAGATAATGTAACCGCCCTCTTTAAATGAAATAAATAAAGCTCTAGATCTCCCTCTGATTTTATTTCCATTCCTCTTTTAAGGTGAAATTTTGCAAGGTTTTCTCTTAGAGACGAGTCTACATCCACATTCCCTATCACAAACTCTTCAAAGGAGTATCTGAAAAGCTCATTTTCTGGATTTAATTCAATAGCTTTATTATAGCTTTTTATTGATTTTTCCTTATCGATTGTCTCAGTCGCAAGTGCAAGCTTATAACATAGATTGGCAAGTGATTTATCATCAAGCTTTTTGTTATTTTCTATTAACCATTCAAGCTCTTTTACAGCCTTATTATAATATTCTGGATTTGTCTTACCGAGAGAGAGATAACATTCAGAGAGCAATGAAGTGCCTGTGTAAAAATTCTCAAACAATTTTCTTCCACTTTCAAGAATGGTTACAGCATCATTAAGTCTTCCAGTATTCACATAAAAGTTAGCAAGTGTAACAAAGACATACCTGTCATAAGGATTAAGATTAAATGCCTTTTTGTAATAATATTCTGATTTTTGAAAGTCGCCTTTCTTGAAATTATAATTACCGAGTGCGATTGCAACCTTATAGGAATCTCTATCAATCCTATCAGCCTTTGCAAGATAATCATATGCTAAAGAAAGCTTATTATTTCTAAGATAATATTCTGCAATGCTAATTAAGGCTTTGGATTCTGATGGAAAATCCTTTATAATCTTTTTATAAAGCTCTTCTGCTTTGTTATTATCATTTAACTCACGATAACATTCAGCAACAAGCAATAAAATTTCAAGGTCATTGTTGGAATACTTTAAGCCAGTAAGACCCTGTTCAAGAGCAGTACTATAATCCTGTAACCTGAAGTAAACCTTCCCCAGATATTCATAAGCCCTTGCATAATAAGGATTCAGTTCAATCGCATTGCGAAATTCCCCAATAGCATCAAAATACTTCTCCTCGTTGAAAAATTTAATTCCATTTTCAACATATTCCTGAGCTGTAGCTGAAAATAAGCTTGCATTAAATAAAAAAATAAAAACAGAAGAGTAGAAAAACTTTTTCATCTATTCTTCATCCTCGCTTTCATCTTCTTTCTCTTGTTTTACAATCTCTTCCCTCTGTTCTTCGCTCAGAAAGTTTTTCAAATTTTCAAAATCTTCCGTAACCCTTTCATAAATCTCCTTGGCAAAATTCAAAAGAACTTCGGGTTTGTTTTTGGTCTTTTTACCAATTCCAAAAACCTTACTTAATATTCTCTTTATCTCTTCAAGCTTTTTTACTTTTTCATAAGGATCTTCTATAAACAATAAAGTCTTGTATTTCAAGACAGAATTTATATAAAGCACCCCATCGTATCCATAATTTTTGTCCGTATCGGGTCCCAGGTTTTTCGCACCATCGAGTGGTTCAATTGCTCTAGTCTGGTTGGTTATTGCCGTATCATAAAACTCAGCGGCTTTTCTGTAAAATATCATTGAAAGCTCTGAATAATCCTGATTTTTTGTTTCCTCAAAGAGGTCATTAAACAACCATGCACTTCTGAGAGAATATATACCAATCTTTATGGTAGGAGAAAAGTTCTTTTTATCAAAAAAAGGATAACAATTCATTGCAAGAATATAACTCGATATACCACTTATAATATCTCTTTTTGCTGTAAAATCAGGAATCTTTCCGAAAATTCGTAGTAAATATTCAGCCCTGATATCCTTATACTGCATTATTCTGTCAATCGCCTTTTGAGGTACACTCAAAAAATCATAATCATCCGCAGCATAAAGGCAGTTAGGACAAACAGTTAATGGATAAAGCAAAGGATTAACCTTTCCATATTTTTGTGTGGGTATATACTTCCTTCTAAGCTCATTTGTCAACTCTCCAGCATTAAGCCTTCCACCACCCATTCGGAGTTCTTCACGCTTGAAGAGAGTTCTACATATTGGACATTCAACATCATCTTTTGAAAAAAAGGTTGCATCCTCTGGCATTTCATTCTCTCTATTTAAATAGTGAGGTTGATAGACTAACAAGTATTTTCTGGTCAAATATCACAACAAGGAAAAGTAAAATAATAACAAAAATTATAAAATATTTCTCAAAATTGTCCCACATATATCTTCTCCCATTCTAAAAAGGCACATATATATCTTCAACCTGCAAGACATTTTCATGAAAATCCGTCTTTATGTTGGTTAATGGTGAAGGTTTCAGGTTTAAAAAAAACACCTTTTCATAATTTCCCTCACCTGATTGAATGTTTATTTTCAAAACAAAGTTCCTTTTTTCATAGGGTGGACTGGCAAGTATAGGCTTTGGTGCAAAGGAAAAAATACCATTATCAATTGGTAAAATTTCTGTCGGATTTCTCCATAGCTGGAACAGGCTTTCTACAAGAACCTCATTAATATATAAAGAAACGACAGCGCTTTCTAAAGGAGTTAGCTTTTTTGAGGAAATCACTCTACCATAAATCTTTGGAAACACATAGTACAACTTTTCTCTCTCCAACTCTATTTTAGAAAGCTGAAGTGAAGATTTTTTAATAATTTTAAATGCTTCATTTATTTTCAGTATAATGTCAGTAATAAACTGCGGATCACTTCTATATGTTGAAATTAAGTTTGTAAAACCTTTATTGCTCGTAATATACATTGGTTTAACTCTATTTAATACATATGCAGCTACTTCTTTCTTTTGATTGACATCCAGCTTTTCATTCAAATCATTCTCAAGTTTTTCTATCTGCTCAATTACGATATCTTCAACTACATTTTTTAAATCCTGCATTTCATAGCCCTTAAACCCAAAACTTAATAATAATCTTAACTCACAGGATAAGAATTGTCAAGATAATAAGACAAAACCTGTGTCAAGAAAATTAAAATGTCACTGATTTCATATTTAAAATTTTGGATAATTTCTAATTATGCAAACACAAATAGAGAAACAAGAATTGTTGATAATGTAAATGAAATGTTTTTTGAAGGTAAAACTTACAAGATATTTTTAATGGTGTTCCACTGATTGACTTGGAACGACATGGAACGACACAATTTTACGATACAATTTGACATTGTTTAAGTTTTATTATATAATAATAGCTTCTATTGTGCCCCTATCGTCTAGTGGTTAGGACACAAGGTTTTCATCCTTGCAACGGGGGTTCGATTCCCCCTAGGGGTAAGAAGAATTGCTTAAAGAGCCATCTCCTTCAGGGGATGGCTCTTTTTAAAACTAAACTCCTTATCTTTTCCACTCTACTTTTACTAATGTTGATATGCCCCCTCTTGATTTCCAGAGGGTCTCAATCTCCACCCATTTTGGTTTTATTTTCTCTACAAAATCGTCCAGAATTTTATTTGTTGCATTCTCCTGAAATATCCCGAGGTTTCTATAAGAAGTAAGATAAAGCTTTAAGGATTTCTCCTCAACTAAAAAGCGATCCGGAATATATCTTATTTTCAATGTAGCAAAATCTGGAAGGCCGGTTTTGGGACAGACAGATGAAAACTCATCGCTTATCAATTCAACAAGATAATCCCTGTCATAATAAATGTTCTCAATGGTTTCAAGTTCTGGTTCTATTTTTAAGCTTCTAATATGTCCCTGTTTATCTGTGTATCCAGATGTGTCCCATGCAGAAATATTTTTGTTCATAAAGAGCCTCTCTTAAGTTTTTGCTTTCATAAACAGGTATATTGAAAAAACACCTAAGAATACGCTACCGGCTGTTGCACCTGTAATGGTAGAGATATCCCCTTTTGCTGCAAGTGATATTCCCATTGCATAAAAGAGATAATAAATTACAAACAAAAGCATTGATAACATCAGATTTACTATAAAAGAAATCTTTCTCCTCGACATATCAACAATCCCAATTCCTGCAAGCACAATAAATATTATTCCAAGCCCATAAGTAAACTTGGAATAATAGTTGGCTTCAGCACCTTTATAATCCTGCCTTGATTTTTTAAGCTTTTCTACATAAAGCTTGCTTTCTTTGTAGGTCATTGCTTCTACTGGATACCACATTTTTTCAAAATAGTATGGAGGATCATCCACAAAATCAAAAGTTTGATTTGTAAAATGTATGACACTAAAACTTTCTCCACTGTTTGCAACACACCTCAAAACACCTGTGTTAAATTTCCACTTTTTTTCTTCAGGAATCCATATAGCCCTATCAGCATCAATTCTAAGACCTATCCTAATATTAGCAGGATAGGAAAGCCCTTTTTCCACAAGTACTCTATCAATATTTGTCATAAGCCATTCAATATCTTCACTTTTCATTTCTCCAATCTGCTCGCTTTGGAAAATGTTCGTACTTATCTTTTCAAATTTTACTATAGTAATTTTTTCAAGTTCCTTTGTAATAGAATTATAATAGCTTACTATGTAAATGATATTATGATTCCCAAAAATAGAAAAATTCTGGTTATCTTTAAGCCTCTGTATTGATTCATCTGTTTTGTAGTTATGAAAGACTCTCTGCCAAATTATATACCTTTTCTGGTAGGTGGGGAAAATTATATTATCCTGAATATAAAAAATTAGCAGAAAATAATATATCAGGGTAAGGATTACCATATAAAAGGTGGTTCTATAAATGCTTATTCCCGTGCTTGCAATAGCCACAAGTTCTTTAAAGTGAGCCATTCTGCTTAAAACATAAACCGTAGCAAAAAGGAAAGAAAAAGGTTGAAATACAACGAGCCAGTAAATTCCATCATATAAATGAAAAAGAAAAAGTCCATATCCATCTACATTTTTTGGAAGATATCTTATTTCATTAAAAAACTGTGTGAGTTCATAGATTATTACGAAAAATAGAAGAGAGCCCATAAGGGAAAAGAAGAAATTTTTTACTATATATGTGTCAATTGGCGTCCATTTTAGTATCTTAAAAATTTTATGCAATTCACTTTTCAAAAAATCAGGGGCAATTTTTTTTATTTTCATAGTTTATTTACTCCTTTAGTTTGAAAGCCATAAGAATTAATCCAGCTGTCAAATACAGTGTTGTGGCAAACCATTCTAAAATAGGAGGTAGAAATCCTTTCATAATAAGATTTTCTGTGCCAATTTTCAAACCATAGAACAATAATGTAAGTATTATACTTATACCAAGTCCTTCATTTCTCCCACTTCTTGCAGTATACATCCCCAGTGATAAACTCAATATAACGAAGCTTAAAGATGCAAGCGGCATTGCAAATTTTTCATATAGCTTCATACGCTGGTAGGTAGGCGCACCTCTTCTGTAGTTTTCGATGCTTTTTTCTACCAATTCAAGCTCTTTTCTATAGCTTTTTACCTTTGCTTCGACTTCTTCAAGTTTCTTCTTAACTTCTTCTTTTGAAAGTTCTTTTTTCTGAATATTAAATTCTCTTTTTATATTTTCTATTTCTTTCATTATTCTTTCTTTATCATTTATAAAACTTTCCATTCTTTCTTTTACTACCTTTGTCTTTCCGAGTTCTGCTATTAATTCTTTGACCTTCATCATATCAGGACCCTTGGAGTAATACTCCTCCGGGAGTGGCATATAAATATGTAATGTAAGATTTTTAAAAGAAGCTACAAAAAATCTTTCTTCTTCTGTAGAGTTTGTTTCGGTTACATTTTTTGTTTTTGTCACTTCTGAAATGGAGCCATTTTTAAACTTCAGTACGTAGTGTTCTGGATTTTCAGGATCAAGGTAAATTCTTCCAATATCTGCCTGAATGGTTTTTCTGCCTTTCAAATCTATCACGCTGAGATTGTGTAAGATTTCGATATTATTTTTGTCATAACTCAGGCTTTCAAAACTAATTTTGTAATCGCCAATTTCAAGAAATGACTTTTCCTTTAATTCTATGGCTGGTTTTTGTGATACAATTTTTGTATTCAGTTTTACATATATCTCATTTGCTTTGACCACAATATTATCCGTAAAGAAAAAAGAAAAAAACATTATGAATATTCCAAATAAAATTCCTGGGGAGAAGATTCTTAATGTAGAAATCCCACAGGAACGCATTGCAACAATCTCACTGTCTGAAGAAAGTCTTCCCATTGTTAAAAGAAGAGCCGGTAATATCGAAAGCGGAATGGTATAAGAAAGCAGAAAAGGAATTAGGTTAAAAAGTAGCAGAAAAACCTGCTTCAAAGGCACATTATAGACTGTATATAGTTTTATTAAATAAAACAACTGATTTAATAACATTAAAAGAGTAAAGAAAAGAAGTCCAAACACATAATTGGGAATAAGTTCTTCATAGAAATATAAATCAAGCCTTGAAAAGAAGATTTTTTTTAAGGTCTTTTTAACTGTTGCAAGCATTGGCCTATCCTAAACAAAAAACTGAAGAATTGCAACATAAGTTTTTATAAAGAAAAAAACAGCTAAGATGGTTATAAACAGAAACGGCAGAATGTAATAAAGAAACCCCTTTTCAAATGGAGCATTAGTCACAATAGAATAGGCTTTTATTTTCAATAATAAACCCACGATGGAAAAAAACAAGAAAACAACATTAAAAAGGATGTCTCCTCTGTCCTTCAAAAAGTATTTTAAGATTATGCAAAGCGGTAGGAGAATGATGTAAGTGTAAGAAGAAACAAGATATAAGATTGAAAAGCTCTCAAAGTCTATCTTTATTTTTAAAAAATGAAATATAGAAAAAGAAATAAATATGTAGAAAAAGTCAAGCAAAAGAATTATAATAAGATTAATTATGAGAATACCGGGACCTGCTATGTTTCTACCCTTTCCAATCCATTCTGACAGAATCAAAGAAGTAAGTGCCATTAAGTAAACAAGAAGAGAATAGTAAAAAAGCCTTTTTTTATAAAAACCAGTCTTGCATAATTCATTTATTCTCAAGAGATTATTAAAAGGAGAAATAAAATTATATATTATACCAGAAAAATAGCTAAAAAAAGTCATACTAAATTCCTTGTCCTAAAATGGAGAAATATATAACACAGGTGCTTCAAAGCCTTCAAGTTTATTTATTTTTTGAAAAACATCCTTTTTCCCGAACAATGAGAACAACCCATATATTGGATTTCTTTCCCTGTCAAGGTCAATTATGTTCGGTTTACCAGAAATCTTTGCTTTTTCTCTTGCTACTTTTATAGAGGTTTCAAAGTCCCCAAGTTCATCAATGAGCTTGTTTGATAACGCTTTTTCTCCAGAAAAAACCCTGCCATCGGCTATATCTCTAAGATTTTCTTTTGGAATCTTTCTACCAGTTGAAACAGCTTCGAGAAACTGATTATATGCATCCATTACAACCTCTTCAAGCAACTTCTGTTCTTCGGGGCTCATTTTTCTGTAAGGTGAAAGAATGTCCTTGTTTTTTCCACTTTTGATGACATTGTAAGAAATGCCGAGTTTTTTAAAGAGTTCGGATAAATCCATTCCAGCTATAATTACTCCTATGCTACCCGTCAGGGTGCCCGGATTTGCCACAATATAGTCAGCAGCGCAGGATATATAGTAGGCACCAGATGCAGCTATATCACCCATCGACACAACCACAACCTTACCCTTCTCACGCAGCCTCAAGATTTCATTGTAGATTTCCTGTGTAGCACCGATTGTTCCACCGGGAGAATTTATCCGAAGAATAACAGCTTTAACATTCTTTTCATCCTCTATGGATTTCAGTTTTTCAAGCCAGTAGATTGCCCCACTTCTTGTCAGACCAAAATATGAGCTTTCTTCTACATAGCTTATTGTGGAAAAAATATTCAACACTGCAATTGAGTCTGGAGGAAAGACAATTTTTGCTGGCTTGATTAATGTTTCCAGTGATTGTAGTTTTTTCTTTCCCGACTCACTTTTTATTTCTTTGAGAATCAAAAGACTTAAAACTACCGATATAAAGAAAAGGAAAATAATCGTGACTGAAACTATCATTTCTTTTTTCATATACATTCCTCTGCTAACTATAAAATTAGCATATTTTTATAAAAAACTCAAGAAAAAAACTTAAATTGAAAAATAAAAAAATGTTGACATTTCTTTTGAAACCATTTAATATAAATTAGATTTTTTCTCTGAATTCAATCCTGGATTTCTCAGATGGGTCTTTTTTTGGCATTTCGTTATCCAAGGGTTTTTTAGAAATAAATTTTTCTTCTTTTCGAGAGGGAGTTTTTCCATATAAATTATGTCAATAAGAATGATTATTAAAGAGTCAATAGTTTATTAAAAATGTTTTGAATTAAGAACAGAAGTCTTTTCTTCATTTTAGAAATCGACTTTTGTAATACTTTGTCCTGATGTGGATTTTGGCTAAATATAGATAACTCATATACAGGCCCATTTATTATGTATGGTGGCCCCGCATAAGACCTATGTGATGTTTTTAATTTTAGAATATTTTATAGAGGGAAGTGTATTATGCCAAGAAAATTGAGGTTGAAAAATAACAATAATAATGAAGAAACTTCTGTTGAAACGAAGATTGATTCTGATGAGTTTTCGGATTTTGAGCTTATGGAGGAAGAGGTAGAAAAGACAAAAGGTACAAATGGTCTTTTTGATTCCTATATTCCATCTGAAAATCTGGAGGAGGTCAAAAGCCAGATCTTTACAGAAGATGGCAGGCTTTATATCAACAAGTTGAAGCAGCTTTCAATTACTGAGCTTATGATGCTGGGTCAGCATATGGGCATTGAAAATTGCGAGACAATGCATACACAGGAACTGATTTATCAAATACTCAGAAAGCATTCGGATAACGATGGAATCATTTACGGAGGTGGAACATTACAGGTTATAGAGGGTGGATTTGGTTTTCTTAGATCTACGAGATATAATTATCTTTCAAGCTCTGATGACATTTATGTCTCACCATCCCAGATCTCTCTTTTCAGGCTCAGAACGGGTGATACTGTTGAAGGACAGATCCGACCTCCAAAGAAAACAGAAGAGGAGAAATTCTTTGCTTTATTGAGGATAGAGAAGATAAATGATAAAAGACCAGAGGATGCAAGAAGAAGAGTCTTGTTTGATAATTTGACCCCTCTTTTCCCGGATAAAAAGATAAGGCTTGAATCTGATCCAGATGAAGTAGCAATGAGAATAATGGATTTGTTTACTCCGATAGGAAAGGGACAGAGAGGCTTGATTGTTTCACCTCCAAAGGCCGGTAAGACTGTTTTGCTGAAAAAGATTGCGAACAGCATTACAAGGAATCATCCGGAAATAAAGCTTTTGATATTTCTTGTGGATGAAAGACCTGAAGAGGTAACAGATATGCAGCGTTCTGTAAAGGCTGAGGTCTTGAGTTCTACTTTTGATGAGCAACCTTCGAGACATGTGCTTGTAGCACAAATGGTTCTGGAGAAGGCAAAAAGACTTGTAGAAAGCGGGTATGATGTAGTTATACTTCTTGATTCCATTACAAGACTTGCCCGTGCCTATAATATGGTTGAGCCTCCAAGTGGAAGAGTTCTTTCTGGAGGTATTGATGCCAATGCACTTCATAAGCCAAAGAAGTTCTTTGGTGCAGCAAGGAATATTGAGGAGGGGGGAAGCCTCACAATAATTGCTACGGCACTTGTTGATACAGGAAGCAAGATGGATGAAGTTATTTATGAAGAATTCAAGGGGACAGGCAATATGGAGATTCACCTCGATAGAAATCTTGCAAATGTTAGAATATTCCCTGCGATTGATATAAAATTATCGGGTACAAGAAGGGAAGAATTATTGCTTGATGCTGATAGTCTCGAAAAAGTAAGGGTATTAAGAAAGGTATTTGCCGGTATGTCAAATGAGGAAATAATTCCAAAGCTAACGAGTGCGATGAAAAAAACATCCTCAAATGAAGAATTTTTAAATAATCTTCAGTATTTTTCTAATACCTGAATTGACTGATTTTTTATGAGCTTGGGCAATTTTTTTAGATTGTAGTAGTGGATCTTAAAAAAACTATTTGTTTGCCAACAAGCTTATAAGATTTTCACAATTTAGGAAAGAGTTAAAACACTGATAAGGTAAGATATGTTAAAGGAAGAATGTGGTGTTTTTGGTGTATATGGCATTTCAGAAGCATCCAGGTATATCTATTTAGGTTTAAACTTTCTTCAACACAGGGGACAGGAATCCTGTGGAATTGTCACTTCTGATGGCAATTCACTTTACAAACAGGTTGGGCTCGGAAAGGTTACAGATTTTTTCGATGAGGAGAAGCTCGTTTACCTTGAAGGTTTCAGAGGCATAGGACATGTGAGGTATTCTACTACAGGCTCTCCAACTATCGTAAATGCACAGCCCATTACAGCAGTTACCTCAAAGGGTGCACTTGCTATTGCACATAATGGAAATATAATCAATGCAGCTTTAATAAGAAATAAATTAATAAAAAAAGGAAAGATGTTTTATTCTACAAGCGACAGTGAGGTTATTCTCCATCTTATTTCTGATGCACCATTTGATAATCTTATTGAATCATGCAGGTGGGCGTTCAGTCAGCTTGAAGGTGCATATTCACTGCTTGTTCTTTCGAGAGATCTTCTTATAGCAGCAAGAGATCCTCTGGGTTTTAGACCCCTGTCTATTGGAGAGATAGGTACTGGGTTACCAGACCTTCCCCAGACAATAGTCTTTTCATCTGAGGACAGTGCTTTTTCAATAGTTGAGGGAAAAAAGATAAGGGATGTTGCCCCGAATGAGATGATAGTTACCTCCGAAAATGGAATAGAGAGTTTTAAAATTAAAGAGGATCCACCACGAAAGAAACAGTGCATCTTTGAGTTGATATATTTTTCAAAACCATCCTCTGTTGTTTTTGATCAACTTGTTTATGATTTCAGGTTTAAAATCGGTGAAATCCTTGCGAGAGAATTCCCGGTAGAGGCTGACTATGTGATTCCGGTACCGGATTCCGGTATTGTTGCAGCACTCGGATATTCAAAGGCTTCTGGTATTCCATTTGCTATGGGATTGATAAGAAGTCACTACATAGGCAGGACATTTATAGAACCTTCCCAGAGGATAAGGGATTTTGGTGTGAAAATGAAATTTATCCCTGTAAGAGAATTGATAGAAGGCAAGAAGGTCATTCTTATAGATGATTCAATTGTCAGGGGAACTACCTCGCGCAAAATTGTGAAGATGGTAAGAAATTTCAGTCCAAAAGAAGTGCATTTTAGGGTTGCCTCTCCACCTGTTAGAAATCCCTGCTTTTATGGAATAGATTTTTCTTCTCCTGAGGAATTACTCGCCACAAGGCTTACATCTTACAAAGAAATAGCTGATTATATTGGTGCAGATAGTGTTGGATATGTAAGCATAGAAGGAATGTTTAAGGGAACTGGTTTGAATCCAGATAATTTCTGTAAGGCCTGTTTTGACTCAAAATATCCTACTAATTTATTTTCATTTAGCAAAGGGGGATTTGAGGGTGAAATCAAACAATCATTTATTAAATGAGTCAATTGAACAAACTATTTCATCAGAATTGATTTATAAAGGCAAATCTTTTTCATTTTTTACTGATACTGTAAGATTCTGGGATGATAGAATTATTAAGAGAGATTATGTGAATTATCCGGAAGCAGTTGTTATACTTGCTTTTCTCGATAATGAAAAAGTCATTCTTGAAAGGCAATATCGATACCCGGTTAAAAAATTGCTTTATGAACTCCCAGCTGGTAAGATAGACAATTTTGAGGAAACAAAGATTGAGGCTGCTCAAAGGGAATTACTTGAAGAAACTGGCTATAAGGCCAGTAACCTTGAGTATTTAATTTCTTACTTTCCAGCTGTTGGATATAGCACTGAAAGAATACATGTATTTAAAGCAACTGAACTTATTAAAGAAAAGCAGCTTCTTGACGAGGATGAGGTTATAGAAATTGAAATTTTTTCTATTGATGATTGCCTAAAGATGATCAGAAAAAATGAGATAGAAGACGCAAAGACCATCCTTTCTATTCTTTATTATAACACTTTTTATAGATAAAAGCTTTACTCTGATTTGTAAATAGTTCTAAAAGGCTTTTATAAAATTTAATTTCAAAAGTGATTTCTTTCAAAAAGAAGATTCATCCATATGCCGGGATTTTCCTGCAGAAACTTGCTAAATTCTTTTCCTTTAATTCTATACGCTTTCACCTTTGTATCTGCTATGTATTTGTATTTGAAGTCTGTATTATCTCTGATAAAAAACTCATCTCCTACTATATCCCCTTTGTCGTATACCTTTTCTTCCTTATTATTTTCATCAAATCTCTTTATTCTTCCTTCGCTTATTATGTATAGATATTCAGGCATACCTTCGCCAGGGAAGGGATTTTCATTCTTTTTTATCTCGACCTCTTCCATTATAGATTCGAGTGCAGTAATCTGAAAGGAAGTTAAACTTCTAAGTAAAGAATTTGATTTGATGGTCATCCAACTCTTGGCACTTCTTGTTGCTGCAAGCTTTTTTATATTTTCTTCAACCTTTGTACCCTCAATTAATCTTAAAAATGAGTCCTTCTCAATAACATAGGCTTCCACATTCGTCTCTGCATATACATCAGCCTTTCTGGTAGTGTTAAATAGGATTGAAGCCTCTCCAAAATACTCAAAGGTTGTATAAATCTTTTCCTCATTTATCTTTTCTTCAAGTCCTTTTATACTTACAGCACCGGAGATAATCACATAAAACTTATCACCCGGTGTATCCTTTTTTATTATTAAGTCCCCTTTTTTGAAATTCTCCTTTTTTACTACAAGAAGCAGATCCTTTATCCTGTCAAAAGGTAGATCCTTGAACACATCAATTCTACTGAAAACATCTAAAATTCTGTATGCCTCTTCATTTTCATATCTTTCTATTTCTGGATATACTGTTTCTCCAACTCCAAACTTAGCAAGTTTTAGCCTTGTATTCGCAGGAAAATCCTTTTCTGCAATATGATAAACTGTTATCTTTTTCTGGATATTTTCAGGTAAAGAAGTTAAGTAGCTTACAGGTGTATGAAGTGGGGGAATTCCAGCCTCATGGTATATAATATCAAAATGCCAGGGAAAATTCAAGAGCTCCTCATATCTCTCTTTTGATAGTATACCATCCTCATAGAATTTCTTGATAATATTTGGCTCATTCAGATGGTCAGAGGAATAGATAAAGCTTTTGTTTCTATAAGTAAATCTGAAGCTTATAGTTGGAATTGAATGCAGGGAATAATAAAATTTGAATACAGCCCCATGAATGTTGTAAGATGGACCAAGTTTTACTGGGCAGAAATAAAACATCTTCATTATAGTAGAGGCCGGAATCCTTGTTAAAGCCGAGTATTTCTTAACAAAGCTTTCCATAACAGTGGGTGTAGAATATATCTTTACCCTTGTTTCTTCAAGGATTTTCTGGAACGTTCCAGCATCATGGTCTGCATGGCAATGCGTGAGGATAATGCCATCAATAAGCTTCGGGTTGATATTTGAATCTCTCAGCCAGTAGGTTGAGTTTGCAGGAGGATCAACCATTATACCCCCCTTATTTATCCATAGAATAAATCCAGAGGTGTTTTGATATGGATCAAAGCCATGTGAGTTACCAAGACAAGTGATTCCAAATTCTGCCGGGACAAAAGGCTCTGAAATTGTCTTACCTAAATCATACAAAGCCTTGAAATTTATTTTTGCCGGGACAGTTGTTATTTTTGTCCCATTCTCATAAACCTCAAAACTACCATCTTCTTCTGGCTTAACAAAAACATTTTCAATTTGAAAACCATTTTTATCTATAGGAAAGATATCCACCATATCCTCAAGCTTTCTTCCAGCCCTGAAAAAATCCATCTCTCTTTTTAAGTCCGGAATATATCCATAATAATTCAAGTCGACATCCCTTTCTATTTTAAGATTTTTTGGTCCGAAAACTGCCTCTTCAAGCACAATCTTCATATTTTCAATGTGCTCTGGACTTAGATAGACTTTGGTTTTCCTCTTTTTCAAAAAGTAGTTATAATAGATTGGAAATTCAATCTCGGCAACACTCATACCCACCTTGGGATCGAAGTGCTGCATTGTCAGTACAAAGATTGAGGGCACTCCTTTTGGCAAAAAAATTGTGTCTTTGAGAGTCTCGGGTGGAGAGCCAAACTGAATATAGCCAGCAGAAGTATCAACAAGATATCCCCCTCGTGGAAGCTCTGTGAGTTCACCGGTAAGTTCTTTCAGTCCCCTGATTTGTTCCATTTTTGCCTCAATCTGAGTATTTCTTTCTTATGGCTAAAATAACATCATAGATTTCAAAAAAAGCATCAACAACCTCTGGGTCAAAATGCTCTCCCTTTTGAGAAAGAATGTACTTCTTTGTATCTTCTTCTGTCCACATTTCCTTATAGACTCTTTCTGAAATCAGTGCGTCGTAAACATCAGCCAGCGAAACAATTCTTGCATAAAGAGGTATCTCATTTCCTTTTTTACCTCTTCCAAACTTTATGTTTTCATCAAAGATATTATCAATGAAGCCGGGATAACCTTTGCCGTTCCACCTTTCATGATGGTTTAGAGCAATCTCCTTTGAAAGTATATCCATTTCAGACATTGAATTTTCAAATAATCTTGCACCATAGACTGTATGCATCTTCATAATGTTGAATTCTTCATCAGTGAGGCTTCCCTTCTTTTTCAGAATTGTGTCAGAAATAGCAACCTTGCCCACATCATGAAGCATTGCTGCAATACGAAGTGCATCCTTTGTCCTCTTTATTTCTGGCACTGGAAGATTCTTCTTTTTTGCCCATCTGTCATATATTTCTATGGTGTAAGCAGCAACCCTGTTTACGTGGTTGCCGGTTTCTTTCGGGTCTCTTAATTCCGCCATCTTTATCATTCTTAACACTATTTCTCTTGTCATCTTTGCCCTTTCTATGGCCACAGAAGCATTATTTGCAAAAAATGAGACAAACATTTTGTCTTCCTCATCAAATGGAATAACATTTCCATCTTTATCCATTGCATTAATTATCTGCATCACCCCCACAACATTCTGCCTGCTTGTAATCAGAGGAATCGTAAGAGTTGAAACAGTCTTATAATCAAATATCTTATCAAAGTAGGAATTGAAAGAGTAAGGGACATCGCCTTCTATTCTATAAACATCATTTATTATCAATGGTTTTCCGCTCAAAGCCACATAACCGGCAATCGAGTTATCATTAATTGGTACTTCAAAAACTGAATAAATAAACTGATTGCTTGTAGAGCTTCTTTTTTCAAGAGTCTCATTCTGAAAGTAACTGAATTTTAGCTTATCTCTCTCAACAAGAAAAATTGTACCTGCATCAGCATTGGTAAATCTTCTTGCCTCATAGAGAATATTATCAAGGAGAGAATCAAGGTCTTTAACATGATTCAGTTTCTCGGTAATACTGAGAAGTTTGGCTATCTTGCTCTTGCTCGTTCTTGTTTTTGGCATAATGCCCCTCTGATTTAATTTTAGTATAAGTTTATCGGAAAGGCAAGTGTTTTAAGTTTAAGATTTAAGCTTGATTGCACAAAATTGCACAATCTGGATGTACCGATATTCTTTAAAAAAAACCTTTACAAATTTATTTTCTCACTTTATAATAAGCTATATTCTCAGATGAAAGAATTTTATTTTGAGGAGGGTGATATGCATATACCTGAGTATTTATTAAATGGTGCAATCTGTCCTGTTACAGCGGGAATAAGTATAGCAGGAGTGGGGATGGCAACATATTTTTCAATAAAGGCAAAAGAAAAACCTGATGCTTTGGAATTTGGGATTGTTACAGCTTTAATCTTTGTTCTTCAGATGTTAAA
Source organism: Brevinematia bacterium (assembly GCA_049968515.1). Lineage (GTDB taxonomy): Bacteria > Spirochaetota > Brevinematia > Brevinematales > JAOACQ01 > JAOACQ01. Next base: position 39,372 of record JBMFQR010000012.1, read on the forward strand.
TTTTCCCATCTCTGGAGGAACATCCGGTCATTTTTTAGGAATAAGCTTTGCTATATTTACCTTAGGTATACCCTCGGGCATCATTTCTATGGCTCTGGTTCTAACCCTTCAGGCACTTGTGTTTGCCGATGGCGGTTTGAATGTGCTCGGGGCAAATATTTTAAATATGGCTCTGGTTGGTGGTTTACCAGCTATTTTTGTATATAAAATTGCAAATTCTGAAAACAGGTTAAAGAGAGGCTTTTTGATAGTTTCTTCATCCTGGTTATCTGTTGTTTTAGCCTCTATTTCATGTTCATTTTTACTTTCTGTAGTATATCCGGCAAGTGCAGCTGGAATTTTTAGGTTAATGGTGATAACACATTCCTTAATTGGCATTGGAGAAGCAATTATTACTTTGCTGGCCACATCCATCTTTAGAATTGTTTATGAGAAGGGAAGCAATAAGTTTCCAAAAGCACTGCCTTTAAGTGGCATATTTATAGCACTTTTACTTCTCACTCCATTCACAAGCAAGCTGCCAGACGGTCTTGAGTGGGTACTGGAAAAGTACAGATTATTAAAGGAAAGTGAGCCATTATTTGTTGCCCCTCTCCCAGATTATACTCTGCCTGTTGTTCAAAATGAATATTTGAGCACGATAATCTCTGGACTTATAGGAATCTTAATGATTATCTTAATTGCGCTTGGGGTAAGCTTAATTTCAAGATTTATAGAAAGCAGAAAAATGAAAAAGATTTAAAGGAGCAGAAATGTATCTATTGAGAGGAATTCCGATTTCAAGAGGAATTGCGATCGGAAAGACGCTTATAAGATATGATATAATGAAAAGGGTAAGTGTTTCCCAGATTGATGAAAAAGAGAAGAAAAATGAGATAAAAAGATATATAGATGCCATTGACAAGGTAAAAAAAGAGATAAGTCTTCTTGTAGACAACAAATCAAGTTCTCTGACTGATGATGCAATTCAGATTCTTGAGTACTACAAGGTTTTGCTGGAGGAGGATTTTTTCTTAAAGAATATTATTGAGAGAATAGAAAATGACGGCTTTTCAGCAGATGCAGCCCTTGTTTATGAGCTTGAATTGATAAGAAAACAATTTGAAAAGATTGAAGAGGAATATTTCAAGAGCCGCTTTCTGGACTTCAAGGCAATTGCAGATAGAATAATAAGAAAGATGAATGGGGACATAGAACTTGGCGAGCTTTCAGAACCCATAATTATTGTGGCAGAGGAGGTTTCTCCAGCAGAGGTTCTGCATATCAAGAAGGAGCTCGTAATTGGAATTGCTACTGAATCCGGTAGCACAACATCCCACGCTGCAATTATTGCGGAGTCCCTTGAGATTCCAGCCGTATTTGGTATAAGAGACTTATTTAATTACATCAAGAAAAATGACATTTTGATTGTGGATGGGTACAAAGGACTTGTAATCGTAAATCCAGATGAGTCCACCGTAAAGGATTACAAACACCTTCAGAGAAATTATCAGAGAAGGGAAAAAGAAATCTTTCAGGTTGTCAATCTGCCATCAAAAACACTTGATGATGAGGATATAAAAATCTATGCAAATGTCTCAAATTCAATGGAATTAAATATTGCAAAAAGACATCAGGCTGAAGGTATTGGTCTTTTGAGAACGGAGCTACTTTTTATAGCAAATGAGAGATTTCTTTCGGAGAATGAGCAGTTTGAAATCTATAAGGAATACTTATTGATATTTCAGGGTAAAAGTGTTGTTATAAGGACACTCGATATGGGTGGGGATAAGTTTGTTGCAGACTCAATCACCCCACGCGACCCCAACCCATTTTTAGGCTGGAGATCAATCAGGGTGCTTTTAAAAGAAAAGGAAAAGTTTAAACAACAATTAAGAGCAATCATAAGGGCAAGTGTTTTCAATGATAATATCAAAATAATGATACCAATGATTTCAAGTATAGAAGAGGTAAGGAAGGTAAAGGAGATATATAAAGAATGCGAAGAAGAAATAAAATCAGAAGGTAAACCATTCAAGTATGATATTCCCATTGGTATAATGGTTGAAATTCCATCCGCCGCTATATTGTCGAATTTTCTTGCCAAAGAGGTTGACTTTTTCAGCCTCGGCACAAATGACCTTGTTCAGTACACCCTTGCTGTGGATAGGAACAACCAGTCTGTGGCAGAGTATTATCAGCCTTTAAACCCAGCCGTTCTGTTTCTGATAAATTATACTGTGAGAAATGGCAGGATATACAACAAACCAGTATCTGTATGTGGAGAAATAGCAAGGAATCCTCTATATGTAAGGCTTTTACTTGGCATTGGTATCAGGAATTTCAGTGTAAACCCGACATACATCCCGATAATAAAATCCATTATCCTGAAGTCGAGTATTTCAGACTGCAAAAAGTTATGGAATTCAGTAAAGACGATAAGCTCAGCAATTGAAATAGAACAGAGACTTAAAGCCGATCTTAAAAAGAACTTTCCTGAAATTTATGACTCTTATTTCTATGAGAGTTGAAATTTGTATTATGGGGCTGTCCAAAATACAACTCCATTTTATTTAACCCAATCTACTTTAACACTGGCAAAGCAAATCTCTTCAAACTCAGCTGTAAAGTTTCTAATGACCTTGTCTGTAAAATCTTTAACATCAATATTAAACTCATCAAGACAACTTACCGGTATGGGACAGCCAGTATTTCTAATGTTTAAGGCTGTATGTATCAAACCTGAAACCGGGCTTACTGTGGCTATTGAGACGGAAAGCTTTCTGCCATCGTAAAAGAGGTCATCACCCTCTCTTGAAAGCTTAATTTTTCCCATAGCTTCCAGTGTTTCTTTTATAATGCAAACAAAAAGTCTCTGTAATGCGACAAGCCCTTTTAACTCAAATCCAAAAACCTCTATTATAAAATTCAGCATAAGATCAGAATAAATGGGTTCTTTATTAATGACATCCTCAATGTCCACCATCTCATCAAGCTTAACCTCGACAGGCCCGATAAATGCAACTATGCTATCGCCTGCCAGTTTGAAATTCTTATAAGCAAAGTGTGACGAGAGTTGTGTACCATCATATTTTATTTTTCTCCCAACAAATAAACCCTTCATTCTTTAAACCCCCATCGATTTATCTTTAGAAATTCATCGTAAAAATTAGCTTCTTTCAGTGCTCTTTTAAGCCTCTGGCAGGATTCACATTTCCCACACATCATTTCTTTCCCCCTGTAGCAACTCCATATGTATTCAAAAGGCGCTCTTATTTTCAACCCAAACTCAACTATTTCTGACTTCACCATATCAATAGTAAAGGATTTAACAGATGGATGATACAATGTGGAGAATTTTAATACCTCATTAATTCTGGCTACAAATTCACCCGAATTGTCTGGAAAGGTAACCCCTTCTTCTTTGTTAAATCCTGTAATTATGTAATCAGCCTTCATACTCTCCGCAAAACTTGAAGCAATATTTATGAATAAACCATTCCTGTTTGGAACCCACACAGATTGTGCGGTCTTACTGGAATACGAAAGGTTATCAAGTCCAGTTTCATCGAAGTCAAAAATACTACCATCCTTCAGAGAATTACTCAGTTCAGCAAGGAATTCAAGCTTTATTATCTTTTTCTTTAAACCATATCTTGCTGATATTAAGTTAATGGCTTCAATCTCCCTTTCTGCCGCCGCCTGTCCATAATCAAAGGTTAAAAGCAATATAACATCAGTTTCATCAAGAGCCGCTTTTAAATTTACCACCGAGTCAAGTCCCCCTGATAACAGTACAATTGACTTCTTTTTCATAAGATATACTCTCGATAAAAAGTATAACTTTTTGAGGGAAAGTTGTCAAAAAAACTTTCAAGACAGAGTGCTTCTTAGCCTATCGCTACGCTATTGATTAAAGTTGCACCGGCAAGCCAGCGCAACTTAATCATATTTCTACCTTAAGCCCGGCAGAAATCTGAAAGTAAAAGTCAGAAAAGTCATAAAATACTCCCGGCCCTTATAAAGAAATTAAAAAGCTCAAAGTCGAGAAATAGACTTATCCCATTTTTTACTGCCTTTTTATCTTCCGGTATCAACTTATAATCTTCACCTGTGTCTGTCCGAGAATAATAAAGCTGACCAAGTAATCCCACACCCATCTTAAAATGGTAGGAATGATTTACAAAATAGTAGTAGCCTGTTTCAGCCGTCAAGAAAAAGAAATAAAGTGGAACTTTATCTTCATTATAAAAGCTGTTAAACCCTATATTTATACCACCCCAGAAATACCTGAAAAGGTTATACTCAAATCCGATAGCCCAGTATTCAGACAGAACTGAGAAGAACTTAAAACTAAATGTATCACGCCAGGTTAAATAGGGGTGAAGAATTTTTGTCTCACCATCCTCAAGATAAAACGTCTCATTGTATACCACCCTGCCAGAATTTTCTATGACTGAAAGTCTATGATGTGTACCTGCTGTTAGATTAGAAATTATAATGCCGGGAATAACTTCGGCAGCATCAAGAAAATATCTATAACCTCTCCAGTTTTCCGGATTCTTCAGTCTTTCCACTATTAGATTTCCTCTCCCCTCATATTCTATATCTACAACCCCATTTTCCACCAGAAAAATATCCTTCTCAAAAACAAGTTTTTCATCACTCTCTTTGACAAGACTTATAGTATAGTTAGTGCCAGCTTCAAGTCTTACACTTTTCTCAAACTTACTATTAACGTACTTTGAAAGCAGTTTATCACCTATATAAAGAAAGTAATTCTCCTTGCCTACATTGAATTTCTTAAAGTGAATTATGCCCATCTTTTTTTCTTCAACAGGTGGCGGTGAAAAAACTGCAAGTCTCGAACAAAACTCCCTTATATCATTTCTGACTTCATCAACCGTGTCAAAAATTCTCCTGTCACTGAAAGAATTGTATTCTTTTTTATAGATTAATTTTTTTTACTCGGAGTCAAAAAATAAATACTCAATTTTGCAAAAGGAGATTTTATATCACCATAAAAATAATATTCCCCTTTTATTACAATATCTGCCAGTTTGTTTCCAGCCAAATTGTAAACAATATCAACATTTTTTAAAGGTTTAAGATGGTTTTTTATAGAACCCATAAAAACTTCAGCAAACTGATCAGATAAAGGATATTTATTTAGCTCTGAAGTGTTCTGAATGGACTTAAAAAGAATAACTGGAAGAAAATCAGGAGTTGAATTTGTAATAACATAGCCTTCAAATGAAAATAAATTGAGCTTGATAAGAAAGAAGAAAATGAGAAGAAAAATTTTCCACATATTAGTTTTTCGGATTTAGAAGAAAAAATGTATAGCTAAATTCTTCTTACTCTTCTTCTGGATTTAATAAAAAAAGGAGTAAATACATAACCGGTAATAATTCCACCAAGATGTACAAGATAAGCTATTCCACCCTGTACAGGAAGAAGTATGCTGAAAAAACTATTCAAAACCTGAGAGATAACCCACACACCAATATAAAATATTGCCGGAATGCGAACAGGAACTATAAAAAAGCCTAAAAAGAACAATGTAACAACCTTTTTCAGTGGGAACATAAGCATATAAGAAAGAATTACGCCAGAAACTGCACCACTTGCCCCGATTATTGGTATCACAGAGTTGTGTGAGAAAAGCGATTGAACCAGAACACCAATTGCCGCAGCAAGAAAATAAAATATAAGATAGCCAAAATGACCAAATACATCCTCAACATTATCCCCGAAGATATAAAGAAAAAGCATGTTGCTTATAAGATGAAACCACCCCCCATGTAAGAAGGCATAAGTTATAAGTCTGTAGCTCTCTTTGACAGGATTTGCAAAGAAAAAGGCCGGAATCATTGAGTATTTGTTGATTATAAAATTATTCAATTCATAATTAAAAAACTGAATAAAAAAGATGACAACATTTATAATAATAAAAAGTGTATTGAAAAATGGGAAACTTCTTGTTGGATTTTCATCCCTTATTGGTATCATAAAATCTCCTATTTACCGAAAAATAGTATTGAAGGATTATCCTTTATCTTTTTGGAAAATTCCTCCACATTCTTAACGATATTATCAAACCTGTTCTTGAACTCCTTATCCCTTGCAACATTCAAAATACTATTTTTATCATAGGAAAGCCTGTTGAGTTCAACTGAAAGATTTTTAAGCTCCTCACTTAGAATCTGGATGTTGGTCATTATCTGAACAATCTCTTTTTCATCAATATTCTGAATCGCACTATTCAATTTTTTTGAACCAGCCTCAATATTTGATACTGAATTATTAAGTCTGTTTGCAATATCTACAGAGATTTTTAAGACGCTATTAAGTCTCTGGATGGAACTGCTAATTTCATAAGAATTATCCTTGACAAGCGAATTGAGATTCTGTATCAATTCAGAGATATTTCTGAAAATAGTTTGAAGCTTTTTTAATGACTCCTCACTTTCAGAGAAGAATAATGTTTTCAAACCAGCCCCGGCAAACTCGATAGTCCTTGCAAATCCCATTGGCGTTATACCTATTACGTATTCGTTGTTTGTCAAAAAGTTTGTCGAACCGGCTTTGTATTCTGAAATGTTAATGTACTTCTGTCCAACAAGACTTGTAGAATATATGCTGAAGTTTGCATCCCTGTTGATCTTATATTTCCCCTCTATCATAACCTCTACAACTATTTTTCCCGTTTCAAAATTGATACTTCTCACATAGCCAATGGCCGGACCGCCAGAGACCCTAATCTTTGCCCCCACCTGAAGATTATCCAGAAAATCATACTCAATAAATACCCTATAGCCACCGCCTAAAATAAAACTGAACTTGCCCGCAAAATAGATAAAAAATAATAGCAATAAAAGCCCCGTTACAAGAAACAATCCGAGGGAAACTGGATTAAATTTTCTTATTTTTTTAAACATAACTCCCCCCTTTCAGGTTTTTATCTTATAAATTGTATAACGTTGTAAAAAGCAACGCAACACAATTTAGTTTTTATACTCATCAGTTATAGGCCCACGAGATAACCCATTTATAAACTGCTTTACAACTCCATCCTCTGTCTTCTCAAGCTCCTTTGGTGTCCCGGTAAATACTATTCTGCCCTTATAAATCATCGAAATCCTATCAGAAACATACTTTGCACTTTTAATGTCATGTGTCACGATAACAAAAGTTGTGTTAAGCTTTCTCTTCAAATTAAAAATAAGCTCATTGATGTTGGCCGTAGTAATGGGATCAAGCCCTGTAGTTGGCTCATCAAAAAGCACTATTGATGGTTCAGATACTATTGCTCTTGCCAGTGCAACCCTCTTCATCATCCCTCCAGAGAGGGAAGCAATTGAAAGGTCTTCAGTTTCTGGAAGCTCAACAATTTCCAGTGCCCTTTTTACAAGATTTTCTCTCTCCTCGTCTGAAAGCTCTGGCCTCAAATACTCAAGTACAAAAAGAAGATTCTCTCCAACACTCATAGAATCAAAAAGAGCTCCCCCCTGAAACAACATTCCAAAGTGTTTTCTAACTTCATTCCATTTTTCTTCATCCTCATAGTCCATTTTCTCTCCAAATACGTATACTTCACCCTCATCAGGTTTCATAAGACCTATTATATGCTTTAAAAAAACACTCTTTCCCACGCCACTCTGCCCTATAATTGTAAATGTTTCATTTTCTTTTATTTTTACAGAAATACCATCAAGAACAACCTTGTTGTTCAAAATCTTTTTCAGACCATAGGTTTCTATGACATAATTTTCCATAACTTCCTCAAGAAAGAATTACAAATATAGCTCCCATAACATAATCAAGCAAAATGACCATAAAGCTTGATATAACAACAGACTTTATGGTGGCTTCCCCCACGCCGGCAGCCCCATTTTTTGCCTCAAAGCCATAAAATGTACTTATCTCAAGTATAAAGCCACCAATTATAACCATTTTTATTAGAGATTCAAAAATATATCTCACCCTTAATGGTATTTGGGCAACCTCAATAAAAACAATAGCTGGGATTTCTCCCCATACACCAAGCATTAACCATGCACCAAACATAGATGCCATTATAGATATAAAACCGAGTATTGGAAGGGAAATCATTCCAGCAATCACCCTCGGTGTGGCTAAAAAGCCCACTGGATTAATTCCAAATGTCTTTAAGGCATCTATCTGCTCAGTAACCTTCATTGTACCAATATGTGCTGTAACCGACGAACATACCCTGCTTACAACTATAAGAGAAGTAAAAACCGGCCCAAGTTCTTTTACAAGGCTTACCGATAGAGCACCGCTTATATATTGAGATGTCCCCGTTATTATTGACTCAAGTGCATCGCCCAGCTGAAGTCCTAAAATCAATCCGAGAAAAAAACCAGTACTCAAAACTACTGGAATAGATTTTACACCAATTATGTAAATATTTTCAAAAATATATACCGGCCTTTTAAAATTGCTTACAAAGTGAAAAAGTGTCTCAAGGAAAAAGACAAAAAAATTACCAACCTCTCTTAAAATTTCCCTTAACTTTGACATAAATTATCCTCAAAACTCAGAATTATTAATTTCATAACCATTTTCCTTTACTATATCGCCATGTTTTGCGAGATTCTCAAACTTTACAATATTAGACAGAAATGCAAGTTCCACCGTTCCAGTAGGACCATTTCTCTGCTTCTGGATAATAAGCTCAGTAGTATTTCCCTTCGTAGATTCCTTATCATAGTAGGACTCTCTAAAAAGAAAAGCAACAACATCAGCATCCTGTTCAATTGCCCCTGATTCTCTCAAATCTGAAAGTATTGGCCTCTTATCAGTTCTGTTCTCAACTGCCCTTGAAAGCTGGGATAAAACAAGTACTGGTATATTTAATTCCTTGGCAAGAGCTTTAAGGCTTCTTGAGATATAAGATATCTCAGCATTTCTATTTATAATAACCTTGCTTGAATCAGAGGTTGTAACCAACTGGAGGTGATCAATTATAATAAGCTTGAGGTTGTATTTTGATTTTACTCTTCTCGACTTTGCTCTTATTTCATTAAGAGATATTGCGGGTGTATCGTCAACAAGAATCTGCATAAATGAAAGTCTTCCAGCAGCCGCAGTAAGCTCATCCCATTCTCCTTCTTTTATATCACCCTTTCTTAACCTTTGCATATCAATTCCGGCTTCTGATGAGAGCATTCTTAATGCAAGCTCCTGAAAAGACATCTCGAGTGAAAAAATCAGAACTGCATTCTGATGTGCAGTAGCCTGTTGCCCTTTAACACGTGCGACATTTGCAGCCACACTCAATGCAAAAGCTGTCTTTCCCATAGATGGTCTTGCTGCAATTACTACAAGATCTCCATTCTGTAAGCCGCTTGTTTTTTCATCAAATTCGGTAAAGCCAGTGGGCAAACCTGTAAAGATATGCTTTGCTTTGTGAACCCTGTCTATACCGGCAAGAGTCTCAGATATTATTTCATTAATAAGCTTGTAATCACTTCTTAACCTTCTATGAGTAACTTCAAAAATAATTCTTTCTGCCTCATCACAGATCTTTTCTATATCATCCTTGTCGCTTTCATAAACAAGATCCATAATCCTTCTCGAGGCATTCAGAAGATTTCTCAATATTGATCTATTCAGGATGATTTTTACATAGGCACTCACATTGGAGTAAGATGGGATTAACTCAATCAGTCTGGAAAGATATTCAAGACCACCGGCTTTGGCAAGTTTATTAGTAGCCTGAAGTCTTTCTGATACAGTCACAACATCTATCAAACTACCAACATCATACAACTCATAAATTGCCCCGAAAATAAGCCTGTGCCTCTCATCATAAAAATCATCTTCATTTAAAGATTCAAGAACTGTGGGCACAACAACCGGTGAAAATAACATAACGCCAAGACAGGCTTGTTCTGCCTCAATGCTATAAGGTGGAACCTTTTTTAAGAGTTCGTCGTATGCCATTTTCTATTCGGCAAAAACTTTTACAATAATATTTGCAACAATTCCCTCGTCAAGTCTTATTCTTACAGTATGGTCACCCACAACCTTTATGTGATCCACCATAATTCTTCTCTTGTCAATATCATATCCTTTTTCTTTTAATACTCTTGCAATATCAGTGTTGGTTATGGAGCCAAAAAGCTTTCCCTCTTCTCCAGCTTTTGCCTTAATTTCAATTACTTCTTTCTCAATTGTCTCTTTTAAAGAGAGTGCATTTTCATAAAACTTTTTAGCCTTTTCCTTTAACTTTTCGGATAACTTTGCAAGATAATCCTCTTTCTTCTTTGTAGCAACCTCAACAAGTTTTTTAGGAATTAAATAATTCCTTGCATAACCATCTTTTACATTTTTTATCTCTCCAGCCTTTCCGAGACCAACCACATTTTCCAGTAATATAACCCTCATTTTTTAACCTCCTGAACAACTGAAGCACTAATTGACACAATATTGAAGACAAACATCACTTTGCCCTGAAAGACAAAAATCTTTCAAATTATCTATCCAGAAATGGCAAAAGAGCTAAAATTCTTGCCTTCTTTATTTCCCTTGTAATTAATTTCTGATGTCTGGCACAATTACCACTTATTCTTCTCGGTAAAATTCTGCCGGATGGCATTGTAAATCTCTTAATCAAATCCACATTCTTGTAATTAATTGAAGATTCTTCAATCTGTTTGGTACAGAACTTACAAACTCTTTTTGAGAAAAAGAATTTCTTTTTATCCTGTCCTCCAGAAGAAGATTGTACTACTTCTTCTTTTTCTTTCTTAATCTCTTCTTCTATTATTTCATTTGTAACAGTTTCCTCAACTGCCTTTTTTTCGAGGGTTTCCAAATCAACCTCTGTGTTTTCTTTAAGAATCTCTTCAGACATAACATCTCCTATAAACTAAAAATTTACATCCTTTTCACCATCTTTATAAAACTCTTCATCCTCGGATGGATCAACCGGTGAAAAATCAAAATCAGTATTGTCATAGAAGTCATTTCCTGAAGGCTGTGTAACTGCCTTGTCCTGTTCTTCAGCTCTCATCTGGGATTGTGCAGGTCCCAAAAACTCTATCCTTTCAGCAATTATCTCAACAACACTCCTTTTTACACCATCCTGCCCTGTCCAGTTTCTCTGCTCAAGCCTTCCATCAATAGCAACCTGCTTCCCCTTTGATAAAAAACGGCTGCAAGTCTCAGCCTGCTTATTCCAGGCAACTACTGTAAAGAAAGACACGTTATCACCACCATCAGCCTTCTGCTTGCCGCCAACCGCGACTCTGAACTTGGCAACAGCAACGTTTGAAGGTGTATATCTCAGCTCAACATCACTTGCAAGCCTGCCAACAAGAATCACTCTGTTTATATCCCAGCTCATTGGAATTACTCCGCTAGAATTAAATAGCGAATGATACTTTCATCAAACTTGAAGGACCTTTCCATTTCAGGTATCAATTCTGGATTTAATCTGGCTTTTACAAAGTAGTAGAAAGCTCTGTTGAACTTTTCGCGGTTTCTGTGAATTGGATATGCAAGCTCTCTCAGTCCCATATCTGAGTCACTGACAAACTCGCTACCAATCTTTGAGATGTAACCCTTTATCCTCTCTTTAACCCCTTCAACATCATCTCCTTCCTTAAACAGGAAGGCAATCTCATAACTTCTCATCTAAGAAATTCCTCCTTATGGACATATAAAAATGGAAACCACCTCGAGGTTTAAAGTGGTCTCAAGGAAAAATATTAAAGTAGTAAATTTTAATATAGCTTTCCAGCTTTGTCAAATTTTATAAATTTTCATAGGAACTTTGTCATTTTAGGGTTAATAGTGGAATAATTATCTGTCGAAAGAAAACTCTGTCTTAATATAATTATCACTGGAGTACACTGCCAAACTATCCTGCCTTTTTAAATTGAGTTTTTTTAGCCTTTTACTTGAAAGTATAATGTTTTGTGGTTATAATATTTATAAGTTTTTTTTGTTTTAAAGAGCTATATAATGTGGATTTTTCGTTATATCTTTTTATTTTTTGTACTCCAGTTTTGTTTCTTTCAGCAATGTCTATCCCAGACAAATCAAACAACATCAGCCGAACCTGTAATCGAAAAAATCAATATCATTCAGCAAAGGGAATCAAACATTGACACAATCATTACCGTTTTTATATCACTGACTTTTTTATCCGGCCTCATATACTCATTTTTAACATTTCTCAAATTTTTAAGCCTAAAAACTGACAGAAAAGATTTAGAAAATTTTTTCAGGTTGAACTCAAGGTTAAAACCACTGAGATCTATTTTTGGAATTTTGATTCTCTCTGGAGTTATCTCTTTTATAATTAATTTATTAACACTCTTTTTTAGTATTTCAGGTTCAAAAACTTCTTTTTATCTCTTACTTACATCGCAAATTAGCAATATCTTTAAAGTCTTGAATTATTCTGCATTCTGCGGAATATTTCTAATTCTCATTTATCTTTTTTTTGAAAAATGGCTGGAAAAAATATATAAAAAATCAAATAATGAATAAGGTGAAATATGTTTGGAGCAAAAAATCTCATTGAGTTTCTAAAGATTGGTGGAATTTCAATGTACTTTCTTGTCCTATGCTCTGTCATTGCACTGGGTGTATTTATTGAAAGAATGATATTCTACTATAAAAAATCAAGGTTGAAAAGAGAAGAACTTGTCTCAAAATTCAAAGAGGCGCTGAGTGAAAAGAGGATTGATGAATTTAAGGGCTTTTTTAAAGCGAATCCATCACCTTTTGCAAGAGTTTTGCTCACAGGACTTGAAAATATGAAATCTGGTAAAGAGGAAATAAGCACAATTCTTGAAAAAAAAATCATCGAGGAAGAAGAAGAGCTTGAGAAATATACAAGCATAATGGGAAGCATAAGCAATATTTCTGTCTACCTTGGTCTTCTTGGCACAGTTTTAGGAATTATCAAAGCATTTGAGAGCATTGCTGTTACTGGAAGCAGCAGTGTTACGGTTGTCATAAAGGGGGTAGCAGAGGCACTGACTACAACTGCTGTTGGTCTGATGATAGCCATTCCAACCTCTCTCGCTTATAATTACTTTGTAAAAAGGGTGGAATGGTTTGTTTCTGAAATGCAACTAACTGCAATGGACTTTATTGAGTTGAAAAATAGCAGGAAAAGGGATGAAAACTAAATTTTTAAGAAAAAAAAACAGAAAAATCAAAAGTGAGATAAATATTACTCCACTTACTGATGTTTCACTTATGTTGCTTTCTATTTTTATGCTAACCACACCTCTCCTGGTTCAATCAGGGCTCAATATTGAACTTCCGAGGGTAAAAAATGTTGAAAAAGCAAACACTCCTTCAAATATAGAAGTATTGATTGATAAAAATGGGGATATTTTTATCGGGAAAAACAAATTTGATATTCCATCCTTTGAGACTGAATTGAAAAATAAACTGAAAAATGCTGACGGTTCTGTGATAATAAAGGCGGATAAGAACGTAAGATATGAGATAATAATGAAGGTGATTGATATTTCAAAAAAGAATGGCGTAAAAAAGATTGCACTTGGTATTGAGACAGAATTAGAACCTTAAGCGTAATACTCTGTAGCGTTAAGCCACAAGATTATACAAGGAGATGGTATGATAAAAGAGGTGGACTAAAGCTCTAAGTAGACGGATAATGAGAAAAGGATTAAACTAATTGTCTATTTGGAGTAGATAGGTTATAGGTTGGATTTTAAGATAGGGCTGTGACCCTGGGAAGGAGATTAATCAAACCTATAACCGAAGTGCCACCATAGAGCGAAGACTCTGGATAGGAGGCTGGTGTAGTCTACCGGTAATAATCTACTCCAAAGAGGAAGATAAATTATAGAGAAGAGGAGGACAGGTAAGATGAAGAGGTATGTTGGAGTAGATTTGCACAGGAATAGTTTTATGGTTTGTTACTTAAATTCCGAGACAGGAGAGAAAGAGTTTAGGAATTATGCATTAAGCGACATAGGTAAGTTCATTAAGAGTTTGAGTTATGAAGATGAGGTAGCGGTAGAGACAACGACTAACACGAGGTACTTTAAAAAGAAGGTTGAAGGACAAGTGAGCAGGGTTGTAGTTATAGACCCATTTAAGTTCAAG
>JBMFQR010000013.1:0-51279 GCA_049968515.1 Brevinematia bacterium
TGATAGGTAAAAACGGAAGGTTAAAAAATTTTTTAAAAAAATATTGAAAAAAAACTTGACAAATATAATAAGATAGGGGGAGTTATGTATAGTGATCTAAAAGCAAGAAGTTCGAAATTTAATCCAGTAGAAACACTTAGAGAAAAATTTTCTTCTTTAATATCTGAAACAGCAATCTGTGATGCTATTTACTCCGATGCAGCTTTTAAAAATGTAGTGGGGATTGCTGGCCTACCATTTACAGCACCTGTGGTTTTAGAATTAATAAAGGATGGAAATGTTGCAAAAGAAATAAGTAGTCTCATAAAAAGCAAAAACTCTCTTTTGATCCTTTTGAATAAAAAAAACTCATTTTCATCTTACCTAAGTGAGAATGGAAAAGTTTCATCCATTGAATTAAGTTTTGAAGTAAAAAATAAAATAGAAAAAATTTTAAGAGAGCTTCCAGAATGGGCTGGAAAAATCAACTCAATTGGAGAACATATAATAAAGTTGAAAAACCCATCTCCTGGACCACATTTTTATGTAAACCTATTACTTGGAAACAGGATTGGCTTTCCATATCCACTTCAGAGCACACCGAAGAGTGTAGTGGATCATCTTGGAAGGGGTAGCTTTCGTTCACATGCAGATTTTCAGGTTCTTGCCACAAGATGGGATTTTCGTCAGGAGGAAAATGGTTTTCCAGCCAATAGACAATTTTATCTTGTTGAAGATGGTAAAAAAATATTTTATTCTGGTGATGTTAACGATCCAAACTTTGAAGATGGATATTGCATTCACTCCCAGAATTTAACAACTATCTTTGTAAAAACAAAATGTGGTTTAATAATCGAACGCAATATTTTTATCCTGCCTCAATATGAAGGACTGCCACTGGCCACAGAAGTCCAGCGAATAAAGATTTACAATAAAAGTAATAGACCCCGCAATCTAAAAATTATCACAGTGGGTATGTTCGGTTCAAGTGCACCACATGCACTTATGGAAGACGTAATATATTCGAACATTATAATGCAATCACGCCTTCTTAAAGATAAGAATGACAATATCATAGCCATAGGAGTAGATTATTACCCCGTGCATTTGCGTAATGATGAACGTTTCTTTTCAATGATAATAAGAGACAAGTCCGAAAACAAATTTCCAGCTGAATTTTGCTCCAATTACAATGAGTTTGTGGGGAGGGGGACTCTCGAAAATCCAGAAGGACTTTACATCCTTTCTAACAAAATCTACCGTAAAGGTCCCGGCTTTTTTGCACTGGGTGGTTATGTTGACATCGAAATTGATAATCATATAATAGTTGATACATTTACAGGCGTAGTATCCAATAAAGCAAATCCTTCATACTCCGAAAGTTCATATTATACAGAAATACACAACTTACTTGAAAAGTTCAGTACTCCTGATAGTATAGAAAAAGCAATTGAAGATAATAGAAATTTTTATACAAAATATTCCTCGTTTTTAAAAATACATACTTTTGACAATGATTTTAACACCTATTTCAATAATAATCTCCCCTACCAGATACTCTATCAGACCTTTGTCTCAAGATCCTTCTGTCAGACGCAGAAAGGTTATAGAGAGATTGGCTTTAGAGAAATTCAGGATCTTTATGCATCTATGTATTACTTTGTCTCTATGAATAGAGCTGATTTTGTAAAAGAGCTACTTCTCGAATGGGCTTCTATGGTCTTTGAAGCCGGTTATGCATATCACAACTTTTTCTGGAGAGGAAAGGAAGCAGGAAAATGGTCTGACGATGCATTGTGGTTTATTCAGGCAGTCTATCGTTATGTAAGTCTCACAGGCGATGTAGATTTTCTTAAAGAAGAAGCCCCCATAGCAGGGACAGAAAACAAAAAAAGACCTATTTTTCAAACCATTGAGGCAATAATTAACTACTCGGCAGTTATTTCTGTAGGCGGACATGGTTTGCCTCTTCTTGATAGAGCTGATTGGAATGATTGTTTAAGAATTGATGTTGATTTTTTAGATGGGCCTGCAAAGGAAAAAATTTACAAAGAATCAGGTAAAAATAACACTTTAAAGAATTACTCTGAAAGTGTTATGAATGCTTTTCTCTTAAAGATTGCAATTGATGAATACTCTGAACTTGCTTTACTTATGAAAAATACTAAAGCTCAAAATTACACAAAAGAGCTTTCAGCACAAATATATAAAAGAATACAGCAAAATGCTTGGAAAGAGGATTTCTTTGCAAGGGTACTCTTAAATAATAAAAATGGGCTTACCTATATCGGTGCAAAGGGGGATAGTTTCTCCCTTGATCCAAACCTCGAAGGCTCATATTTTATAAACTCATATAGCTGGGCAATACTTTCTGGCGTTGCAACAGAAGAACAGATAAAAATAATGACAGAAACCCTCGAGAAGGCATTGAAAAATCCATTTGGCATAAAGCTTATGACTCAGGCTGATTTAGGTAAAGTATCAAATGTTACAGCAAGTAGTGAATATTTCCCAGGAGATAGGGAAAATGGAGCCATATTCAAACATGCATCAATGATGATGGTTTATGCTATGTTAAAGGCAGCAAAGACATTAAATGATAAAAATCTTGCCAAGCGCCTTGCTAAACTTGCTTATTGGATGATTGACATTGTGCTTCCTTATAAAACGATGAAAAATCCATTCTTCTCTGCTGGAAACCCGAGATTCTGTACGCAGTATATAAATTCGGAAACCGGAGAGCACATTGGTCCACTACTTTCAGGGACAGCCACCTGGCTTAATCTTTCCATTATATTTGCCATGGGAATAGATTTCTCTATAGAAGGGATAAAGTTTGACCCCATACTCAAGCCAGAGGAAAAAGAGATTTCATACATTTTAAACACCGGAAGAGCAATCTACAATGTTACAATTCAAAAACCAGAAGGTTTTTACAGAATTAAAGAGGGAAATTATAAACTTATCCTGGATAAAAAAGATGAAATAAAAGAAAATATTTTGCCACTTTTCTCTGATGGGAAAGAACATTATGTATTACTTACATTTTACTGAAGCAAAAATCTACTATAATAAATTCATAAAAATATAAGCTCAATGGAAAGACAACACTTACAAAAAACTTGGTTTACATCTAGTCTATCTGTTTTTTCTTTCGTTCTTCAATAATTCTTTTAGAAAGCCAGTTTATGGCCTCTTCTCTGGTTTGAAAAATACTGATGCTTTCCTTACTCCTACCGGCAAGAGCAAGTGCAACCTTATAGAGCTTCATTATTTCCTCTGTCATTCCATAAATCGACGTTGCTATAGAATATTCACCGGTAACCTTTGAAAGGCTTGTAAAATCCCGAATGCTCTTCAGTGTATATTTAAGACCTGTGCTATCGGCAAGAAAATACATCTCTCCTTTCTTGCAATCCTCACAACTAAAGAGAAATTCCTTTATTTTCTGGTTAAAATCCGGGATTTCTTCTGGCAAAATGTCTTTGTAGTCAAGAAATATAACCTTCTCACCCTCAATTTCAATAAAGTAAGGCTTTCTATCCATCAAAACCCCTAACTTATTTTCAATTAAACTCACAAAAATAAAATTTCTATATCTTTTATATTCTTAAAAATTCATCCATGGTTACTATTTTCAAATCATCAGGCAATTCTATTCAATCTCACTTTCATACATTTTCCAACTCCTAAAAAACTTATCTCCCGTTTGTTATTTTATTTTCCCATTACAAGGAAAAAAAGTCAAGGTAAATAACAAGTCACTTGTGCTATTAATTTTTTATTATCTCCTTTATTACCTCATAAAAACTTTCCTTTGAAATTTCCCCAGTCTTCAGGACATCATCGTGAGACAATCTTTCCCCTATTCCACTTGCCATATTTGTAATTAAAGACAGGGCAGTAACCTTCATTCCATAATAATTTGCTAAAATAACCTCCTGAATTGTTGACATTCCTACTGCATCAGCCCCCAGTTTTTCAAATGCCCTTATTTCTGCGGAAGTTTCAAAGCTCGGTCCTTTCACTCCAATATACACACCCTTTTTGACATTGTATTTTTCTTTAAGAATTGGATAGCAATCAACTGAATATGCTCTGCTCATATCAATAAATCTACTGTCATCATTGCAAAACTCAATAAGTACATTTTCTCCCTGAAGGTTTATATGATCTGAAATCAACATTATGTCACCAACACTAAACTCTCTATTAATTCCACCCGCAGCATTTGTAATAATAATCTCGCCTATACCCATTTCGCCATAAATTGCCACGGGAAACGATACCTCAAATGGAGAGAACCCTTCATAAAGGTGAAGTCTGCCACACTGAACTATCAGACTTTTGCCATTATGTCTGCCGATATATATCCTACTTCTGTGACCACCCACACCAGATTTTTCAAGGTAGGGAATATCAGAAAAATCTATAACATTATCAACATCTATAATCTCTGAAATACCATCTCCAAGCCCTGAACCCAGTATAATGGCTAAATCAAAACTTTTCTGACCCGATAGCTTTAAAAATCTTTCCTTCGCTTTTTTTAGCTTTTTATAATCTTTTACCTTCATTTTATCCGAATTACACTGGCATTCCCATTAATATCCATAACCTTAACAAGAAGAAAGTTCTCCTTCCCATCAAGTTTTATTATAAAATTTTCTTCCTTACTGTCATAAATATTATCAACCGGAACAAGCCTTTCCCATTTTTTACCATTAAAACTATAATTTACGCTTAAAACAGGAGAAAGATTATCAACCACAGTAAATTCAGCAGAATTCTTCTTAAAAACTAAATTTGAAACAAGAGGCGGGGTGTTATCAATAAGAAATGGACCTATCACTTTTGAATTTTCCTTTGGAATATCATTTGATTTTCTATCGGAAGCCACAAGCTTTGCAAAATACATTCCATCACCAAGCAGTTCTTTTGAAATTTCAAAGTAATTATCTTCTATGGGAGTATTATTTAGTCCAAAAAATGGGAGATTTTCATAGCTTAAAAATAAGTCAAAAACCAGATTGTCCTTGTTTTCGTCAGTTGTCTGCCAGGAAAATTTAAGATTACTGCCCTGCTGGTTTATTTCAAACTTTTCAATATATGGAGACACATTGTATTGAACATATGGAACAAAAAGCCTGTTTACAGACGGAGAGGAAAACCCATCAGAAAAAAGCTCAAGTCTGTACTTTATAAACCTATTTGCTGTAGAACTTATTGAATTAAAATCAGAGGATTTCCATTCTTCCCAGTAAGCTTCATCCTGTACTGCACCACTTTTTGTATAAAGCTTAACTTCTGTCTTCTTCGGTGTCTTTAAGGAGATTATGGGTTTTCCGAAGGCAGATTTCACATCACAATCAAAAACTGTTGAGATAAGACTACCAGCTCTCTCAAACCTATCATAGTTGATTTTATAAACTCTCGAGGGTTCAAGCAGAATAGCATAAAGCTCATTTTTGAGTTTCAGCATCTTCAGAAATTTCCCTCTACCAAGATTGGTAAATTTCCATCTTGAAGCCTTTATATCAAACTCATAAAACGAAGCATCCTTATCAGTGGCAATAAAAATCCTGTTATTAAAGATGGACATTGACAGAAATGATATTGAAGATTTTTTAAAAATTTCTTCCGGCACACCATTTTCAATATCAAATCTGTAAATCCTGCTAAAGGAAGTAGTAGACGAAGAGGTGGTTCTCTCTGTTGTTATGGGATTGCTAATGTCGCTATCCCCATCACTGCTAACACTACTCTGGTTCTTTTTTTCTTTCTTCTGGATTTCCCTTGCCTTTGCAATCCCTGTAAGTACATATAATCTCTCATCATCAGAAGCAATATCTGTAATGTTGTCATCAAAGGGAAAAAGTGCACATAATTTAAACCCCTTTAATTCAAGCTTGTAAAGTATATTTGAGTCAGAATAAAAATAAAGCTCATCTTTAATAAAAGTCCCTCCAAGGAGGTTTCTTTCGTTCTTTAGATTTAAAGTTGATTCAACCTTAAAGTTCTTATCAAGAACATAAATCTGTGCCGGGCATCCTGAAAGAACAATAATCTTATCCCTGTAAGGTAAAATCTTCCAGATATACTGATTTGAGAAGGAAAGGCTCATTTCAACCTTAAACCCATCATTAAGCACAAATAATGTTGCACCGGGTAGAGCAGAAACAAGTATCTTATTCTTCATCACCTTAATATCGCTAAAAAGAATGTGTTCTTTTGAAGAAAAGACCTCTTTTCTCTCTTTTTCATTCAATAACAACAATGATGCTTTTTCACCAGTGCCAATAAGAATGCCATCCTTGAATTCATCAAAACTCCATATCATTTCTTCTGTCGAGAATATCTCTTTCATTTCTGGGGAAAGCTCAATTGTGCCATTTTCAAGAAATGAGATGTTGCTCAGAGTATAATCTTCAAGCTTTTCAAACTTAAGGTCACCAAGATACTTTGTTGTCACAGAGTAAAGTTCTGTCGACAACAAAAAAAGCAAAATCAGAGACAAAAACATAAAAATTCCTTAAGTTTCAAAATAAAATAACCTTAAAAAGTATTGCATGAAGTATTGCCACTACGAGGGCAAAGATTCCAGCTATCCCTCTGTACTTTTCGATAAAATCATAGTATTTTTTCTTATCATCCTGTGAAATATTAAGAATTTCTACCACTCCGGGATATAGTACTATAGCACTAAAAATCATCGCAATAGACGGGAAAAGTGCTCCAAGTATTGTTGGTCCTCCCTCAATGTAACCAAAATCAGGTGCAAAGAAGTTCCATAAACCTATAATAAGCCCGCTCAAAGAAAGAATGAATCTTGTACTTCCTTTGTCAAAGAATTCCTTTATTGAGCTTAAAGCTTTTGTAATATTTTCAGAGTTGATTTTTAACTTATCCCACAGATCAAGAAGCACAAGGCTGTAGAAAAGCAAAATCAGTATAAATAATATTACTCCCAGCATTTCCAACCTCCTAACTTTTTATAATTATTTTTATGTTGCCTAAGGAAATAAAAATATTATATTTAAATGGTTGTAATGTAAGCTTTAATCCTCTCCAATTCCTTCTCAGCATCGTTAACAAGCTCTGCAATTATTTCCCTCATTGGCTGAATCTTATCAACAAGTTCAACACTCTGCCCTGCCATCACAGAGCCATATTCCACATCTCCCTCCACAACAGCTTTTCTTAGTCCTCCAACCCAGAATCTTTCAATCTCAAACTGTGCCTGCTCATGGGTTATCTCTCCGCTCTCCATCTTTTTGAGTAGCTCAAGCTGTAACTTTCCGAACTCTTCCATTGCTTTATTCTTTAAAGCCCTTACAGCAACAACATGCAATCTTTGGTCATACTGTGGAGTTGAAATTGCATGCCTTGCTTTAGCCCTGATAAATGCCTCTTTAAATCTTGGATGCGCGGTACATTCCTCACTTACAACAAATCTCGTCCCAAGTTGTACACCGGCGGCCCCCATTAAAAGCAAATGAGCTATCATTTTCCCAGTCCCAATACCACCAGCTACAAAAACAGGAACCTCCTTCGTCTTAAATAAAATCTGCTGGAGTAAAACCATCGTCGAAACATAGCCTATATGACCACCAGCCTCACTTCCCTCAAGTATTAAAGCATCACAGCCAAACCTAATCATCTGCTCTGAAATCTGGCCTGTCGAGGCAAATGCAAGGCATTTTTTACCAACAGCCTTCATGCCCCTTACGTCATGAACCTTTGGAAAATTTCCAGCAAATATCACAAAAGGAACCTTTTTACTCTTAACAATCTCATACTGTGCTTTATAATTTGGAGCTATGGTTATAAGATTTACAGCAAAGTTCCCTTTGAGATTTTCAAGACACTTATCTACCTCCTTCTCAAAGAGAACTGGATCCATATTTCCACCCGCAAGGACCGGAAAAGCTCCATTTTCACTTACTGCCTTTGCTAGATTGTAGTCAGAAATCCAGGTCATTGCACCGCATATAATAGGATATCTTACGCCAAGAAACTCCCTGCCTCTGCTCCAGACCTTATCAAGTAAATCCATCTAAAAACCTCCTATACCTTGCTGGTTTATTCTAAAAGGAAACTCTTTTTTTGTCAATTTATGGGAAAACTCAGCCCCACAAAAAACACAGGGAATTAACATAAAGCAATTCTCATTATTGAAATAATGACAAAAAAGTGATATAATTAAATATAATTTTCATTAAAAGGATTTTTGTTATGGAAGACGTCTCCAGAATAAGAGTAAGGTATGCAGAAACAGATCAGATGGGAGTTGTTTACTATTCTAATTATTTTATCTGGATGGAAATAGGGAGAACAAACCTACTCAGGAACAAAGGCCTATCATATAAGAAGCTTGAAGAAGAGGGATACGCACTACCAGTACTTAAGGCTTATGCAGAGTACTTGAAACCAGCTCACTATGATGAAGAGATTTTTATACACTCAGCCCTCACTGAAATGAAGGGTCCAAAAATAAAGATTGAATACAGGATTTTCAACGAAAACAACACTCTTCTTGCAACAGGATATACAGAACATGCCTTCATCTCTTCAAAAACTGGCAGGGTCACCAGACCGCCAGAGGCTTTTATCAGGCTCGCAAAAGAATTAATCGGAGGCAGTTTTGAAAAGAAAGAATAAAATTACCATCCCAAGAAAAATCTTCTTTTACAGAAAGAGAGAGAAGATAAAAAAGCAAAAAATAAAAGAAAAAAAGGCAAGAAGACTGGGCTTTTCACAGCTTGACAAAAGTCTTGTGCACTTTTTCTCAACGAGAAGAAAAAAATATCTCACTCTCATAATGAAGATTGTTACAATTATAGGAGATGGATATGTCTGGCTATTATTGTGTTTTATTTTCTTCTTTGTTAATTTCTTTACTGGACTCTCACTCTCAATCGGTCTGGTATTGCAGGCATTTTTGCAACAGCTATTCAAAAGGATTTTTATAAGAAAAAGACCTTATGAGACTCATGTTGAGATTACAAAGGTTATAAATCCACCTGATAAATTTTCGTTTCCCTCTGGACATACAACTGCAGCTTTCACAATGGTATTTATTCTTTACTACCTTTATCCAGTGCTCTTTGTTCCCACACTAATTTTAGCAATAATGATAGGTATCTCAAGAATATATTTAGGATTGCATTATCCGACTGATGTAATCGCCGGTGTTGTACTGGGTTTTATAAGCTCAAAACTGGCAATTCTTACTGCAACTCTTATAGAAAACCTTAAGAGCCTTCTATGATTGATTTTGAAAAACTTGATTCTCTCTCCAAAGAAAACAAATTGATAGAAACTACAAAGAATGGTCTTTATACCCTTAAAATAAATCAGACCTACATACACAGCATTTATGATCCATACAGGGAAGCAGAAAGAATATTGAAACCTCTTGAAGAATTATCTCCGGGAGAAAATCTCATCATATTTTTTGGGGCTGGAATTGGATACCATATAGAGTTGCTGGAAAAAAGAGGCTTCAGAAACGTAATAATTATCGAATTAAATAGAGATGTTCTCAAAATATTTAAGAAAGTATATAGGCTACCAGAAGGTTACTTTCTTATATCTCCCGATGATAAGCCAGAAAAACTTGATTCCATATTTTCTCTGTTTGAAATCCAGAAATTTAAAAGAATTAAAACCATTCAGTTCAGGGCAACCTATGACAGAGATCTCTATAAATCTTACGAAGACAGAATCCAGAGACTTCTGGAGGTAAAACTTGGTGATTTTACAACAAGAATGAAATTTGAGGAGATATGGTTTATAAACATGCTTAAAAACATCTCCTTCCTCAATAGCAGTGTTGAAGTCGCAAAGCTTTTCTCACTTGCCAGAAACCTTCCAGTAATTCTTATCTCAGCAGGTCCCTCTTTGAAGGAAACCTTAAAATACTTAAAGGAGATCGAGGGATACGCAATTTTTATAGCAGTGGATACAGCAATATTGCCCCTCTACGAAGCAGATATAAAGGTGGACTTTGTATACTCTCTGGACTCCCAAGTACATAATCTTTCAGATTTTTTAATGGTAAGCAAAAATTATATTTCGAGGACAAATCTCATCTACGACATTGTTTCAAATCCAGCCCTTATCGCATACTTTAGCAACATAAGAAAAAATGGTAGCTATAATTTCATCTCCACCACAGCTCATCTTGATTTTGATTATAATAATAACCCCTTTTTTGTAAAAAGTGAGTTTGTAAACTGGATAGAAGCAAAGGGAGGAATAAGGCTCGGGGACATAGAGACAGGAGGCTCTGTGTCAACATCGGCATTCCATTTTGCCTATCTACTGGGAGGAAACCCCATAATTCTTACTGGACAGGATCTCGCCTTCAGCTTTAATGTGTCCCATTCTCCATCATCATCACACTTCTACAGATTATTAAACAGAACCCATAGACTTAACACAGTTGAAACTCTCTTTTTTTCCATTATACAGTCAAGAAAATTATTAGAAGAATTTTCCATAGATGGAAAAAAAATAACCTCTGATTTTGTCCTGCATAATTTCAAGGGCTGGTTTGAGGAATCGGCAAAGAATATTAAAAATTTTCAAAAAAACATCTCTCTTATAAATGCAAGCCTTTACGGTGTTAAAATAGAAAATTTTGAAACAATAGCCTTTGATAATCTTATTTCTAAACTAAAGAAAGAGTATAAAAAAATAGACAAAAATCTCTTTTTTAGCTTTTCCTTGATAGAAAATTATAAAGTTGATAAAATAATAGATGGGATAATTAAACTAAAGGATTTTCTCTGTAATCTACCAGTAGATGAAAATCTTTTCCTGAACATAGAAAAGTCAGAATTTTACTTTCTCAGAAGATATTTTATGAGAGAAAGAATCTTATATGAAAGATATGAAAAACTCGATAAAGAAACACTGAGAAGGAAAATCCATAGAATTACGAAAAACATAGAGGGGCTTTATGCCAGAAAAGCTGATTGATGAGATAGAAGATTCCATTTTTATAATTTACTCCCAAAAACCATCCTCACACGTATATTTGATAAAGGGAACGAATAAAAACATCCTCATAGATACAGGTACAAAGGCTAACTTTGCAAGAATTGTAGAAGCCTTTGCAAAGATAAGCCTGAAGGTAACCGAGATCAACCTTGTAATATGTACACATGAACACTATGACCACATTGGTGGTATAAGCTATTTCTACAATTACTCTTTGCTTGCAGCCGATAGATTTGCGGCTACAAAGATTGAACTTCAGGATGAGTACGTTATTCATGCAGTTTACCACGGAGAGGAGGTTGAAAAGACAAAGATCAATATATGGCTTGAAAACCTTGTCGTTTTTGATGTTGGAAATTATAAACTCAAGGTTATACATACACCCGGACACACATCCGGCTCTATATGCCTTTATGAAATGACAAAAAATTTTCTCTTCAGTGGAGATACAATATTTGCAGATGGAGTATTATCAAAAATATTAGAATCTGGAAGCTATGGGGATTATATTAATTCACTTGAGAGACTTTCCTGCTACAAAATTTCCAAGATTTTTCCCGGGCATGGGAAGATATGTCTTAATCCGAAAGATTCAATTGAAGAATGTATAAAAAAAGCAAAAGAAAAGCTTTCAATGGAAGTTGAAAAAATAAAAAAGGAGAGAAAATGCTAAAAAAGTATATTTCTTGCTTACTTCTTGTTTTTACATTAAATAGTTTTATGTTTTCGCTTGAGAACAATACAAACATAACACAAAAGGACATTGAGGAATGGATACAAAAGTCTAAAACTGTAATGAATCCTGATCTTTTCTATAACATTGGAATATTCTATTCATCAATTAGGAATAATGGAAAAGCAATCCTTTACCTAAAAAAGGCATATCTTCTATCTCACAATGACAGAAAAATAAAAGAAGCACTTGAAAATGAAAGAAAAAAACTTGATCTTCCTTTTATTTCTACTGAGCCTTCTGCTATTGAAAAAATTTTTGCGTTCCCTTTTAATTTTGCACCTTTAAATATACTAATGCTTTTCGGACTAATATTATATTCTACTGGAAGTATACTGATTTTTCTGAATTTATTCAAGCTAAAAAGACTTGCCTTTCTCAAAAAATATTTTGAGGGGAAAGCTATTATAATAACAGGCATCATCTTATTCATTTTAGGACTTACATATCTATCTGTTTCAATCTTTAAGTATAGATTGATATTTAATAAAAGAGAGGCAGTTATTATAGAAGATGGTTCTCTTTTTGACAGACCGGAATCAAATTCTATAGTTATCTCAAAGGTAGTAAATGGGACAGAGTGCGGGATTCTCTCGGAGGACAACGGCTACTACCTTGTAAATACATTTTCAGGCAAGGAAGGATACGTAATTACAAATATTGTTGAAAGGCTGTGGTAATGGAAAAAATTATAAATCTTAAAACAACACTTAAAGAATTAATAAAGCCTTTTACGTCAACTCTCGGAACAGATGTTCAGTTCATGCTGTTAGTCTCATTGTTCTTTTTATTTCTTGTTCTGATTATCTGGTTTATTATCTCCATCTTTCATTTCCAGAATATTGAAAGAATTCTTCACAGAAAATTAAAGCATGATGAATACCAGGATGTAATAAATATCGCACTTGAATTTATGGAGAAAAAAAAGAAAAAGAGGAAGCGTGATATAGAGATGGTGTTATACTATCTTGCATCCGCATATGAAAAGACAAAATCATTTACCAACGCATTAAAGTTCTATGAGGAAGTATTTAACTTACATCACAAAAAGGATAAGTTTTACCAAAATATTTTGATAAATATGGCCAAAATATACGAAAAACAAGGAAGGACAAAAGAGGCTCTGGCACACTATCTTATGGCACTGGATGCAGATGAATACAACATAGAAGCACTTTACAAAATTGGGGTGCTACATTACAGAAATTGTAACATAAAGAAAAGTCTTGACTATTTTGAAAAGCTCTTACTTAAAAAGCCAGCCATCCTTGATGCAAGAAAGTTTTATGCAAAGGCACTGGCAGATGCTGGATTTTATCAGCCTGCAATGAATCAGTTTGAATTTCTGGTGCATTATTATCCTGATGATTTTGAGGTATTTTATTTTAAGGCAAAAACAGAGGAAAATCTGAAAAAGTATGTTGAGGCTATAAAGTCATACAAAACACTGATAAAAAGAGAGTTCAACGAAGAAAAATCCCTTGAGAGAATAAGTGAAATAAAACTTGCTGACATACTTGAAGAGGCAAAACTGAATATAGTGCGTCTTTTCATAAAGCTAAAAAAATATGATGAGAGTATAAATGCTATCACTGAATATCTGTCTCTGCCCGGAAAGGATGAGACAAAACTTGAATTACTATACCTTTACGGAAATGTTCTCTGGAACAAAGGTGAGGAATTTCAGGCACTAAAGAATTATGAAAGAATATATATGATGAAACCAGATTTCAGGGATGTAAGCCTTTTTTATGAGAGATACAAAAAAATTCTCCCACATACATATCTTTCAAACTACTTTACAACAATTGAGGAAGGCACAAAAAACTTTGATTCTTTATGCAGAAAAATCTTAGGTAAACAGAATTTTAATCTTGTCTACAAAAGCACCGATTATTTTATTTACTCAAAAGGTCCTTTTGCAGTGGTTTTTTACAGACACATTGAACCAATAGCATTCAGCAAACTCACAGACATAGAAATTATACTAAACAGCCTGCCAATTCCTGTAACAAATGTAGAGATTTATTCCATATCGGGAGTAAGAGAGGATGCTTATACTCACTTTTTGCTTAAGAAATCACATCTGATAGAGGCAAATGAGTTTATTAAAACTATCAGAAACCTTTTTTAAATGAGATTTTTCGGAGGAATTTTTGATAACAAAAGCTGATAAACTTTTCACACCAGAATGCATAAGCGAAATAATTCTCACCATTGAAAAGAATGATTACAATGAGGTTGTTTTTGTTGGCAATCTTTCAAGGGAGGGAAAGATTTCTGATATTGACGTAATTACCTTTGGAAATGAAAGCTCAGCACCGGTGATACTTATGGATGTATTGAAAGGAGATGTTCTCATTCATAACCATCCGGCACTGGAAGGAGAGGAAATCAAGGACGTTTTAAGGCCTTCGGATGCAGATATTAACCTTGCCTCGGAGATAGCAAAGAAAAGAATAGGCTTCTACATAATAGACAACAGGTGTGAATGGGTAAACGTAATCTACAAACCAGAACCACGTTATTACCTGAACGAAGAGGAAATATTAAACATCTTCAAGGAAGGTGGGCTTGTAGAGAAGAACATCACAAACTTTGAACCAAGAAAGGAGCAGCTAGAACTTGTCAATCTCATTGTGGATGCTATAAATTCTTCAAAAATTCTTATCTCTGAAGCTGGAACAGGAACAGGCAAGTCATTGTCATACCTGATCCCATCCGCAGTGTGGTCTGTAATGAACAAAAAGAGGGTTTTCATTTCCACTCACACTATCAATCTACAACAACAGATAGCATATAAGGATATGCAGATTGTTGAGAGGGTCTTAAAGGCATACACAGGCAAGAATATAAATTTTTCCGTACTCATTGGCAGAAGTAATTATCTCTGTAAATACAAGCTTAATGAACTCCTCAATGATATCGACAGACAGCAGACACTCTTTCCTGAAGAGAGCGATACTGGCATTCTAAACAGGATAGCGGAGTGGAGCAAAACAACCTCTGATGGAATCTTAGGAGAGATTTCATTTCCCATCAGTGATGAAATAAGGGAAGAAATCTCAAGCGACACAGAAAATTGCTTAAGGAAAAAATGCCCCTTTAATGATGATTGTTTTTACTATAGAGCACGTCTTGAAGCCGAAAAATCAAACATAATTATTGCCAATCATTCACTTGTTTTCAGCAGCATTGATGAAGAAAGCAAGAGAATAAGTCTTCCATTTTTCTCTGGCATAGTTTTTGATGAGGCACATCATCTTGAAGAAACTGCATTAAAGTCCCTTGCAAAGGATTTCTCCTTGCAGGGAATACTCTATCAGCTAAGAAAGATTTATCACACTCAAAACAACAAAGCCTTTGGCTTTCTTGCCCTATTAAATAAAAAAGTAAATCTTGAGTATGTGGAGCTTCAGAATGACTACGAAAAGTTGACCGGTATGATTTCTGAAATATACTCACAGGTCAATCAGTTTTTGAAAGAGACTCTCGAAAGTGTCTCACTAAAAAATTATGAATCAAATGCGATAAGTATAGATGGGGTTTTCTGTAATACAAAAGAGTATAAAGAGATAGTTTATGGACTTGAGGATATTTTTAAGAATATAAACAGATTCATTACAAAATTTGAAGACTTTTCAGAAGAAATAAGGGATACATCAAACAACACAAAAGTTTCTGATATCATTACATTCCTGAGTTATAGAATAAGAAGACTTGAAGAGATAGAATCTATTTTCAACCTCATTTTTAAAACTGAAAATGAGATTAATTTCGTAAAATGGCTTGAAATATCAAAAAGAAATGTAAAATTCTGTTATAGCCCTCTTGAAGTAGGAGATTTTCTCTCCAGTCCAATTTTCTCAAAGAAGGATTTTACTATATTCACTTCCGCCACACTGACTATAAACCAGAGGTTTGACTATTTCAAATCATCCGTTGGACTAGCAATCGCCACAAACAAAGAAAAGACTGAAGCTTCTTTCCCCTCCCCATTTGATTATGAGAAGCAGGCAGAGATTTTAATAATTAAAGAAAACACCGAACACAAGGAGTTTTCCTCTAAAAAATTTTCTCTGATAAAAGAGCTTGTAATGATAAGTGAAGGAGGAGCACTCATACTTTTTACCTCTTATAAGAGAATGCAGGAATACTTCAACAAACTAAAAGATGAATTTATAGAAAACGGCCTGATAGCCATAAAGCAGGGGGATGAGCCAAGAAATATACTTCTCTCTAAAATGAAACAGATAAACAATTGTGTTCTGTTTGCAACATCAAGTTTCTGGGAAGGAATTGACGTGCCGGGAGAGAATTTAAGGCTTGTAATCATAGAAAAAATCCCATTTGATTCAGTGGGAGACCCTATCTACACAGCAAAGATAAAGCTCCTCGAACATAAGGGACAGAACCCTTTTATTACATACTCTCTCCCAAGAGCCATACTAAAACTGAAACAGGGGATGGGCAGGCTTATAAGAAGCAAGCAGGACAGGGGAATAATAGTCATACTCGATAACAGAATACTCACAAAATCTTATAGTAAGGCATTTTTAAACTCACTTCCGCCAGCAAAGAGAATTACCGGAGATTTAGAAAGGTTAATAGCTGAAACCAAGAGATTCTTTAAGGATTGGTAAACTGGCATACTTACCACAGACTGTCCTCTGGCATTCTTTCGCTATGCCACACCTCGCCCCGTCGCTGAGAAAGTCTACCCAGCAAGTTTTTACCTTCTTGCAATGTATCACATTGTATCAAGTTCGGACAGGTTGGGCGTTAATTCCTGAACAAAACCTACGTCGTCTATGCTAAATTGCCCGTGAAAATGTGCCAGTTGCTCTCTCTACGCCAATTCTTGTAAAATATCGGCTTAAACAATAAGCTGTTGATAAACACAAAGCTTCACTATTAATCCCTACCCCACTATTACTTCTAACTTCTAACTTTCAACTTTCAACTTATTATGGCAACTGCTGTTGCACAATAGCAGATGTATCCTGCACAATACAGCTTGTATCCACAACACTTGCCGAGGTGTTATTCACGGTACAGGAAGTATCATTTGTAGTACAGGATGTATCAGAAGGTGTCACAAGTGTATTTGAACTAAGGTTCGGTAAATTACCATCAGAAGGAAGCTTTAATATCCACCAGTCATAATTGCCTGCACCAAAAGACTTTGTCAAACCACCAACAGTATATCCTCCATCTGATGTCTGCAGGATGGAATATGCCACATCCTCATCACTTCCACCATATGTCTTCTGCCACTGGATAACACCGCTACTATCAAGCTTTAATATCCAGCTGTCATAATTACCAGCACCAAAAGACCTTGTATATCCACCAACAATATAACCACCGTCTGATATCTGCTGGATGGAATACGCCAAATCCTCATAACTTCCACCATATGTCTTCTGCCACTGGATAACACCACTACTATCAAGCTTCAATATCCAGCAATCATAATTACCAGCACCAAAAGACTTTGTATATCCACCAACAATATATCCTCCATCTGATACCTGCTGAATAGAAACAACGTAATCCTCATCACTTCCACCATATGTCTTCTGCCACTGGACAACACCATTGCTATCAATCTTTATTATCCAGCAGTCATTAGTAACAATCCCAAAAGACTTGGTCTCTCCAGCAACAATATACCCACCATCTGATGTCTGCTGGATAGAAAAGGCATAATCCACATCACTTCCGCCATATGTTTTCTGCCACTGGATAACACCACTACTATCAAGCTTCAATATCCAGCAATCATAATTACCAGCACCAAAAGACTTTGTATATCCACCAACAATATATCCTCCATCTGATGTCTGCTGAATGGAATATAAATAATCATTATCAGTGCCGCCATATGCTTTCTGCCACTGGATAACACCACTACTATCAAGCTTCAATATCCAGCAATCATAATTACCAGCACCAAAAGACTTTGTATGTCCACCAACAATATACCCTCCATCCGATGTCTGTCGAGTGAAACTTGCCCAATCCCAATCACTTCCACCATAAGTTTTCGCAAAACAGACAGATAGAGAAGATGAAGAACTAACAGAAGATGAACTTGACGAAGATGAACCCGATTCTGGCGTTTTAGAACAGCTTAAAGTAAACACTAAAAGAGCCAGAAAATAAAGTGCAAAAAACTCCCCTTTCATAACATTACCACCTCTCTTATATAATTTTTACCAAAAAATTCTGATTTTGAACAAGTTGTAATATTATACTTACTATAAAGAAAATGTCAATCTTTTTTTAGATGATGGGGCTGTCCAAAAAGTCTTATTTTAAGGTGATTGCTTCATCGCTAACACTCCTCGCAATAACAAGAAAGCCAGTCATTGCTAGCTTTTGAAAAAAGCGAAGCAATCTGAAAATACAAGAAACTGACTTTTTGGATCCTTCTAATTCTCAACTTTATAAACTTTCAACTGACACACTTTTAACTTACAATTCTATATAATTTCCCTCTCTGGCGACAGAAGTGTTTTCAAACTCTTTCTTTGCAAGGCCTTCAATGGTTATTGCATCCTCGTCCGTCCTTTCAGGGTCAATATGAAATAGCACAAGAGATTTTACCCTTGAGAGTTTTGCCACCTCAACTGCCTGTTGCCAGGTGCTGTGACCCCAGCCAAGTCTGAATGTTATCTCATCCTCCCTGTATTGTGCATCATGAATCAAGAGGTCTGTCCCTTCAGCCAGCTGGACAAGCCTTTTATCAACCACATTTCTGAAGTGCTCAATATCTGTGCAGTAAACAATGGATTTGCTATCTGTAATAAGTCTGTATCCATAAGCTATACCCGGATGGATATGTTTCTCCGCCACAATGGTTATCCCAGGTAAAATTGAATGAAAACCCTCATTTAACTCATAAAAGTAAGTTTTTGCAGGAATATGGGAAAATTTTATGGGAAAGAAATCATATTCCATCTGACAGGATAATACCTCTTTTATATTACGATTGGGCTTTTGCGGAGCAAAAATGTGAATATTGCAGTTTTCAAAATATATTGGTTCAAAAAAGGGGAAACCCTGAATATGATCCCAGTGTGTATGGCTTAATATTATATAAATATCCTTTTTTTTACCTTCCTTGATAAGTTTTGAAAGCTTTTTCCCCAGAGAAATAATTCCTGTACCCATATCAAAGATAACCCGCCCATATTCAGTTTCTACCTCGACACATGAAGTATTTCCACCAACTTTCATCATACGAAGATTGGGCGTCGGAACAGAACCCCTTACTCCCCAGAAGGTAACTTTCACTTTACATTCCTTATTGAAGTTAACAGGCAAGATGCAATGGTGCTTCGGGTTAATAACACCCTGCCTGTCAAAAGATTAATATATTTTCGGAAAGAGAATATTAGAAATTGAATTATGTAATGGAAGAAAGTGGGTCTCGAAAAATGAGACCCACTTTTTCTCTCAGTATATGAACAGCATTTCTCTGTACTTTGGTAATGGCCAGTAGCTGTCATCTGTCTCTTCTTCAAGCAGATCAGCCACCCTTCTGAGTTCAGATATTGCTGGTAAAACCACTATGCAGTAGCTTTCTGCCTGTTTTTCAATATCTTCTATTGCCTGTGTACTATCAAGAAACTTTTCAAGTGTCTCAATCTTGACATGCAACTCATTCACTCTCCTTGAGTATCTTTCAAGTAGATTCCTGTTAGGCTTAATAAGCTCATTACCTATGGCTGTAGCAGAAAGAGTGCTGAGATTTCTTGCAATTTCAGTCTGATATTTCAGCACAGCAGGTAATATCATGGTTTTTGCAATCATAAGTGCAGTTTCTGCTTCTATGTTTACAATCTTAGAGTATTGTTCAAGATAAATATGATACCTCGAATGTATTTCCCTCTCAGTTAGAATTCCAAATTTTGTAAGTGCTTCAATATTTTTCTCTGAAATCCATGCCTTTAATGCCTCTGGAGTTGTTTTATAATTCGGTAAACCTCTCTTTTCAGCCTCTTTTTCCCATTCAGGTGAATAGTTATTTCCTTCAAAAAGTATAGGTTTGGATTCTTTTATGGAATTTGTAATAACATCCATCACTGCCTTGTTAAGCTGAACCCCCTTCTTCAGCCTTTTCTCTATCTCATCTGCAAACTTATCTAAAATATTTGCAACAGCAGTATTTATAGCCATATTTGCAGTAGCAATAGACATTGAAGATCCAACAGCCCTGAACTCAAACTTATTCCCCGTAAATGCAAAAGGAGATGTCCTGTTTCTATCAGTTGTATCCTTTGAAATTACAGGAAGATTAGAAATACCGAGTTTTATAATCTGTTCATCAGAATACTCCACCTTTTTATTCGACAAAATTGCCTCAAGGATGGCTGTTAGCTGCTCACCTAAGTAAACGGATATTATAGCTGGAGGAGCTTCATTTGCACCGAGTCTGTGATCATTGCCGGCTGTTGCAACACTTGCCCTGATTAAATCTGCATACTTATAAACAGCCTCAACTGTAGCCACAAGAAAGGTTAAAAATTGCAGATTCTCATGGGGGGTTTTTCCCGGATCAAGCAGATTGTTTCCCTCCGAATCAGAAAGAGACCAGTTATTATGCTTTCCAGAACCATTAATTCCAGCAAAAGGCTTTTCATGAAGTAATAGTGCTAAATCATATTTTGCGGCTGTCTTTTTGAGCACCTCCATAACAAGCTGATTGTGGTCGGTTGCAATATTTGAATCCTCGAATATTGGAGCTATTTCAAACTGTGCTGGAGCCACTTCATTGTGCCTCGTTTTGGCTGGAATGCCAAGTCTGAAAAGCTCCCTTTCGGCATCCTGCATAAAGGATAATATTCTTTCTCTTATTGAACCAAAGTAATGATCCTCCATCTGTTGACCTTTCGGCGAAGGGGCTCCAAACAATGTTCTACCTGTAAGTATAAGGTCTGGCCTTCTGTAATAATAAGCTTTGTCAATTAAAAAATATTCCTGTTCAGGACCGACAGTAGAATAAACCCTTGTCGCAGTTTTATTCCCAAAAATCCTTAATATTCTAAGAGAAGCCTTGTTTATCGCCTCAATCGATCTCAACAATGGAGTTTTTTTATCGAGAGCCTCTCCAGTATATGAGAGAAATATCGTCGGTATACAGAGCGTGGCTCCATTGGCATTCTCCATAATGAAAATTGGCGACGTTGGGTCCCAGGCTGTATAGCCTCTTGCTTCGAATGTTGCCCTTATACCGCCAGAGGGAAAACTTGAGGCATCCGGCTCTCCCTGTCTCAAATTTTTACCGGAAAACCTCTGTATCGGCTGACCTTCACTATCAAATGAGAGAAAGCTATCGTGCTTTTCGGCAGTAAGACCTGTCATCGGCTGAAACCAGTGCGTAAAATGAGTAGCTCCCTTATCAATAGCCCACTCCTTCACTCCATGTGCCACTTCTTCAGCAAGCTGTTCATCAATTACGCCACCGTGTTTGATGATTCTTTTCAGCTTTTCACAGGCAGAGTAAGGCAAATACTTTGACATTGCCTTCTCATTAAACACATTTTCACCAAATATGTCTAAAATTTCATATCTGGTACGCTCAGTAGTTTTTGCTACCTCTCTCTTGAGTATCTCTCTTAATGCCTCTTCTCTTAAACTCATATACAAATTCCTCCTGAGTTAATAGATTATAACACTTAAATAAATTTTATGCTAATTATTTTAGCAAGCAACTATAGTTAGTGTTTATTGTTGTTTCTGGCTACCTTCCCCACTAACTACAGGCAATCTATATAATTTTCAAAAAATTACTAAATAAAATTTTCCCTATTTTCAGGTAATCTTCTTTAATCAAATCAAAATCTTCTAAAATATTAGCAATTTTTGTGCCAAGCCCGTATTAGTTAAAAAAAATGTCATTCTTAAATCTTATTTTGCCTGTTTATCTTAAAAACTGCCTAAATTTTAGGCAGGCACATCAGAGCTAAATAACAGAATTGAGTTCACATTTCTTTAAGGTAACTAAATTCACTTTTTTTTCTTATAAGATGGATAAAGTTTTTATAGGAAAGAATTACATTCGATAATGCTAAAAGACAATTTTGCACAAAAAACAAACATAAATATTTTTTTGTCTAATTTTTAGGCAAAATATATACTCAAATCAAGTTATTTTTTACAGATTTACAGGTAGACAAGCATAGAAAAATGCCATCTCTGACAACTTTTTACGTCATCTATCTTATTTCATTGTATGTAAATAGTAAAGTAATTTTCTGATTAAGTGCAGACTTAATGACACAGTATGGCATAAAAATTGCTGAATTATGTTCAGTTTAATCTGGAGGTGAAATATGCGAAAAAGAAATCTGTTTATGATGCTTATCTTTCTTCTGGTTTTTGCCACGAATATTGCTTTTTCTGGGGAGACTATGCCGGACATTGTTCTAAAAAACCTATCAGTTGGTCTTGATACTGTTTGGGTCCTTCTCACAGGGCTACTGGTATTCTTTATGAACACTGGATTTGCTATGGTTGAAAGCGGGTTGATTCGGGCAAAGAATACTGTGAATGTCCTTGCGAAGAATTTTATAGTCTTTGCAATCACTACCTTTGCCTACTGGTTTATTGGCTGGGGGATAATGTTCGGTGATGGAAATGATTTTATGGGGCTTAAGGGATTATTTTTTGTAAACAATGGTGTTGATGGAGTTTATTCTTCTATTTCCTGGACACAGGTGCCTTTGTGGGCAAAGTTTTTCTTCCAGCTTGTATTTGCAGGAACAGCAGCCACAATAGTTTCCGGTGCAGTTGCAGAAAGAATCAAGTTTTTAAGCTTCATTATCTTTTCTACTTTACTTGGAATCTTTATTTACCCGATAGTGGGGCACTGGATATGGGGTGGAGGATGGCTTGCAAAGATGGGAATGTTTGACTTTGCTGGTTCCACTGTTGTTCACTCTGTAGGGGGATGGTCTGCATTAGCCGGGGTTTTACTTCTTGGACCAAGAACCGGAAAGTACAGAAAGGATGGAAGTGTAAATCCAATAATGGGACACAACCTTTCTCTTGTAACCTTAGGAGGATTTATACTCTGGTTCGGCTGGTTTGGTTTTAATCCCGGCTCTACGATGACTGTGGGAGATGGAAAGGCTATTGCTCACATTTTTATTACCACAAACACAGCAGCAATAATGGCCATTATTTCTTCCACAATAAGCTCCTGGATAATACAGAAAAAACCAGACCTTACCATGATTATCAATGGTGCTCTTGCAGGTCTTGTGGCAATAACTGCCCCATGTGCTTTCGTAACTATAAATGTTAGTGCTCTAATAGGGCTTATTGCAGGAATTCTTGTGGTGGTTTTTGTGGTTACGTTTGATAAACTTAAGATTGACGACCCGGTTGGTGCTTTATCTGTCCATCTTGTGAACGGGATATTCGGTACCATCTCTGTAGGGCTATTTGCAAAGGATGGCATTACCGGTGTAGCTACAGGAAATGGCCTGTTTTATGGAGGAGGATTAAAGCTTCTTGGTGCTCAACTTACCGGCGTTATTGCAGTCGGTCTATACACATTCCTTATGGCATTTTTGATATGGTTCATACTAAAGGCACTCATAGGCATAAGGGTTAGCAAGGAAGAGGAAATTTTGGGGCTTGATATTGGTGAGCATGGTCAGGAAGCATATCCAGATTTTCAGGGCTTTGTTACGAAGTAAAGGAGGTGAACTATGAAACTAATTATTGCAATCGTAAGGCCAGAAAAATTTACAGATGTAAAGCAGGCTCTCTATGAAGCAGATGTCGGAAAGATGACAGTCACAAACGTAATAGGCTGTGGACAACAGGGCGGTTATGATGAAGCTTATAGAGGTATAATATCTGAACTAAATCTTTTAAAGAAGGTTAGAATTGAAATAGCTGTAAATGATGAATTTGTTCAACCAACAATTCAGGCAATTCTTACCGCTGCAAGAACAGGAAAGATTGGTGACGGGAAAATCTTTGTCCTTCCTCTCGAAAGATGTATACGTGTTAGAACCGGTGAGGAAGGAAAAGAGGCCATTGGATAGGTAGATAGCCACCCGGTGGGTGGCTATCTCACCAAAATATTCTTATCAAAAATCAATGCATATTTTTTAATCTTTTTATGGAAATCTGCCCAATTTTTGTGCACTTTTTAATATTGAACTGGGGGTTTTCTATTAGAACTAAAGGATTTTATTATTTTGTAAGATTTAGCATAGCAAAAGCACAAAATTTCATTTTCTTATTATGCAAACAAATAAAGAAATGTCTCTCATTTTAGAGTATTATTAATCCTAATATTCGTTTATGTTTTCCCAAAAATGGCATAAAATTTGCTAAATATAATTACTTGCAAATATTATTTTGAAAATTGGAGAAAAGATATGCAACAAAAAGGATTATACCATCCAGAATTTGAACATGATTCCTGTGGAGTGGGATTCATTTGCAACATAAAGGGAGAGAAATCCCACAGGATTGTGACAGAAGCACTTGAAATATTAAAAAGACTCTCTCACAGAGGAGCAACAGGAGCTGAGCCAGATACAGGTGATGGAGCAGGTATACTCATACAGATACCGGACAGATTCTTTCGTTATGAATGTGAGAAGGCGGGAATAAAGCTGCCAGAGTATGGTAGGTACGGTGTGGGAGTTGTTTTTCTTCCGAAAATTGAGAAGGAAAGAAATTTAATAAAGCAATGGCTTGAAGAAATCATAAGAGAAGAAGGTGGGATTTTGCTTGGCTGGAGAAATGTACCTGTTGACAATTCTATGATAGGAAAGACTGCAAAAAGCCTCGAACCGGTAATGGAACAGATATTTATTGAGTATTCGGGAAGTGATTGTGACACAATGGAGTTTGAAAGAAGGCTTTATGTTATAAGAAAGAGAATAGAAAATAAGGTAAGAAATTCCAGTCTCAACCAGAAAGACTTTTTCTATATAACAAATCTTTCGAGCAGAACAATTTCCTACAAGGGAATGCTTACTCCGGAGCAGGTTGAGAAGTATTTTCTTGATCTTTCAAATCCAATGGTAGAAAGCCCAATAGCTCTTATCCATTCAAGATTCAGCACAAATACTTTTCCGGCTTGGAATCTTGCACAACCATTTAGATATATTGCTCACAATGGTGAAATAAACACACTCAGGGGTAATGTCAACTGGATGAAGGCGAAGGAAGGCAACCTTGAAAGCAAATACTTTGGCGAAAAATTGAAAGAAATATTCCCCACAATAGTCCCGGGTGGAAGTGATTCTGCAATGTTTGACAATGTTTTTGAGCTTCTTTATCTATCGGGAAGAAGCATAGAGGATGTTATGTCTCTAATGGTTCCATTTGCATGGGAAAGAAGTCCTGTTTTGAATAAGGCAGAAAAGGATTTCTACCTTTATAAAAATCTCCTGATGGAACCATGGGATGGACCGGCTGCAATTGCATTTACTGATGGAGTAAGAGTGGGAGCACTGCTTGACAGGAATGGTTTAAGACCGGCAAGATACATTATTACGAAAGATGATTACGTTATAATGGCTTCAGAGGTAGGAGTACTTGATATTTCTCCGGCAAACATTAAGAAGAGTGCCAGACTTGAACCAGGAAAGATGCTTTACATAGATACTGAAAAAGGAGTTCTGATTGAAGATAGAGAACTAAAAAAATCCTTGGTGGAAAGGCTTCCATATTCAAAATGGATAAAAGAGAATACAATAAACTGGAAAAATCCTCCAGAAGATTTTTTAAAAAAAGATAGAATTTCTATCCAGAAATCAAAAGATATTCTTATCGATTTAAAGGCTTTTGGTTATACGAGAGAAGATCTAAAAGTTATTATGATGCCAATGGCTCTTGAGGGTCAGGAACCTGTAGGGGCTATGGGGAATGACACCCCCCATGCCATTCTTTCAAAAAGGCCCCAACTGCTTTATTCATATTTCAAGCAACTTTTTGCACAGGTTACAAATCCCCCGATTGATCCTATAAGAGAAGAAATAGTAATGAGCTTGAATACCTACATAGGCAAAAAGCATAATATTCTTGAAGATGGGAGTATACACTGCGAAAAGTTAATTTTTGAAACACCAATTTTAAAAGAAGAGGATTTTTCTAAAATACTATCTATAAGAGATGAAAGATTTAAACTTAAAATCATTCCGACTCTTTATGACATAAATGAAGTTGATGGCTTTAGAAAAACAATAGATAGAATCTGTCTTGAAGCTGAAAAATCAATTTCTGAGGGTATATCACTGATAATCCTCTCTGATAGAGGAGTGTGTGAACAAAAGCCATCGCTCCCTATGCTTCTTGCAGTGGGAGCAGTTCATCATCATCTTGTGAAAATTTCAAAGAGAGGCCAGATCAACCTTATTGTGGAATCTGGAGAACCGAGAGAAGTACACCATTTCGCCACTCTCTTTGGTTATGGTGCTGATTTGATTTTCCCATATCTTGCATTTGAAGCCATCGAATATATGGTAAATGAGCAAGAAATAAATATTGAAAAAGAAAAGGTTATAAAAAATTATATTAAAGCCATCAATAAAGGAATTTTAAAGATTCTTTCCAAAATGGGGATTTCAACACTTCAAAGCTACAGGGGCGCACAGATTTTTGAGGCTCTCGGGCTCAGCGAAGAAGTTATAGAAAAGTGCTTTAATGGAACAGTCTCAAGAATAGGAGGCGCAACATTTGAAACTCTTGCAAGAGAAAATTTGACGAGGCATAGAGAGGCTTATTCTTCTGAGTTTCAATTTAATGTTAGATTGCTCGATACTGGTGGGCAATATCAATGGAAGAAAGATGGAGAATTTCATCTATGGAATCCAGACACCATTGCAGCATTACAGGATGCAGTAAGAAGTGGTGATTATGAAAAATATAAGGTATTTGCAAAACTTATAAATGAGCAAAAAGATAATCCAGCCACACTCAGGGCACTTTTTAAATTTAAGGAAACAAAGCCTATTCCGCTTGATGAGGTTGAACCAATCGAAAGTATAATGAAAAGATTTGCCACAGGTGCTATGAGTTTTGGGTCTATAAGCAGGGCTGCTCATGAAACAATTGCTATAGCAATGAACAGAATTGGTGGCAAATCGAATACAGGAGAGGGAGGAGAGGATCCTGAAAGGTTTAAACCATTGCCGAATGGTGATAGCAAGAGAAGTGCAATAAAACAGGTAGCTTCAGGAAGATTTGGTGTTACCACAAACTATCTTGTTAATGCAGACGAATTACAGATTAAGATAGCTCAGGGTGCAAAACCGGGGGAGGGAGGACAACTGCCGGGACACAAGGTGAGTGTAATAATTGCAAAAACAAGATACACCACTCCGGGGGTAACTTTGATCTCTCCACCACCTCATCATGATATTTATTCCATTGAAGACCTGGCTCAATTGATTTTTGACCT
The DNA here is from genome assembly GCA_049968515.1 of Brevinematia bacterium. Taxonomy (GTDB): domain Bacteria; phylum Spirochaetota; class Brevinematia; order Brevinematales; family JAOACQ01; genus JAOACQ01. The sequence goes on from JBMFQR010000013.1 coordinate 27,162, forward strand.
AAAGAATGTAAATCCAGATGCACGGATAAGTGTAAAGCTTGTCTCAGAAATAGGTGTGGGCACAATTGCAGCAGGTGTAGCAAAGGCACATGCGGATATGATTCTCATTTCTGGAGGAGATGGGGGAACAGGTGCATCACCGATTAGCTCCATAAAGCATGCCGGCCTGCCGTGGGAACTTGGACTTTCTGAGACACATCAGACTCTAATATTGAATAATCTTAGAAGCAGGGTAAGACTGCAAACAGATGGCCAGATGAGAACTGGAAGAGATGTTGTCATTGCCGCTATACTTGGCGCAGAGGAATATGGGTTTTCAACTGCTGCACTTATAACATTGGGTTGTGTTATGTTAAGACATTGCAACCTTAATAATTGCTCACTTGGAGTGGCCACTCAGGATGAAATTCTTGAGAGAAGATTTCAGGGCAGGGTGGAATATCTTGTCAACTATATGAGGTTTGTTGCAATGGAAGTAAGGGAAATTATGGCACATCTGGGAGTGAGGACAATGGATGAATTAATCGGAAGAACAGAATTACTTGAGGAAAATAAAGAAATTTATAGATGGAAATTCAAAAATCTTGATTTATCAAAAATTCTCTATAAACCTCAGATAGACAAAAATGTAGGCACACATTGTACAATCAGCCAGAATCATGGGATTGATGATGTACTTGACAGAAAACTTATTCTTGAAGCTTCTCCAGCACTAATGAAGGGCACAAAGGTTTATAAAGAGTTTGAAATAAAGAACATCAACAGAACAACAGGTGCAATGCTTTCTGGAGAAGTCTGCAAAAGATATGGAGAAATGGGGTTAAACGAAGATACAATTCACTTCAAGTTTTATGGGGTTGCAGGTCAAAGCTTTGGTGCCTGGCTCGCAAAGGGTATAACTTTTGAACTTGAGGGGCTTGCCAATGATTATGTAGGCAAGGGAATATCTGGAGGAAAGATAATAATTTATCCATACAGGGATACAGATTATAAACCGGATGAAAATATTATTATTGGCAATACAACATTCTATGGTGCAATTTCTGGAGAAGCCTATATATCGGGTGTTGCTGGGGAAAGATTCTGTATAAGAAATTCCGGGCTTAATGCTGTAATTGAAGGAGTAGGAGATCATGGATGTGAATATATGACTGGAGGAAGGGTTGTGATTATCGGTAGAACCGGCATAAATTTTGCAGCTGGTATGTCCGGGGGCATCGCCTATGTTTATGATGAAGAGGATGACTTCAGGGAAAAATGTAATATGGAAATGGTCGAACTTTATCAGATAGGAAAAGAGGATGAAAATCTATTAAAAAAGCTGCTCTCCAATCACTTAAGGTATACAAGAAGTAAAAAAGCCAGAATTATACTGGAAGATTTTGAAAGCAATAAACTTAAATTTGTAAAAGTGTTACCTCTCGAATACAAAAAGATATTAGAAACAAGAGAGGTTACAACTGCACTAAATCTTATGGAGGTCTACGATGGGTGATCCAAAGGGATTTTTAAAAATAAAAAGAGCCAAACCAATCTATCGTCCCGTGAAGGAAAGAATAAAGGACTTCAAAGAAGTTTCTCTTTTGAGACCTGTAGAAAAGGCTGTCGAACAGGCTTCAAGATGTATGGATTGTGGGACACCTTTCTGTCACTGGGCATGTCCTGTCGGTAATTATATACCAGAGTGGAATGATGCTCTTTACAGAAAGCAATATAAAAGGGCTTATGAGCTTCTTGCAGCGACAAACAATCTTCCGGAGATAACAGGTAGGCTCTGTCCCGCATTGTGTGAGTACTCCTGTGTACTCGGTTTAAATGATGATCCAGTTACAATAAGAGAGAATGAGTTGAATATTATTGAGTATGCATTTTCTCAGGGCTGGGTAAAACCAGAGCCACCAGAAATAAGAACAGGCAAAAGAGTTGCGATTATTGGTTCTGGACCTGCAGGACTTGCTTGTGCCGCTTTACTTAACAAAGCCGGTCATAGTGTTGTTGTTTTTGAAAAAGCCGATAAGGTTGGAGGATTTTTAAGATATGGCATTCCAGAATTTAAGCTTGAAAAGCATATTCTGGACAGAAGAATCAAGATTTATGAAGAGGAAGGAATAGAATTTAAGACAAACACGAATGCCGGTGTAGATATAAAAACTGAAGTTTTACTGAAGGAATTTGATGCCATCTGTTTAACAGGGGGTGCACGAAAACCGAGAGATTTACAAATTCCCGGCAGAGAACTTGAAGGAATATATTTTGCGGTTGATTATCTTACTCAGGTTAACATGAGGGTTTCCGGAAGAGAAATAGAGAACTATATAGATGCAAATGACAAGAATGTAATAATAATTGGTGGTGGAGACACAGGAGCTGATTGTGTTGGTACGGCTGTCAGACAGGGGGCCAAGTCAATAAAACAGATAGAGATTATGCCAAAACCTCCTGAATCAAGAACAGAGGACTTTCCCTGGCCAAGGTATCCAATGATTTTAAGGACATCCACGAGTCATGAGGAGGGAGGGGAAAGAGACTGGTGTATACTCACGAAAAGGTTTGAAGGTGAGAAAAAGATAGAAAAGCTAATATGTGCAAGGGTTGAGTTTGAAAAAGACTCGGTAACAAAAAGGCCTGTTATGAAAGAAATACCAGGCTCTGAATTTGAACTTAAGGCTGATCTTGTGATTCTTGCTCTCGGATTTCTACATCCTGAACATGAGGGTATACTTACCGATCTTGGAGTTGAGTTTGACGAGAGAGGGAATGTAAAAACTGACGAAAATTATATGACTAAAATTCCGGGAGTTTTTGCAGCAGGGGATTTAAGACGTGGACAATCTCTCATAGTCTGGGCAATAGCAGAGGGTAGAAAGGCAGCAGAATGTGTGAATAAATTTCTGAAAAGGTAAAATTTTCGGTCCGGATTTTACGGGTTTTATGGTTAAAATTAATACAGATGCCCCATTTTTTCCTTTTTTGTCCTGAGATAGTCTTCATTTATTTCGTTTGGTTGTATGACAATGGGGACTCTCTCAACTATCTCAATACCATGCCCCTGAAGGCCAACAATTTTCTTTGGATTGTTTGTCATAAGTCTTATCTTTGTTGCACCGAGGTCTTTAAGTATTTGTGCTCCAATTCCATAGTCCCTTAAGTCTGGCTTGAAACCGAGATGAATATTGGCATCCACGGTATCAAGCCCCTGGTCCTGAAGCGCATAAGCCTTGATTTTGTTAGCAAGACCTATCCCCCTCCCTTCCTGTCTCATATAGAGGAGTATTCCTCTTCCTTCCTTCTCAATCATCTCAAGGGCTTTATGAAGTTGCTCACCACAATCACACCTTAGAGAACCTAAAATATCACCCGTAAAACATTCTGAATGTACCCTGACAAGCAGAGGAGTCTCTGGATCAATTTCTCCCTTTATCAGTGCGACATGCTCTTTATCATCCATATCGCTTTTGTATACAACAATCCTGAATGTCCCATATTTTGTTGGTAGCATTGCTTCTGATTCTTTATAGACATGCTTTTCTTTCTTTCTCCTGTATTCTATAATCTGTGCAACAGAAATAATCTTTAAGCCAAATTTTTCCGAAAATTTTATCAATTCTGGAAGCCTTGCCATCGAACCATCTTCATTAAGTATCTCACATATTACTCCCACAGGTTCAAGCCCTGCCATTTTTACTAGATCAACTGCTGCTTCCGTATGCCCTGCTCTCTTTAATACTCCTCCCTTCCGTGCCTGAAGAGGAAATATATGCCCCGGTTTCACAAAATCCTTTGCCTCTGCATCCGGTTCTGCAAGTTTTCTTAAAGTAAGACTCCTCTCATATGCTGAGATACCGGTTGAGGTCTCTACAGCATCTACTGAAACAGTAAAAGCTGTGCCCCACTTCTCATCCGCATTCTCTATCATTATAGGAAGATTGAGTCTTTCTGCCTTTTCTTCTGTCAATGGCGCACACAGAAGACCTCTTGCTTCTTTGATGATAAAGTTTACCTTTTCTGGCGTCGCAAAACTTGCTGCCATTACTATATCACCCTCATTTTCTCTGTCTTCATCATCAACAACTATTATCATATTGCCTTTCTTTATTTCTTCTATTGCTTCTTCAATAGTGTTAAACTTAACTTTCTCCTCCATAAGCTGTTGCCTCCATATTTGAGCAATTGAATTTGTCTGGCACACCAGAGCCAGACATTTACTCAAGGTATATCATTTTTTTTGTCATACCACCATCAATGATGATGTTTGTACCGGTAATAAAAGAATTTTTCTCGTCAACTAAAAATTTTATTGCACTTACTATATCCTCTGCAACTCCTACCCTGCCACAGGGATGCTGTAAGTGATCTTCTGGTCTTAATTCTACAGCCTTTCTTCTGGAACTCTTTTTTAAGCTTTCAGTTTCAATCCAACCCGGGCTTATAGAATTCACCCTAACCTCGGGGCCGAGACTTATAGCAAGGGCATGTGTTAAAGAAACAATCCCACCCTTTGAGGCAGAATAGGCCTCTGTATTCGGCTCGGACTGGAATGCTCTTGTAGAAGCAATATTGACGATACAACCTTTCTCCTTTTTCAAATACAAAGAAAAATACTTTGCAGTTAAAAAAACAGAAGAAAGATTTACATCAATAACCCTTTTCCATTCCTGATAAGAGAGTTCTTCCAGTGGCTTATTTATTGAAATTGCGGCATTATTAACAAGCACCTTTATGTGAATGGAGTTCTTCACTATCTCATCCAGCCATTTCTTTATATCCTCTTCTCTTGAGACATCCCCCTCAAATGCAAGAAATCTATTGGCATAAATTTTGTTTTCTTCTTGTATCTCTTCAATTGCCTCACTGTCAATATCAATGACTGCAACATACCAGCCCGACTTAAGAAAATCGATAGCCACAGACTTTCCAATGCCCTGAGCACCCCCAGTAATTGCGATTACTTTCTCCATTTTACCCCTGCTTATCTTACCTTCTTCAATTTATTAAAAAAGATCACCACTTCAAAGGTATTTCCCTGTCTGTCCAGTATAGGATAAATTTCAATCCTGTCAGACTTATAAATCTCCTGCCCATTTATTGTCCTGATTTCCTTTTTAATCGTTGTTTTCGTCTTTTGGACAATAGCATAGTCTATTGCCGATTCAAACTCCTTATCTATAAATGAATAAACCATTTCCTGCTCACTCATCCTGTCAAACATATCAAGTATTCCCTTAAAAGCAGGTCCATTTTCGCTTTCACCCAAAATAAAAAGCGACATCAGTTGAAGATTCTTTATGTCATAAAATTCCTTTTCATTTTTTTTAGCAAAAATCTTTTCAAATGTTTCATTATAATATCTTACTATTTTTTCTCCTCTTTCAAGACTTACAAAAAGGATGGGAATATCAATAAAATCCGCAAGCAATTTGTTCTTTTCAAATTCCACGAAAAGTCTCTCTGTTCTGAGTTCCTCATACTTTTCAATCTTACTTATTATTGAACTGAATGCCCTGCCAATATCGCCAAATTCATCTTCTTCTGGAAAAGAAATCGATTTGAGATTAAAATCTTCCTGAATAGAAAGGTCATCAAGTCTTTTCTTCAATTCTTTATATTTATTAATTCCCTTTTTAAATACAAAGAAATATATACTTATTCCATAAATTATAGATAACAAAAAAAGGATAGAAACAAAAATATATACCCTTTCAATAAAAGCACCCAATAACTGAAAACTAATAATGCCATTTTTTAACTCTCTCTCCATCAAGTATATAAGAAAAAGCGAAATAAAACCAACAAATTGGGAAACAATAGAAACTGCTAAATATATTTTTATCCTTGTTTGAAGAGGAATCATATCCCTTCCTTTCAGCCTTTCTTTGTTTTCACAAGAAACAAAACCAGATTTATCTCATTTTCCATAAAACCCATGCTCAAAAGGTCTTCCTTGGTCTTTCCACTACTCAATAAAGACTTAAGTTTTTCTATTCTACTATTCTTTTCTTTCTCTATCAAATTTTCTTCAGCCTTTACAATTCTCTCTTCTGGCTTGTTATCCTTTTTCTGAACAGGAATTCTCTTTTCATCATCAATATCTTTTTGCTCTACCTTTCTTTCAACAATCTTCTCCACAATTACAGGTCTGGAAGAAGTTCTTGAAAGCTCTTCAAGCTTTAATATTTTTATATCAGCCTTTTTTATTAAATCCTGAATTGTTGTTATCTTATCCTCAAGAAGCTCAATATTTCTTGCTGCTGCTCTGTTAAACTCAGTTATGAGTGCTTCTATCTCTTTCTTTGTATCTTCTATAAGCAGGCTATTTTTCAAGCCTTTTATCTTATTGTTTGTAACCAGAAAAAGGTAAAATGCAAATGCAAACGCTACAAATCCCAAAAAAGCTATCATAATCCACCTTTCTTATTTTAATAAATATTTTAATTAAAATCAAATATATTGGTTTAGAGGCAATGCTCTAACATTTTACCTGCAGTCCTCATATTCTCTAATTTTCTTATCTTTTTTTCCGATAAATAAATGAATATAGAGGAGTGAGAAATATGGAGTTTGTTATTATAGCCATTGTATCAGCTTTCTTTATTTCCTACTATCTTTTTATGACATTTAGAGAGGTAAAGATTAAAAAAGCTGAAAAAGCAGTAAGAAGTGGTGACCTCGACACAGCCCTTGCAATCTTTATGGAATCTCTCAGAAAAAACCCCAATGATATAGAAACCCTCTGGCATTTAGGCAACATAAATGAGGAAAAAAAATTATATCCTGAAGCCATTGGATATTATACAAAGCTAATAGAAATAGGAAAGGAATCAAAATATTTTTCGATGTTTGAGCTCTATAGAAGAGTGGGAATACTATACAGAAAGATAGGAAGAGAACAGGATGCACTGGACTTTCTTTTGCAGGCTTCCAATTTATTATCTTCATCAAAAGATGTACTCTACAACATCGCTTCCATCGTATTTTCACAGAAATACTTTTTCAGGGCATTGCCTTATTTTGAGAAGGCAGTTGGCTGGTATAAAAACAACCCTGAATTCCTTAAAGAATATGGCTTCTGCTATCTTATGGTAGACAAGTTTGAAGAAGCATCTCCTCTTCTTGAAGCCTCAAACAAGCTTGATGACACCGATTACAGAAAAAAGTTTCTCTTATCCTATGTTTATCTACGGCTTGGTTATTTCTCAAAGGCAAAGGAGCTTATAGAAGAAGCTGCAAATAAATATAAGGATGTAATGGACATAAAAGAATTGTTTTTTGCAGTAAAGATGCTTTATTTAATATACTTAAATGAAAACAACTATGATATTGTAAAAGATTTAATCACACAGATGGAAAATATAAATAATAATATTCAAGACAACCCTTTTAGAGATGATATTTCTATGGCAAATTTCTTTTTCAGGGTTCATCAAAAATATTATGATATCGCCCTTGAGATTCTTAGTAAAACCATTACATTCAAAACTGACCAGAAAGAAATTTCAGAAGAAGACAAACAAAGCCAGAGTCATCTATATGAAATTGTCTCCACACTGAGTAAGTATAAGGTTGAAAAAGAATTGCAGCTATACTCAGAAAAGAAATTCAAGAGTGAGATAGAATTTTCTGAACTTGAAAACAAAGCTATGGAAGCAGATAAAGAATTAACACAGATATTTGAAAAATGGAAATGGAATTTCTTGAATAAAGAAACTTTATGGGAGTTTTTTGGTCCGAAGGTAGAAACCCGCTTTGACCCTACAATCATAATAGAAAAATACGCTGAAAACAAGATAAATGTTTTAAAAAAGCAAACTACACAGCCAAAAAAGGAAAAGATTGAAGAAGAAGAACAGGTTGTGAGTTCTGAAGATATATGTGAAAAAATCTACTCTATGGATATCCCATCTTTTCTTAATTTTGCGAGAGAGCTTGCAGACAAGATGGGCTTCAAGATAATCAATCAGAATGTTAAAACAGACCCTGTGGCTTCTGCAGAGGGGCAAGCCATTGATTTTCTATGTGTCGAGAAATATCAGCCTTCAAATCGTGTACTTTTCTGCTTCAGGAGATGGAAAGAACCTATAGGCTACCTTTCACTTATGAATGTAATATCAGTTATGAAAGAAATGAAAGTAAACAGACTTGTTATTGTTTCAACATCAAAGCTATCCTTTGAAGCAGGCCACGCAGTAGAAAATGACAAGAGAATCACCTTCTACCTCTGTGAGGATGTAGTTCATTATTTAGGATAGGCCAATGAAATCAGCTAAAAAAGCCATTGCAATTTTCTTTGATATTTTTATATTGCTTTTCATAAGCGGATGGATTTATATGCTTTATCGCGAATTTATTTCATTACCAAGAGATAATGAGTTATTAAAATTTTTTATCTTTCAGATAAAGCTTATTCTTTTTACATTGTTTTTGATTTCTTCAATAGCATTTATCTGGTTTACTGGCTTCAGAAAAAATGGGAAAGAATCTATAGACCTCAACTTTTTAAAGAAAGAATTTGAAGGTTTAAACAAACTTATACAGACAAAGCTGGAAGACAAATCCTATGTTGATGTGATTGACAAAAAACTCTTTCTTTCATCAGAAATAGAAAAGCTAATCGATGCAAAAAATATTGAAGAAATCTTTAAGCTTCTTTTTAAATCAGTAGAAAAAATAACAAAAGCAGAAAGAATTTCACTCCAGTTTTTTGACTTCAGTGAAAAGAAACTCAAGCTGATTAAGAAAAAGGGCTTTGAACTGGTTGATAATTACATAGCTTTTGAAAATCCACCATCTTACCTTGCTTTTAATTCAAATAAAAGGCTCTTTGTAACCAACATTGAAACCCATCCTGGGTTAAAGCTCGAAAACAGGCCATATTACTCAAAGAAATCATTTATGATTTTCCCGATCAGGATGTTTGGAAAAACATTTGGTGTCTTTAATGTCTCAGAAAAAGATAGCCCGGATGGAACATTCAGTGTTGAGGACTTTGAAAAAGCCTCTTTGCTTGTGACGGCATTTGCACAGAAGATAGAAAACATTATTCTCTATATCTCACTTGAAGATTTAATCTCACAATAAGCCCCCCTCTGAATTTTTATGGAAAATTGGTAACCTCACATACTGTCCTTCTGCCTGTAATCTTATTCAAAATCGCACAATCCAAAAAAAATTCAAGCCCAAAAACCTCGAATACTTTACAAATCTGAAAAAAATGTTATAATTTATACAAAAACTTTTAGAGGTTGGGGATGAAATTTCACATCGAAATAGATTCAGAAATATGCAAGGGCTGTGGACTTTGCATTCCAGAATGCTCCAGAAATGTCATAGAGCTCGGTGATAAATTCAACAAAAACGGATGGCGTTATGCCATTCCTGCAAGAAATGATGACTGCATAGGCTGTAAAAGATGCGCTATAGTATGCCCCGATGTGGCAATAAGAGTAATAAAAGAGGATTAAATGAAAGACGTAAGATTAATGAAAGGCAATGAAGCTCTTGTAGAAGGGGCTTTAATTGCTGGATGTAGATTTTACTTTGGCTATCCTATAACTCCACAGAATGAGGTGACAGAATTGATGTCTGTAAGAATGCCAGAGGCTGGAGGAGTTTTTATACAGGCAGAAAGCGAGCTTGCCGCTATAAATATGGTTTTTGGTGCTTCAGCGGCTGGTGGCAGGGTAATGACAACTACATCAAGCCCAGGTTTTAGCCTTATGCAGGAGGGCGTTTCATATTTAGCCACTGCTATGCTTCCCTGTGTGTTGGCAAATGTGCAGAGAGGTGGCCCCGGACTCGGTAATATAGCAGGATCGCAGGGAGATTACTTTCAAGCCACCAAGGGTGGTGGTCACGGAGATTATCATACTATTGTACTTGCTCCGGCTTCACCTCAGGAAATGCTTGATTTTACAATTCTTGGATTTGAGCTTTCAGATAAGTACAGGACACCAGCTTTGATACTTTCGGATGGAATTATAGGGCAGATGATGGAAAATGTTAAAATTCCATCCAATTATAAGCCAGTTCTTTATGAAAAAAGCTGGGCTCTGACAGGTGCAGCAGGGAGAAAAAAGAATGTGATAAGATCTCTCTGGCTTGATGAGACACTTATGGAGAAGGTCAATCTCAAACTTCAGGAAACATACAAGGCTATATGTGAAAATGAAGTAAGATATGAAGAGGTGTTTCTGGATGATGCAAAAGTCATTCTTGTGGCTTATGGAATTTCATCGAGGGTCTGTAATAGTGTGACAAGCGAGATGAGAAAGGAAGGATACAAGGTTGGGTTGCTAAGACCCATAACCCTTTACCCATTCCCTTACAAAAAACTAAAGAAACTTGTGGAAAATGGTGCAAAAGCCATTCTCACTGTTGAAATGAGTTCAGGACAGATGGTTGAAGACGTAAAACTCGGTGTGGAATGCAAAATTCCAGTCGAATTTTATGGAAAACTTGGTGGAGTTTTACTTGACGAAAATGAAATAAAGAATTATGCTTTAAACCTCTACAAAAAATATGTTGGGGAGAAAGAATGAAAAGTTTAGTTTTTGATAAACCAGAAAGTCTGGTAGGGCTACCAATGCATTACTGCCCGGGTTGTGGACATTCCGTGGTACACAGGCTTATCTGCGAGGTTATAGATGAACTTGGAGCAAGAGAGATTGCTATAGGCATTGCCCCCGTAGGCTGTGCTGTGCTTGCCTATGACTACTGGGACTTTGATGTAAGTGAGGCAGCTCACGGAAGGGCAGCCGCTGTGGCAACTGGAATAAAGAGGGTTCATCCCGACAAGCTTGTGATATGCTATCAGGGTGATGGTGACCTTGCCTCAATTGGGCTTGCAGAAACACTGCACGCAGCAAACAGAGGAGAAAATTTTACTGTCATATTTATAAACAATGCTAACTATGGAATGACGGGCGGACAGCTTGCTCCAACAACCCTGATGGGACAGAAGACCACCACCTCACAAAATGGTAGAAATCCAGCTCAGCATGGTTATCCCTTAAAGATTGCTGAAATGATAGCCTCACTGGATGCACCTGTGTTTGTGGCAAGAAGCACAGTGGCAGATTTTAAAAACATACTTCAGACAAGGTCTTTGATTAAAAAGGCTTTCAAGCTACAGTTAAGTAAAGCAGGATATACATTTATAGAGATTCTGTCAAATTGTAATACCAACTGGAAAATGTCACCAGTTGAAGCAAACAGGTTTATAATCGAGGAAATGATAAAGACATTTCCTCTCGGTGTTTTTAAAGATAGGGGAGATGTAAAATGACGAAAAAAATTATATTTTCAGGTTTTGGTGGGCAGGGATTGCTCACTGCAGGCTATTTGTTTGCAGAAGCATCTGTAATGGATGGACTTAACTCAACCTACTTTCCATCTTATGGTGCTGAAATGAGGGGAGGGACAGCAAATTGCCATGTTATAATCTCAGAGGAAAAGATTGCCTCGCCAATCATATCATCCACGGATATTCTTGTGGCTTTTAATTCACCTTCTCTGAATAAATTCTCAAAAAGGCTAAAGAATGAAGGTATGGCTATATTAAATATGTCTGTTATCAAAGAGGAGTTGAAAAACCTTGCAAAGAAGATAATGGGTTTCAAATTCGATGAAATATGCCTTTTAAAACTCGGTAGTTCAAGATTTTCTAACATTGTTCTGCTTGGTGTACTTGCCAGAATAACAGATATCGTAAAAGAAAGCAGCCTTATTAAGGCTATAGAAGAGCAATTCTGGACAAAGGGTAAAAACATTGTAACTGCAAATATTGAGGCTCTAAAGATAGGACTTTCACTCTGTTAAAATTTATAAGGTATTACATCGCTTTCAACATTATCAGCCAACAACAGATCTGGATCGGGGGACTTTTTCAATAAGATATCCCTGCACTTTTAGGAGATAGCGATTTTAAAAACTTTACCTTTTGAGCATTTATGCATTTATTTCCAAAGGTTTTAAGTACTGGCAATGCCGACAGGAGATAAAATCAGAAAGTAAATCCAAATCTAAAGCCCACAGATTGATACATAGTAAGCACTTTCTCATAATATCCATCCAAACCAATATAAATTTCTCCCTCAAGATATGGATCAAAGGTTAAACCCCATAGATCATCAAATACAAATTTCATACCGAGTTGAAGAGGAATAGTTAAGAGGGTTCCCGATTGCGTAACATTATTCGTTGTATTTTGACCTATATTATACATACATCCTACCTTAATATAGTAACCATAAGGTCCATTCCCTTCAGGATAAAAAGTTAAAGAGCCACCATATGAGTTTAAAAAAATATATGGAGCATTAAAATAACCTATATTTCCAGCTATACCCACATACCTAAAACTTGCAACTTCAACTTGAGCACCAACACCAATTCCTCCTACAAGCAAGCCTTTTATGGTATAACCTGTATCAACTGAGACAAATAAGAATTTTTCATTATAAGAATCCTCTTCAGCAAAAAGATAAACCACACAAATAAAAGTCAAAATCAAAATAAAAAGTCTAAGTTTCATAATCATCCCCTCTTCTTAATCTCAATAGAGATAATACATTCCTTCTTTTATTTCAACTGGCTTCACTTCCATATTTGTCAAATCTGGATAAAAATCCCCAAGATTTTTTACATCTTCCTCAATAAGGTTTGTCCACACCATTCTGTAAGTTTTTAAAATATCCTTTTGATAAAAAATAAATCTGCCAAGGTAATTAAGTTTATTTTCTTCAAGATTAAAATTTAAATCTTTATTTATCCAGAAATCTGTCCCAAAAGCATAATATCTCATCCCAATTCTAGTAAAACCCTTTGCATTTCTACCAACATCAAACACAAAGAAAGTAAAATCCTGATTGATAGAAAGAGTTACATCCTGAGAATCTCTTATCATAAAATAAACAAGACTTACAAAAGGAGCATTCTCCTTGTCAATTGTTCCAAAAACAAGTGCGCCCTTCGGTTTATACCTTCTTGCCTCATCAGGTTTTACATAACGGGCAGCCATAAACTCATAGAAACCTCCTATACAGGAGGTAAGCACAGCCAAAATCATAAGAGAAAATAAGATTCTTTTCATAATAAACCTCTCTATATTTGACTAATCACTATCTTCATCACTAAATATCTGTATCGGACGTGGAGAATCAGCAAAAGCCTTATATACACTCGGCGGAATATATATTGCCGCGACCATCAATTTAGGCTCAACCCCATTTTTATCTCTGTAATCATCTGCCGATTCATTTAGTTTTCTTATATCATCCTTATTCATTCTTGAAGTTATTTCAAGCAAAATATGTTCTCCATTTCGAATTATTATATCGACTTCTCTTCCACCATAATAACCCTTGCTTACACTGTAGCCAAGATTAGTAAGAAGTCCCTTGATTGTGTTTCTGAACACATTCTCACTCTGAATTCCCCATCTGCTTCCGAGAGCAGAGATTCTCTCATCAATTTTTCTAAAACCCATTTCCATTGTTTCAGCAAGTTTCGCAACCGCCTCCTCAAGCCTATCAAGCCTCTCTTCCGTCTTCCTCTGCGCTTCGGCAAGGGCTTCAACTTTCTCCTCCGTCTTCCTCTGCGCCTCGGCAAGCCTCTCTACCGCCTCTTCAAGCCTATCAAGCCTCTCCTCCGTCTTCCTCTGTACCTCGGCAAGCTTTTCTACTGCCTCCTCAAGCCTGCCTATCCTCTCCTCCGTCTTCCTCTGTGCCTCGGCAAGCCTCTCTACTGCCTCTTCAAGCCTATCAAGCCTCTCCTCCGTCTTCCTCTGCGCTTCGGCAAGCTTCTCTACCGCCTCCTCAAGCCTGCCTACCCTCTCCCCCGTCTTCCTCTGCGCCTCGGCAAGCCTCTCTACTGCCTCTTCAAGCCTGCAAAGCCTTTCTTCAGATCTATTCTGTGCCTCAGCAAGCATCCTCACAATATCTTTTAACTCTGTAAAATCTTGCCTGCTGATTCCAGATTCAGAATGTACATATTCAACAAGATCAACTACAGCACCCTGTAATTCCTCGGGAAATTCCTTAATAAGATCCGCCATCCTCATACAAACCTCTATTTCTATCAGTCAACAAAAATATTATCTATCTTTATGATAACACTAAAAGCCAATTTTTTCAAAAAAAAGACAAAAAAAGGCTGCCCGAAGGCAGCCTTTTTATAACTTAAAGCTAAACATTCTTAGAATGCAAATGAAACATCAGCAAATCCAAAAAGTCCCCACAGACCACCACCGCCGGTAATATGACCGCGGATAGTAACATTGTCCTTTGAGAATTGGAGATAGTTTGCTCCAAAACCGTTTCCACCGCCATCCCAGTCATTGAAGTAGTTAAAGTGAAGAATTTCTGACTCATAAGTTGTTGTCATTCCACCAGAAGCTATTTTTACACCACCACTATAGTAACTACCACTTCCACCTTGAGTTGCTATTGCCTTCTGGTTCCAGTAGAGTATAGTGCTCATCCCGATTTCCCAATCACTTGCAAACTTGGCAGAACCAGCAAATCTCAAGAATGGATTCTGATATCCATGCTCATCAAAGTAGCCATATTCTCCGACTAAACCACCTGCTGGCAGGTTGGTCTCACTAGGAGCACCTTTTGGGATATCAGCAAGCTTAAGAAGATAGCCCACACCGAGTGTTAAGAGTATTGGGCCAGCTGGCTTAACTGTAAGACCAGCAAATATGGGTACTTCCATAGTTGTAGCACCATTGGTGTTTGTCCCGAGCGTCGAATTTACAAGTGTTATGCTGTCATCATAAACATAACCAGCATGGACAAACGCACCAAGAAATTCATTAATAAGAATATTCAGTCTTCCCATTATACCAAAAACCAATTGTGAAGAAGAGTTATTGTTTGTCTCTCCACTTGATAAAGCATAGCTTCCACCATAACTAATAAATGTAATTTTTGGGAATATTTCAAGACCAACAGTACCAAAATCCATGTTAAAATGAACTGGTAAAATCACCTTAAAATAAGATGATTTTGCTGTGTTAGTATCTGCTCCATCCTTAACATCTGCATCTCCTAACCCTATGTAAAGATCAAGTTTATCCCATGGATCAATATGAAGTCTAAATGATTCACTAATAGGTAAATCCATAGTAAAATCAACACCTATGATGTTAGCACCACCGCTTTTCTTTGATTCTGTAGTTGTTCCAGAAGTTGGTACAATTTTCTGAGAATAAGAATAATCCCAGTGCCACCAGGCAAGACCCAAAGAAAGATTAGCAGGACCAGCCTTCAATCCAGAAAACTGCAAATATCCAGGAGAAGTAACTCTCTTTGCACCACTATAAGCATCAACTCCAAACGCCTTATTCACATCGTTCAAAGCTCCATTCATCTGCCATTCACCAAGATTCACAGAGCTTCTGAGCTTATAGCTAAGGGTGAAGGCATCAAAATTGAGGTCAAAACCTGTCCCTCTTCTTCCTACACGCAGGTCATCGAGCAAACCCCACTCAGTAGCTGTAACAGTACCGTCTGAATTATACCTCATATACAGGCTACCACCTACTGAATAGGCTAAAGATGCTACCAGAAGTAGCATTAGAACTCCTAAAATTTTCCTCATCTGAAAATCCTCCTATTTCAAAATTTTGCTAATACTATACCAAGAAATTTATAGTTTGTCAAGTGATTTTTAATTTTTTAAAAAAAATTCTTTCTTTATTATCTTTGAAACTATTTTTCTACATTTTTAAATTAAACTGAATAAAACAAAAAGAAGTGGCAACGCTCTTCCATTTGATTTCAGCAGTATTAATATTGCATTTTTATTTGGCATTTACTTTTAAGCTGTGCATTTTATAAATATGTCCCGCAATATGTATCTGGATAGACACATGGCCGTGTAGTGTTGTTATTTTGTAGAGACGCACAACCGTATGTCTCTACATTATTACAAGGCAGCACGTTTCGCAAATGGACGGCCGTGCATCTCTAAGAGGTTACCTCAAGACTTTCGACAATCTTCTCCGCCTCATCAAAGGCAACGCTTACAACCTTAGACACCCCCTGCTCCTCCATTGTTACACCATAAAGTGCGTCACATATCTCGAGTGTAGACTTTGAGTGGGAAACAATTATGAATTGGCTTGTTTCCCTGAAATCCTTTAGAAGACACTTAAATCTCTCTATGTTGTCATCATCTAGAGGGGCATCCATCTCATCAAGCACAACGAATGGAGTGGGTTTAAGATATAAGATGGAAAAAATCACAGCTATAGCTACAAGTGCCCTCTCTCCCCCCGAAAGCAAAGAAATAGACTGAAATTTCTTACCCGGCGGTTCCGCCATAATGTTTATACCGCTACTCATCACATCCTCTTTATTCTCAAGTATCAGATCAGCCCTACCTCCATCAAAAAGCCTTGCAAATATCTTTTTAAAAGCCTTTCTTATATCTTCAAAAGAGTTTAAAAATTTCTCCTCACTCTTTGCATTTGTCTCTTTTATCAAGCCTTCTATATCATTTATAGCCTTCTCGATGTCCTCCCTCTGTGAAACTAAAAATGCCATCCTTTCTTTCGCATTCTGATATTGCTCAATTGCAAGAAAGTTTATCTCCCCGAAACCCCGCATCGCTTCCCTACAAAGATTTATCTCCTTAGATAAATCATCAAAATTATCCCCATCCTTAAGTTCAATTGCGTCTACTTCCACACCAAAACTTTTCATTACATTCTCTCTCAAATTTTCAAGTAAAACTTTCCTTTCAGAAATTCCATTCTCAATATTCATAAGCTGTCTTTCAAGCTTCTGATAATTATTCTCAAGCTCTTTTCTCTCATTCTCAAGAAATTTTCTCTCTTTTTGAAAGCCATCAAGATTGCTTTTTAAACTTTCTATCTCTTTACCGAGGCTCGTAAGTTTTTCTTTAAGTTCTGAGCTTTCCCTTCTTTCAATCTCCATTTTTCTCTCAATTTCCTTTATTGCCTCTGTTATACTATTTTTCTCGGTCTCAAACCCATTCTTCATCGCTTCTATCTCTGAAATCTGGGATCTAACCCTTTTTAGTTCATTGCCAAGAGCCTTTCTCTTCTCATCAAGTCTTGTCCAGTCAATTTTTACCCTGTTTAACTCTTCGAAAAACTTTGACTTCTCCTCTCTCATCCCTCTTATTTCACTCTCATATTTATCGATAAGTTTCATTATTGACTCTAAAAGATTTTGTTTGCTTTTCATTGAATTCACAGAAATGCTTATTTGATTTTCAAGCCCCTTTATGTCCTCAAGACCATCAGAAATACTTTTTTTGTATCTCATTTCTTCTTCTAACAGCTTGCCGTATTCAAACTCCGTTCTGTTAAAATTCTTTTGTAGCTCCTCTTTGACTCCTGCAAGCTCTTTGAGTTTTAATTCTATACCTTCGTTTAAAGAAATGATTTCACTTATCTGCTTTCTGCACTCATCAATATTCTTCTGTAAGGCTTCTTTTTTCAAATATCCCTCTTCATCATTGTAAATTATACTCAAAATTGATTCATAGTGAAACCTGTAATCCTTTAAAATCCTATCAAGCTCATCAATCATATCTACAAGATTAATATTAAAATCCTTTGCCAGAATTTTTTCTTTTAAGTCTTTCAAAATGCTTTCAATGCTTTTATCAAATTTCTCCTTCTCCTGATGAAAACTCTTCAGTCTGACAGCCTGTTTTTCAAGTGCCTCAAGGATTACCCTGTCCATACCCCTCTGTTCTTCCTGAAACTTTGATATTCTTTCTTCAAGCTCTTTTATCTCTTTTTTTAACTCAACTTCTTTCGATTTTCTTTCATCAATTTCTTTCAAAATTCCCTCAAGCTCACTCTTCTGCCTTTCCATACTCTTCTTTTTATTCTCAAGCTGTTCTAAAACCTCCTGATATTTCGACTCCATCGCCCTTATTACGTTCCACTTCTCCTCCATCTTTGACCTTAAATTCTCTCCCCTCATTTGAATTGAGACAAGCTCTGATTTTAATCTCTCAACATCATCCTTTGAAACAATTCTATCAAAACCAAGTGATTTTGATTCATAGATTAACATCTCATCAAGCTTTTTTATCCCCCCCTGGAAATTGTCTATTTTCATCTGCAAAGATGTCAGTTTCTCCTCAATTTCATCTTTTTCATTACCTACATTTTCAAACTCTGCATTGATTCTTTTTTCTTCCTCCCTCAAGGAAGACTCCTTTAAGATTCCCTCCTCAAGCTTTTTCTCCATATTTAAAAGCTGTTTCTCAAGCATCATCTTTTTGTCAAGGTAGCCAGAAATTCTTGCTTCTCGTTCTACAGAGTCCTTCTCAAGCCTTGAATAATCTTCTTTTAAGTTGGTATATTTTGTTTCAAGCTCTATAATGTTACTCTCAATCTCTATAAGGTTGCTCTCCCTTTTTTCAATATCTTTAAGCAGTAGGTTTAATTTTCTTTCTATATCATCCCTCTGCTTATTCTTTGTCTCAATCTCTCTTTTGAAATTTTTTGCCCGCAATGCCTCAAATCTAAGCTCAAAATCCCTGAGTCTTGATTTTAACTCATTATACCTTTCTGCTGTCTCAGCCTGAGATTTGAGGCTTTCAACCTCTTTCTCTAAGGTTAAAATAAGGTCGTTAACCCTTTCAAGATTAAGCTTCGAGTTCTCAAGCTTCTTTTCTGCCTCTTCCTTCCTGAATTTAAACTTTGATATCCCTGCAAATTCCTCAAAAAGGAATCTTCTTTCCTCAGGGGATTCAGAAAGAAGCCTGTCTATCTTACCCTGCTCAAAAATAGCATAGCTATCCCTTCCAATTCCAGTGTCAAGAAAAAGCTCAACTATATCCTTAAGCCTGACTCTGGATTTGTTTATGAAATATTGTCCCTCTCCTGACCTGAACATTCTTCTTGTAATCTCCACCTCAGAATATTCTATTGGCAACCATTTTTTCTCATTGTCAAAGACGAGAGTAACCTCTGCCATACTCGAAGGAAGACGATTTTTTGTACCGTTAAAAATAATGTCTTCCATCTTCTCGCCCCGCAGACTCCTGGCACTCTGTTCACCCAGAACCCATCTTATTGATTCGATAATATTTGACTTGCCAGAGCCATTTGCTCCCACTATACCTGTAATGCCATCTATAAACTCAATTTCTGTCTTTAAAGGGAATGATTTAAAACCCTGAAGAATTATTGATTTTAGATATCTTGCCATCCTTCCTCCATTTTTCTAAAGAGATGATTTCTTCACCAATAAATTTTATCAATCCAACCCTATTTGACACACCAGTCTTTTGATATATGTTTGAAATGTGATTTCTCACAGTGCTTTCTGAGATGAAAAGCTTTTCCGATATTTCCTTATTATCAAGCCCCTGAATTATCAATCCAAGAATTTCAGTCTCCCTTTTACCAATTTTATATTTTCTAAGGAACTTTTCCGAAACTACCTCCTTAAGAAATAAAACTGCATTCCCCTCCGTCATAAATCTCAAAATGTAATACGAACTTATCACATTCCAGATAAAATAATAAACCGGAGTAAAATTAAAACATCTCGGCAATATCTTCCATCTCACCTGAAAAAATTCCCACATTGAGTCGACAGCAAAAAATGGGATAAATATTAATGTCAACCAGAAAGCAAACTTAAATATATTTTTGATAATAATTATTCTTATTTCCGTAATGTATTTTCTTATGAGAAATATATTAAAAATCAAGAAAATAAAAAATGCATTTACATAGAAAAGGTTATCAAAATTTACTATTATTGAAAGTCTTTTTTCCCTGTCAAAAAAGAGAGAGAACAAAACTACAATAATTCCTGTAAACCCGAAAACCTTAGAAAATATATAAAGTAAGGATGGCAACCTTTTCTCAATTGCTTCATAGATAAATACCGGAACACTGAAAAAGAAAAGGGAGTGTGCTAAAACAAAGAGCACACTTACAGGATAGGTTGTCACAAAACTCTCTGCGGGCGAAACAATGTATCTGTAATACTGATAAACATTTATGAACATATGGATTGAAAATGCAGTATAAAAGATAAAATAATATCTCATCACTCTGTTTCTGTATTTCAACCACATAAATATTATGCCAAAATAACCGAGCAGACCAGAAAAACTGGTTACAAGATAATAAAAAAATAAAAAATGCTTCACTATAACCCTCATTTTCTTTTGATATTAAGAGAAAGTCCATTAATCCCAGTCACAATTACTTCATCCCCATCTTTTATGTCATCCGTCGAGATTGCTCTCCAGATTTCACCATGAACCTTTACGAAACCTTGTCCCGTAGAAAAATCAGAGATTGCCACACCTGAAAGTCCTATCATCCCCTCACTGCCTGAAACAACTTTCTTTTTCAGGCTCCCCCTTAACACAAAAAATATGAAAATCAGCAATCCTGTAGTGAAAACTATCACAAAGCCTATTGTAAAAGGAGAAAGCTTAAAAAATGAGAATGTAGTATCAAAAAGCATGGCAGAACCGAGTAAAAGCGAAATAATCCCACCTATTGAAAGCAAGCCATAGGAAGCAATAAAAAATTCAAGCACAAAGAGTATAAAAGCAAGAAATATAAGCAATACACCTGCAAAATTTACAGGCAAACTCTGCATTGAGTAAAGTCCTAAAATCAGGCAGATAGCACCAAAAACACCGGAAAATATAGTTCCGGGATGAATTATCTCGTAAAGTATTCCATAAAACCCGAGGATAAGCAGAATATATGAAATATTTGGATTGGCAAGTATTGAGAGAAGCTTTTCAGCCCAGTTTTTCTTCAATTCCTTTTTTATAAACTTTGTATCCCTGCCATAAATCTCAATCAATGCTTCATCAACTGATGTGGCAATAAAATCTATAACCTTAAGTCTTTCAGCCTCTTCAGAAGAAATAGAAAGGCTTTTTCTGACAGATTTTATCGCCCACTCTGAATTCCTTTTTCTCATTTTTGAGATTGACTCAACAAAAGCCACCGCATCATTTTCCATTTTCTTAAGCAATGTTTTTGTATTCTGCCCTTTGTCTTCACCCTGAATTGTCACTGGATGTGCGGCTCCAATATTGCAGCCGGGGGACATAACTGCATATTTTGCTGCCAGTGTGATAAAAACCCCAGCTGAAGCAGCTCTTGCTCCCGAAGGCCAGACAAAGACTATGGTATCCTTCTCGGAGAGAAGAAGCTGTTGAACAATACTTCTTGTGGAATCTAATAGCCCACCGGGAGTATCAAGAATGATAAGCAAGGAATCAAAACCTTCCTCCTTTAAGACCCTCAACCCTCTCGAAATATACTTCTCTGTAACAGGAGTAATAGCCTCTTTTATAGTTAAGATTAAAACTTTCTTTTCTGAAGAAAAAAGAAAAGAAGTCAATAAAAGTATTAAAAAGAAAATTAAAAAAATTTTTCTCATATATCTTTCTCCTCTCTCCACAAATACAGGTGCGGTCTAAGTTTTGGTAAACTTTTCTCCATAGCGGTAGCTCTTTGTGGTACTGACTTGCCAGTGTCATCCTCCCTACCTAAACCTCTTCACCAGAAGCACCTGATTGCCAGTATCATTATACCTCACCTCATCAAAAAGACTTAAAGCAAGGCTGATACCCCTGCCATGTGCAATCTCCTCTCCTACTTCATCCGCAGCTTTTAATATAAGTTTTTTGTAGTCAAACCCCTTTCCATCATCAGCAATCTTAAAAGCCGCATGCTCAGGTGTAATCGAATATTCAATTGTAATTTTTTTATCCTTATACTCCGGCAAATTCTGTCTTTCCATTAAAAAATTAAGATAATTATCATTCTGCAGGGCAATTGTTTTTTCGTCAAAGCTTATTTCCAGATTTCCGTGCTCTATTGAATTTACTATCATTTCAAATATTGCAAGCTCAAGCATCTGTGCCTCACCTTTGTCAATATACCTTTCGAGATTTATTACCATTCTCTTTGCCATTTCCCTTGCAACCATTAGATTGTTAGGCAATACATACTTTTTCTTTTCGGAATGAAAGAATTTTAGGAGTGGATCATCCTCAATTTTTGAGATTTTACAGAGAATTTCCACACTTTCATCTACAGAAATATTCTCCATTTTTACAATATATTCTTTCGGACCTTCAATATCTGATTTTTTAAAAAAACACTTAAATGAAACTGGCTTTCCTTCATTAACAAGCTTCTGTATCTCGTTCTTTATAACCTGCAAACCTATCAAAGAGGCTTCTTCAGGAAAATAAATAAGCTCTATGAAATGTAGTCTGCCAAAAACATCATCTTTCAGATTATTCTCTCTTAAAAAAGCCCTGTTTCCACTTTTTATTATGAAATTCTCATCCATTGTAAATACCCAATCCTGTGTACCTTCAATCAACGATCTGTATTTTCTCTCTGAAATAGTAAGCTTTCTGTAAGTTTCTTCAAGCTCCTTAGCACTCATAATAAATTTTCTACTCAAAGCTATCATTGCAGTCAGAATAAAGAATGTAATTCCAAAGCTGAATCTCGAAAATATCTCGTGCGGCATAAAATCATAATTCACTCCAGTGTAAATAAATAATATATCCACAACAGCAGAATATATCCCTACAAGTATACCTATAAATGGGAGTAAGAGCAGCTTGAGATTTTTATGCATCACCAGATCTGTAATAATCATAGAAAGAAGATAAATTATCCAAAGACCAAGCAACCCATCCCTTATAACGTAAACTATTCCATTACTTCCTCTCGAATAATCTGCTTCAGAAATCTGCCACTTAGGATGATGAATGCTGAACGAAATAAAAAGATCCGGTAAGGCAAAAGCTATTACAGTTATCGCAATGGCTATGAACAATCCCACAAAAGATATTATACGTGCAACCTTTTTCAATTTCGGTGTAAGAACAAGAAACTCACTCACAAAGAAAGGAAGTGCAAAAAGAAAAAATGTAGCTGCAAGTTGCTCAATTCTCTGGAACTGCCTGCCGAGTTCTATGTTTCTGTACTGCCCTCCGATAAAAAGTATCATTGCCTCACTTCCCACAAATATCATACCTAAAAGCCCCAATACTAAAACAGAAAGATAAACTCTCTCCCTGTAAAGGCTGTAAATATAAAGAAACAAAAGCACTCCGGCAGCAAGAAGCCCTGTAGAAACAGTCGGTATCAATATCTGCAGAGCAGAAAGCCTTTCAAGATTATCCATATATCCCCCCTTGTTTTTTCGTTGCCAGCTTTTTGCACGAGGCTAGCTAAAAACAAACTACTTCCCAGTCTACCTCGCCGCTGCTAAAAAGGACTTGCTAACACAAGCCACTCCGCTAACACCACTTCGCCCCTTCGCTAAAGGTCTTGCTCATAAGCTTACACGGAAAACCTCCCCTCGCACCATTCTGTCTGACCGCTGCAATCTTACCTTACAAAATGGTGCAGGCTCAGGTCATCGGTACAAAAAGCTATGGCAGGATTTTCCTGCAAGCACAATGCAAGAGACTCTTCGGAAAAAGAATTCAACCCCCTCTAAGTATACAAGGATAGCGGCGGGATAAAAAAATTCCCCTCTCTCTTTGGACATCCCCGTTATTATTAAAATATACACTTCCTTTATGGATAATGTGTCTCAACTACATAAGATTATTCAGCGTGGTGTATATAGTTTATTTTTCTAAAACCTCGCTGGATATATTTTCAAAACTAACAATCTCAGCAAGCTTTGTTTCTCTAAAAATGTCCTTTATCTTTTTCCCGGGATTTAGAATAATCACACGGGAACCTGTCAGTATAGAATTCTTTACCATCCATGCAACAAAGGCTATACCGAAGGAATCTATCCAGCTGGTATCTGAAAAATCAAAGATAAATTCATTCTTACCATCATTAAAAAATGCAGCAATCTTCTGTTTTAAATCCTTTACCTCAAAAATAGAAAACTCTCTCCCGGCCTTTATTATTAAAGAGGAATTATGTTCAAGAACTTTAACCTCTTTTTTTCTGTCCATATTTTTTCCCTCATTAAATAAAGATTAGCATATTTAAAAAAAAATCTCAAGTTGATTTTGTTTTGTGTCGTTCCAAGTCAATAGTGGAATAGTTTCTCCAAGAAAGAAAGTGGAAAATATTATGCAGTAACTTTATTATCAT
>JBMFQR010000014.1:0-51192 GCA_049968515.1 Brevinematia bacterium
TGCATAATATTTTCCACTTTCTTTCTTGGAGAAACTATTCCACTATTGACTTGGAACGACATTGACTTGGAACGACATTTCATAAAATTAGACATTTAATTTACTATAAGTTATAATGAATTAAATCTGTGGAGGAGGAGTGTTTATGAAAGCTCTTGTATTATATTTTTCACTTCAGGGGCATAGTAAAAGAATTGCAAATATCGTTAAAGATGAACTCGGTGCAGATATTGAAAAAATTGAACTTAAAAAGCCACTGCCGAAAGGCTTTTTGAAGTTTCTTATTGGAGGAATGATGACAGTCTTTAATAAGAAGCCAGAAATCCTTCCTCTGAAGAACAATCCAGAAGGCTACGATCTTATAATTTTCTGTTCACCTGTATGGGCAACGAATGTTTCGGCACCCTTCAACACAGTGATTTCCAGCTATAAGATAGAAAATAAGAAGATTGGTATTTTATGTAGCTATGCAGGTATGGGAGAGATTTCATTTCAGAAATTCAAGAGTAAGCTCTCCAGTACTAATAGTGTTGTTATAGAAAAAGCCTTCAATGAAAAAGAGGTGGTGAGTGATAAAATAGTTCAGGAACTTAAAAATATACTTAAAGCTATTAAATAATCTGGAGGGAAAATGGGAGAATTGCTGGATAAAGAAAAAGAAAAGGCTTTACAGATAGCTATTTCACAGATAGAAAAGCAGTTTGGCAAGGGTGCCATAATGAAGCTCGGTGAAAAACCGATAGGCGAAGGTGTCCCGGTGATTCCGACAGGGGCGCTCACTCTCGATCTGGCTTTAGGCATAGGAGGAATCCCCTATGGAAGAATAACTGAGATTTATGGGCCTGAGGCATCTGGAAAAACTACACTTTCTCTTTCAATTATTGCCGAGGCACAAAAGAAAGGCAATATCTGCGCTTTCATAGATGCCGAACATGCACTTGACCCAATCTATGCCCAAAAACTCGGGATTAACATAAAAGACCTCTATCTTTCCCAGCCGGACACAGGTGAGCAGGCGCTTGAAATTGTAGAAAGTCTTGTGAGAAGTGGAGCTGTAGACTTGATTGTAATTGACTCTGTTGCAGCACTTGTTCCGAAGGCTGAAATAGATGGCAATATGGGTGATGCGGTAATGGGGATGCAGGCAAGACTTATGTCTCAGGCATTGAGAAAGCTTACCGCACTTATAAACAAATCAAACACTGCTGTTATATTCATCAATCAGATTAGAATGAAGATAGGCGTAATGTTTGGCAATCCTGAAACAACGACTGGTGGAATGGCCTTGAAGTTTTATTCATCTGTTAGAATTGAGGTCAGAAAGGGCGAGGCTTTAAAAAGAGGTGAGGAAAATTACGGGCACAGAGTCAGGGCAAAGGTGGTAAAAAACAAGCTTGCTGCCCCCTTTAAACTTGCTGAGTTTGACATAATCTTTGGCAAAGGAATCTCAAAAATAGGTTGCCTCGTAGATGCTGCAATAAGCTGTAATGTGCTTCAGAGAAAGGGAACATGGTATTTTTTAGGAGAGGAAAGAATTTCACAGGGAAGAGAAAATCTAATTAAAGAACTTGAAAGTAAGCCAGAACTTGCCTCAAAGATTGAGAATTTAACAAAAAAGAAGATAAGCGAGACACCCGATATTACCTCATTCGGGACAACCGATTTGATTGAGGAGGAATAAAAAATTTAATTTTATGAGAGGCTCTATATGGATTTGGAATCGGTTTTTCTTGAAAATGGAGGAATTTGCTCTGTCAAAGGTTTCAGGGCAAACGGTATTGCTTCAGGATTAAAGGAATTGAGCTTCAAGGATATGGGCTTGATTTATTCAGACACACCATGCGATGTAGCTGCACTCTTTACAAAAAATAAGGTGAAGGCTGCACACATTTTTGTGGATGCCGAAAGGTTAAACAACAAGATTTCTGCTATCATTGTCAACAGCGGAAATGCAAACTGCCTTACAGGAGAAATTGGCATAAAAAATGCCACAGAAATGGCTGCCGCTGTTGAAAAAAATCTGGGTTTGCAGGAAGGCTCTGTCCTTGTTGCATCAACAGGGGTAATAGGTAAGTTTCTAAATATGGATGTTGTGTTTTATGGGATTGAAAGGCTCTGTAGAATAATAAAAACTGAAAGCGATGAGAAGAATTTTTCCCACGCAATAATGACAACCGACAGAAAAGTTAAAACTGCTGCTGTAGAGTTTGAGGTAGATGGTGTAAAAGTGCGAATCGGTGGAGCAGTAAAGGGAGCTGGAATGATAAAGCCAGATATGGGAGAAATGCCCCATGCGACAATGCTTGCATTTCTGGTAACGGATGCAAATATAGAGAAAAAAGCCTTAAAAGAGGCTTTGATTGAGGCCACTGATTTATCTTTTAACAGGATAAGTGTCGATAATGATACAAGTACCAATGATAGCGTTTTTATTCTGGCGAATGGTAGAGCAGAAAACACCTGCATTACAACCAACAGTAAAGAGTACGAAGTTTTTAAGCAAAACCTCATCAATATTTGTCAGTGGCTTGCTAAAATGATAGTAAAAGACGGGGAAGGTGCCACAAAGGTTGTTAGAATAAATGTAAAAAATGCACTCACAGAGGCTGATGCCTTTAAGATAGCAAGGGCTATTGGCGAATCCTATCTTGTAAAAACTGCAATTTTTGGTCAGAGTCCCAACTGGGGAAGAATCATTGCTGCAATAGGTTATTCTGGAGGAAAGTTTGACCTCAAGAAGTTGAAACTCTACTTCAACGATCTGCTTATATTTTCAGATGGAACAGTCGTAACTGAAAACGAGAGCAAAGCTGGAAATGAAATGACTTCTAATGAAATGGCCATTACAGTGGATATTGATCTTGGAAGAAGGGAATATTTTATGTGGACAAGTGACTTGACCTGTGATTATGTAAAGATCAATGCAAGCTATCTAAGCTAAGGCTTTCAGTCCGAACTCTTCAAACAATCTCAAGAAATTATCATCGAATGGAACTTCAAATTCCATCCATTCATTCTTGATGGGGTGAAAGAAACCTATTTTCTTTGAAATCAAAGCCAGTTTATACTTCTTCCAGTTCCTTGAGTAAATTGGATCTCCAATTATGGGATGTCCGAGATGAGAGAAATGCACCCTTATCTGATGGGTTCTCCCAGTCTTAAGCTCTATCTCTACAAGAGAGACATCTTTTGAGTAACAAATTGTTCTGTAAAGAGTTATAGCAACTTTTCCATCTTCTCTGACAGCCATCTTTTTTCTGTTAGAAGGGCTTCTACCAAGAGGCAGCTCGATTTTTCCCTCTGCGGGGGGATGGCCTTTAACAATGGCATAATAAATCTTTCTTATCTCACGATTCTTGAATGCGAGAGAAAGCCTCTGGTGGGCAATCTCACTCAAAGCCACAAGCATAATGCCAGCGGTATCCTTA
Source organism: Brevinematia bacterium (assembly GCA_049968515.1). GTDB lineage: Bacteria > Spirochaetota > Brevinematia > Brevinematales > JAOACQ01 > JAOACQ01. The sequence goes on from JBMFQR010000014.1 coordinate 3,429, forward strand.
TCCAGCCTGTGGACTATACCCGGCCTTTCCACTCCACCTATCGAAGAAAGCCTTTCTTTAAATCTGTACAATAAGCCATTAACGAGAGTGTTTTCATAATGTCCCGCTCCAATATGCACAGTTAATCCAGCTGGCTTGTTTATCACAGCGAGGTGTTCATCGGAGTAGACCACATCAAAATCAATCTTTTGTGCAACAATATAGGGCTTTTCCGGTTCTGGAATCTCAAATTCTATTCTGTCGTTTTCTCTTGTGATATAGGAAAGCCTTTCCTCTCTGCCATTCACTAAAATTTTTATGCCTTTAGACTTTATACCGGAGCGAGAGAGATTGATGCCTCTTTTATTACAGAGGCTCACAACGGTTTTATCAAGTCTCTGGCTGGAAAGTTCTTTTTCTACCGTGAATAAGAGCCTTCTCTCCATATCTTCAAAAACCCTTTATGTTCGTAATGGGAATGTATGAATCTTCCCAATCAAGCATTGCATTTATCAATCTAAAGCCTTTAAAGTTTTTTAGTTCAGAAAGCTTTATGTCTTTCTCTAAAATTATCTTCTTGTCAAGTAGAAGCTGTCTTTTTGTTCCTCTAAGAAGTGGGAAAACAGGTGTGAACCATCTTTCACCATCAAAAAATACAATGTTTGAGGCAAATGTATCGGTTGGTCTGTCATTTTTTACTATCAGAATATCATCACAACCTCCTCTCTTTTCAAAAAGTCTGTTTAAAATATTTCTATCCTCATACTTGTATCTATAATTCAAGTCAGAAAATACAATTTTAAGAGTATCCCTTCTTCTAAAATTATAGGGTTGTATTTCTATCTCTTCTATGTCTTTATAGTAAATTACCCTCACCTTATAAATCCCATTCTGTAGATTTTTTGAAATGGAAATTAAATTCTCAAGTTTAAAATCAGTGTCTTTATTGAGAACCTCTTTTATTGTCCTGTTCAACCTTGCATTGTGGTATTCGATATTCTGCAACTTTCCATCCTTAAGACAGATGCTTTCAATAAATCGGGACATATATTTTACTTTTTACCTCATTATATTCTTTTAATGGATTGCTATAAATTGTCAATCCCACACCGCTTTTATAATAATACTTTCCCCCGTTTTTTTCAATATATCTTATCATTACAGCACTTTCGAGATTTTCTCCATCAAAAAAACCAAAAACCCCACAATAATATCCTCTTGGTCTTTTTTCAACCCGTCTGATAATCTCTAAAGTTTTTGGTTTTGGTGCACCACTGACAGAACCAGCTGGCAAGAGGTTGTAAAATATCTCACCCAGATTTGCCCTATAATTGTCGCAAAGAATCCCGCATATTTTAGAGCTTGTAGCATAGAGACAGCCATCTGCAGTTTTTATCTTTTCCACATATCTGAAACTTTCTACCCAAACTTTTTTTGAAATTATACCTATATCATTTCTAAGAAGGTCAACAACCGTTGTGTGTTCTGAAAGTTCTTTTTCATCATTTATAAGTTTTTCTCTTGCAAATAGGCCAGCTTTTATCGTACCCTTCATCGGGAAGGTCGATATTATGCCATCTCTTATGGTTACAAAGCCTTCGGGAGAAAATACAACAAATCTGTCATCAAAGTAAAGTTTGTATTTTGCTTGAGAAACATTGTAAACATCAATTAAGTCAATCTCCAAATTTTTAAACTCGACTTCAGTGGAAAAAGTAAGATTAAGCAGATATGTATTCCCATTTATAAACTCTCTTTTAACCTCATTAAAGCTTTGTCCAAATCTTGCATAAGAAAGAGGCTTCTTTTTAAGAGAAAAATCATCTTTTTTATAATTGCAGGATATGTGAGACTGGTTTGTGTGGCCATTTATATTGTAAAGTATGTTTTTTGAGTTAGTTAAATCCTTCTTCAGAAATATCAAAGGATTTTCAACCTCAAAGTCGATAATGAAAATGAATGGGATTTTCTCCCTTCCAAGATAGTTCATCTTTTCAAAAAACGATGCCTTTAAGTAACTCATTTTTCACCTGCAGGCTAATATAAAAAAATTTTTTCTACTTTAGTTTAAAATATTTTTTATCATTGGTCTAATATTTGATTTTTTTATAAGGATAGAAAACTGCAAGTTGAGTGATTTTACAAAAATGTCAGTAGTTATGGCTGGCGAAACATAGTCCTTCTATCTCTGTAAATTTTATACAAGACATTTTATGCCTTAAGAAGTTTCAGCGAAAGTGAAATTACAATTCCAGCTATACCCACCAATACAATGGTTTCAAATTTTATCTTTTTACCAAAATCAATATTCTTGAAGGTTTCGCCCGCTGGCTTTTTTTCTCTGAAAGAAAAAAGGCTGAATTTTGTCGAAGGTTTATTTGACTGCTGAATCTTTGTCTGAGAAACCTTGCCGGGAGTTATGGTAGATAGTTTTCCACCCTTTAACTCACTTCTTACCGACTTTACTGTACTCTGTTTTCCTGTGGATGCACAGGAAAACAGAAGAAAGGTGAACATTATAATCAGAAAAGAAATTTTCTTTAACATATTTTCCTCTGCATTTTTTAATTTGTTATATTTAGCCTAAGTTATTAACAGGTGCCTATTTCTCTATCCTCTAATATCGTAAAGCAAGGCTTAAAAATTTAAGCCTTGAAATATTAAATCTTTTAGCTTGAAATTTTTGGTCGTTGATGATAGAATGTTTGAAGTTACAGGGTGAACATTGCAGCCCTTAAAGTGACTTTCTCACAATTATTATGTTCGTCAGGCTAATAAAAAAAAGAGATGGGGTCTGGATGTATCTTGAAAAAGAGGCAATAGATTACTTTAAAAACTATGACTTAAAGGAAAGTTTTTTAATGAAGCTTTCAAATAAGCCAGAAGGGTTTTTTTCCTCAAGAAGGATTGGTAGCAGTGCAGAGTTTGAAGAATACAAGGAATATGTACCTTCAGATAACCTGAAAGATCTCGACTGGAAAAAGTATGCAAGAACACAAAAATTGCTTGTCCGTCAATATGAAAGCTATGCTCATAGCAGGATATATTTCTTTCTTGATATTAGCAATTCAATGAACTTTCCTACGAGGAGACTTTCAAAACTTGAGTACTCAAAGAAATTCATTGCAATCTTTTCTTATCTTCTGCTGAAAAATCAGAATGAGGTTTATTTTGTTGCCATTGGTGAAAGATCACCGACAGAGATAAGGATACATTATGATAATATTGAAAAGGTTTTAGCGGGTGTGGAAATAGAAAAAAGGTTTCATTATTCAAACCTTCTGAAGATTAAAGCTGATGGCATCGCTTTTTTGATTTCAGATGGATGGTGGGGAAAGGATTTCCAGTCTGTTATAGACATACTTGTTTCTAAAAAAATAAATTTTTTTCAGGTTCTTTCTGCTGAGGAGATAGACTTCCCATATAGAGATTTTTCGGAATTCATCGACAGTGAAAAAGGTTCAAAGGTTTCAGTGGACATTTCAAATTTTTCCAGAATCTACAGAAAAAGAATGACCGAAAGAATAAATATGTTTTATGATAGATTTTCAAATTATAGCTTATATTATTATACTATGAATGATAAAATCCCCTACTATCATTCTCTTAAAAACTTTCTGGACATTGCAGTATGAAATTTTTAAATCCATACTTTCTGTATTTCTTGCCGTTTGCTTTTCTTCCACTCTTAATTTACTTATTTGACAAAATAAAAAGAAAGCCGGTCATTTTTCCTTCCGTTGAGATAATTGAGGAGATTATAAAGGAGAAAAAAAGAAGTTTAAGATTGAGTTTTTTTTTGAGACAGATTATCAGAACTATAATTCTCATAATGTTGATTTTTTCATTTGCCCGGCCTGTTTTTGATTACGATCTAAAAAGCTTAAAAGATTTTACTATAATTATAGACCCCACTTACAGTATGAAGGAATTCAACCTTTTTGAAATTATCGATCTCTTTAAGCAAAACAAAATATATGTGGGGATGGAAGAATACAAAGATGAGATTTTTTATGAAAGAGAAGCAGATATTGTGAATATTATAAACAGGGTGATTGATAAGGAAAATTCCTCTTCAGTTTTGCTTGTTACGGATGGTCAGAAGGTTAATTTTAAAAAGCTCGAATTGTTAAGTAAAAATATTAGCAATCTTGTAATTTTGCTTCTAAAGCATACAAAAAATAATTTTTATTTTAAAGAACTGGAAATATATCCTTTTATTTCTGCCAGGCTAACCGAGATTAGTATAAAGGCAGTGCTTAACACAGATGAAGAAGTGAAGGTTGTATTTTATCTTAATGATAAGCCCTTTGCAGAAAGAAATGTAAAAAAATCTATAAATCTTTCCTTTATCCCTGATAAATCGATGCTTAAGAATGGTGAGAACATTCTAAAACTTCTCATAGAGGCTAATGATTTTGTTTTTGACAACCAGATTGAAAGGGGATTTTATTTTATTCCAATAAGGGTTTACATTGATAGAAACAATCTTTTATTCCATAATTACATAAAAAAGATTGTTCGAAGCCTTTTTGGAGATATAGAAGAAGTAAGAGAGATAAAGGATGCAAATATAGTATTTATAAATGGGCTGAAGTTAAATAATAATGTGCCCACCTACATTATTCCAGAAACCGGATTTGATAATAAATCACTGGCTTTCATTAAAGAAGAAGGTGAGATATCTGGAGAAATAAATTCAGAGAGTCTTCCTTCTCTAAACATATTTAAGGAAATAAGGCTGAAAAATACCTTCAGGTATACAGGTGGAATTTACGATTTAACACCCTGTGTCAATGCAGGTAAATCCACAATAATTTATAAAGCCAGAAATACTTATCTCTTCACGTTTCCCATTGCAGAAAACATTTCCGAACTCTCGGATAATCCATTTCTGGCAATCTTTATCTATGAGACTTTTTCTTCTTTTTATAAGGACAGGATAAACATCAAATCTGACTTTCCACCCGAAGAGTCGGATTTTGAGTTTTACTCCAGAAGTGAACTTGTAGAAAAGGTAAAAAAGATAAACAGGTTTATAAATCTCAAAATCTTTGAGCCGGACAAAATAAAGGAAAGAAAAGCCGAATTAAGACAGGCATTATTGATACTTTTTGCTTTGTTCCTGATACTTGAAGCTTTAATTTAAATGGGGCTAACAGGAGTCGAACCTGTGGCCCACAGTTTAGGAAACTGTTGCTCTATCCCTCTGAGCTATAGCCCCATCTTTATTAATTATAAAATCTTATATGTCTATTGTCAAGTTATTAAGGTATGTATGGGTCAAGAAATCAGATTTAACTTTCTATGTCAACCCGTCTCATCCGTACCAATCCGTCTGAAAAAATCGGCTGTAAGCAATAAGCCAGTATTTAACATAAGGCTTTATCTTAATTCTCTTTCTCCTCTCTCCTTCCAAACTTTTAACTTTACAAACCTTCAACTGTTATTTTTTATCTCCTACCCACAAATACCGCTTTAGTCTAACTTTCATATGGTGAACTTTTCTTTTCACTCCTTAATTTTATTCTTCATTTATAATTATCGTGTGAAGTTTTGTTAATTCATCGATACTATATTTTATACCTTCCCTCCCGAGCCCTGATTTTTTATTTCCCCCAAAAGGAAAATGCCCTACTCCATGTGCAGGAGCAGAGTTTATGGTTACAGAACCATCCTCAAGTTCCTTTGCTATCTTTAAAGCAAGGTGGATATTTTCTGTAAAAATACAGCTATCAAGACCATATTCAGAAGAATTGGAAATCTTTACAGCTTCCTCTGTTGATTCTACTTCTATAATTGGCATTACTGGTCCAAATATTTCCTCTTTTGCCACTCTCATATCAAGGTTTACATTGTCAAGAATTGTAGCTTCATAAAAAAGACCATTATACTTTCCCCCACAAATCAATTTAGCCCCCTTTGAAATGGCATCTTCAACAAGAGCGTGGATCCTATCCCTTGCTCCTTCATTAATTACTGTGCCCATAACAGTATTTTTATCCATTGGATCGCCAACTTTATAATTCTCTACCTCTTCAATAACCTTTTCTAAAAACTTTTGTTTAATATTCTTATGAATTAAAACTCTGCTGACTGCATCACACCTCTGTCCCGAGTTTCTAAATGTTCCTCTACATATTTGCTTTACTGCAAGGTCAATATTTGCATCTTCAAGAACTATTGCAGATGCTTTTCCTCCAAGCTCAAGATGGAGCTTCTTTATGCCAGCTTTGCTTGCTATGTATTCCCCTACATTTGTAGAACCAGTAAAGCTTATAGCATCTACATCATCACTTGTTATAAGGACATCCCCTATCTGTCTACCTTTACCCGTTATTACCTGTATTGCACCTGCCGGAATACCAGCAAGCTCAAGAATTCTTACAAAATACAATAAAGAGAGAGGTGTATCGCTTGCCGGCTTTGCTATGACAGTATTGCCCGCAAGAATAGCTGGAATTATTTTTGCGGCAGCTATAAAAAGCGGATAGTTAAATGGTGAAATTGCAACCACGACACCTATTGGCTTTCTTAAAACTATAGCAAATTTGCCCTTTGTATCTTCAACCCACTCTCCGGGTAGATATTCTCCATAGAGAACCCTTACTTCTTCCATTGTGAGCCTTAACCTTTCATATGTTGCTTTAACTTCTCCAGCAGAAACAGAAATTGGTTTACCGGATTCCTTTGTTATAACTTCGGCTAAAATATCTTTGTTTTCTAAAACAAGCTCACTTGCTTTTTCCATTATTTCAAGTCGATGTAAAGGAGAAATCTTCTTAATTTCAGAAAAATTTTTTGCCGCTTCTATAGCATTCTTAACATCATCGATAGAACAATCTGGCACTTTAGCTATAACTTCACCTGTAGCCGGATTTAAAACATCAAATGTTTTATCAGAAACAAAACACTTCCAGCACCCATTTATTAAAATTTTGTAATATTTTATCCCATTTGATTCTGTATAAATTTCATCAAAAATACTTCCCATACCTTCCTCCAACATAGAAGTTCCCCTCCCACAATATTATTATAGAAACTTGTAAAAAAATAGCAAGAAAAATTCTATTCAATGGGTCAAGAAAAATAAAGCCTATACCAGCGTCAAACCAAGCTTTTCTGCATATTCCCGAACCTCATCATACTCTGCAAGTGTAATGCTTCTTCCAATTTCAAAAAACTCCTTTGCTCTATAAAGAGGCCTGTACTGTGCCATAACATTTACGGTGGCATTTTTTGAGATTTCATTATGTATTGCCTTTATTACTCTTTTTGAGGATTCAATATGATTAGGTAAAACAAGGTGTCTTATCAATAATCCCCTGTATGCAAGGCCTCTCTCATCAAGCCTCAGATCACCGGTCTGTCTTTGCATCTCTTTCAATGCAGAAAGACAGACCTCAAAGTAGTCTTCCGCATTGGAGTATAGCTTTGCTATCTTATTATCTCCATACTTAAAATCTGGCATATAGATGTCAACTATTCCATCAAGTAATCTTAGAGTCTCTACACTTTCATAGCCACCACAGTTATACACAAGCGGTAAACTAAATCCGCCCTCAATCGCAATTCTTAAAGCCTTTAAAATCTGGGGAGTATAGTGAGTTGGTGTAACAAAATTTATGTTGTGACAGCCAGCTCTTTCAAGATAAATCATAATCTCAGCCAGCCTTTTCTCATCTATATCTTTTCCATTGCCCAAATGACTTATCTCAAAATTCTGGCAATATACACACCCAAGGTTACAGTTTGCAAAGAATATTGTTCCAGAACCCTTAGAACCCACAAGAATATCCTCTTCACCGAAGTGTGGAAAATAACTTGAGACTGAAGGATAGTATCCAGCCTTGCAGTAGCCCTTTTTTCCCTTCAGCCTGTTGACCTTACATTTTCTTGGACAGAGAGTGCAGCTTGAAAGAATTTCCTCAAAGGCTTTAATCTTTTTCTCAAGCTCACCGCTTTCATAGGCTGAAAGATAGGATGGAAATCTTTTCATCTAAAAGATTTTAACAAAAAACTTAAATCTGTCAAGAAAATTTCCTCATCTGAAAAGGACTTCAATCATACTATATTTACCTTCCCTCACTTCTCTCGAATAGGGCTCACTGATAACCTCTCCAATTATTTCCGCTATCTTTTTCTTGCCATCAAAGAATGTATAACTTAAAATCTTTGTGTCTTCCTTAAAGGTGTCTTTCCTTGCCGGGTTTTTAAAGAGAACAATGGTTTCCTTCATCCAGCTTATTGCAAAAGAATTTGCAGGCACATATAGTTTTCTTACACCCTTCTCCGAGTAGTATTCGACCTCTCTATCCTTATTTGTAAAAAGCCAGCTGGCAAGTGCTGGTTTCATCGAGAGACAGAGTTTGCCTTCCTCATTTAGATAAAAAGGTTTCTTGCCAAATGCCATAACAAGAAGCATATTGTAGAATTCGGATGTTGTTCCTGAGAGTCTCGGGTAGTATCCAGCACCATGAATTGAGGAATCTGGATTGCTGCTTGAGACTATGAATGAAACATTTTCAAGAATGCTTCTTCCATAGATTTCTGGATTTAAGAATGGAATGAGGCAACTTTTTATCTCTTCATAAAACATTTCAAAAAGCCCTGACTTAAGAAGCTCAAGCAGATATTTGTATTCCATATGAGAAAAGACAGATTCATTTTCCAGCCAGCCGGGTGTGAAGGCTTTGATTCTTCCAATTTCAAGAGGCTGGCTTTCTGTAGAAGCACTTAGCTTATACATTTTTAGCTTTCTATCATAAATTTCACTATTTTTCACTGCTAATGCCAGATTTTTAGCTTTTTGCTTATCATTTTCTATCTTAAGATAATGTACCTCACTCTCAAGGAAAGGAACAACTCTTTTCATTTCAAATTTTTCAGGTATAATTATTCCTTTTTCCAGTTTGTATTTTACAAGGTCATAGTAAAAATAGGTGGTATAAAGTAAATTTTCTTTATCATAAGCCCTTTCTATGCTATCGGTTAGCTTTTCAGTCGCAATGTCTATAAATTCAATCAATGAGGAAATTTTAAGCCTTATCTCCTTGCCATCAATGCCATTTTTTGTCTTTTCTCTAAAAATTTCCCTTTCTGTACTGCAGATATCCCAGAACTCGAAGTTTGTGATTTTTCCCGAGAGATTGTCTTTTAAAGCACTGCATAATGAACTCATAAAATCATAAATTTCAACCGGAATGGAGATTTCAAGCTTTTTTAAATCATAATCCTCTATGAGCCTTTTGAGAAGAAGGAAGAGTCTTTTCAACTCAAGTGTCTCATTGAGTGATGAACCAAAAAGGCCGGGAAGACCATTTATTGAATCGTTCCAGTTTGGCTTCCCAGCTTCCATTTCTATACCTATATTTTCAGGGTCGAGAGTGGAAAGCTTCATCACTCCTAAGGATATTAATTTGCAGAGGAGAATTGTTTTATATATCTCTCCCTTGCCGTAATTTGTCCTTACTTTATGTGGCTCAATATCTCTTGAATTTATGAGTTTCGTCTTTTCCTTATCCTTTCTTAAGGCATTATACTGTCTTGGCAAGCCAGCGTAATTCAATACATATTTTTCTCTTCTCGGTAATACAATTTCATCATTATCGTAAAAGCTGAAATTCTTTTCCTCCACGAGCAAAAATCTCATTCTGTCCGGAAATACTGCCTCAAAGGCTTCAATTAGGTCAAGGTTATAAAACCAGTGGTCAGTCCAGAAACCTTCACCATGTTCAGCCTCTTCAACCTTACGGCTATTTGTAAGAAGGAAAGAAAGGAAATCAAAGAGATTCCCCTTTTTTAGTTTTACATTATTTTCCTCAAAAAATTTTATTATGTCAGAAGGAATGAAATTCTTTCCCAATATGGGAGCAATTTCTTCTACTAAATCAGACGTCAACCATTTTTCAAGCTCTGAAATCCTTGACCTATCAAATGAATAGCTAACCCCCTTTACAACAAGGGGATTGTATCCGTCAAGCTGAATAAGATTCATAAAGTAAAGGATATTAAAATGTTCAACATCTGGATTGAAAAAGACGTCATTTCTTCTATTCTGATTTATATCTCTATATGCACCATTGCCCTGAGAAAAATAGGCTGGCTGAAGCTTGAAATTGTTGTAATCTCTTTCAGGATCACCGTGCCTTCTTGAGAAGAGGTAGAGCACATCTCTCTTTTTGTCAGAAGTTATGGTGTAAGGAAAGCCCCCTCTCAGAAGATTGTCAAGAAATGATTGTCTTGCATAAGAATCAAATTCCTTTCTTGAGGATACAATAAAGCATCTATCCATAAGAGTTTTGATAAGTCCTTCATTTTCTCTTTGCTTTTTTTCAAAAAACTCCCTTTTTGAGTAGGAGTTTAACCTTTCGTTAAGTATTTCAATTTTTTCTGTTCTCCCTGCAAGGGAATAAAGCTTTAGTTTTTCTCCCGCTTTGATAGAAACCTTCGCAAATGAGAGTGCCGAGGGAGTACGATTGCCGGAATATTGTACCTCTGGAAATCTGAAGTCTCTTTTCTTAAATGAGAAGGGATAGCTTAAGTCTGTTGAGTTACCAAAAACCCTGTCTGGCTCTATGATAACAGGAAGCCTCTTTTCATTCTCAATAAAAGAAAAATAAAAGTTTCCACTTAATACTGGTTTTACCTCTGCAACATCAAGAAACGTAACCTTAAGTCTGTAATAGGGAGAGTTTTTCTCGAGATTATCAACAGTATACCATGCCTCTATTGTCCTGCTCATATTCTTCATTGCCCATTCTGTAAGTCCGGATGGCATTATAACTGGAAGGCCATCGATGAGCTCAAATGTAAGGTTTCCGCTAAAATTGTTTGTAATTGTAAGTATCCTTGCCAGTCCTCCCACCGGTTCATTGGGAATTGTGAAATAATTAACCTCACATCTTAATCCGAGTGTCTTGTTCTCTTCTGTTAATGTAAGGTCAAAGGGAGAGATTATCATCTCATTTTCTATCCTGTACTTACGGTTGGAAAATGTCTCATTAAATGGCTCATAAATTTCATCTTCTATTTTTATAAACGTTCTGAAACCATAAAGTGGGGTAAGTCTGTAGGCTTTATTTGCAGGCTGAAATTCCATTAATGCACCATCTTTTGTATCGAAGCCAAAGCTTGATATACACTGCCCCCTGTTTACATAAAAGCACCATACTGGAATGCCCATTATTCCGGCAATTCCGGGGAAAAAGCTCACAAAAGGTCTTGCGAAATTGTAATTTTTTATTCTGAATTTCAAACTATCCTTCTCATCAAGCTGGTAGAAAACCATTCTTTCCTGTGCCATAAAATCTCCTCCTATAGACTGCCCTTTGGTTGACAGTCTGTCTCTACGTTATCCCACCTCTCTGGACAGCACTTTATATCTTTTTCATCACTCTACTGCTAAAGCTTTACGACAATTTCATTTTCATCTTTAGTGAGAAAGCAATCAATTTTATTCTTTGGAATAAAAAGCCTCCCTTTCTCAAGCAGGTTTTCTGGAAGTTTTATTTCATTTATCCTTGCTTCCTTGACAATGTTGTATATTTCCTTTCTTTCTGCAATCTGAAATCTTACATTAATCCTTTTTCTCTCAAAGTTTAGGGAAACACCAATTTCATTACTCTCTCCAAAGAATTCATCCGATAGGCGTGGGGAAATTTCAAGTCCGCCTCTTCTACCTCTTACTCCATAGATTTCGGTAAGCAATGTTAGAATAAACCAGCTTGCTGAACCGGTAAGATAGTGATACATTCCCTTACCTTCAGGAGTAAAATATTCTGGAATACCGGGATAGATTAGAGCTTTTTCTCTATTAATGCAGAGATTATAAATTGATTTAAAAACCTCAAAGCCCTCTTTTATTAAATTCCTTTTGTATAGAGCATTCATAAACATTATAACCATATGTGAAAATGTCGCTCCATTTTCCTTTTCACCATAGGCAAATGCAAAAAGCCTCCCAAAATTAAGTCTGTTGGGTCCTAATGGAGTATTCAGTCGATAGCCCCCATGTTTTTCCTTCAGGTAAGTTTTTGCAGCATTGTAGAGGGATTTCGCCTGACTTTCATTTGCAATTCCCGACATCAGTGTAAAAACCTGTCCCGTTAAGTCCATTCTCACACCATCGACAAGCCCCTTTTCATCTTTAAAAATTCCACTTACTCTTTTGCCATCGTTATTGTAATAGCCATTGAAAAAACCCTTATCTTTATCAATGCTTATCCATTCATTCTTTCTTAAAAACTCATAAAGCCAGTTGGCTTTCTTTTTGAGGTCTTGGGCGAGGTCTTTCAGTTTAATTTTTTTCTTCTCTCCGGATATTTCAGGATAAATCGTTTCAAAATAGTTAGCAAGCAAAGATGTTTTGTATTCAATATTATCATAGTCTGGATTTGAGGATAAAGTGTCAAGAAGCAAATAAATTTCTTTTAGTAATTCGGTTTCTTCCTTCTCGTTTGAAATATCTTCAAGCAATATGGCCAATTCTTTCAGATTATATGCATAAAGTGCAGTAAAAGCAACACTTTCGCCTCTTTTTGCAGCCTTGTCAATTCCGTCATTCCAGTCAGCACCTTCCAGTCTCATTATGTTATGCTCCCCGACGTTAAAGAAGCTGGAAAGATGCTGCAGTAAAATGTGTTCAAGAATAGTTCCTTTGTAGACGTTACCATTTTTGTCTTTGTGAAAAAGGCCATATTTATCTGTCCAGCTTGTATCTATAGATTTTGACCTTTTTATCTGCCCATCCCTGAAATAGGTCTGATTTTCAAAGAGTATGTCAATGTCTCCTGTCTGATCAATATACAATTTTGTGGTAAGAAATGGCCAGCTTCCGTGATCCATCCAAACTCGTGGAATATTATTTCTATCTGCAATAAACTCAGCCGGCTTCTGGCCAATTATTGTTGCATTGCTTCCATCAAGACGTACCCCTGCAAAATTATTTATTAAGATTTCCCTAACCTCATAAGGATTCTGAAGTATTAGAGAAAGGCAGTCCTGCCAGAGGTCTCTCCAGCCTCTTCCTCCCTTCCCATAGTCATGGTGTGGAAGGAAAGAACAACCATAAATCTTTCTTAAGACCGGTTGAATGTTTATCCATTTCATTAAACCATCAAAGTCCCTTAAATTTGACTGAAAATCTATTGATGTGGACTTTTTCTGCCAGAATTTTTTATTTTCTGAAAGTGTGGCCTCAAGCTTTTTTCTTGAATTGTATCTTTCATAAATCTTTCTTAAGTCTTCTTTTTCTTCTTTAATGCCTGTAATGATAATAAAACCCTTTTCTTCTTTGGGTTTCAATTCAAAGCTCTCAAATCTTAAAGCACCAATAAGTTCCTGTCCATCTGTTCTCAGACTCTTTATTTCAGAGAGTGGCTTATTTTCAAGCAGGGCATCAGGCCATTCAAGATTTCCGTTGCCTATAAAATCAGAGAGGAGTGGAATTTTATCCACTGGCTTGTTGGAATTATCATCTGCACCAATTACGAAATACTCAAGATTGTTTGGCAAATGTCCCCTCTCATCAAAAATAATGAGAGGCTTTAATACAACTCCATAATCACACTCTACCAGTCTGTTAACGAGGGAAATTACGTGTCTGTGGTCTCTAATATTTTCTGCACTTCTGCCATAAAGAAGAATTGCAGAGGTTGGTGTCAGTCTGAGTGGGATTTCTTTTGTGTTTTTTACATTAACATAAAGTATTTCCACCCTGTTTTCATCAGCAGGAACAAAGCTTAAGATTGAAGAGGAAAGCCCTGCTTTTCTATCATTGTAGATTAACTTATGCCAGAGAAATCCAGCCTCAATCTTCTTTTCATAAAAGGAAGGATTCACGGTTTGTTCAAAAATCTGCTTTGTTGAATTTCCAGTTGCTGACCACAAACCATCTCCATCAATGTAAAACCAGAAATTTCTTGAGGCTCTCGTATTATGGAGATCTACAATGGTTACGGGAGGCAGAATAAAGGTTTTGTTGGACGTCTTTATGTCTCCATGCAAAAGTGGAGTAATGCTTGACATCAATCCAGCTTCATTGCAAAGTGGAAAATATAGGTGTGTTTTTAAGCCTTTTGCTTCAAAAGTGCCATCTTTATCGATAAAGTTCCAATTAAAGTGCATAACCACCTCCCTCTATATAATACAACAAAAGAATAATAAATTCAAGAAATCTTTTAGTTGCTATATAGCTTTGAGGATATGCAGATATTATCTTGTATTGCCGTGTTAACCAAATAATGACTGTAATTTATTGCAAATTTTAACATTTTTGAAACACAGAAAAATATTTTTTATTGACATATTTCTAAATTGATAATATTATCTATTTGTCCCTTTATTTTAAAGGGGGAGAAAAATGCGTAGAAGATTTTTTTTCTTTATATTTCTGTCATTATCAGTAATAGGATGTGAATTACTTTTGCCACCCAACGTATATAAAAAGCTTGAAGAAAGTGGAGTTTTGAGTAGTTCATCTTCGAGCAGTGAGGCAAGCTCGAGCAGTGTATTTTCGAGCAGTGAGATAAGCTCAAGTAGCATATCTTCGAGCAGCGTGTCAAGCTCGAGTAGCTCCCTTGCAGCTGGAGAACTCGACCCTAACTTTAAAACAGGTATGGAGCTTAATTATTCTTCAGTGGAGTGTATTGCCAAACGAAGCGATGGGAAAATACTAATAGGTGGCTTGTTTTATGGAATTAAAAATCCATTGTTGATTGATTCTAATGGTTCAATTGATAATAATTTTAATAGTGTTGGTATAGGAGCTAATAACTACTCATATACTGCTGAAATTGTGGTTTTGAATGATAATACTATCTTAATTGGTGGAGGTTTTAAAGAATATAATTCTAATCCTATTACTAACATAGCAAAACTTAATTCAGATGGAACACTTAATACATCTTTTACTTCTTACATAACTGAAGTAGACAAATGTGTATATGCTATTGCGGTTCAAAGTGATGGTAACATAATTGTAGCAGGAGATTTCATCTATTATCAAAGTGAATTGGTCGGAGGAATTGTAAGGTTAAGTAATAATGGCGAGTTGGATAGTACCTTCAGTAATAATTATGGTTTTTTGGGTGATTATTGTATCTATTCTATAGCATTGCAGAGTGATGGAAAGATCTTGGTAGGAGGTCATTTTACAAACTATAATGGAATAACTGTAACAAATCTTATGAGGTTGAATAGTGATGGTAGTCTTGATACGTCCTTTGTAGGCAGCGGTTCAATTATGAATGAGAATGGCAATGATATATATGTCATTAAAGTAGATAGTGGTAACAGAATATATGTAGGAGGAAGTTTTACAAATTTTAGTGGTACCGGGAAAAATGGTATAGTAAGGCTTAATTCAGATGGTAGTATTGATAATTTCTTTTCCACAAGCGGTTTACAGGGGAATTATTTTTCTGTCAAGGATATTGCTATACAGAGTGATGGAAAGATCGTTATAGGCGGAGATTTTACAAGTTATGAAGGCACACTAATTTCAAACCTTGCAAGATTAAATCCCGATGGAAGTCTTGATACAACATTTAATACAGGGCGTGGTCCCAATTATTCAGTGGAGAAGATTTTCATTCCAGACAATAACTGGATTTATATAGGTGGATGTTTTACTGAATATAATGGTGTTCAAATATATAATATGGCAAGGATAAAGCAGTAAGTGGAAAAAGAAAACTTTTTGAAAATAAGGTTAAGGATGGTAGATGAGCAGATAATCTCTCGTGGAATTACTGATGATAAAGTCATTAAGGCAATGAAAGAGATTCCGAGAGATTTATTTGTACAGGAAAAGGATAAAGAGTTCGCCTATGAGGACTATCCGTTGCCAATAGGTTACGGACAGACTATTTCCCAGCCATATATCGTTGCTCTGATGACAGAGGCGCTTGAGTTAAGCGGTGAAGACAGGGTTCTTGAAATAGGCACGGGTTCGGGTTATCAGACTGCTATTCTTGCAAGTATAGCAAAAGAGGTTTATACATTAGAAAGAATTCCCGAGTTATTGGAAAATGCGGAGGTTGTATTAAGAAATCTGGGTTTTAAGAATATAAAATTTTTTTGCAGGAATGGCTGGGAGGGGCTTGAAGAATTTGCACCATTTGATAAGATTATAGTTACGGCTGCTCCGATTGTCATACCAGAGGCTTTGAAAAAACAGCTTAAGGTAAAGGGTATAATGGTTATTCCTGTTGGGCCTCTTTACAATCAGCTTCTCTTAAAGATAACTAGAAAAAGTGAAAAACACTTTGAAGAAACAACCCTTGAGGCTGTGAGATTTGTTACAATGGTGAAGGATTAAAGAATTTTGTAACGATGGCTTGCCGTCATTTTTATAAAGCTGGTGAAGAATATGTCAAAGTTAGAACAAAGTGAGACAGGAAAATTAAAGATAGGTGATGACTGGAATGCAATAACAATCATTGCACTTTCACAGAATAATCCTCTTAAGGCAATAGCTGAGTTTGTTGAAAATAGCATAGATGCAAGGGCATCAAACATTACCATAATTAAAGGTCGCCAGCATGGAGAGCCATTTCTGAAAGTTGTGGATGACGGAAGTGGCATAGATGATTTCAACTATGTAGCAACTCATATTGGAGATTCAATTAAAAGACAGCTGAAAAAAAGTGGTGTAAAAGGAATTCAGGGAGAATTTGGCATAGGACTTTTAAGCTTCTGGACTGTTGGAGAAGAGCTTATTATTACCTCTACTGGCAAAGAAGGAATTTGCAGAAGAATGAAGCTTATAAAAAATAATCCCGGCTATTCAATTACTGAAGCCAAAACTCTATTCCCGCATACAGGTACAGAGCTTCTTATAAAGCCACTTTTGCCCGGAATAAGACAGTTATCAGGAGAGAAAATTCAAAATTACCTTGCTTCAGAATTAAGAGACAGAATTAGCAAATCTGGTGTTAAGATAAAAATACTGGATCACATTGCAAGAAAAGAATACAATGTTGAACCTCGTAAATTCAAGGGGGTTTTATTACATAACCTGCCCGAGGTAAAAAGTCCTCTCGGCGATATTTATTATGAACTTTACTTAAATGAACCATCTTCTGAAAATAAGGTTGGCTTATACAGGTGCGGAACAAGAGTTTTGCCCTCGATCACAGAGATTGAGCAGTTCAACTGCTTTCCCTGGACATCAGGATATCTTGAGGGAATGATAGATGTATCTTTCCTACAGCTAACACCGGGCACAAGAGGTGGAATTATTTATGATGAAGCTTTTGAAAGTTTTTGCTATGCGATTAAAGGCCTTGAGATTGCTTTATCTCAAAGAATAGAGGAACAAAAGATTGCAGAAGAAGAGAAAGTCAGTAGAAATATTCTCCAGAAGATAACAAAGGCTTTAAGAGAGGCACTTTCTTTTCTTCCAGAAAAGGAGTATGACTGGCTGAATGTCAGAAACTTAAAAAAAACAGAAATAGTTAAGAGAGAAAGAGAGTTTGAGGAAGAAATTGAACCGGTCTATGTGGTACGTGAGATAGAGGTTTCGGATGAGGAGAAAAAATGGGAAGACACCTTTAATCTACCAGAAGAGATGACCTCAGTCTCGATTCAGCCCGGCTCTGCAGTTATAGGGGTAGGTGAGACAAAAAAGCTTAAAGCAGTTGCCCGTGATAAAAAAGATAAGATTTTAGAGACAGATTTTGATGTCTTCTGGAGAATTGCTGAGGGAGGTGGAGAACTTTCTGTCCAGACTGGAATTTTTACGGAATATAAAGCTCCGCAAGAGCCCGGCATTACAAAAATAGAGGCAGAATTTCAACAAAACGAAAAAAGATTAAAGGCGGAGTGTATAATTACTGTTACAAAAGAGCTTTTCAATGAGGGAGATAGGAAATCACCATCTGGAGAAAAAAAAGGGCTACCCGGTTATACATTCCAGCATGCTCCGGGTGAGTTATGGAGAAGTAGATATGATCCATATAACTATATAATAATTATAAACAACGGGCATGCTGACTTTATCTATGCCTCAAAGAATCCATTTCGCAAGTTGAAGTATATTGCAAGACTGTTTGCAAAAGAACTCGTTTTGGAGAACTTTCCCGGGGCAGATAAGTCGCAGCTTCTTGAAAGAATGATTGAGCTTGAGCTTTATATGGAGGAAAATCTCAGGTAAGTTAATATATTACATTGAATTTCTTACCTTCTTTTCTGCAGATTTTAAGAGCAACTCTTCTCCCGCTTATTGCTGCATTGGGTACACCGCCGGTAGGAGTTGTCCATTGACCGACCATATAAAAATTTGAAAGACCTGGTAATTTACAAGGGAGGGGAGCAATAAGACCTTTTATATCTTTCGGAATAAACCCCTCATAACTACCGTGCCAGTTATTTGTATAACGGATTATTGTTGCAGGAGTTGCAACATCAATTACTTCAACAAATTGCCTTATGTTTCCAAATTCTGTTTCAAGAGTATTAATAATTATTTCAGCCACTTCTTTTTTTCTTACTTCATAAACTTGCGGGTTTGATTTTTTTAGTTCTGTCCAGTACTCATCATTATATGTTGAAATCATTAAGATAAGGCTTGTTTTACCTTCCGGTGAAAGAGTGCTATCAAAGCTAAAGTTTCTTAAGTAAAGTCTCTCAATTTGCAGCCCTCCATCTTCAAGAATTATCGGTTCTTTCAAATGGAAAGAGTATGAGGCGGGAATATTATTAAATTTTTTCCCCAATCCAATTGAGACATAAATTAGTGAAGGGAAACGTTTGTAAGTTCTATAAATGTTTTCAATTTCTTTACTCAGGTATTTGCCTTCAAGCATTTCATAAATTGTTGAATGCCCATCAGCGGCTGAAATGACATAATCTGAGTAAAACTCCTCTCCATTGGCAATTACTCCAGTAGCTTTTTTGTTTCTCACTATGATTTTACTCACTTTATATCCGTAATGAATCTTTCCTCCAAGTTCTTTATATCTTTTCTCAATTGTTTTACTAAAATTTAGAGAACCACCCCTCGGATAACCTGCAGATTTCCTGTGCATAAATGAAAGCATCGACAATATACCTATTATTGGGAAGCGAGGCATTATTTCAGTGAAGGGGTGAAAAAAGCTTCTGATTAAGGGACTTTTAAACTTTTTTTCATAGTCCTCAACAGCTATGCTTCCCCATCTTATTAGCAAAGGAAGAAATTTGAGCATTTTCAATCCATCTGAAAAGCTTACTTTTTCTTCTCTTGTTATAAAATCAAAATCAAGAAATTTTCTAATACCATTACAGAATGATTGAATGGTCTTTTTATCATCAGGAGAAATCCTTAATAACTCCCTTTCCAGTTTATTGGGATCAGTATAAACCGTCAATACCTCACCTGTTGTAGACTTAATTCTGGTATATTCTTCCCATTCTATATAATCTAAATTAGTAGTACCAAGTTCCTTCCATATGTTGTAAAAATTTTTTGAAGCTCCTGAACCCATCAGCCAGTGGATACAAAAATCAAATGTATAACCATCTCTTTTCCATGAAGTACACAATCCTCCGGGAAGATTGTGTAATTCATATATTTCTGTCTCAAAACCATTCATCTGAAGATAACATCCAGAAGATAAACCTGCAATCCCTGCTCCTATTATTATTACTTTTTTAGCCAACTTTTCCCCCATTAAAAATGGTCTTCTACACCTTCAATATAACAGCATACATTAAAATTTTCAAGTATTAAGCATTTTTTGTAAGTTTGGGAAAGTTTTAGAGAGGCATTTTTTTTATTTTTTGGACAACCCTCGAGAATATAGATAAAAAAATCACTCAGTTTATGGAGAATAAATAAATAAGCAATAAATCTTTGCTAAATTTTCAATATGATTATAAAATGATATAATTAAAAAAATTGGGGAGGTGGATATGTCCTTTTTAAACAGCCTGATATTAAGCACGTTCTTTTCTGTTGTTATTTCTGTGCTTTTTATTCTCTATTTCAGAAGAAAGGACAAAAGGAATACTCAGCTTGAGAAATTGAAAAAATTTATTGATCTCTCAATAGTTCAGATGAAAAAGATATTTGATGAAAAGGAGAAGGAATTCCTTGATAAAACTATCAATCTTGACGTATCACTTAAAAAACTTGATAAGGCAACAAGTCTTATTAACTCAAAGTTACTCGAAATAAAGGAAAACTTTGAATCAATGAAGCTTCTTGAAGAAAATCTGGCTATTGGTTTAAAAGAGGCATCAAAATTTTCAAAAGAACTTGAAAGCATCAAAGAAAAAATTACTGTAATTGAGAGGGATATTAAAGAGCTAACCTCAGTATCGGATGAGGTAGAGGAACAGAGGAAGAATCTCTCTTCTTTAAGAAATGAGGTTGAGCAGGTAAAGATGTGGGCAACAGAAAACATAAATGAATGGATAAAAAAGCTTCAGGATGATATAGAGTATCAGAGGAAGTATAATGCTGAGGAGATTGAAAAGCTTGAGAGTGAAATAAAAGAAAAAATTGAAAGCATCCAGTCCCTTTCCTACTCTCTTGATGAGAATGTTGAGGATATAAAGAAAAGGATTTCATACTTTACTGATGACATAAAGGGAACATTGTCTGATAAAGAGGCTGAATGGGAAAATATTTTGAAGCAGAATGAGGAAGAAATATTATCAGAGTATCAGGCTTCTCTTGAAGAAATTAAAAAGAATATCTTTCTTGATGTTGAATCTTTCAGAGATGAGCTTGAAAAGGAGAAAGAGGCCATTGCAAAAGAGGCTTTATCATATAGAGAAGAGTTTCAATCACTTGCGGCTGGAATCAAAAAGTCGCTTTCAGATTCACTTCAGGATTTCAGTAATAAATGGAATGATAACATAAAGAGATTGAGTGAGGTAAACAAAGAGATAATTTCAAAATCTGACCAGATTGAAAATCAGTTAAAGATACAGGAGAAGGAAGTTTCAGAAAGGTATAAAGAAATTGAAAGAATTACAAATGAAAAGCTGGGGTCAATAGATTTAATAATATCAAATTTTCTCAAGCAAAAAGAGGAGAGCATTGGTGAGGAATTTATTGAGATTTCAAACCAGCTGAAAGAAAATTTAAAGGATTTGAGCGGCAGGATTGTTTCTGAGCTTGAGGATACGGAGAAGAATCTAAAGAGTGAGATTGAAAAAAGGATACTTGAATTTGAGGACAGATTTTCAAAAACCGTGGACGAGGTTGAGACAAAAAGTGATTCTCTATTCTCTGAAATAAATCTTTTGAGTGAAAGGTTTGAAAGCAGAATTAATGAGCTCGAAAAAGGCTATGATTTAAAGGCTGAAGAGTTGGCGAAGGCTTTTTCAAAGATTGAAAGTGAAGTTGTTTCACTGGAAAACAGGATAAAGGGTGAAGCAAAGGAACTTTTCACAAAAGCAAATAAAGAAATATTGAGCGAGGTTGATAAGCTTAAATCAGATATAGAAGCAAAGGTGATGGAAAGAGTGGCTGGTTTTGATGAGAAAATTGGTGCAGATTTTGAAAGGTTTGAAAAGGAATTTTATAGCAAATTAAAGGAGATGGACAAGGAACTGGCCAGCAATTCCAATGTTTTAAAGGAATTAGAGAGCAAGGTAGAAAGTTTTGTAAAGGAGGCAGAGGAAGGCTTCAAGGAGGAGGTAAGTGGGTTAAAGTCTACATATCTTGGAGAGGTAAATAAATTCATAGAGGATATAAACAAGAGGGAGAGTGAATTACTTTTAAGTTTAAAGAATGTTGAGGGTGAGGTAAAGAGGTTAAAGGATGAGTGGAAGGTAGATATTGAAGTGTATGCGAAAGAGGTTTTAGCACGACTTGGAGGTAAGGAGCAGGAGATTATAGGTGAGATGGCGAAGGAGTATAGTAAAGTTTCGGAGAGGTTAAACTTCATTGAGAAGAACATAGAGAGTTATGAGAAGGGATTAGAGGATAAGGTTAAAGGGGTAGAGGAGGAGGTATTTTCTGAGATAGAGAGGTATAAGAAGTTGCTTGATGAGATAAAGAAGCAGGCAGCATCTCTAAAGAAGGAAGTAGAGGGGGCTGTATCAGAGAGAAGGGAGGAGATAGAGAGATATCTTTCTAACATCAAGGATAGTTTTGTAGAGGAGTATGAGAAGCTGGTCAATAGCACGAAAGAGGAGATATTGTCGGTAAGGAGTGGAGTAGAAGAGTTAAGGAAGGAATTATTTGAGAACAGGGAAAGGATGATAAAAGAGATAACGGATGGAGTAGAAGGGGCGAAGGAGTGGAGTATTAAAGAGATAGGCACATTAAGGGATGAGCTTGAAGGTTTAAAGTTAAGGAGTGAAGGGGCGCTTGTAGATGTTAGGGAAGAAATAGAGGATAAGATAGAGAGGTTTAGCAAGGAGCTTGAAGCAAAGATAGGAGAGATATACAAAGAGAGTGAGGATGTATTAACAGCGAAGAGGGTAGAGATAAAGACTGAGATAAACAACACGATAAAGGAGTTTTTAGAGAGGGAGAAAGAGATATCGAAGAGGGTTGAGGCTGGGGAGAGGAAGCTTAATGAATTATTCGGGAAGCTTGAGAAGGAAGCCAGTGTTATGAAGGCGGAGTTTGAGGACAAACTCAGGGATTTTTATACCTCACTTGAGAAGCAGGGACAATCAGGCATAGAGGAGATAAGGAAGGAACTTGAAACTACAGTGAATGAGCAGAAAAAAATTGTGGAATCCACTAAGAGCAGGGTTGTTGAGCTTTCTGATGAAATAGAAAAAATGAAAAGCGATTTAGAATCCGAGAAAGAAGAAGTTATTGCATCGTTTAATTTTCAAATTGAAAATAAGATAGCAGAGGCTGAAAAAAGAATAACTACATTCCAGAGCCAGGTTACAGGTTTGAGTGAAAATGTAAATAAATCCGTAAAAGTAATCGAAGATGAGATATTTAAAAAACTAAAGGCTTTTGAAAAAGAGATTTATTCAAAGATAAATGAAAGCTCATCAAATCTTGACATAGAGATGGCAAAAAAGGAAGAGAAGATAAAAGAGAAGATAGGGGAGCTTTTGGAGGTATTCAGGAAGAAAGAGGATGAAATATCAAAAGAGCTTGATTCATATAGAACCAAAGTGGCGAAGGTTATAGAAGGATATGAAACTGAGTTTTTGGGTGTCAGAGACTATATTAATGAAAAGCTTGAAAAATTGACAAAAGATGTGATTTCTGATAATGAGGAAAAGGTAAAGAAGTTGGCAGAAAAGATTGAAGTGGATCTTAGAGATGTTGAAGAAGACTTTAAAAAACAGCTCGAAAACTTTGTTGACAGGATAGAAAACGTAAAGGAAAGCCTTACTTCTGAGGAAGAGAGAATTAAATCTATCACACTTCAGATAGAAGAGATTTTTAATACAATAGCGAAAAAGGAAGATAATGTAAATGAAAGGTATGCGGAACTCTCTCTTATTGCTGATGGGCATAGACAAAAACTAAATGAGCTTTTGAATGATATATCTCTATTAAAGGAAAGTCTTGCAGCACAAACAGAGGAATATTTCAGAAATATTAAGGGAGAATTTGATAGTGAAAAGGCGAAAATTCAAGATAGCTTGAATCAAATAAATGAAGAGGTTAAAAGTTATATTGATACACTGAGAGAGGAGAATCAAAAGATTGTTTCAAAATTAAAAGCAGAAAATGAACAGGAGCTTGAAGGACATCTTTCCGAGCTAAAGAATAGCTTTAATAAAGAAATTGAGAAATTTAAAAATTCATTCCTTCCGCCGACACAGGATATTTTAAAAGAACTCGAAAAGCATTCAGGAAAGATAAAGAGCGAACTTGACCTTGTACTAAAAGAAAAGGAAAAATATGTAGAAAACATTTTTTCCAATTTCAGGAGGGATGAGGATGCACTTACTAAAAATATGGAAAAGCTTTTTATGCAATTTCAGGAGAGGCTTGAATCTGAAAAAGAGAGTTTTTCAGGAAAGGTAATGGAATATCTTGAGCATTCCAACACTGAATTCAGTAAAATATCCGAGAAATTAAACAATGTTCTAAGACAGATAAGTACCATCGAAGAAGGAACGATTTCAAACATAAAGCGAAAAACAGAAGACATAGAGAAAAATCTCTCGGAAAAAATAAACTCAGTAATTAAAGAATTGGATTCCCTCATTGCAAAGAGTAAGGAAGAGGCAAAAAAACTACTTGAGGATGCCAGAAGAGAGGGTGAGAATCTTTTTGGTGATCTGAAGGAAAAAAGAGAAGAGACAAAGGAGATTATAATTAATGATTTGAAAGAGCTTACCAGAAGAACGAAGGAAATAGAAGTAAAATTTGATACCTTGCTAAAAAAGAGCGCAATTCTTGAAAGATCTGAAGGGCTTGCCGAAAAATCAAACAGGATAATTGAAACTATTTCCAGTCAGTTAAAAGAGATAGAAAACAAGAGAAAAGAAATGGAAGAGGGGTTGAAATTGCTTGATGGGATAAAAACTGAAAACAAAAATTTGAACAATATATTTAATAGCCTTATGAACAATAAGAAAGAAGCTACAGAAATATATAATATTGTTTCAATGGCAATTTCAAAGGCTAAGGAAACTGAAGAGTTATTGAGTATTATCAACAAACAACAGGAAAAAGCAGAAGAGATAAAAAGGGTTGTTATGGATGGTCTTAAAGTATATGAAGAAGTGAAGGAAAGGGTTATAGAGATTGAGAAGAAGAGGGAGGTTGTTAATGAGATTATAAATTCTCTTGACCTTTCAAAGGATGCATTGAAGACAATTGACAATAGGATAAATGAACTCGAAGAAAAGATTTCGTATATAAGCAAGGTTTCTGATAAAGTAGAAGAAGATATAAAATCTGCTCAGAACAGCATTGCAAGAATTTTTGCTGATCAGGATAAAATAAATATAGCTGTTGACAAGATTGTCGACATTGAAAACCTTTTGATTCACATCGAAGAGGAATCAAAAAAGGTACAGAGGATGAGGGAATGGGTTGCCAAATTACAGAACCAGCTTGAAAGAATAAAAGAAGTACAGGAAAGTTCTCTCGGTAAAATTGCACCTGAAAAGGGAAAGGCTTCTGATGAAGACACGATCAAAAGTGTACTGAGGTTGAGGGAGCAGGGCTGGAGTGTGGATGAGATTTCAAAAAGCCTGAAGATTTCAAGGGCATATGTTGAGCTGATTATTGAAAGATATGAAGGATAATATTAGAATTTTATATATGGGGAGTGTTTATGCTTGATCTGAAATTTCTTACTGAAAATGTTGATATTGTCAGAAAGAAACTCTCTTACAGACTCAGGGATATGAAAGTCCTTGATGAAGTTCTTTCTGTTTATGAAAAGAAAAAAGAACTTCAAAGAGAAGGAGATAGTTTAAGAAACAAAAAGAAAAATCTCTCAAAAGAGATTGGGATAAGAAAGTCAAAAAAGGAAGACACCTCTGATTTAATGAAGGAAGCCAATTCGCTGGATACTGAGCTTAATGAGATTGAAGTAAAGGAAAGAGAGGTTGAGGAAAAACTACATTCCTTACTTCTTACAATTCCAAATATTCCTCTCGATGATGTGCCAGAGGGCCCAGATGAAACATATAATGTAGAAATCAAAAGGTGGGGAGAACCACGAAAATTTAACTTCAAGCCTCAGACACATTATGAGATTGGAGAAAAACTGGGGATACTTGATTTTGAAAGAGGAGCAAAAATAGCAGGAAGTGGCTTTACACTATACAATGGAATGGGGGCACTACTTGAAAGAGCATTGATCAATTTTATGCTTGATTTACACCGGGAAAATGGCTATGAAGAAAAGTGGCTGCCATTTTTAATAAATTCTGACTCTCTATTTGGAACCGGACATCTTCCAAAGTTTGAAGAGGATCTCTACAGAATAAGCGGGGAAAATCTCTACTTAAATCCCACCGCGGAAGCCCCATTGACAAACATCTATCGCGAAGAGATTCTCAAGGAGTCAGACCTGCCTGTATGGATTACAGCTTTCGCCCCGAGTTTCAGACGTGAGGCTGGAAGTTATGGGAAGGATACGAGGGGAATTATAAGACAACATCAATTCAGCAAGGTTGAACTCGTGAAACTCTGCAAGCCAGAAGACTCTGAAAATGAACATCAAACTATGCTCGAAGAGGCTGAGAAAGTATTACAAATGCTTCAACTCCCATACAGAGTTGTTGTTCTTGCGAGTGGGGACATGGGTTTTTCTGCTGCAAAGTGTTATGATATAGAAGTATGGCTGCCCGGACAGGGTGGATACAAGGAAATCTCCTCTGTCTCCAATTGTCTCGATTTTCAGGCAAGAAGGGCAAACATAAAGTTCAGGAGAGAGTCAACTGGAAAAACTGAATATATACACACTCTTAATGGTTCTGGACTTGCAGTTGGAAGAACAGTAGTTGCGATTCTTGAAAATTATCAGCAGGAGGACGGGAGTGTTATTATTCCTGACGTTTTAAGAAAATATACTAATGGCATTATCAGAATAACAAGGAGTTCGGATGGCAGCCAATAGAAAATCACAGAAAAGCAATAAAACCAACACAAAATCCAGAGACCTGAAGAATCTTATTATTGTAGAATCTCCTTCAAAAGCTGCAACCATCAAAAAGTATTTGGGCAGTAATTTTGAAGTAAAGGCTTCAGTGGGTCATCTTATAGATCTTCCCAAGTCAAGATTTGGTATTGATCTTGAAACACTTGAACCTCAATATATAATAATGAGGGACAAGTACAAGGTTGTCAAGGAATTAAGAGAGGCTGCAAAGGATGCGAAAGAGATATTTCTTGCTTCCGATCCGGATAGAGAGGGAGAGGCAATTGCATGGCATATTAAAAACGACCTTGAGAAAAACCTATTTACAAAGATTGGGAGAACTATTCCCATAAAGAGGGTGAAATTCAACGAAATAACAGAAAGAGAAATAAAAGAAAAGATCAATTCTCCTGAAGAGATAGAAACATCTCTTGTTAATGCACAACAGGGAAGAAGAGTTATTGACAGAATTTTTGGTTATAAGCTTAGTCCTCTATTGTGGAACAAGGTTAAATCAAAGCTTTCGGCTGGAAGGGTTCAGTCGGCAACCTTAAGGCTAATATGCGAAAGAGAGGAAGAAATAGAGAATTTCAAGCCAGAGGAATACTGGAAGATATCTGCACTCTATGAGTATAAGAAAGAGAAATTTGAAGCCGAATTAGCAAAGATTGATGGAAAAAAGGTAGACATAAAATCTAAAGATGAGGCGGAAAGAATTGCGAATGAGCTAATATCTGATAGATCTGTTGTTAAGGATATTAAAAAGAAGAATGTTGCCCGTCAGCCTTCTCCACCTTTTATTACAAGTACGCTCCAGCAAACTGCCAATACAATATATGGCTTTACCTCAATGAAAACAATGCAGGTTGCACAACAACTCTATGAAGGAATAAATTTAGGCAATGTAAGAACAGGCTTGATAACATATATGAGAACAGACTCCGTCAGGATTTCTAATGCTGCGATGGAAAGTGTAAGAGAATATATTTCTGATAACTTTGGTGAGAAGTATCTGCCACAAAAACCAAATATATACAAAAACAAACAAACCTCGCAGGATGCACACGAGGCGATAAGACCTGTAAATGTATCATACACTCCGGAGAAAGTGGAGAAATTCCTTACACCGGAACAGTACAAGCTGTATTCACTTATATGGAAAAGGTTTGTTGCATCTCAGATGACACCCTCTATTTCTGAACAGACAACTATTGAGATAGAATGCAGGAATAAACTTCTTACCGCCACAAGTAGCAGACTTGTTTTCGATGGCTTTTTAAAGTTAAATCCTTCAAAGACTCAAAATGAAAAATCTCTACCCGAAGATATGGTTAAAGGAGTGGAGTTAAGGATTCTAAAGGTGAACAGGGAGCAAAAATTCACCGAGCCACCACCGAGATATACTGAAGCTTCTCTGGTCAGGACAATGGAAGAACTTGGCATAGGAAGACCATCCACATATGCTCCGACGATATACACCCTGACAAAACGCTATTATGTAAAAAAAGAAAAGAAAATGCTCATTCCAACCCCATTAGGCAGAGCTGTAAATAAAATGCTTGTGGAGTATTTCCCGGAGCTTATTACCACAGATTTCACCTCAAGGATGGAAGAAGAACTTGACAGGGTTGAAGAAGGGAAGGAAGACTGGAAAGAAGTTGTCAGGGAGTTTTATGATAAGTTTTTGCCCGTTTTAAACCATGCATATGAAAATATAGAAAACATAAAGGGCAGCTTCGACGAGGTTACAGAATATGTTTGTGAAAAGTGTGGCAAACCAATGCTGAAAAAGATAGGAAGGTATGGTGAGTTTCTTGCCTGTTCAGGATGGCCAGAATGTAAAAACACAAAGCCGGTTCCTCTCGGAAAATGCCCGAAGTGTGGCATTGGAAATATAGTAAAAAAGAAGGGAAAAAATAAGTCTTTTTACGGCTGTGACAGATACCCGGAATGTGATTTTGCTGTTTTCTCACTTTCAGAATTGAAAAAATATGAAAAGAACAATTAGTTTTGAGGACTCCGTATGCAAAAAAGGATAGCATTGTTGATACTTCTCCTTTTTTCATTTGAAAAAGCTTTTTGTGTTTTTGCTACCGTAAACCGATGGGACACAAAGGTATATGGGGAGAAAGACAATGACAGAAGTGTGATAGCAACTTTAATACCCGGCACTCTCATAACTACTAAAAAGCTCTCAAAGGAAGAAAAGATTGAGGTGTTTTTCAATGAAACAAAAGGCTGGGTTTATAAAACCAACCTTGTAATTTACAACAATATATTTTCGGATTTACCCTCGGTTAACCAGAATATAACAAATACTTTGGATGAATTCTACTTTTATTTCAGGGAGAATATAAATAAGTTCAGCATGGTTGATAGGAAGGTGATAAAGAAACAGAAGATTGGGGCTGTTCAGCAGATTTTCCCCTCAACAAGAAACGGACTTTTTATACTTGAAGGCATTGTAACGAATGAGGGTTCAGAGGTTCACAATCTGCAGCTTTATGATTTTGAAAGTGGCAGAAGTGTTTATATAGGTAGTTTTGATAAAAGATACATAAAGATTGAGGGGTTCAAATTTCTCAAAAACTCTGATTATCTTGCTATACTTTTTAATATTTCTGGCAAAAGACTTATTTGCATTTATAGAACATCCAATGGAGAAATGGTAGCATATTCAACAGATGCTACTGGTGTATTTCATATAGAGGATATCTTTCTTTTCTATAATAAAAAATATATTTGGCTATTTCAACCAGATAAAAAAGGACTCAATGCAAGCTTTTCCAAGGAGAGACTCTTAACGAGTGTCTCAAAATCATGGTTTAAAGGTGGAGAATTGATTGTGAGTGCAGATTTATCATCCCTTTACATTGAAACGAAGTCTGGTGTATTAAGATATGATTTTTCAAAAAAGGAATTCTTAAATACTCCGTATCTTTCTCTTGTCCTGAATGAGGATAAAACTCTGAATTACTATGAGAGAGACAGAAGAGGATACATAAAGGATATAAATAAAAATCAGACTTTCTCTCTGCCTTTGAATACTGATTTTTGCTCCTTTATGGGAAATAATTATATTGCCAGTGGTAGGTTTGGCAGGATTAATGCATATTTTCTCTATTCTATTGACGGCAGGGAGATTTACAGGTACAAGAACATTGATAGGATTGATTTCTTACTCAGGGATGGAGTAATTGCAGAAGTAAATTACGAAAACAATCTATGTGGAATAATTATTGAGTATCCGGAAAAGAATAAATTTTATCTACTTTTTATAGAAGAGTAGGAAGATACATCCTGAAGTTTTGATGACTTCACAAGATGTTATCCTTAATACAGGGGTATTTTATGTTTGAATTTTTTGACCATCCATCAGACATAGGAGTAAGGGGCATAGGAAAGTCTTATGGGGAGGCTTTTTCGGAGGCTGCAAAGGGCATGATGTCAATAATGGCAGATTTGACCTCCTTTCAGAATGAATTTGAAATCTCCTTTGAGGTTAAGGGACTGGATAAGGAGTTTCTCTTTTTGAATTTTCTTAACAGAATATTATTCGAGCATTCATTTCACAAAGCTATTTGGATTGAGATAAAAGTGGAGGATTTTAGCGAAGGGCATTTAGTAGTTTATTTGAAAGGGGAAAAGCTTAAAACCACCCATCGAAATGGGTTGAAAACAGAAGTCAAGGCAGCAACTCCCTGTGGGTTAAAGGTCTATCAGGAAGGTGAAAACTTTATTGCCCAGTGTGTTCTTGATATTTAAGCCTACTCCTTTACAAAATAGAAGGATTTTGTTATTTCTTCAGAATTTTCATCTAAGGTTTTTGCTTTAATATAAACCCAGTGAGTGCCGGTAGAAAGGAATTTTTCTTTGTTTTTTGACATATCATACTTAATTACCACCTCTCCATTTTTGAGAAAATTTTCCCTCATTATGGTATCTACAAGAATGTTTCTGTTGAAAATTAAAACGTCAACGAAGGATGGTTTGCCGAGTTTAAATTTGATAAGCAGTGTTTCTTCTTTATAAAAAAGTAGAGCCGGCTGGATAATCAACTCCTTGGAATTTAATAGTTCGGAGGTTTTACCCTTTAAGCCAAATGAGAGCAATTCAACATTTGTATCAAAAAACTCAAGGGAAAAATACAAACTTTTTCTGAATGTATCTTTGAGATTTATTACTCCTGAGCTAAAAATAACTCTTTCGCCAATAATCTCATCTGTATTGTAGTCAAGTATTCTTACTCTTACCCCCTTCTCATTTCTATCGGGAAGTTGAGAGCCACCTGTCTTGAGATTTACAAATGCTCTATCAACAACCAAGCCTTCCTTTACTTCAAAAGGCTTTGTGTAAAACCATCCATAAGAAGCCGTTGGCTTGATAACCCCATTTGTGAGAATTATATTTTCGTAGTCGGAAAGAAAATCTAAGTTTGATATTTTATAAATTGAGAATTTTAATATGTTATTTCTTGTCCATTCTGTTGAAAATGCGAGACAGTTCAATAATAAAAGGCTAAACAATATAAAAGTTTTCATTTTTTGCCCTCTGTTTTCTCAATGTACTTTCCCACCCAGTCCAGACTTTTTTCATACTCTAAGTCTGATTTATCTGAAAGATTTGAGGCTTTCTTAAGCCTTTTCATTTGAAGCCTCTGTTTATGAGTTACATTTATTTTACTAATTTTACCCTCTAAAAACCTATCAAGTTCATAAAGGCTCAAAATAACTATGAGAAAGAGCAGCACCTTTAGCAATAAAATAAGAATGCTACCAAAATCTCTTACGGGATATAACATTACAAGACTACCATAATACGAACCTTTATCGAGTAAGGGGAAAACAGCAATGTTGTACATTCCCTTATAAACCTTCTGGGATTCAAGAAGATTTAATCCTTTCAGCCAGCTTTCAGGAAACCTGTCATTCTTTATGACCTTGCTTCCCACTACATAGGAAGCAGGAAAAGAAGATGTTTTAAGGAAGGTTTTTAATTCTTCGGAATCAAGGATAGCAGCTATCTGTAAGTCAACATCAAAGGATTTATCAGAGTAATTTTGCAAAAGTATCACATCATTATTTATGTTTGTTATTTCAATCTCTTCATTAAAATTTAACCATGAAAGCTGGTAAGCGACATCAGATTTTTTGTATATCAGATTATTTTTTCTGTCTATGATGATTACATCCTTGAATTCGGGGAATTTTGAAAAAAATTCATTGAGTTTTTCAGGATTTTTTGAAACAAAATAAACAAAAATAGACTCCAGAAATTCATTGTTTTTTTTCAAAGAGGCAAATTTTGATACCCTTTCAGAAATGAGGTTGTCAAATTCATTCTTATATTTTTCAATCTTTAAAATTATATTCTCTTTATAATCATCCTTTAAGAACCATTTTTCAATATTACTTAAAATTGATGAGGTAAGACGCAGATAAGGATTTAAGTCCTTCTCTTCATAATTAAATGTGTTGACCACCATTCCACCAACTATTATTAAAAGCACAATTGAGATGAGAGAATATTTTATTATTCTATAAGTTATTTTCATATCACCATCCCTTTTTTCTTTAAGAATTCTGTTATTTTTTCTATGCATTCTTTTATGTTATATAAAGATGTATCCAATGTAATGTCTGCCAGTTCTTCATAAAGCGGCTCTCTTGTCGCAAGCAAGCTTTTTATCTCTTCCTGAAGAGGCTTTGGTGTAAGAGGAGGACGATTTTTATCATCCTTTATCCTTTCATAGATTGTTTTTTCATCGGCAGTAAGATAAATTACTATCCCTGTTGATCTTATAATCTTTCGGTTTTCTGGAAGAAGTACAACCCCGCCTCCAGTGGATACAATAAGATTTGTTCTTTCTGCCAGTTCGCATAAGACCCTGTGTTCAACCTCTCTGAAATACTTCTCACCGCTGGTGAAAAAAATCTCTTCTATACTCCTTTTTTCCTTTTTCTCTATCATTCTATCCATATCAACAAAATCCATGCCGAGCTTTTTTGAAAGTCTTTTGCCGAGTGTTGTCTTTCCAGTGCCCCTGTATCCTGTAAGATAAATATTCATTAGCTCCCCTTCTTTGTACACTGAATGTAAATTACAATGTTGCCTGAAATTATCATAATTATGGCAAGAGTCACAGAAAAATAAAGTCTATACAAAATCTCTTTATGCCTGTTCTCAAATCTATCTTCTTCGAGGGTCTTCTGGGGATTTTTGTTGATAAATTTGAATATTATTGTATCATCCTTCTTTTTACCCTGTTCAAGCAGTATATGGTTTTCATCATTTTGCAAAGATTTCAAAAGCAGAATGCGGTTTTTTAATTCCTCAACCTCAATCTGTAATTCAAGACGCTTTTCTTTTAACCTTGCAATCTCTTCAGTTTTCTTTATATTTTCAATAATACCGCCCTTACCAATGAGAAAGAGGATTAAAACATAAGCACCAAGAATATTGAAGAGAAAGAACCAGAAATAACGCATTTTGCCTCTTTGTAGATTGTTTGACTGATTTAATTATCGACCTTTGATTAATAATATTTAGATTGCGAGTGTGCGAGGTTACTTGTGGCGACCTTACACGTTCTTTATCTACCTAAAGGTTTAAAACTCAGCTTTATGGAACTTTGATAATCATCCCATAGAAAATAATAAATGCCGCCAGAAATACAAAGCCGGTAACAAGAAATGGAAAGTAATTTTCCCTATACATAACCCTTCTTTTTATTTCTATCTTTGATTTTTCAAGTTTATCTATCTCATCATAAATCTTTTTTAAGGTTTCAGGTTCGTATGCCCTGAAGAACTTTCCGCCGGTAATCTCAGCAATCTGTCTCAATATATTCTCATCAAGACCCTCTCCGGGCCTTAAAATATACTCTGTACAACTTAAGTTTGCAGGTTGCAGAAAGCCCTCTTTATTTCCAAGGCCTATTGTATATATCTTTATCCCGTAGTTTGTCGCAATAGTTGCCGCTGTTAGGGGTTCGATAAGCCCGGTATTATTGTTGCCATCTGTTAGAAGAATTATAATCTTGCTTTTTGCCTTTGAGTTTTTAATTCTATTGATGCTTGTGGCAATTCCCATACCTATGGCTGTGCCATCATTTGCCGGATCAAATTCTATGCTCGAGACCAGATTCTTAAGCATCTTCTTATCGAGTGTGAGGGGAGATTTTGTGTAGCTATAGCCTGCAAATACTACCAGCCCTATTCTGTTAAACTCTTGCTTATCAATATAGTCTATGAGTACTCTCTTTGCTGAATTTAGTCTATTGCCGGGAAAAAGGGTTTTCTTGAAATCATAGTAGATTCTTTGATCCAGAATATCCCTGTATGGAAGATGTGTGGGGAAGCCATCATAATTTAGCATACTGCCGGAAACATCAAGACAGAGAACTATATCAATGCCGAGCATTTCATCTGATTTGATGGCACTTCCACCGAGAGGTCTTGCGAGTGCAATGATGAAAAAAATGAGTGCAGAATTTATAAGCAAATCTGAAATTATATTGTAGTATGCTGAAATAAGTTCCTTTCTGCTTATAAGATAAAGGGAAGAAAAGTTTATAGAGGGTGATAGTACTGGCAGCTTTTTAAACAGATATTTTATTAAAAGATAGCCCACTGGAAACACAAGTAAAACTAAGAAGAAAGGACTTTCAAACCTCATTTTTCACCTCTGAAGTGAGTTTTTCTTCTTCCTTTTTAGTTAAAAGCTGTACCAGATTCTCACATTCTAAAATGCAATTTTCTTTTTCCTCCAATGTGGGAATGTGCTTTGCAAATTTTACTCTGTCACAATGCTTTAGTATATAGCCAGTTATTTCAACTATTTCTTCATTGGTAGCATTCTTCAAGAAATTGAGTATTTCGCTCGATGCCATCTCAAGTGCGTTAAATTTTAAGAGTTTCTCGAGCAGGGTTCTAACTCCCTCCGAAATTTTAACGAATATCTCTTTGTAGTTCTGCTTTGTTAACTCCATTGCCTTTATCTTTGCAATTCTTGCGATGAACTCATCAATCGGATTAACCTCAGTCCTCTCTTCTATTTTCTTTTTTCTGTTTTTAAAAAATTTTATTGAGAGAAAAACTGAAGCTGCAACAAGTGCCAGAATAATGGGCAATATTATCCATGACGGATCAAAAAAGCTGTATATCTCCTCGATGGGTTGTTTGTTTGTTACATTTATTGAAACAGGGGTTGTTTTTATAATGGTTTGGGGAATAATAAACACATTTGTGGCATTTCCATCAATAGCCTTTATCTGGAAGGGTGGAATTTTGAATTCTGACTTTTCAAAGCTTCTAATCCTGAAATTTATAGTGTTAGTATCGAAAGAGTCAATCTTAAGTATTACCGAGTTTCTGACGAAATCATTGTTTAAAAGGGAAACGTCAAGTATTTTAAGATTGTCAAAATGATAGGTTACAATTCCCTCTTTTAAGAAACCCACTTTATTTGTGTCATAAATCAGAGTGAAATTAGTAACTTCAACCATAGCTTCACCTTGAATTTTTCAATATTGTATTGCCAGAGGCAAATCCTGAAACTACTTAAACTCATAGCTGATTCTTTTATGATAATAAGAATACAGAAATTTTAAAAACTCCTGTTTTATGAGAGTTATCTCATTTAATGTGATATTGCATTCCTCAAGCTGTCCCTGTTTTATTCTTTTTTCAACTATATCATCTATAACATCTTTTATGATGGATACATTTATTTTTTCAGCACTCTGTGAGTATGTTCTTAGCGTTGCCTCAATACTATCTGCAAGCATTAGAATGGCTACTGCCTTTGATTTTGGCTTTGGCCCCTGATACTCAAAGTCCGAAATGTTTAAGTTTTCTTCGCCGTAAATACCAGCAGCTTGATGGTAGAAGTAGGAAATTGTTGTTGTCCCGTGATGTTCCCTGATAAAATCGATAACCTCTTCTGGAATTCTATATTTTCTCGCAACATCAATGCCAAGTTTAACATGAGATTTAATTACGGAAACAGACATAGAAATTTTCATCTCATTATGCTTGTTCTCACCACTCTGGTTTTCAATAAAATATTCTGGATTAAACATCTTCCCGATATCATGGTAATATGCTCCAACCTTAACAAGCAATGGGTCAACACCAATTGCTTCTGCTGCCTGTTCACACATATCACCTAACATTATGGAATGATTGTAACTACCTTTTGCCTCATTTCTGAATTTTTTTAGCAACTCACTTGTGGAGACATTTGAAAGTTCGAGAAGTTTAAAATGGGTTGGAATTTTAAAAATATCCTCAATGAATGGTAGAAATCCGAGAGAGAAGATAGCACATAGCATTCCATTTCCTGCGGCGAACAAGATGTTTATCATTATATTTGAGGTGGAAAGATTTTTTTCTAACAATGCAAAATATAAAAACACAAAAGCAAATTCTATAAGGGTTAAAAGCAATCCGAGGGTGAAAAAATCTCCTCTCTTTTTAAGCAGCTTTGAGGTATATATTACTGAAAATGATAATATTAAAAGATTGAAATATGTTAAAAGGTCAAAAAAGGGATAAAAGAAGGAGAAAAATGTGTATGAAATTAAGAGATTTACTGATAGCCCCGTAGTGGGTAGGATTATAGGTAGAAGAGATGTAATCACACCAAATGGAATGAGCAAAAATAGCTGGATGTTGTTGTACTCTCTGTAGAAAAGTGAAGAAACATAGAAAAGCATATTTGCCACTATAAATCCAGAGCTTGCAATTATTATGTTTCTTAATTTTTGAAAGACAGATTTTTCAAGTGAGAAAAACCTGTAGAGTATAAACACAAAAAGTGATAATGACACAATAAAATAGAAAATAATCTTATTTAAAAAATTTTTTCTTTTATAATTAAGGTATGCTGAAATTCTGCTAAATTTTTCTGTATTTATTTTCTCCCCCTTTTTTACAATAATCTTTCCTTTTACAATATAGTTCTCTGGCATCGAGATTTCTCTTAAATACTCATTCAACCTGTTCTCTCTTATAGCTTCATCAAGCATACCAGTAGGGAGAATAAGGTTTTGAAGGATTTCAGAATAAAATTCACTCTCAATCTGACTTATATAAGGGAAAATTTTTTTTACAAATTCAAGAATAATTTGCTTTTCTACCGGATAGAATAAAACGGAATTTATGTTTATTTTTTCAGTTCCACTGCTTTTAATCAGAGTTAAATTTGTCCTTTCATTAACAAGCTTATCTACAATCAGATATTTTTCTGTAAAAGCCAGATAAATATAGATTACTCTATTTGTAAGCTTGTGAAAAACCTTCCTTCTTTCAAGAAAGTATTTAAACACATCATGCGAAAAGAGAAAGTTTCTGTTCTTCAGTTCTTTGTAGAAATCTTCATCGTTCTTACTTTGAGAAAGGGAATCAAGAAAGTTCAGATTTGATTGAAATATTGATAGATGGTTTTCCATATATCTATAAAAATATGGGAGTTCTGCCTCAAAGTCTTTAATTTTTTTTGATGTCTCAATAGTGTCAATATAAGGAATGTTTTCATCTGCAATCAAGCTTCTTTTCGCAACATCCTCAAGTGTAAAATGGGACATTGAAGGTGGGAAGTTTGCAATAAGAATGAATATAAAGGAAATTATGTATACTGAAATAAAAAAAAGAAATATATGCCTTTTCTGAAAAAGCCATTTTAAAAATGGGAGATCTTCTAAGGGGATTCCTTTTTCTTTCATCAAATTTCCATCCTCTTTTTATAAATATCAAGTATTTTCTTCACAATACCATGTCTTATGACGTCTTCTTCCCCGAAATGGTGAAACTCTATCCCATCAACATCCTTAAATAATTCCACTGCCTGTTTTAATCCCGATTCCTTACTGGAAGGCAGGTCAATTTGGGTTATATCACCTGTAACAACCATCTTGCTGTTTTCCCCCAGTCTTGTCAGAAACATTTTCATCTGCATTGTTGTTGTGTTCTGAGCTTCATCGAGTATAACAAATGAGTTGGATAAGGTTCTCCCTCTCATATAAGCCAGAGGTGCAATCTCAATAGTCTGGGATTCAATGTAATGCCTCACCTCATCTGCTTCAAGCATATCCTTTATAGCATCAAAAAGTGGCCTTAAGTATGGGTCAATCTTTTCCTCAAGTGTGCCGGGTAGAAAGCCAAGACTTTCTCCCGCCTCCACAACAGGTCTTGTAAGTATGAGCCTATTAATCTGATTTTTGAAGAGAAGGTGCAATCCTACTCCAACTGCAAGGTAAGTCTTGCCGGTTCCCGCAGGACCTATTGCAAAGGTTAAATCCGAGAGGAGAATCTTTTTTATATACTCAAGCTGATGTAAATTTCTCGGCTTTAATTTTCTACCACGTCTTGAAGTGGTCAATCCATCAGATATTATTGCATCTGTCTCATAACTGTCGGTTTTTTCTGACTGCTCAAAGAGCAGTTTTATTTCCTGATGTGTAACATGCTTTTTGTTCTTTGAGAGTTTGATGATATTGTCAAGTATGTGAAATGCCTTTGTGATATTCTCTTCTTTTCCCTCAAAGTCTATTGTATTCTCTTTTGGATAAATTTTAACCTCAAGCAGCCTTTCAATAAGCCTTAAGTTTGAATCATGTACCCCGAATACATTTACGTGATCAAAATCAGAGGGGTAATCTTTTTTAAGTCTCATCAAACAAATATGCCCCTGAAATACTTAATAACAATGTGCAATCGCAGAATGCACATTATTTAATATCTAATATAAAACATTCGGTAGCTTATGTCAAGTAGAAAAGGATTTTATCGGGTGCAGTTCAGAAAGTAGGGATGGCAATACTGCCATCATCGTATGTTGGTCTGTCCAAAAAGCCGAAAGTGTCATTCTGAGCAAAACGAAAAATATGCAATTCCTAATGATGTCAACATATTCTTCATTTCATTCAGAATGACAGCAAAGAAATTTAAAACTTTTTGGACAGCAAGAGTTTTTTCTTCTTATGATAATACCTTTACAAAGCTATTTGTACTAACTGTATTTCCAGTACCGAGCTGTTCGTCAGCATTCTTACCCGTTTTCCCATAGAGTGCCATCTTCCTTTAGAGCCATAGTGTGATAAAAACCACAGGCTACTGCTTTTACCATAACATTTGCTGGGATACTGCTTGAAGAACTACCACATATTGAGGAACTGCTGCTTGAAGTTGTAATGGATTAGTATGCCTTGGGTTGCCAGAGGCAATCCAGAACATCCCTTCTCGATAAAGAGCCAAATTAAGAAATGGGGCTACTATTGAATTATCAACCTTGCTTTCAAGTTTCCATTTTTGTACAATAGCTCAATGATTTTAGCAATGTCCTTTCCTGAAATTCCGAGCTGATTGAGACTTTCGACAAGCTCACTTACGGTTGTTGAAGATTTAATATATCCTATATTTTTTTCCTCTTTTCTGGAAGAAAAAAATGAGGCTGGCTGAGTCTGTGTGCCAATGTTGACCTGCATATTCTTATATGAAATAGCAGCTTCTGAAATTACAACATTTCCCCCTGCTATTACAATTCCAGTAAGGCTATCGATAATAACACTTGGTTCGTCATTGATTTCCACTCTGAGGGAAAAAAGCTTTGATAGAACCTCAAGTTCATTTACACCCTCTGGAATTTTAAGCTTTATTGTATTTCCTGAGAAGGATACAAAATAATCCTTAAAATTCTTCTCTACCTCCGAGACAACTTTAAATACTGAAGAAACCCCAATGTTTTCATCAACAACGAGACTTACCTCCCTTTCCTCATTAAGAATTTTCTGTGAGAAGTTTTTTTCAACCCTCGCCCCCTGGGGTATAATCCCATTTATCCCCTTCGAATTTTTGTCCACTAAAATTTTGCCATGAGCAATGGCATATATTTCATTGTCTCCTCCGAGCAATGGTGTAACAATGAGTTCACCACCCTCAAGAGATTTTGCATCATAGACAGAAGAAACTTTAACATCAAGCATTGAGCCTGCCTGTGAAAATGGGGTCAGATTGGCGGTAACCAGAACAACAGCAGAGTTTTTTGCCTTTAATCTTTGGGGATCAACCCTGAAGCCGAAATTTTTTGCAATCATTGCAAGTATCTGTCTTGAGTGAGAGCCATTATCAGAATCACCAGTTCCCTTTAAACCAACAACTATGCCATAGCCGAGAAGGGGGTTTGATTGATAGCCTTCAATTGAAATGATGTTTTTAAGCTCAACCGTCGCAGAAAATATGACTCCCTTTACTAATAGTAAAAATCCTATAAGAAATGAAATTTTACCTCTCATTTTCAGCCCTTACTTTCATAATTTTATTTTCATTCTGAACTAAATAAAAGCCGTCCGGAAGCCTTTTTACTATTTTCACCTTAATCCTGATCTGCATATTCTTATTTGAGTAACAGAGATCCGCATCCTTTTCGCCTATATTTTTCAAAAAAATTCTTTTCTCTTCTTTTTTCCTTACATTAAATTTTAAGCTAAAATTTGTCTCAACGCCAATTTCATTGGTGAAATAATAACCTTCGATGAAAATTTCTGCAATGTTATTTTGAATGGAATTTGAAATGTTTTCTACATAAATACTCACTGGAAGGCTTGAGTTAACATTAACATCAGTTATTTCATGCCCCTCGATGCTATTTTCAATAATGTGCTTCAAATTTTTGTCCGAAATGGGAGATACAATCCTTACATTTATACCCCTTCCCATAAGGATAACATCGTCAATTCTCTTTTTTGAAAGCATTTCAATAAGTTCTGAAGAACTATAAAATCTTGAAGTTAAATAAATCTCACCTATCAAAGCTGTGCTGTTTGAAAAAAGATTTTTTATTTGAGTTTTGTTCTGGTTTAAAATGATTTTTTCCTTTAAGTAAAGGGTTTCAGAAAAAATTGTGGAGAAAGCAAAGAAAAGAAAGAAAAATTTTGCCAGTAAAAGAAATCTCATCAGAAAATTACACTCCCATCTATCTGAATTTCTTAAAAGTTAACTCTCACCTTAGGATTTATCGGAATTTTTTTTAAAATAAAAAATATTGACAAAAAATTATGATGTAGGTAAAATTTATGCATTATGTAATGCTTTTTGCATTGCAAATTTTTCCTATATTGCCAACCAATCCTCTTCAAAAATAGGGTCTGGGGTGTTGTCCGGTTTTTCCGGACACCCCGCAGACTTAAAGAGAAGTGAATAGTTATTTCAGTTTGTCTAGTTTGGCGATAATCTTTTACGTTTATATAATTTTTTCCGATTTATTTAAAAAATGGGTTTTTTATGAGGAATGAAAGATTTGGTGTTTTCTTTTTTTTCTTTCTCTTATTTTTTCTCTTTATTGTTGCAAGAATACTTGTACTTTCATTGTTTCCGGATAAAAGATTATTAAAGAGCATTGAAGTTGGCGAAGTAAGGGGCAAAATACTTGATAGAAACGGAAAAGAACTTGCTCTATCAAAGGAATTCTTTTCGTTTTATATCCGTCCGGCAAGACTTTCAGAAGATAAGAAGAAAGCACTCTTTAATGAACTATCAAGAACAGGCTTGTTTGAAGCAGATGAGCTAAAGCTTTTTTTTACTGATAAGGATTTTGTCTGGATAAAGAGGAAAATGAGAAAGGAAGAGGCAGCTCCTCTAAAGGAATGGATTAATGAATTAAGAAAGAAAAAGATAATAAAGAGTGATGAACTCGGTATTTTGAGTGAGATGGGTCGTTTTTATCCCTATAGAGAGACATCTTTTTTAATAGGGAACGTTTCCATCGACAATGCAGGTATTTCGGGCGTTGAATATACATACGATAGTATCCTTTCCGGTGGAACAAACATCCAGCTTTCTATAGATATAGACATTTCAGTAATATCCTATCAGGAACTCGGTAAGGCTGTTGAAGAAAATAGAGCCGAAGGTGGGAGTGTTGTCATTATTGACAATAGAAATATGGAGCTTCTTTCTCTTGTGAGCTATCCCTCATATGATCCAAATGCTAAAATACTATCTTCTGCCCAATTTTATTTTCCAGCGGTGAGCTATGTTTTTGAGCCCGGTTCAACTATGAAGATGTTTTCTATGGCTTTTGCTATCGAAAATAAGATAGTGACACAGACAAAGCCTCTTTTTTATTGCCCGGGGCAAATACTTATATCCGGGATACCTTTCTCCTGTATTGCCGCACATGGCTATGTCTCACCGGAAACAATAATACAGAAGTCGTGCAATGTTGGAATGGTTCAGGTTGCTGATAGATTCAGAAGAGAGGATTTTTATAATTTTATCTCAGACTTTGGTTTTGGGAGGGAACCGGAGTTGAAAATATATGGTGCAGAAAAGGGTATTCTTAGAGATTACAGAAGATGGTCAGTTTTATCGAAATATATGATTTCAATAGGTCAGGAGATTGGGGTTACAGCATTACAGCTTGCCATCGCAGCAAGTATAATTGCCAGAGGGGGAAGTTATAGAAAGCCTATTTTAGTAAAATATCCCCCCGTTGAAAGTGCCACTTATGAGAAAGAGAAAGTGAGTGAGAATACCTCAAGGGTTCTAATTGAAATGATGAAAAAGGTAATAAGTGAAGAAGGAACAGCATTGAGTGCAAAGATAGAGGGAATTTCTATTGCGGGAAAGACAGGGACCGGACAGATTGCAAAGCCAGATGGGAGTGGTTATTATTCTGATCTTTATAACGCTGTTTTTGTGGGTTTCTTTCCTGCAGAGAAGCCGAGATATACCATTCTTGTAGTTATATATAAACCGAGGGGGGAATTTCATACTGGCGGAGCTATAGCTGCCCCGGTTTTTGCTAATATAGTGAGAAGAATGTATATTAGTGGTAACTTTCTCAAGCAGGAATAAAAAATGGAACTTACCATTGTAGATTCAAAAGACTACAAAAACCTTAAAATCTCCCACGATTCAAAAACTCTCACAATTCACTCCCTTTATCCTTTTAAGGAGGCAGAAAGAATAGCTACTCATTTTAACACCTCAATGAATTATGTTGTGATTGCCGGTTTTGGACTTGGTTATATCGTGGAATATTTGCTTGAAAACACAAAGTTCAACATAATACTATATGAGCACACAGTTGATATTATTGAGTTTGCAAAACAACACAGGGATTTAAGCAAGGTTTTCTCTTCACCAAGACTTAAGGTTTTCTTTAATACAGAGGAAATGTTTGATTTTCTTGAGAAAAACTATATTAAGGAGTTTAATTTCTACATACACAGGTCTTACATTACTCTCTTTCCAGAAGTATATTCAAATTTTGAAGGGTTGCTTGCCGCATATCTTTCTAAGAGACATATAAACCAGAACACACTTAAAAGATTTCAAAAAACCTGGCTAAAAAATATTATAAAAAACTCCATATTTTATTTTAGACTCCCCGGAATAAATAATATCAGACATAACTTCTCTGATAAACCTGCTGTAATAGTGGGTGCCGGTCCCTCATTAAGGAAAAACATTAGTGTTTTAAAAGAGATTAATGACAGAGTTTTAATTATATCTACCGACACAGCTTTTTGTTATCTTGTAGAGAATGATATTTCTCCAGACTTTATCGTAACAGTAGACCCACAGGATAAAAACTCCCTTTATATTTCGGGAATTAAGAAAGGTAACCTTCCTTTTCTGGTTGCCGATAGTGCCACATCATTTATGACCTTTGCAAAATATCCGGAGGATAAAATCATCATTTTTGATACAATTTTTCCTCTCTATAATGAATTGAAGGTTTTCTGGGGTGAAAAGGGCTACCTGAAATCTGGTGGTTCTGTGTCTACAACTGCCTTTGATCTTGCCAGATTTCTGGGTTGCAGCCCAATCATATTTGTAGGACAGGACCTTGCTTATTCTGGATTTAAGACACACTCTGATAGCAATATTCTTGAAAGGATGCTCTTTTTCACTTCAAACAAGCTGAAAAATTTTGAGAGCTACAATGCTAAAAGCCTTATTGCAGCTGATAGAATAAGGGTGAGGGGGAATGTAGAGAATTTTGTGTTTACGGACAGGAAGTTTTTCACATTTATCGACTGGTTCAAGAAAGAGATAGAAGCTACCGACGCCGATGTTATAAATGCCACTGAGGGTGGTGCATATATTGAAGGCACAAAAGTTTTCACACTATTGGATACTATCAAAAGCTTTAATATTTTGGGTAAATTTGATAAAAAGATTGAAGTTTTTTGTTTTCCACAAAAAGATGATAGAGCATTTCTTGATTTTCTGAAGGAGATGCTGGTTACAATTGACAATCTTATCCCGCTTTCCCGTAAAGCAATAGATGCCTGCAAAAGGATGCTTGAAAGGACTGAGAATTTTAAGAATTACATTGAGAGACTGAATGACTTTGACTTTGCTTTGCTTAAGGCTTTGAAGTCAAAGCTTTCTGTCGGGAGATTTCTTGAATTGACAATGCAAAATTCAATCCAGAAACTGCTTGAAAGAGGTGAAGAAAAGGTTGAAATTTCAAGAGAGCTTATACAAAGCTGGCTTGATTTTTATAGTGAAGCAAACGATGGTTTAACGTATACAAGACATTTAATACTGAAAAGGTTGAATTTTCTAAAAGATTAGGTAAATAAAAATTGTAAGGCTAAACCATATAATTTCTATTCCCCTAAATAAAAAAGGTGGCTTTCCTTCTCTGCTAACGTCAACCCAGCAAGCAGAAGAAAAACCACCTTCTCTATAGTTAAGTGGCCGTGGTCTATAAACCGAGTGCTTTCATAATTCTTTCTGCTACAACGTTTATGACCTCTTCTTTGTTGTAATCACCTCTTGAAAGCTTCTCTCTTACTTCAGTGATTCTGTCTTCTCTAACGTCAGGAGTATTTTT
Source organism: Brevinematia bacterium (assembly GCA_049968515.1). Lineage (GTDB taxonomy): Bacteria > Spirochaetota > Brevinematia > Brevinematales > JAOACQ01 > JAOACQ01. Next base: position 47,780 of record JBMFQR010000014.1, read on the forward strand.
CATTATTGAATTTAACTTCTCTTCCTCAAGCCTTTGTTTGGCTTCAGTCGAAATTTCTGCACTATCAGAGAGATTTCTTGCTTCTCCATCGCTTTTCTTTGTCACACGATTTATTCTTGAATTATTGTCTACTCCCCTTATTCCATCAACACCACGAATTTCCATAACATACCTCCTGAACTTAATCTATTTTCGGAATATTAAATTTCAATCTTTAGCTTTATTAAAAAAAGCTAAGGTAAACTCCCCTTTTTCCCTAACTCCTTTGCTTATAATATCTTCTACCCTGCCAGTTATAAACTCTTCATTCTCCTTTGTCATCTCTCTTCCAATTATTATTTCGACATTTCCAAAGATTTTATTAATGATAGTTAAAATTTTTTTTATCTGATATGGTGAAGTAAATAAAACTATTGTGGCTTCAATATTTACGAATTTTTCCAGCTCCCTTTTTATCTTCCCCTCTGACTTTGGCAAAAATCCCAGAAAAACTATGTTTTTTGCTGAAAAGTTTGAAATCGAAAGAATTGTAGATAATGCCGATACGCCGGGAATGGGGACAATTTCAATTCCGCTTTCTCTTGCAAGAGATATTAGTCTTTTGCCCGGGTCTGAAATCAGTGGAGTGCCGGCATCACTAACCAGTGCAACATCCTTACCGGAAAGTATTTCTTTAACAATGCCTTTTGCACTATTTTCTTCCGTTTTCGGAGAAAATTCAAAGAGTCTTTTTTTTATGTTAAAGTGGGAAAGCAACTTAAGATGTCTATCTATATTTTCGCAGGCTATAATATCAACACTTTTAAGGGTCTCAATTGCTCTTAATGTTATGTCGTTCAGATTTCCTATGGGAGTTGCTACGACAAAAAGCTTGCCAGCCATTCAGTTGATTCCCTTTTTTAATAATCCGAGTTTCAGGATATTTTCCATAAGGACTGCTCTTGTCATAAGACCAACACCACCGGGTACAGGCGTAATGGCGGAAGCCTTTTGAGAGACAGAATCGAAATCTACATCACCGATGATTTTATAGCCTTTTTCTATAGTTTTATCCTCTATCCTGTGGATGCCTACATCGACAACAACACAACCCTCTTTGACCATATTGCCACCAAGAAATCCCGGTTTACCCACTGCAACAACAACAATGTCAGCCTCTTTTGTAATTTCAGAAATATTTTTTGTCCTCGAGTGGCAGATTGTCACGGTGGCATTTCTCTGAAGCAACATTATTGAAGCAGGCTTACCGACAATGTTGCTTCTACCTATTACAACTGCACGTTTGCCCTCAAGCTCGATATTGTAATAGTCAAGAAGCTTAATGATTCCTGCTGGTGTGCAGGGTTCTACCACTGGCTTTCCTGCAAATAGTTTCCCGATGTTGTAGGGATGGAAGCAATCAGCATCCTTTTCTGGGGAGATTATATCTATTATTCTGTCTTCATTTATGGAATCAGGTAGAGGCAACTGGCAGAGTATTCCTGTAACACTTTCATTCTCATTTAAGCCTTTAATAATATCAATCAATTCAGCTTCTTTTATATCGGAGGGAAGCTCAATTACATCAGATTCAATTCCACATCTTTCACAATCTTTTTTCTTTGAGGAGACATATATTTTTGAAGCCTCATCAGTTCCAACAAGTATTGCAGTGAGTTTTAATTTAAGATTGTGAGATTTAATTTCTTCTCTCACGCTGGCAATTATCTTCTCTGCAACTTCATTTCCTTTCATCAACATCATTTTTTTCTTTCCCATTTTTATTTTCAGGATTGTCAAGTGTCTCGATTTTATCAATGCTTACTGTCGCTTCTTTTTCCTGTGCTTTTAAAGCCTCATCTTCTTTAAGCATCATTCTGATAATTGAAGCAACCTTCTCTGCAAAATCATCTATTACCTTCTGGTGGCCAGCCTTTTTATAAAGCTTTATGGCCGATAGCTTTTCACCCTTGTCAAAGTATAGGTAGTCTGCCACTCTTATTATTCCATCTTTATAGTCTGTGGCAAGGAAAATTTTTAATGCATTCTTATAATCTTTCTTGTTAAAAAGCTCATTTCCTCTTCTGATTAATAATATTCTTTCCTCTTCATCCATACTTTATCCTTTTTTGCAGACAGAGGAGAAAAAATCCGATAATATTTTACCTGAATTTCGAGAGTTAATCAATAAATAGTGAAAAAATAAATACGAAGACATGGTATAGATTTTTTCTTTTATATTTCAATACCCTAATGAGACCATCAGGTATATCCTTATTTTTGCAAACCAGTTGAATTATCAAAAAGAGAAGATTAATTTTTCACCGATTTTTACTAATAAAAAATGCTTTCTTTGTCTCTTCAATCAGGCGCAAAAATTTTGAGAAAGCTGAAAAACAACTTTTTCCTCCACAACTTACCTTCTGCAAGCTTTAGTAAATAAATATATCTAAGAGCAATTCTTTATTCTAAAATTAATCCTTGCTATTTACCCACTTGATTTGCGAAGGAATGATTTTCTTGATATTTAAAGTGTAATACCTTCGTTAAAAATTAATCTATAAGCTTAAAAAATATAAAAGATTATAATATAGAAACCAAATGCTTTTTATATAAAATAAAGGTATAATTGACAAAGAAAAAATTACTTCCAATGAAATCGGTTTTCTGGTAAGATATAATTCGGGCTTACTACCTAAAAAGTATGCTTTGCCACCACCAAAATTCTTAAATTTTAACATTATCATTCTTGAGACTTGTATAATATATTCACATTTATATAGATGAGTATTATAACTTAATAAAGAGCTTGATCTTATTTCATTAATTTTTTTTGAAAGTATTTTTTTTATTTCATTCATAGAATCATCTGTTATCATAAGTCTTTTATCAACAGATACATTTTTCTCATTAATCTGTAAGCTATCTGAAAAATGTGTTTTAATTTTTAATAGTGTTTCTTCAGTTGCATTTTCGGGGTGTTTGAAATTTCTTAGTTCGGGAAAAGTGTCGAATGTATTATATACCTTCCATTCAGTAATTAGATTTTGTTTATATATTGTTTTCCCAGAACCTTTACATTTATGACAAGTCACTGAACGCCATTTTGTTACTGGGACACTCTCTGTTACCATTCTTGATGTAGGTTTTCCGTTATAATCAGTTTCTGTTATAAAACGAGTTTTTGTTTCCCAGTCAGTATAACTTTCCGAAACTCGACTAAGTATTTACTTACCCGCCGTATTGCTTACCGCTTTAGTTTGCCCGCTGTTAGGCGATTGTTGCCGTCTCTATAGAACTAAATCGCCCGCCATCCTGTTTATTATAAATAACCCTACTTTATTTTTCAAGCTTTTTTCCCGACTTTGACAGCTATTAGGGTATAATTTGTTATTTTGCAGTAAGTTAATTTTTCAAAATGGAGAAAATTGTCC
>JBMFQR010000015.1:0-3970 GCA_049968515.1 Brevinematia bacterium
TGAAGAGGTAGAGAAGATAAAAAACAGTTGAAAGTTTAAAGTTGGAAATAATAGTGAAGCTGGAGATTAAAGACGAATCTTTTTGTTTAACATTTTGCCGTTTAGACTGATTTTTCGCAAGGATTAGTACAGATGAAACGGATTGATATATTTTAACGAGCAATTTAGCGGAGGCGACGTAGGTCTTGTTGGTGAGCAAAAGGAATTAACGCCCGACCTGTCCGAACCCGCTCCTTGTTTTGAGTTGTTGTAGCTACTGTGCCGGATATTGCGTTTTTACCATACACCCGGTATGCGTCTATACAAACTGCCATTCAGTCAATAGATTTTTGAAAAATTTTTTGATATTATATTAAATTTTAAAGCGCCGGAAGATAAAAAAAGTTATTAAAGAGTCTCTATTTATTCCCCAGAAAACTCATATTTGATAACCTTGCTCTTTGGAATATCGAAGTAGAAGAAAGAATAATTGGTGGTAATAGTGTTTGAAATACTGTTTGTAGAAATATTTGTAAGTTCTCCCATTAAATAAAAGCATTCTTTCCCATTCCAGAGAAGTTTCGCATTAATGGTATTGGTAAGCAGCAGGGAAGTGGTGAAATCCTTTTCAAGTATGGTTAATTTAATATCCACACTGGATAATTTTATTACTGTAACTATAAAAAAATTTTGCATTTTTATCCGTTTCGTTATATACTTCACAAGGAGCAAATATTTGTAATTTTAATTAAAAATTGGAGGTAAAATGTTAAAATTTTTAGAGGTAAAATCCTTCAAAAAGCTGGATTTTTCAATTGATTTCAATAATAGAGCAGTATTATTTGTCGGTCCAAATAACTCAGGAAAGACTTCCGCTCTTCAGGCCATAGCATTCTGGGAATATGGACTGAAAAAGTGGTTTTCGCAGAGGCTTGAGAAGACTTCCAGAGCCAGCAAAAGAACAGGGGTGGTTATTAACAGGAAGGATATTTTTGATATCCCGGTACCTTCGTTAAAAAATCTCTGGAAAGATATGAATGTTAGGGAATTGACCAGAAATGGAAAATTATCCACCAAAAACATTTTAATAAAAATATCAGTTAGAGGAAGATCCACTGAAAACAAGGAATGGGATGTTGAACTTGGTTTTGATTTTGCAAACTCAGAAACCTGTTATGTAAGAATACTGGATGAAAACGAAAATTTGGCTGAAAGTATAAAACTTGCCTTAAAGGAAAATATTGTTTACCTTCCACCAATTTCTGGATTATCATCAGAAGAATACAAACTCGAAATGGGGACAATTAAAACCTTCATAGGACAGGGGAAAACAGCAGATGTTTTGAGAAACCTTTGCTGGTATGTGTATAAAGATGAAAAAAACTCACAAAAGTGGGAAAATCTTGTAAAGACAATAGAAAAAATGTTTGGCGTTCAATTAAAGGAACCAGTGCTTTATGAAACTGGTCGGATAGAAGTAAAGTACAGAGAAGGCAGAAATGAGTTTGATCTCATTAATCTCGGAAGAGGTGTACATCAAGTAATTTTGCTATTATCATATATGTATGCCAATGGAGGCACTGTAATTCTTATAGATGAACCTGATGCTCATCTTGAGGTGTTAAGGCAAAAAGAGATTTTCAGATTTTTATACGATGAGGCTTTAAAAAATAATTCTCAGATTATAATTGCCACACATTCTGAGGCTGTATTGAATGAGGCTATAGAAAAAGCAGACATTGTAGCATTTACAGGTGTTCCTCATCTCGTAAAGAGCACAACTCCTGTTTTGAAATCTCTCATTCAGTTTGGTTTTGAAAATTATTTATTTGCTGAGCAGAAAAAGTGGGTATTATATCTTGAGGGCACAACTGACTTATCTTTTTTGCAAAGCTTTGCGAAAAAATTAAATCACCCTGCTACTGAATTGCTGAAAAACCCTTTTGTATATTATGTAATGAATCAACCTAATAAAGCAAGAGAACACTTTTTTACCTTAAAAGATGCTTTTCCAGATTTAAAAGGAATTGCCATCTTTGACAACATTGGAGAAGAAAGGCTGCAGAGAGGAGGTGATCTGATTGAAATTCAGTGGGAAAGGAACGAAATAGAAAACTATCTTCTGTTGCCGGAAGTTCTCGAAAGATATTTTGATGAACCAGAAAATCTATTTTCCTCCAGAGTTATGGAAATAGTTAGAATGGAAATTCCTCCTGCTGCTCTTAAAGATAAAAATCATGAATGGTGGACAAAAACAAAAATTAGCGAGTGGCTGGAGAGTGTTTTAAGAAAAATTAAAGAAGAAACCTCTTTAACACCACTTAACAAGGGAGAGTATTATCAACTTGTAGAAGAAATGAAACCAGAAGAGATTCATCAGGATGTGAAGAATGTACTTGATAAAATTTTGAAAGTGGCATCAAGTTAATTTATTTTTTTATGGTACTTAACTTCTTAAATTAAACAGAAACAATCAACCTTTTTGTGCTAACAGAATTTACTTATATTATTAGTGATTAAATAGCAATGGATTATGTTTTTTTCTTGATAAATTAAAGCTAAAAGAGTTATAATTACTCTTGCGAAGTTTGCATATGTTTCCAAAACTTATTCACACAATACTTGCTCTCCAAAAGAATAAAATCACAGAGTACTATGTCTACATACGTCTTGCTAAACTAACAAAGGATGAGAATAATGCTAAAGTTTTAAGAGAAATAGCAGAAACAAAGAAGAGTAATGCTTTGTTCTGGTAGAGCTAGAAAAACTAAATTATTTCTTCCACTCCTATGTTGAATTTTCTGGCAAGTTCAAGCAGTAATTTTACCTCATTTCTTTTCAAATGGTCTCTGTTTTTTGAAACCTCTTTTATTTTCTCAAAGATAAGATTTTGAATTTCGTATTTTTCAAAATCAATTCCGGAAAGATTTGCAATATCTATAATCTTATCAAGCTTTTTTAAAGTAGAAACTTCAAGCTTAATAATTGCATCTTCCATATTTTCAGTCACAAAATTTCTGATTACTGGAAGAATATCCGCATAATTGAGTTCGAGCTCAGCCTTTTTAGAGATTGAAATTGTCCTTATCAAAAGTGAAAAATCGTATTTTTCTATATCGACACTTTCTATCTTTGCAACCTCTTGTAAAACAAAGTTGTTCAAAAGCTCCCTTACAACCAGCCGGTGTGTTTCTGGAATGTGAATCTTTAGCTCCCCATATAACTCGATGACGTCAAGATATGACAAAAATTCACTTTTTGAAAATTCAACAAACTTATGAAGCTTTTTCATCTTGTCGTTGAAAAGATATCTTAAAAAAACTTCTCTCGCATCCTGAGAAATATCCCTCAGAGTATAATAACTACCCAGAAAATCCTTTAATTCCTGAAGCAAATTATTACTTGAATCCTTTACTATCTTATCAATGTATTTCAAAAAATAGCTGTCCTTGTATTTTTTCACAAATCCATAATAATTCCTATCAAAAAATACAACAAGCAAAATATGTGTCCTCTTTTCTCCAGTCAATGTATTTATGCTTTCAAGTAGATATCTTTCTACATTAAAGGAGTTTTTCAAAAAGCTTTTATGTTCCTGAATATTTATTCTGTAGTAATAATACAAGTCACTTTTCTCCTTATTATTTTGAGAACTCTTTAGCCTCAAAACATACTCAAAAAGTATCCTTTCAAGATTAAGATAATTCTTTTCTACAATGTCTTCAAATATAATTCTACCATTTTCATATTCTGGAATATTGCTCTTTGCTTTTGAAAGTATCTGCAAAAACTCTTTCTTAACATCCTCATCAAAAACGCCATCCATTAGAAATAAAAGCTGGTTGGCATATTTTAAATTCTGGATTGTTTCTATTCCTGAAATATCGGCAAAGAACCAGCCACAACTCGTATACATCAGTAATTCCATATGTAAAGCCTCAAAGAATTTCAAAATTTTGACTCTTATTTCCTCAGAGACACTAAAATTGAG
>JBMFQR010000015.1:4069-5512 GCA_049968515.1 Brevinematia bacterium
CATCAGTAATTCCATATGTAAAGCCTCAAAGAATTTCAAAATTTTGACTCTTATTTCCTCAGAGACACTAAAATTGAGGTGCTTTTTAAGAAATTCATCTATTCTCTTTTCTCTCTCCCTGAAGTCTTCCGTGTATACCACATCTATGTAATTATTCCTTGCATGCCATATATCAGCAAGATAATTATTCAAAAATTGCTCTGCTTTATCAAACAATCTATCCCTTAAGAAATCAAACGCATTTCTTAGAGGCTCTCTCCACTTTTGATTCCATCCCTCCTTCCCTCCAGTAGAACAACCACAATCCTTTCTCCATCTATCAACCCCATGAACACAGCTCCAGGATGTCCCGAGTCCATCATTACCCTTCTTAAGTCTCACATAGTCAGAGGGTGGGTGCTTCTCAAGAAAATTTGCATAATTTGTAAAAGTAAACTCATTTCTTGCCCTGTTTTCATAAATCAATCTTGAAAGACACATATCCCCGAAAGGCTCATGATGGCCATAGACCTCTCCATCAGTTGCATAGTGAATAAGAGTAGAATTATTATACTTTAAAATTTCACCCCTCAGAAACTCTACATTTCTCAAAAGATGCTCAAAGCTTACCTTGGAAGCAAGTTCTTTGTAGTAGAAAAACACAGCAATCTTTCCATTTGATTCTTCTAAAAGATATGGCTTTGAAGGATCTATGCTCCCATCCGAAACATCATTCCATTTTTTATTATCCGGGGAAACCTCTGCAGCCTGAAATGGAGATAGAATAATAAACTTTATACCGTATGCAATAAGAAATTCAACAACTTTATCATTGACTGCAGTTTCTGAAAGCCATATACCCTCTGAACTTCTTCCAAAATCTTTTTCAAAAGCCTTAAGCCCCCATTCTATCTCCGTAACAATATCTCTATCACAGGCAAGTGGAAGAATTATATGATTATAGACCTGTGCAATTGCATTACCATGTCCATTATTTTTCTCTCTGCTATTATAATCTGCCTCAATTATCTTCTCATAAGTAGAGGGAGATTCTTTTTTCAACCATAGAAGCAGCGTCGGTCCAAAATTAAAACTGATATACTCATAGTTATTTATAATGTCTACAATCCTTCCCCTCTCATCAAGCACTCTTGAAGCTGCATTTGCAGCATAGCATTCCCTGTTTATTCTTTCATTCCAGTTTTTATAAGGAAAGGCTGAGACCTGCTTCTCTATCTTGAGGGAGTATGGTTCTTCACGTGGTGGCTGATAAAAATGCCCATGAATTATCAAAAATCTTTTGCTCATTTTCCCACCTCTTTGTGAAAGTAGTTTTCAAAATCTATGATGGCTTCAGGATAGACAAAATCTTCTCTTGCATGGGAGACAATTATAATTCCTCTTCTTCTGGAAAAATATTCAAGTAATATCTTAACCTTCTCTTTATTTTTCTTACTCAAAAAT
>JBMFQR010000015.1:5611-9369 GCA_049968515.1 Brevinematia bacterium
TATATATCCTGCTCAGCATATCTCTTTATCTGATCTGCCTTCATGCCAAGTTTCTCAAACTGAGCCCTGTTTCTGTTATAATACTCCTCAAGCTCAACCTTTGTTGGCTTAAAGACATTTTCATCCTTTGGTAGATTATTTTTCAGATAAAGCTGATAGATTGCCTGTCTTACAGCAGAGTTAATATAGAACTTTCCTTCATCAGTTTTATGAATTCCATCCTGCAAGGCTTTAATTGTCAGAATGTACTGTGCCTGAAGGTTCTCAAGAAACTGATACTTCAAGACGCTTTCATTAGGAAGATTTAACCTTTGAGATTCCGGTACCTGAGAAAGAAAAAGTTTGTATCCCTGCTCAAATTCACTCTTTCTTATCGCATAGCCATCAATCTTCACAAGCCAGTCATCCTTAACAGAATCAGCCTTCGGTGGATAAAGTGAAATACTACCCTCACCAGCCACAACGCCTTTTTTAGAAATGCTGGTAATCAAAAAAGCTGCCCCTACACCTATTGCCAGTCCACAAACAAAGGAAACTACCACAAACAACCAGAAATTACTACTTTTTTCAGACATATACGTACTCCAGTTTTTAAGAATTATAATAATCTAAAGTAAAAAAAATAAAAAATCAAATTTTTAGATAGACCGGGCATTAAAGATATTCTGGTATTTTCTTTGGCAACATCAGGACATCTCTATTTCTATACTTTCTATATAAAAAATAACAGTTAGAGTTAAAATAAATTCAAAAATACTTGAAATTTTAAAATATCTGAAACATAATATTTTTATAAAAAAATTCTTTAAAAATTGCATTTTAAATGACAAAGTAGTGTATAATAATTAGGAATCAGGAGGATTTTATGAATATTAAGAATGTTCAATTGTCCCAGATTCTCGATAACACAAGGCTGGTAAAGGTTCTACAGGAGGTAGAAAATATTTTCTGCAGCTGGTATTCGGAAAAGTTCTTTGAGAAAATCAGAAAGGCTTTTCAATTAACATATCTTCTCTTTAACGGTAAGTTCCCCGGTTATAAGGAGTGCAATACTGAATATCACGACTTTGGTCATACAGTGGATGCATTAATTGCTGCTGTCAGGATACTTGATGGCTATAACTTCTCAGTGAAAATAATAAGTTTAAACACTGCAAGAAATCTTATACTTGCCTGCCTTTTGCATGATACTGGTTACATTCAGGAAAAGGACGATAATGAGGGAACAGGAGCAAAATATACAAAAAATCATGTTGAAAGAAGCATCTCATTTCTTCATAAAAACAGGGATTTCTTTTCGATTACTGCGGAAGAAGCTGAAGATATCTCAAACTATATTTCATCAACCGGTTTAAATGTAGAATGGGAAAAAATAAAGTTTAAAAGCCAAGAAGAGCGAATAGCAGGTTCAATAATGGGCACGGCTGATTTGCTCGGTCAGATGGCAGACAGAAAATATTTAGAGAAGCTTCTGTTTCTTTACTATGAGTTCAAGGAAGCTGGCATTCCGGGATACAACACAGAATTTGATATTTTGAGAAAAACCCTCGATTTTTACAAGGTTACAAAAGAAAGACTTGATAATACTTTGATGAGAGTATATCAGTATGTTGAGGAGCATTTCAAAAAAAGATACAATATTCCTTACAACCTCTATCTGATTGCTATAGAAAGACATATTGAATATATTAAGAGAATTATGGACGACCATAGCACAAACTTCAGGAAAAAGCTAAAAAGGCTTGACCTCGAAACAATTGAGAAAAGATATAAAGCACAATATTCAATGTTAGGCTGATAAATCAATCAAATATAACAGTGCGGTTTTCAAAAACAAGAATTTTGTTCTCAAGATGATACTTTACTGCCCTTGCAAGAACAATTTTTTCCAGTTCTTTTCCTTTTCTGATAAAGTCATCAAGGGAATCCCTATGGCTTACTGATACTACATCCTGTGCAATAATAGGCCCATTATCAAGTTCCTCTGTAACATAATGGCTGGTAGCACCTATGAGTTTAACCCCCCTTCTATAAGCCTGAAGATATGGCTTTGCCCCAACAAACGCAGGTAAAAATGAATGATGTATGTTTATTATCCTATTTCTGTAATTACCAACAAAATTGCCAGTTAATATCTGCATATACCTTGCAAGTACAATAAAGTCTATATTATACTTTTTTAAAAGTTCAAGTTGCTTTAATTCGGTCGTTATCTTATTCTCTGGGGTAACTTCAAAATGGTAGAAATCAACACCAAAGTAGTCTGCTACTGGCCTCAAATAATTGTGATTACTTATAATCAAAGGCACTTCAACCTGAAATTCTCCCGAAGCCTTTCTCAACAAAATTTCATAAAGGCAGTGGTCAAACTTTGACACCATTATTGCCATTCTTAAAACCTCGTCAGAAAAGTGTATTTCTACCTTCATATCAAATTTTTTGGCAATGGAAGAAAATTCTGATAAAATTGAATCTCTTGGGATTTTAAAACCATCAAGTTCCCATTCTATTCTCATAAAGAATGTGTTTGTCTCAAAGTCTGTATGCTGATCCGAATGAATTATATTACCATTATTCTTATATATAAAATTTGAGATTTCAGCCACAATACCCTTCCGGTCAGGGCAGCTTAAGAGTAAAATGGCAGTTTTTCTCTTATCACTCATCTATTATTTCCTCCAGCTTCTGTAAATCCTTTCTGTAATTTTTTTTGCCACTTTATGGGCTGAAAGGTCGTCTTCGGGTTGAAATTTTGGTTCTTTCCCATCAGTAATGCATTCAATAAAGTGAAGTTGTTCAAGTCTTAATGCATTTTCCTTGTGTACATAGACCTTTTCCATTAAGAATTCCTGTTTGTATTTAATCTCTTCTTTCAATACAGTGTAATCAGATGTTGGTTGCCTTGTGATTGTAATCTCCTGTGTGTCATAATTTAAAAAAACATAAGATCCTTTCTGGGAAACAGAGAGTGTTCTTATTTTGTTTTCAGTAACCCTGCTTGCCACAATATTCGCAACCGAACCATTTTCAAAATACATTGTTGCACAGGCAACATCTTCAAAATCAGAATATATTTTGCTGCCGTTTGCAGAAATTTCAACTGGGTTTGAATTTGCAAGTATCAGGACAATATCAATGTCGTGTATCATCAGGTCAAGCACGACACCAACATCCCTTATCCTTCCGGGAGGTGACATCCTCTGTGCCTGTATTAAAAACGGATGTTTTACAATATTTCTCAGTTCCTGAACCGCTCCATTAAATCTTTCAACATGTCCAACCTGAAGTACAACATCCTTTTTCTGTGCAAGTTCAAAAAGCTTTTCTGCAAAATAGATAGTCTTTGTCATCGGTTTTTCCAGAAGAACATGTTTACCAGCCTTAATGGCCTCAGATGCAAACTTATAGTGCAAATAAGTAGGTACTGCAATAATTACAGCATCAACTGACTGGAGAAACTTTTTATAGTCACTGTAGCCCTTTATTCCGTATTTTTCTGAAAGCTCTCCAATCCTCTCTTCATTAATATCACATATAGAAGTAAAGGAAATGTTCGGAATGGTTGAAAGAGTATTTATATGATAGGTACCCATATGACCTGTTCCAGCAACACCAATTCTTAACATAAAAAACTCCCTTATAATATGAGACCGGGTATCATTAAGCACTTTTTTCTTTTTTTTCACTAACAAAAAACTTCACAGTAAGATAACCAAAAAAGATAATACCCAAAGCAAGAAGTATGTAAGAAATTTCCT
>JBMFQR010000015.1:9468-11079 GCA_049968515.1 Brevinematia bacterium
TTTCACTAACAAAAAACTTCACAGTAAGATAACCAAAAAAGATAATACCCAAAGCAAGAAGTATGTAAGAAATTTCCTTATAATATCTCTCAAGAATATTTCTCTGGGAATAAAAGAAATATCCAAGTAATGTTAGAATAATATTCCACAAACCAGAACCAAAGAAGGTAAAAAGGATGAAATCGATAAATTTCATCCTGGCCAGACCTGCAGGAATTGAAATCAACTGCCTTATCGCAGGAACAAGCCTTCCTATAAATGTTGAGCTTTTGCCATATTTTAAAAAATAGTTTTCAGCTTTCTCTACAGACTTTCTATCTATTAGAAGTAAATGTGCGATTTTTGTATCTGCTAATTTATAAATTATTGGTCTACCGAGGATAAATGCAAGATAATAGTTAAACAATGCACCAATGATTGCACCAATTGTAGAAAATAGGACAACAAGGTAGATATTCAATTCGCCACTGGCAGCCTTCCAGGCAGCAGGAGGCACAACAACCTCCGACGGAAATGGGATAAAAGAGCTTTCTATTGCCATAAGAAGAGTAATCGTTCCATAATTGATATTTTGCATATACCATTCAATCACATTGGCAAAAAACTTTTCCATATAACCCCACTTGAAATTTTTCTGATATAGATTATATAATAAAGTAAGAAAATTGTTAAATTTTGGAAGGAGTGTCTTTTGCCGGTATTTAAACTTGAAGATGAGCTTATATTTCCTCCCGTGGAACTATCAGAGGAGAACGGCCTTCTTGCAGTAGGAGGAGATCTATCACTTGAAAGGTTACTTTTAGCTTATACAAAGGGAATCTTCCCATGGTATTCGGATGGTGAACCAATAATGTGGTGGTCACCGGATCCAAGATTTGTAATTTTTTTTGATAAATTCAAAATTCCAAAAAGCCTGAAGAAAGTATTAAATAAAAATAGTTTTAACGTTACAATCGATAGAGATTTTGAAAATGTTATTTCACAATGTAGAATCTGTCATTCATTAAGAGGTGGGACCTGGATAACTAAAGAAATGAGGGATGCATATATAAATCTCTATCATCATGGAGTAGCTCACTCAGTGGAGGTGTGGGAGAATAGCAAACTTGTAGGGGGACTTTATGGAGTTTCCCTCGGAAAGATATTCTTTGGGGAATCAATGTTCAGCCTTGTTCCAAACGCCTCAAAAGTGGCTCTGGTGAAACTGGTCGAGTTTTTAAAAGCTCTTAACTTTTTGCTTATAGACTCTCAGGTTTTTACTCCTCACATAAGCATAATGGGAGGGCAGAATATTCCGAGAAGTGAATATCTCAAGATACTTGATAAAGCTTTAGAAAATATGGAAAAGACCACAATTGTCGGAAACTGGAGCGAATTGCTAAGAAAGGAAATTTAGGTATAAATTTAAAAAATGCCATTTTTTTCATCAAAAAGCTCAAAGATTTTACCAATTCCCTCCTTAAGAATATTTTCTTCTACAATAAGACTTAGAACTATATAGGCCTCATTTTCAAAATCGTAAAAATAGCCAGGGTAAACAAGACAATCCTTTTGTAGCAGTAGTTCTCTTACCCATTCATCCTCACTTAAGACTTTAGGCAGCTGAATTAT
>JBMFQR010000015.1:11178-48049 GCA_049968515.1 Brevinematia bacterium
TGTCAAAACCTCCTTCTCATCGGCAAATGAATATCTTTCAGCTTTTTCATCAATATTAAAATCAAAGAAAACCTCATCCACAATAATAGAAATTTTAAAGGTTTTAGCAATTTCAATTATTCTTTTTCTTTCCTCCGGTAAAATATACGATCCTGTGGGATTGTTTGGATTAATCAAAACAATTGCCTTTGTCCTTTCATCTATGGCATTAAGAATGGAATCAAAATCAATCTGCCATCCAGCTCCATGAATATAGGTCAACCTGTAGGGTTTTGTATTGACCACATCAAGTGAAGCAAGATATTCAAAGAGTGGATATCCGGGCAGGGGTATGAGTATATTTTCGTGTGGATCACACAAAATTTTAAAGATATAGCTGTATGCCTCACTTGTTCCCGGAGTGACAAATATATCCTCCGGATCGACACAAATATTCCTCTCTTTATAATAAACAGAGATACAATCTCTGGCAACCTTAAGTCCTTTTGGGTCTGGCTCATAAGAGAGATTTTCATCTTTGAGAAAATATTTAAGCAATTTTTTATTGTATGAAAAGCCAGTCTTTGTGGGATTTGACTCAATTAGATTCAACAGGGATTTTTTATCTTTGGAGTCTAAAATTTCAGAAAGCTGATTTTTAACAAATGGATAATTTAGCCTTCTTGAAAACATTGTCAATCTTTCTTAAAGCCCATATTGCTTAAGAAGCTGCCAAGCGTTCCGGGAGCGTATTCCGACTTTGGCTTTTGTTTCTTCTGAGGAGTTGCTCTTTCTTCCTTTAAGCTCAATGAAATCCTTTTTCTTAACGGATCAAGCTCAATTATTTTAAATTCTCTTACATCCCCTACCTTTAAAATCTCTTCAGGATGGCTAACAAATCTGTCTGAGATTTCAGAGATATGAACAAGAGCTGTCTCTTTAATCCCTATATCAACAAATGCACCAAAATCAACCACATTTTTCACCTTACCAACCACCTTCATTCCAACCCTGAGGTCTTCAAAGCTTATTATACCTTTCTGGAGCACAGGACGTGGATAATCCTCTCTCGGGTCTCTATTTGGCTTTTTCAGTTCATCTATTATTTCCTCGACTGTTGAAATGCTGACATTATACTTTTCAGAAAGTTTCTTTTTTGCATTCTCAAGATTTGAATTGGTCTTCATTATTTCAAGGATTTCCCTCGCTAATGAATAACTTTCCGGATGTACCCACGTATTATCAAGAGGGTTATTGCTTTCAGGTATCTTTAAAAAACCAGCTGCCTGCTCGAATGTCTTTTCTCCAAAACCGGCAATTTTTTTTAGTTCTTCCCTAGATCTTATAATACCCTTACTTTCCCTGTAACTTACGATGTTTTTTGCGAGAGAGGGGGTAATACCGGAAACATATTTTAATAGAGAGTATGAGGCAGTATTTAGATTAACGCCAACATTATTAACCACTGATTCCACGACCTCATCCAGTGCTTTTGAAAGCTTTTTCTGATTGATATCATGCTGATAAAGTCCGACTCCGAGAGATTTTGGGTCAATCTTAACAAGCTCTGCAAGTGGATCAAGAAGTCTCCTTCCTATGGATATTGCACCCCTTATTGTAACATCAAGCTCAGGAAATTCCTCCACTCCAATTTCAGAAGCTGAATAAACAGATGCCCCATCCTCAGAAACGACCGTATAGCTTACATTTAGATTGTATTCGTTTATTGCCTCACTGACAACCCTCTGAACCTCATGGCTACCTGTACCATTTCCTATTGCTATCAGCTCAATATTGTATTTCTTGCAATATTTTGCGATTATTTCCTTTGATTCTTTTTCCTTTTCCTGATAGAATACAAAATGCGAAAGATACTTGCCAGTCCTGTCAAGAATCGCAGCCTTTGTGCCAGTTCTTATACCCGGATCTATGCCAAGAATTGTTGTTCCCTTAAGTGGCGGTTGCATAAGCAAGTTTTTCAGGTTGCTTGAAAAAACCTTAATACTATGCTCCTCTGCTTTTTCTGTACTGTTTGAAATAACTTCTCTTAAAACCGAAGGGATTAGAAGTCTTTTAAGTCCATCCCTCAATGCGAGAGGAATGTATTTATTTGGCAAAGAATATTTACTCAAAATATTCTCTGTAAGCTTTTCTTCATCAAAAATCACTTCAAATGATAATTCTTTTTCCCTTTCGCCTCTATTTATTGCAAGAATATGATGTGGCTTTAACTCCTTTATTTCTGCCTCAAAATCATAGTACATTTTGTAAACACTTATGGCTTCATCCTTTAACCCTTTTACATTAATTCTTCCCGTGGAATATATAAAGTCCCTTACAGTTGTTCTGTCATCAATATTCTGGGACAATCTCTCTGCCACAATATCCATTGCCCCCTGTAATGCTTCTTCAATATTGTTTACACCCTTTTCTTTATCTATAAACCTTTTTGCCTCCTCTTCTATCTGGCTATCGTTTAAGAGATACATCTGGTTTGCAAGTTCTTCAAGTCCCTTTTCGATTGCTATCATGCCTCTTGTTTTCTTTTTCTTTTTATAGGGAGCATATATATCTTCAAGTTCTGTGATCGTCTCACATTTCAAAAGATTATTGTATAATTCTTCAGAAAGCTTTCCTTGATTAAATATGCTTTTTATTACTTCAATTCTTCTTTCTTCAAGATTCTCAAGATAATCAAGTCTGTGTGATATTTCTCTTATCTCCACTTCTGATAGATTTCCAGTCACTTCCTTTCTATACCTTGCAATAAATGGAATTGTATTATCAGACTTCAAAAGATTGACAGTAGCATTAACCTTATGGATAGGTATATTCAATTCGGAAGAGATCTTTCTTATTATGTCTGGCTGGCTCACCGCAAGACTTTCTACAAATTCGGCTGTTAATTTCATCTTTCTCACCTATGATTAATTATATTACTGCCCTAACCTGAATTTCAGGTATATCGGCAACTTACAAGGGGCTATCCAAAAAGTGACAAATTACTTTGCTGTTATTCTGAGTGAAACGAAGCATATCTTGATATTCATTAGAAAATTTTATATTCTTCGCTTTGCTCAGAATGAAAAGTTTAGCTTTTTTGAACAGCCCATCGTAAATTACAATCCTTTTATATAAAATTATAAAATATTTTTAGAATTTTTTCAAAAACACTTGACATAAATAAAAAGTTTTATTATAATAAATGCAAATTTGTAATTATTACAATTTTAAAACAAATACAGGAGGATAAAATGATAATTTCGAAAAAGGTCGAAAAAGCTTTAAATGAGCAGGTCAATGCTGAGTTGTTTTCAGCATACCTTTATCTATCTATGTCAGCAGATTTTGAGTCCAAGAGTTTTACTGGTTTTGCAAAGTGGCTTAAGATTCAGGCAAAGGAAGAGGTTGAGCATGCGATGAAGATTTACAACTATATTATTGAGAGAGGTGGAAAAGTAGAACTTGAAAAGATTGAAAAACCTAAAACAGAATGGGCTACACCACTTGAAGCATTCAATGATGCTTATGAACACGAGAAAAAGGTTACTTCTTTAATCTATTCACTTGTTGAACTTGCATTACAGGAAAAAGATTATGCTACAAATGAGATGCTACAATGGTTTGTTAAAGAGCAGGTTGAAGAAGAAGCTCAAACCCAGTTAATTGTAGAACATCTTAAAATGGCCGGCGATTCAAAGAATGGAATTATGATGATTGACCACAGGTTAAGTAAAAGAGAAGATTAAATGAAAGAGAATATTTTTTCTGACAGGGATATAAAAGATTTTTTAATTGAAAAGGGAATAAAACCTACTTTAATAAGGATAAAAGTCCTTGAATATTTGTGGTCAACAAAGGAACATCCTGATGCTGAAAAAATATTTAACGAGGTTATAAAATATATACCAACTCTTTCTATGACAAGTATTTACAATACGTTAAACAATTTTGTTGAAAAAGGAATTGTAATTCCAATAAAGATTGAAGAAGGAGTTGTTAGATATGATGGGGATACCAAATCTCACGGTCATTTTAAGTGTGTAAAGTGTGGAAAAATTTTAGATATTGACATTGAACAGGACATATTTAAAAATAGTATAAAAGAAGGCCAGATTTTAGAGGAGCATATTTACATAATTGGTATATGTAATGAATGTTTAAATAAACAAGAAGGGAGGTAAAAAATGGCTGTAAAAATGGGTGTTTACAAATGTAAGGTTTGTGGTAATGTTGTAGAGGTATTTGTTGAGGGTGATGGGGAGCTTGTTTGTTGTGGACAACCGATGACTTTTATGGACGAAAAGAATAGAGAGGGTGCAGGAGAAAAGCATCTCCCTGTCATTGAGAATGCCAGTGGAGGTATTCTTGTAAAAGTTGGTTCCGTCCCACATCCAATGGAAGCCACTCACTGGATACAGATGATAGAGGTCATTACCAGTGATGGATATGTTTTGAGAAAGGATCTGTCACCCGGTGATAAGCCAGAGGCGTTTTTCAATGTTGACAAAAATAAAGTTTCGCTTGTGAGGGAATTCTGCAACATTCATGGCCTCTGGGCAACAAAGTAAAGTTAATCAGGAGGAAAAACTATGGCAAGTGTAAAAGGCACAGAAACAGAGAAGAATCTTCTCAAAGCATTTGCAGGTGAATCTCAGGCAAGAACAAGGTATACTTTCTTTGCCTCTGTAGCTAAAAAAGAAGGATACGAGCAGATTGCTCAAATCTTTATGGAAACAGCGGAAAATGAGAAAGAACATGCAAAAAGATTTTTTAGCTACCTTGAAGGCGGAATGGTAGAAATTGATGCCGCATATCCGGCTGGAATCATAGGGGACACTTTAACAAATCTTAAACAGGCTGCTGCCGGAGAAAATGAGGAGCACACAAAGCTTTATCCAATGTTTGCTGACGTTGCAGAAAGGGAAGGTTTTAAAGATATAGCGGCCCTCTTTAGAAATGTTGCAAAAGTCGAAGTTGAACACGAAAAGAGATATCTAAAACTTGCACAGAATATCGAAAAGAGAGAGGTTTTCAAAAAATCAACCACTGTAAGATGGAAATGTCTCAACTGTGGCTATGTGCATGAGGGACCTGAGGCTCCTGAAAAGTGCCCATCTTGTTTACATCCGAGAGCCTATTTTGCTTTGAAAGAGGAAAATTATTAAATGATAAAGGGCACTGGCTCACCAGTGCCCAAAAACCACCGCTGTGGAGAAATATATGGAATTTTATGATGTGTTAAAAATTGTGGGGATATTTTCTTTTATATTTTTAAGTTTGACTTTTGTCTTTGGCTTTTTTAAGTTTAAGCTGAAAAAAAGGATCTTTCTCCACAAGCTTTTTGCTTTTGCAACCATTGTTCTGGCAATAGTACATCTTATTCTTGTAATATATCTAACTTATTTTAAGTAAAGGAGGTTAGTTATGAAGTTTATAGCTATCTTGTTACTTATTATGATGGCAGGTCTTGGTTTTGCACATCCACCTTCTGAGATAAAGGCTAAAATTGACCTGAATGAAAGAACTCTTGAGGTGGAAATAGGGCACAGTGTAAAAAGTTCTGACCATTACATTCATCAGGTTGAGATTGCACTGAATGGAAAATTAATCATCCGACAGGATAGTGTTGTTCAGTATAATGAAAGCATTCAGAAGTATGTTTACTTCATTCCAGAACTGAAAGAGAATGATAAGATTTCAATCACAGGAAAGTGCAATAAGTTTGGAAGCTTAAAGAGAGAGTTTGTTGCTGAAAAAAAGGAATAAATTTTAAGGGGGTTTAAAATGTTTAAGGTAAATGAGCACTACATTGACAGAATTATCAGAATAGTACTGGCTGTTATACTGGGTATCGCAGGTCTATATCTACAGGGTGCTGCAAGAATAGTCTTATGGGTTTTAGCCTTAGTTCTTCTGATTACTGGATTGACAGGCTTTTGTGGAATCTATGCACTTCTTGGTATAGACACCTGCTCACTTTCAAAAGAAAAGAAAGACAAATAAGCATCAGGCGGTCTGGCTGTTTCCAGAC
Organism: Brevinematia bacterium; assembly: GCA_049968515.1. Lineage (GTDB taxonomy): Bacteria > Spirochaetota > Brevinematia > Brevinematales > JAOACQ01 > JAOACQ01. Next base: position 17,192 of record JBMFQR010000015.1, read on the forward strand.
CTCTTCGTTAAAAATTTCACCTTTTTCCTTTACTTTGATTTTTTTTTATATTATCTTTAAAATTATATAGCTTTATTTTTGCTTAAACCATGCATTTTTATGTACCTGGAAGAGAACAAGCAAAGTGAGAGGTAGTCTCGTGCTTCTCTCTTTTAAAACATTACAAATAAAAAAATACTCGTCAGGTTTGAGTATTAACAAATATATACTGGAGGAACATTATGGATGATAGCTTTCAGAAAAGAATGTTTGTTGCATTTTTAATTTCATCTGTTTTCATACTCATTTCTTACTACTTTATGCCCAAAAATCAGTATTTATCACAGGAAGATAAGGCAGTAAACACAGAACAGATTAAAGAGGAAAAAAATGAATTTATTAGGGAGTTGACATTTTATACTAATGGAATTATACAGACAAATAGAATTTATGATAAAACTATTCTTGTGGAAATTGACACTTATGGTGGAAGAATACTTGACCTGTATGTGGATGGAAAATGGAATCAGACAAAAAAGCCTATAAGGCTTTACTGGCAGGAAAATCCCTACCTTACTGGAGACCTTTTCTTTGGAAGTCTTGAAAATATCTCTGAAATAAAAGAAAGGCCTTTTTACAGGGTGGTAAAACAGGAATCAAATCTTATTCTTCTTGAGGCAGTATTGAAATACAAAGACAGAAAAATTATCATCAACAAAAAGTATGAAATTTCCGGGGATTATCAATTAAATTACGAAGTTACTGTTAAAAATGCTGACTCAAAGGAAATCAATATTGATATTGGGGGAAATTCCCTTTCTGTAGCTTTTTCCTATGGATTCAGCAGTGTAAAGGAAAAAAATCCACAGAATATGCTATATGCAGACTATTTTGACAGAAAGCCAAGAAAGGTGCTGAAAGGAGGGTTATTTAGAAAGAGGGAGACCCTTTTCTCTATTCACTCTCCAAAGTGGTTCTCTGTCCACAACAATTACTTTATTGCTATAACAAAGCCAGATTTTACTAATTTCAATACGAAATTTCTGCTTGTAAGAGAGGAAAAGCTTTATTCAGAGATTGTCTGTGGCATTGAGATGCCAGCCCTCTCCCTTATGCCGGGAGAAGAAAAAACCTTTAAGGTAAATCTTTATGTTGGACCAAAAAATGAGGAATTACTCGGTAAAATTGATAAAACATACAAAAAGCTTTTTGCATGGCCGGTTGCCTTCAACTGGTTTATGAAGCCAATGGAGAAAGGGCTTTATTATCTTGCACATTTTATCGCAACACTTGTAAAAAACTGGGGAATAACCATAATCTTACTCGCGTTGATAATCAAGCTTCTTTTATCACCGCTTTCGATACAGGCGGCAGTATCAATAAAGAAATCAAATCTTCTTCAACCAAAGCTGAAGAAACTGCAGGAGAAATATAGAGATGACCAGCAAATGTTAAACCAGAAGATTGCTGAGCTCTACAAAAAAGAAAAGGTAAATCCACTCGGAGGATGTCTGCCAATATTACTTCAGTTTCCGGTCTTTTTTGTCCTATATAGAGTGCTTTCGACTTCTGTTGAATTAAAGGGTGCTGGATTCCTATGGATTAAGGATCTGACAATGCCCGATACATTGTTTAAAACAAATCTCCCCTTCTTATCTACCTTTAATCTTTTGCCTATTATTATGACACTGGTACAGATATTTCAGATGAAGATTCAGAGTATGAGGACGCCGGGCACGGCAAAAGAGCAGCAGATGATAAATACCTATTTGCTTCCAGTGTTTTTCCTCTTTATCTTCTGGAATATGCCATCCGGACTTGTTCTTTACTGGACAGTGCAAAACCTATTTTCCATTGTTGAACAGGAAATAATCAATCTTGATAAGCAGATAAAAGTCTGAATATGAATGATACTATCGTTGCAATTGCAACTCCTGTCGGTGAAAGTGCCATTGGTATTGTTAGAATGAGTGGCAAAGATTCCATTAACATCCTTGCCCGAATCTTTAAGTCAAAGAAATTCAGCGGGGACATCTCAAACAGCAGTTTTCCATGTGTGTTTTTTGGAAAAATTGTTGACAGCGAAATAATAGATGAGGCTATTGTTACAATCTTTAAGGCACCGAATTCTTATACAGGAGAGGATGTTGTTGAGATTTCGGCTCATGGCAATCCATTCATTCTGAAGACCATTCTTGAACTCACTTTAAAATATGGTGCAAGATTGGCGAAGCCAGGAGAATTTACAGAGAGGGCCTATCTGAATGGGAAAATGGATCTCATAAAAGCAGAGGCAATAAATGACATAATAAAAGCACATACGAAATATTCCTTACTCTCAAGTATTTCTCGCCTAACCGGCAAACTTTCAGAAAAACTTAATGATATTGAGGATAAGGTTATTGATATTCTAACCTTGCTTGAGGCAGCAATTGACCACAGCGACATTGAAGAGACTTTTCTTTCCCCTGAAAGACTTGATGAGTTGCTTCACTCATTGAAAGAAGAAACATCGTCTCTTCTTTCGACATCGAAGGCAGGGAAAATAAGTGCTTCCGGTCTCAAGGTTGCAATAGTTGGAGCTCCAAACGTAGGAAAGTCAAGTATAATGAATGCCCTGCTCAATGAGGACAGGGTTATAGTTTCAGATATACCGGGAACCACAAGGGATGTGATTACCGATGAGATTTCAATAAGGGGTATTTCTGTTTATCTTTTTGACACTGCTGGAATTCATAATGCAGAGGATATTATTGAAAGAAAGGGAATAGAAAGGACAAAAAAGACCATCAATGAGGCAGATTTAATAATGTTTGTTCTTGATGCCTCAAGGGAGATAAACAACAACGATAAAGAGTTGTTTGAATTAATTAAATCAAAAGATAATTTTATTGTTCTGAATAAAATTGATTTGCCAATTGTAATTAATAGAGATGATATAAAAAATCTTTTTGGCAAAGAAGCGATAGAAATTTCTGCATTAGAGAAGAGAGATATAATAAAAATTGAGGATGAGATAGAAAAATTTTATTTCTCTCTCGGACATTCTCCAGAAAATGAAGTTTTAATCACTAATACAAGACAGGAAAATTTACTCAAAAAAGCATTTGAATACACAGAGAAGGCCATTCACTCCTTTCATTCTGGACTATCGGAGGAGTTTATAGCAAGTGATCTGAGAAAGGTAAAAAGCTTTATAGATGAAATAACCGGAAAATCAAAGGATGATGCCATTCTTGATAAAATATTTTCCAGATTTTGCATAGGAAAATGATTTCTGACCGAAGTTTAATTCGTCCCGTGTGATAATGGCTTTATTATAACCTCAATGCTTATGTTTGTTTTTTCTTGAGTTGCGATATTTTCGGGAAGGATAATGTAAGTATTTGTAAAAAGGTTGGTTGTGAGGCCTTCTACGGATATTGGTATTGTAGAAAGGCAACTCTGAGTAAGGATGACAGACCTTGGCCCGTGAATTTTAATCTTCTTAATATCCGCAGTCAAATCTTCTACAAAGTAACCTTTGCCCGGTATCCCGCTAAGATTTGGTTTTACTTCAACCTCTGCTTCGGCAATCTCATCAATCAAAAGCTTTACATCGTTTTTTAAAAGCTTCACTGATATATCCTGAACAGGAGTATTGAGAATAATATCGATTGGATAAGATAAAACCCCTGTTTTTGCATTGTCAAGATATACTACTGGCTTTATAAGATTTGAGAGATTGGAATTCTTAAAAAACTCATCTTTTGCCCTTATTATCAATCCAACATTTGATTCCACACCTTCAACAATCATAAGGTTAGCGGGTAAATTTTTATAAGAAAGAGGAAAAACAACCTTCTTTTCTACATAGCTCATTCTTGAAAGGAAAAACCAGAAAACAAAGGCTAAAATAAAAGAGATTGTTATTTTCTTCCACTCATTTTTTAGTCTTAGCAAAGTTTTTCGGGATTCCAAGAAGCTCATTTGTTCTCCTTATAAAATCTTCTTCTGTAAGATCAAATTCAAACCTCCCATTGTGTGCTATGGAAATAGAACCTTTCTCTTCAGAAACAACTATTGCTATAGCATCAGTCTCATCCGATACATACATTGCGGCTCTGTGTCTTGTTCCCAGATTTTTATCATTCAATTTGTCCGAAACGATGGAAGGAACCATCACCCTTGCTCCTGCAATTTTATCTTCCGAAATAACAACACCTCCATCGTGTAATGGGTTGCCCTTATAAAAAATGGAAAGCAGTGCATCCTTTGAAACCTCAGAATTCAAGATTACTGCATTCTCAAGCAAGTGCTTTAAACCCACACTTTGCTCTATTAAAATCAAAGCACCTGTTCTGCTTTTTGACATTTCAAGACAAGCATCTACAATCTCTCTAACAATCTCACCTGGAAGATAGGTATGAATACCAGCTATACCTCTCTGCCCAATTCTATTTAATATTTTTCTAATCTCTGGCTGGAAGAGAACAACCACAAGCAAGACAAAATTGTTCATTACATATTGAAATATCCACTCAAGGGTTTTCAGTTCTGCAATCCTTGATACAGCATTAATTATAAGTATAGCTACAAAGCCCTTGAGTATGCTTATAGTATTTGTGTTTTCAAATATGCTATAAAGAAAATAAAAAACATATGCTACGGCACATATATCGAGAATATTCTTTATAAGCTGTATCCATTCAATATTAAGAATTTTTTCCATTCTGTCCTACCATACCACAATGGAAGTATATCCAACAACTCTGTCGTTATCCTTTGAAACCTCCCCGGAGTGGGAATAGATGAGCTCTTTTATATTTTTTCTGTTCATTTTAGCTGCAGAGGTCAACATGGTAGCTATTGGGCCAACTCCACATGCTTCTATTTCTCCAGCCTCACAGAGATTGAGTAGCTTCCTCGGGTTTAATTCCTTTATCACGCTGATAAGCTTCTTGTCCATTGTCTCTGCAAGCATAGCATTGTGATAATGGGAAAGATCAGACGAGATAATGATTATATAGCTTCTTTCATAGCTTTTCAAAACCCCAGACAATACATCAGCCCCCTCTTCGGAAAATCTTAAGTTTTGTTCTCCCATAAGAATCGGAACAATCTTAAAACCTTCTTCAAGAACCGCCTGAAGAAATGGCAACTGAACCTCAAGACTATGTTCACGTAAATGAGCATTTTTCAAATACTCAAACAACCCCTTTCCCTTTTCCGCAAGAGTATTTGAAAGCTCCATATCAATTTCTATTTCTCCGAGAGGGGTTAAAAAACTCTTGTAATAAGCAAGTGCAAAACCTTCAAAATAATTGTAGTGACTTGGTCCTATAAGAATAACAGTATCATACTTCTTTTCTTTCAGTAAGGAATAGCCATAAGCAGCAACCTGACCAGAGTAGATATAGCCTGCATGGGGTACAATTAAGGAAAAGAACTCGTCTATCCCATTTTTTATAAAGTAGTCAGTTACGAAATCAGGTACATTTGCAATAAATGCATTTATCATTCTTTTTAAATTTACGCTATCTCCGGGGTAAAAAATATCTGCAACCGCAGGTCTTCTGATTTCATTCATATTAATACCCTCTTTTTTTAAGTTGTAACTAAAAATATAATAAAAGTTTATGTTTATTTTGTCAATTTTTTGCATAACTACACCTGAATAGTATCATCTGATGTCAATGGTGAAATAGTTTCTTAAGGAAGGAAAATGGAAAGTTTAATAAAGCAAATTTATTATCTTTTAATTTTTCCTAAACTTACAGGGGTGCCCAGAAATCTACCTAACACCCTCTTATTATTTTCTACTTTTCAATCCCTAAAAATGTCCTTTTCTGAATCTCGTGGAGATTTGACTTTTTTGCCTAACCAGTGCATATATCCTGCTGCCAGAAAACCTGTTGGCTCCATTATCTGGTCTGGCTTCAGGTAATATTCCAGTCATATAGGGATCAATGTATAAGGCTTTAAACTCCCTCTTTCCCTGTCTTTATTGACTTATTATCCTTAGCCCTTATCTCATATTTCCAGTCAAACATTTCATCATAATTCATAGAATCCCAATCAAAGTAGAATGTGGCTCTTTCAATTAGTTCCTCCTTAAGCCCTAAAGCTTTCATTGCATACTGCTTTGCTTCTTCCGGTGAAAGAATATATACCCTGTTTTTTTCGCTATAATATCCTATAATTGCTCCAGAAGGAATTTTTCCAGTCTCAGCATTTATGGTTTTACACACAACAATTGCTCCATCTGGCATTTTTCCATAATATATGTAGTAGTATCTTTCTACTATGTTTATATCTCCAATGTTTTCCACAAAAAAACAGTTTCCCATTCAATATCTTTTATGTATGGATGTTCTCTTAACACCATTCCATCTGGTAAGGCATATCCACTATCAATTATATCCTGTATGATTAATTCTTTCCCCTTCTCAATCGAAATTATATTCGCAGGTAGATTTGTCTGCTCGGGGTTTAACAAAACTGGCTCATCAAAGTTGTGAGGTTTGTAGATAGAGCAGGAAGCTAAAACTAAAGTTATGATAAAATATAAATTTCTCATATTTATCCCTCCTCAGTAAATTCCAGACTTACTTATAGAATACCTTTCTCCCCCATAAAACTAATTTTTGATAAAACTCGCTTTTTCATTCCTTCTTTTTAATCTTATGTAAAGCTTTCAAACTTTGAGTTATATTTCCACTCTCATTATTGTAGCGAGATATTGTGTTAGAAATGAAAGTAGCACAATTCTTCCCAAATTTGATATCTACTAAGCCATAGTTTATTATGCTCTAGGAAGTTAGCTTTTTCACTTTAACTTTGTTTTGCACAATCCCCCGTTTTTGCCCTAAATCTGTCGAAGTCGGGAAAAAAAGAGGTTTCAAAAAACAGAGACCATTTGAAAAGAAATGAGTTAAAATTACTGCTTTAACTTGCCAGAAAATTCAACATCGGGGTGGAAGAAATAATTTAGTTTTTCTAGCTTTACCAGGACAAAGTCAGAAAGTCTGAATAATTCATTATATTTTTGCAAAACCCCTGATTTTGATTTATAATTTATCATTCTGGAGATACTTTATGTCAGAAAACACCAATTTTTCAGGCTTTAGAAAAGCAATATATCCTGGAACGTTTGACCCACCTACGAACGGGCATTATGATATTGCCAAGAGAGCCTCTCTAATCTTTGATGAAATAGTTGTGGCAGTAAGCGAAAATTCTACAAAGAGGACACTCTTTACAGTTGAAGAAAGATTGCAAATGTTAAAAGAGATTTTTTCAAAATGTAATAAGATTGTAGTTAAGTCTTTCTCTTCTTTACTCGTCGATTTTGCAAGGATGGAAGGTGCTATTGCCATAGTGAGGGGGTTGAGGGCTGTTTCGGATTTTGACTATGAGCTTCAAATGGCTTCGCTAAATTTTATGCTCAACAAAAATGTGGAGACAGTTTTCTTTATGGCAAGTGATGAGAATCTCTTTGTAAGTTCTTCCGTTATAAAAGAGATAGCAAGACTTGGAGGAGATATTTCCTCGAAGGTTCATCCCTTCGTGGCAAGGATGCTAAAAGAGAAATTTAAGGTTTAAGGGGATATTATGATAGACTTTAAGAAGGAAATTATCGAGAAGGCTAAAAGAAATTCTAAAAAGCTTGTTTTGCCGGAAGGCTTTGATGAGAGGGTTCTTAAAGCAGCCGAACTAGTAAAGAAGGAAGGTTTTGCAAGTGAGATTTATGTTTTAGGTGATGAAGATAAGATAAACTCCCTTGCAAAGCAAAATAAAATTGACTTGAAGGGTATTCTGATCTTGAATCCCTCCACATCCAGAGAGCTTAATGATTATGCAAATACTTTTTATGAAATGAGGAAGGAGAAAGGGTTAACCGAAAAGGAGGCTTTTGATCTGATGAAGGATGAGGTTTATTATGGAGCTATGATGGTGAAAAAGGGAGTGGTAGATGCGATGGTTTCCGGTAGCATGTCTCCCACTGCCAAAACTGTCAGGGCTTCTTTGTTAATTGTAAGACCTGCAGAAGGAATAAAGACTGTGTCGGGAAGTTTTGTTATGGTTGTTCCGGATTGCGAGTATGGGCATAAAGGAGCATTTGTTTATGCAGATTGTGGTGTTGTTCCAGAACCCACGCCCGATCAACTGGCAGACATTGCGATTGCTTCAGCTTCTACATGCAGAAGCTTGCTTGGTGTTGAACCTGTGGTAGCCTTGCTTTCATTTTCAACATTGGGAAGTGCTGATACACCTTCTGTGAGAAAGGTTAGAGAGGCTGTTGAAATACTCAGATCAAGGAATGTGGATTTTATCTTTGATGGAGAGATGCAGTTTGATGCAGCTGTTGATAAAGGTGTGGCAAAGACAAAAGCTCCAAATTCTCCTGTTGCTGGCAGGGCAAACGTAATGATTTTTCCGGATCTCAATGCTGGAAATATAGGTTATAAAATAACACAGAGACTTTCAAAGGCAGAAGCTTATGGCCCTTTGCTTCAGGGTCTTTCCAGACCTGTAAATGATCTTTCAAGAGGTGTTACGCCGGAAGATATTCTTGTGGTATCAGCAATTACAATCTCACAGAGTAACTGATTTTAGAAATTTTACTGAAAATTTTCTCCAAAAGATAAGGGTTTTTGTTTTTTCATTGATTTTTTTTTCTCTTTCTTTTATAATTTCTTATATAATTTACAGGTGGCAGCTTCACCTGTGGTGATGTTGTCAATTATGAATTAGTAAGGTGGGGAATGATGTGGCTGCTGATGTGAGTTGGAAGTTTGAGTTATATACTTTACTGAAAAATGGAGAACTGGATAAAGCTGAAAACCTTGTTTTGGAAAAAAGTTCAGATTTAAGTAGTAAGGAGGATGAAGACTTTTTAAAAACTATAAAGTTCTGGAAGAATAGAAGTGAGCTTTTTTGCTTTTCAGAAAGCAATGGTGAATTGTTGCTGGATGAATGGGAAAAATTTCTTGGGTTTCTGAAAGAAAACAAGATAGACAACAAAAAGCTAATAAATTCTTTAAAGGTTTTTATTTATTCCAAGGCAATAGATTTTTTGATTGATGCGTACCGTATTTCGCCAATAAAAGAGAAGGAAATACTTTTTAAACTCGGAAGATCTTTTTATGAGATAGGGTTGGTTGAAAATTCTCTCGAGACCTTTGAGTATATTTCTTCAATTTCCAGTGAGAAAGACCCAAGAATTTTTCTCTGGCTTGGTAATCTTTATTTTGAAGTTGGGGAAAGTGATTTATCAATGCTTATGTATAATGATGCCTTTTTTTATTTTTCCCAGCTTATCTCACTGGAGGATATAAAGGACCCAAGAATAAAGAAAATGGCTGATAATATAAAATTAGATGGGTTTCAAAGGGATGACGAGATTCTGGAGTGGTTGCCTGTATATTGCTATCTTTATGACATTCTTACTGTGAAGAGAAAGCTTGAATATTCTGATTTTGTTGAGTTAAGAGAGAAGATTTTGAACTATGAAAGGTCGTTACAGGCCAATAAAAGCTTAAAAAATGTCTTTCTACCGAGATTGATTAACCATTACATATGGCTTATAGATTATTATCTTTTTCAGGCTAATGCTATAGCTCCGGTTAGAAGTGTTCTTGAAAGGATACTGGAGTTACTTGATGGGATTGAGATAGAGGAAGTAAGGAAAAAACTGAAAGAAAGGACAGAATTTCTTGTAAACAATTTGTTGAAAAAGAAAGAATCTGTTGTTAATTAAAGGAGTTTATCGTGGGTATAATTGCAGTTGGTGGTTTGGCGATAGATAGCATAAAGTCTCCAGCTGGTGAAGCAAATGAAATACTTGGTGGCTCGTTATCTCATTTTTCTAATGCGAGCTCATTCCTTACGAAAACAATGCTGGTAAGCATTGTTGGTAATGACTTCAAGAATGAGTTCTGGGATTTTTTGTTTGACAGGTCGATTGTGCTTGGAGTAAGCATTGACTTTAAAGAAAAGACATTCAGATGGGAGGGTTATTATACTGAAGATTTTGGTGATGTGGTAACTACTAAAACGGAATTGAACTCTTTTGAAAAATATGAGCCTGTAATTCCACCATTATACAAGAAAAGCAGGAAAGATATTCTTTTTCTTGCAAATATTGATCCTGTAATTCAGAAAAAGGTTGCAGCTGAACTTCACTATCTGCCCTTGAAGGTACTTGATACAATGAATTATTGGATTGAAAATAAAAGAAAAGAACTGCTTGAAGTCTTTTCAAATATTGATGGAATTATAATCAATGAGATGGAACTAAATTTGCTTACAGGTGAAAAAAACTTATTTTCAGGAATAGATAAGCTTTCCCCATATAATTTTAAGTTTATAGTTTTAAAGAGGGGTGTGAATGGGGTGATGGTATTTTATGAAAATGAGATTATCTCTCTTCCAGCCTTCCCTGTCAGGAAGGTTGTTGATCCTACAGGAGCTGGTGATAGTTTTGCAGGTGCATTTTTGAGCTTTATTGATAATTCGGGTGTGAAAAGGCTTTCTTTCGAAAAGCTTAAAATGGCAGCAGCCTATGCAACTGTTGTAGCTTCATTTGTAGTTGAAGATTTTGGAGTTATGGGACTTGGCAGAATAACCTATAAGGATATTAAGGATAGATTCAGGCTTTATAGAAAGATGGTAAGTTTTTAATTAAGCTATGCTTGATAACTAATTTTTAAGGAGATGTAAGATTATGGCAGAAGTTGGGGCTTTAACAAAAAGCGAGATTTTATTGAAGGTGGAAGAAATCTTAAAAGAAGAAAAGTGGACAAGAGCAACCATAGATAGCTATCTTGTAAAGAATTTCATTGAGCTTGACAACCTCATCAGAAATGCGGTTGAGGAAGGATACAAAGAGGATTTAAAAAATATCTGCCGTGAGAATTTAAAACACTCACCAAATAGTGTTGTTTCTCTGTATATATTCGGGATCTTATCTCTCGAGGAGTCTGCAGTCGATGACACTCATATTCCCCAGATTATAAAGCTTTTTATGGATAATAAAAAGTATAAGATTGCAGAGTTTCTGGCCAATAAGATTCTCTCATACAGGGAGCACAAATTCGCATTAAAGACACTTGAAACTATATACGAAAGCACGGCTAATCAGGAAGAGCTCTTTAATATTAAGAAGAGGCTTGTTCTTGTTGATAATAAGGATGCATTAAATGCTAAGTTACTTGGTGAGTATTATGAAAGGGAGAATGATAGAGAACTGGCAATGTTTTATTACAGGCTTGCCTTCGAGAGAGTTATTGCTTCAAGGTTACCGAAGATGATAGAGGAATTGTGGGGCAGAATAATAAAGCAATATCCCAACGATTCAGAGCTTGCTATAAACCTTGCCAGAAAGGCAAGAGAGGTATTGGGGGATTCTAAAACTGCAAATATGCTATATGAAGATTTTGTGAAAAGAATGATGAAGAATGGTAAGTTTAAAGATGCCCTTAATGTTTTAAAGTTTGCCCTCGATTTAAAGCCCCAGGAAAAGATTTTTAGGAAGGCAATAGAAGATTGCTACAGGGAGATTTATAAGGATCATTCCCAGCTTGAAAAGTATTTGAAGCTTTCCTCCATAAGCCAGACCTGGAAACCGCATAAGGATGCAATAAGAATTTTTGAAACCCACATAGCTTTTGATAAAGGTGTCTATGTATTTCACAAAACATGGGGACTGGGTGTTGTTTTAGAGATAACAGGTGACAAGATAAAGATTGATTTCGAAAATAAGAAAGGCCATGAAATGTCTTTAGATATCGCTTTGAGAGCACTTGAGGTTCTTGATAATGATCACATTCTCATATGGAAAAAAATCAAAAAGGATGAGTTGAAGAAAGTTCTCTGGGAAGATCCACTGAGGGTTATAGAAATAATTCTAAAAAGTAATAATGGTAAAATTACTCTTTCCGAGCTCAAGGATTATCTTGTGGGGGATGTTATTACTGCAAACGAATGGAACAGGTGGTGGAATCTGGCAAAAAAGCTTATGGTTTCTTCTGAAAGGATTGTGCATAGTGTAGCAAAGAAAAATCTGCTTGAACTCAGGGAGAGTGAGCTTACGATTACAGAGGAGATTATAAACAGGTTTAAAAAGAGCACCAATTTTGAGAATAAGGTTAAGCTGGCTGTGGATTTTAAGCTTCAGGGTGGGGACATTAATTCTGAAAAAGCAACTGCAGTTGTCAACTATTTTGTTGAAATTTTAAAGTCTGCCAATGAATTGCCAGAGAGGAAGATTATATCCTGGCTGATCTTAAAGTATGAAGGCTATAAAGATATTGAGAATTCGAGGCTTGATATTTCCGAATTGTTCAGGGTAAAAAGTCTTACCGATCTCTTTACAAAAATTGACATAGAACTCAAAAAGACATTTCTTGATATGATAAAGAAAGATATGAAGGACTGGGATGTAAAATTTGTTGATTTTATTGTAAATACACCACTTACGAGATTACATCGTTATATGTGGGATGAGCTTGAGAATGCTAAAAAGTATGAAATAATAAATAATATCTATCTCTCTTTAATGAATAATTTCAGAGATAAGTGTGAATATTTTGTTTGGGTCTCAAGGATTCTTTTCGAAGAAAGTAATAACTTAATGAAGACTCTGGGAATTAAGGACAGTGAAATAATAATAAGGCTTATTTCTCTTATTGATTTTCTGAATGAGGAAATTGAGAAAAAGAATGAGATTGCAAGAAATAAGAGAGTTCTTGATGGTATAGAAGATCTGCTTTTCAAAAAAGGGAAGCTAAAAGAACTGATAGAAAATGAGGATGAAACTACAGTGAAGTCAATTCTTCTGATGATTGAATCTTCAAGCTACTTCATTCCCGATGAAAAATCGAAGTATATAGCACTTATATATTCAAAATATCCTTCTCTCAAGCGTATGACTCCGACAGAACAGATAGTTACTATGAGACATCCTTTTCTGGTTTCAAAGAAGGCTTACGATGCCAAGAAGCAGGAGCTTGTAAGGCTTGTCAATGTAGAGATTCCAGAAAACAGCAGGGCAATAGGTGAAGCAATGGAGAAGGGTGACCTGAGGGAAAATGCGGAATACAAGGCTGCTCTTGAAAAACAGGATCAACTAAAGGCAACCGTATCAAGGCTTGAAACAGAGCTCTCACAAGCAAAGATTATCAACAGAGATGAAGTAAAGACAAACTTTGTCGATGTAGGGACAAAGGTCACAATCCAGAATAAAAAGGGAGAGAAGCTTGTTTATCAAATATTAGGGCAGTGGGATGTAAATATAGAAAAAAACATAATCTCTTACCATTCACCACTCGGTAAAAATCTTCTAGATAGAAAAGTTGGAGAGAAGCTACTTCTTGAGATTGGAGGAGAAAAGCAGGAGTGGGAGATTGTAAAGATAGAGCTTGCTGATTTTGATTAATAGTAAAGGAGGAATTCTTTTTTATGGCAAATAATAATTATTCAACAAGTTCGGGAGTTGAAAGCAAGTTTTTTAACAGTATTTATCCATATGGTTATAATCCATATAAACTTAAACTTATTGATTTAATAATAGGGACAGCATTATTCCTTATAGTATTTATTGGCTATATTATGACACTTACACCTTCTGTGGGAGCCGGAGATAACGGAGAGTTAACAACCACTCTCTACAATATGGGAGCAGGACATCCACCAGGCTATCCATTGTTCGGAATAGTGGGGAAGCTTTTTACCTTCCTACCTGTGGGAGATATTGCATATAGAGTTAATCTTTTTGTTGCTTTTTTTGGTGCGGGTGCTTCCTTATTTCTCTACTTATTTTCAGTAAAATTACTCGGATTAAACAGGGACAATGGTAAGTTAAATTTCTTTATTCATTTTCCGGCCATAGCCGCCTCATTTTCTTTTGGTTTTTCTTATTCTCACTGGGGACAGTCTGTCGGTGGAGAGGTTTATCCACTCAATGTCTTTCTGGTTTCTTTGATGCTTTTTGTGATGTATCTGTGGTATGAGGAAATGATCTATTTCAGAATGGAGGATGAGCTTCACTTTGCTGAAAGGAGAACCCTTCTCTTGTTCTTTGTAATGGGACTATCCCTTACAAACCATCAGCTTCCGTTATGGTATATTGTGGCTTATGGAGTAGTTTTGCTTCCTGTCACGGTTATTATTGTGGTGCTGGATAGAACAAAAAAATTTAAAGAAGAATTTTCAAACAGAGTTTTTGCATTTTTCATACTCGGGGTGACAGCTTTAATAACAGCTGGTTTTTTTGTGGATTTTGGCTTTGTAAAGAGGCTTTTATTTCAAAAGGATGTACCTGAGGTTCTGACAACTATCTTTCTTGTTCCTTCATTTCTAACCTTTTATACAATTTTTGTAAAATTCATAAAGCCAGAAAAAAACTGGGTTGACAAGTTTTTTGAAATACTCGCATACGGAAGCTGGCTTTTTATTTTTGCACTTTCCATATATCTCTACCTCTGGGTTAGAGCCAAAGCTTTGGCACCTCTTCCTGATCCAAAACCACTTTCATGGGGCGATACACAGAGACTTGATATACTTTTCAATCATATGCTAAGAAAGCAATATGGAATTGGAGGTGGAAGAGACTTGAACTATGCTTTAGGGCAGTGGCTTGTTGTCTTTAAATATCATTTTGAACAATTTCATTTCACTCAGTTTATCTTTATAGTTATAGGATTTATCTATCTCTTTTTGAAAGAAAGGATCTGGGCTACATTTAGCATTGTTGCAATGTTTTTCTTGAATCTCGCTCTGGTCTGGTTTATTAATTTTGAACTTGATGTAAGGACAGTGTTTTTTCAGGAGGTTTTTTTCATTCAGAATTTTCTATTTTTAGGGCTATTTTTGGCATTTGGATATCAATTTGTGCTCGATATAGTAAACTGGCTGTCTGCAAGAATAAAAATTTTGCCAAAAAAAGGCTAAGTTCTGGAGGATAAAATGTGGATTAAGGTTCTCTCGATTTCAATCCAGGTACTTGTTGGAATTGTTTCAGGAGTTTATTTTGTAAAGGTTGTAAAGAAACCGGTTTTTGGACATATATGGGGGGCAATGGTTGTAGGAATCATAGGAAGTGTCCTCGGCGGATTTTTTCTTGATAAGATAATTGAATTTATGGTCAACAATATTTTAACCGTGAATTTTGTTGCCTGTTTTATTGGTGCATTCTTTTTTATATGGCTTATTTCAAAGATTACACATTAGCTTGAATTACATAAATGGAGGGTTTATATATGCCTAATGAATTAGATGATGTAAAGGTAGGAGCAATAATTGATGGGGTTCCTCCTACAATAGTTAATGATCTTCCTGTCTCAAAGGCAGTTGAGAAGATGTTAAGAGAAAAGGTACACAGCCTTGTGGTTATTGACAAAAATGGAAAAACAGTGGGTTTGGTTTCTGCATGGGATGTTTTAAAGGTTACATTCCTCAATGGAAGTATGAAAGAGATTACTGTTTCAAAATTAATTGAGGGCCAGAAGCTTGTATTTGTCTACGCCGAAGTTACACTAAGGGATGCATTAAATCTTATGATTGACAAGGAAATTCATGCACTCCCTGTGCTTGATTATGAAGACAAGCTTGTGGGAAGGATAAGTCTTACTGATATAGCAAGATTTGTAAAAGAAAAACTGGTTTAAATTATACAGGATAAATTTATGGAAAAATATCTGGTTACTTCTGCTCTCCCCTATGCAAATGGTCCAATTCATTTAGGACATCTTGCTGGTGCTTACTTGCCTGCTGATGTATTTGTAAGGTTTTTACGCTTAAACGGGGATGATGTTGTTTATATATGTGGTAGTGATGAACATGGGGTTCCCATTACTTTGAGGGCTGATAGTGAAGGAATAAGTCCGAGAGAGGTTGTTGATAAATATCATAAGAATATGTATGAAAGTTTCAAGAAAATGCATATAGATTTTGACAATTTTTCCGGAACAGCAAGGCCGATGCACTATAAATTATCACAACATTTCTTTATGAACCTTTATGAAGCAGGGCACATTGTTAAAAAGACAGAGAAGCAATATTTTGACGAAAAGGCTAAAAAGTTTTTGCCCGATAGATACATAGAAGGAAAATGTCCACATTGTGGTTATGAGAGGGCGAGAGGTGACCAGTGTGATAAATGTGGAAAACTTCTAAATCCAATGGAGCTTATTGAACCTAAAAGCGTTATTACGGGCGAGAAACCTGTTATAAAGGAAACAACTCACTGGTATTTCAAGCTTCAGGATTTTGAAGAAAGACTTGTCGAGTGGATAGGCTCGAAAACAAATTGGAAAGAGAATGTCAGAAACTTTGTATTAGGCTGGATAAAAAAAGAGGGGTTAAGGGAGCGTGCCATTACGAGGGATATTGATTGGGGAGTCCCTGTCCCCCTTGAAGAGGCAGAGGGCAAAGTCTTATATGTATGGTTTGATGCTCCCATTGGCTATATATCTTCCACTATTGAATGGAGTGAAAAGATCGGACAACCAGAGAAGTGGAAAGAGTACTGGTTTGACAAAAATACAAAGCTGATTCACTTTATAGGCAAGGATAATATTCCCTTTCATGCGGTTATATGGCCAGCTATGCTTATGGGTCAGAAGGAAGAATACATTCTCCCCTATGATATTCCAGCCAATGAATATCTGACTCTTGAGGGAGATAAATTCTCTACCTCACAAAACTGGGCACTATGGGTAGATGAGTATCTTGAGGAATTTCCACCTGATCCACTCAGATACTATCTTGCATCAAATGCTCCAGAGACAAAAGATGCAGATTTCTCCTGGAAAGCCTTTCAGTTGAAAAACAATGAGGAACTTGCAAATATTTATGGCAACTTTGCAAACAGGGTTTTAACATTTGTAGAAAGAAAGTTTGGTGGAATTGTTCCAGATGCTTCTTATACTGACGTTGAGAGAAGTGTATTTAATGAGGTAGAACAAAAAATAAGGGATTTAAAGGCCGCCTATGCTAATTTTTCTGTGAGAGAAGCAAGCAAGTTAATGATGGATATTGCCAGAATAGGAAATAAATATTTTGATGATACAAAGCCCTGGACACTGGATGAAGAAATAAGATTAAAGACGGTTATGAATACCTGCCTCAATCTTTTGAGAATACTCTGCGTGGCCAGTTACCCCATCATTCCCGAAACCTCTCTGAAATTGTGGGGTATGCTCGGAGAAGGGGAGAGTATTCTTGATGAAAGATGGGATAAGCTTTCAGAGAAGAGGATCAATCCAGGCCAGAAAATTGGAAAGATAGAAATATTGTTTGTAAAGTATGATGATGATGTTGTGGAAAAGCAACTGAAAAAGCTTTACTCAAAATCAAAAAGAAAGGGGGAGGAGATGGGGTATATTACGATAGATGATTTCAAGAAAATAGATATAAGGGTTGCTGAGGTTTTAGAGGTAAATCCCATTGAAAAATCCAATAAGCTTTTGAAGTTAAAGATTAAGGTTGGTGACGTAGAAAAGCAGATAGTGGCTGGTATAAAGCAGTTTTACAAACCTGAAGAGCTTGTAGGCAAAAAAATCATAGTGCTTAACAATCTTGAACCAGCAAAGCTTATGGGAGAGACATCAGAAGGAATGCTTCTTGCTGCCTCAAATGAAGATAAGACCTCACTTGCGATTCTTACAGTTGACAGAGATATAGAGAACGGTTCAAAAATTAGCTAAAAAGGTTTTTACTCTAAGGCTAAAAAAGTTCTGTGAAGCTGATTAATTATACTTAATTATTTGTAGGTGCAAGTATTTTCTCGTAAACCTCAATATATTTTCTTGCAGATCTTTCCCAGTTCCATCTTTCCTTCATTCCAGCTACGACCATATTTTCCCATGCTTCAGGCTGATTTCTGTAAATATCAGTAGCCTTTTTTAATGCCTGCAAAAAATCCTCTGGTGAGTATCTGTCAAAGAGAAAGGCATTTTCACCATCTTTCAACGTATCAGCAAGTCCCCCTGTCCTCCTTGCCACAGGAATTGTCCCATATCTTAAGCTGTATAGCTGGTTGAGACCACATGGTTCAAAACGGGATGGTAATATAAAAATGTCACTCGCAGCTTCAATATAGTGAGAGAGAGGAATGTTGAACTCAGTAAAAGATAAAACTTTTCCCCAAAACCTTTTTTCTATTTCCTTTAATTTTGTTTCATATTCCTTCTTCCCTTTTCCTAAAACAACAAAGTAACTATCAAGATTGACAATTTCTTCAATTACCTGAAATATTATATCGAAACCCTTCTGGTCTACAAGCCTTGAAATTATGGAAATAAGAGGCTTTGAAATATCTGGATCTTTTATACCATAGTCTTTTAAAAAGATCTCCTTTATCTTCTTTTTATTTTCGAGGGAATCAATGTCATAATTGATGGAAAATCTATTCTTCAAATATACATCTTTTGATGGATCCCACTCATCATAGTCCACACCATTGACTATGCCAAAAAGCTTGTTTTCTAAATTTTTCTGGTGCAGTATATCCTCAAGCCCATTGCCATATTCGACAGTCTGAATTTCCTTCGCATATGTTTCACTTACTGTAAGAATGCAATCAGAAAAGACAATTCCACCCTTAAGAAGGTTTAAATGCCCATAGAACTCAAGTCCATCCTTGTTGTAATATTTCCAGTCTATGCCTGTAATGTTAAACTGATCAATCGAAAAGATTCCCTGATAGGAAAGGTTATGAATCAGAAGTACTGATTTAGTTTCTTTAAAAAAGCCATAGTTTTTATTCGTTTTTAGATAAACAGGTATAAGGCTTGTCTGCCAGTCATTAACCTGAATTATGTGTGGTTTAAAGTTTATTTTTATACAAGTTTCTAACACCGCTTTTGAAAAAAAGGTAAATCTTTCAAGACTATCCGGATAATCAAGATTTGTGTTGATATCTGTATAGATTCCATCCCTGTTGAAATATGAAGGCTGATTGATAAAGTAGCAGGTTACATCATCATTTGTAACCTCAAAGACCTCAAATGGAATCGTTCTGTCTGCAATTTTGATTTCCTGATTTGTGGTTAACTTCAAGCCGGGACTACTATCAGTGAAGTACTCCTTTACTGTCTTATAGAATGGAATGAAAAGCCTTACATCAGAGTCTGGCAAAAGCCTCTTAATGCTTTTTGTAAGTGCACCAACCACATCTGCAAGTCCTCCTACCTTTGCGAATGGTACAGCTTCACTTGCAACAAAAAGTAATTTTAAATTCTTTTCCATTTTCTTTCCTGATTTTTTATCCCTTTGATAATATCTTAAAATAAATATTTTAAAAGTCAAGAAAATAAGTATTCAAGGAAAATTTGAATTTCTGGGAAAAAGGTTTTATACTTAATATACCTGTATCTAAAATGTTTTTTAATATGGAGACATAAATATGTTGATTTTGAATTCAATGCTGGTTATGTTTGGCATCAGTCTGGTCTTAGGAACTATGATTGCAATCTTTAGCAAGGTTTTTGAAATTAAGAAAGACCCATTACTTGAAGAGCTTGTTGCTGCCTTACCTGCTTATAATTGCGGTGCATGTGGCTTCCCCGGTTGTGAGCAGTATGCAGAGGCAGTTTATAAAAAGGAAGCACCCCCTTCCAAATGTGCTCCGGGTGGGAAGGAAGTTACAGATAAATTAAACGAAATACTGAAGAAAATTCATTCCTGATAATTTTTGGGAATTTTAATGAAGTTGTTTTTGAGGTTTATTTTTCCAGCCTTATTTATCTTTTGTTGTTTATTTCTTTTGGAGTCCTGTGAGAGAAAGTTTAAGGTTTTAGATAGCAAAAAAAAGAAAGTAGAATCTTTAAGCGTGAATGTTGAAAATCTCATAGGAACACTAAGCGTATTCGGAGAAAAGAGATATCTGGTTGAGGTCAAAAACTTTGGCTTTATGGGGGACATTTCAACAAATTTTGATGGTTCAAACCTTAGTATTTCTCTTAAAAATCTCTCAGGTGAGACAAGACTGATTTTAAACAATAAAAGAAAGATAAATTTTGATGCTTTAATTACGGGTGGGAATCTAAAGGTTTATGGAAGCAAGTTGAACTTTGAAAGGATGTATTTCGATATAAATGGCGGAGCACTCGATATTGACCTTCATAATCCCTTAAATCTTATCATAAGCAATAATGTTGGTAATGTGAAGATAAGAATTTTAAAATATCTACCTGTGAGATTGAGATTGTCTTCTGTTGCTTCTCTTTTGAATATACCTGAAGAATTTGTCCTCTCAAATGGAATTTTTTATTATCTGGAAAGCGAGAGTAATTTTATTGATATGGATATCTATGTAAAAATGGGAAGTGTCGAGATATCCTTCTAATGGGGGGAATGTTATGAAATTGTCTGAGCTTGCAGTTTTATTGGGTGGAAGGCTTTGTGGTAATGACATTGAGGTAAGTGGAATCTCAGATCTTGAAATACAGCTTGCCGGTACAATTGCTTATGTGGAGAACAAAAAATATCTAAAATTCTTTGAAAATTCTATTGTTTCTGCCTTACTTCTCCCGGCCGAACTAACCGCCGAGAAAAAACCATATCTGTCAGTAGAAAAACCAAAAGAGGCATTTGCCAGATTACTCGATATTTTTAACAAATATAAGGAATTAAGGCCTTTGTTGAAAGAGTCGGAATTTAAAGATGTGCTTATCGAAGATGAGGTCTCATTTGGCAGTGGGGTATATATTTATCCTTTTACCACAATTTTAATGGGGAGTGTCATAGGAGAAAATACTATTATTTATTCGAACTGCTTTATTGGCAGGGATGTTAAAATAGGAAAAAATTGTCTTATAAAGTCCGGTGTAAAGATAGATTGCAATGTTGAAATTGGAGATAATGTTATTATTCATCATAATGCTGTAATTGGAGGAGATGGATTTGGATATTATCAGGAAAATGGCAAAAGTTATAAGATTCCCCAGATTGGTAAGATAAGGATTGGCAATGATGTGGAGATTGGGGCTGGTGTAACCATTGATAGAGCTACAATTGGCGAAACAGTCATTGGCAATGGAGTAAAGATTGACAATCTTGTTCATATTGCCCACAATGTGAAGATAGGGGACAATTCCGTAATTGTTGCACAGGTTGGTATAGCTGGTAGCACAAAGATTGGCAAAAGTTGTATTCTTGCAGGGCAGGTTGGGGTTGCCGACCATGTTGAGATGGGAGATAATGTAATTGTGCTTGCTCAATCCGGTATAGAGTCGGGACAGAAGATAAATTCAGGTGAGATTCTTTTTGGCACTCCTGCAAAACCAGCTATGCAGGAAAAAAGAATCGAGGCCGCTCTTTTAAGGTTACCTGATTTGCTCAAGAGAGTGTCAGAACTCGAGAAAAAATCCGGTCAAAAATGATGATTTTTAGTAGAGAATTTAATCCTTTTTCTATCCCTTTCTTAAAGAAATTTCTGAAAGAAAATGGAATTTTCCTTTCTAAAAATAGGGGACAGAATTTTCTCATTGATAAAAATATAGCCATAAAGATTCTTGAAAATGTAAAACAGGATTCTATTGTTTTAGAGGTTGGTTCTGGGTTTGGAGCATTGACTTTCTTTCTTTCTGAAAAAGCAAAAAAGCTTTATGCACTGGAGATTGATGGTAAAATTTACAATATTCTTAAGAAGATTTTTGGAGAGGATCAAAAAGTGTGCTTATTGAATGAGGATTTTTTAAAATTTAAGATGGAAAAATTACCAGAAGAAAAGATATTTTTTGTATCAAATTTACCTTATTCCATTTCAGGCGAGGCTATAAGAAGGTTTATTGAAGAAAAGCGATTTGAAGCCGGTATTGTAATGCTTCAGAAGGATTTTGTTGAGAGGATGCTTTCATTACCGGGTGAGAAGGGCTATGGTGTGCTTTCTATCCTTTCGCATTTTTATCTTAATGTTGAAAAGCTTTTTTCAGTTAGCAGAAATTGTTTTTTCCCTACCCCTTCTGTCGATTCAATAGTCGTAAAGCTTACAAAGAAGGATTGTGACCTGCCGCATAAAAGCTTTGCAGATTTTTTGAAGAAAGTCTTTTCGAGAAGAAGAAAGATCCTTTCCAATAGCTTGAAGGAGCTTAGTTTTTCAAGGGAAGACATCCTGAACTGCAAAGTTGACTTAAAGATAAGACCTGAAAATCTTGAGCTGGAAAGCTGGGCTATTTTATTTGAATATTATCAATCTCATAAATCTCC
Source organism: Brevinematia bacterium (assembly GCA_049968515.1). Classification (GTDB taxonomy): domain Bacteria; phylum Spirochaetota; class Brevinematia; order Brevinematales; family JAOACQ01; genus JAOACQ01. The sequence continues at coordinate 39,365 of JBMFQR010000015.1, forward strand.
GGGACAGTAGATGTGCCCTTGTTGAATGACTTGGATATAAATTTGTAGGGTATCGAATATTTATCAATGTCTCTGTAAATAATGATTGTAGAGTTCAGTAAATCCTTTCCAATCTCATAATCAATCCTTAATATCTTATTGATTCTGTTGTCAACATACAATAATACCTTGTTTTCTGAATTCCTCACATTGAGTTTTAAAATGGTGGTATTTTCGCTTTCATGTTCGATGGATATGTCATATTTCCTCAATGTGTTTGTGTCGGTTTTTGCAAGAAGGAGATCAAAGGCAAAAATCTGACGGGGTAAATTTCTATACATATCCTTATACAACTCATCTACATTCTTTACATTAAACTCGACTCCACTTTTTTTGGAATAGGCAACCTCGACATATATATCTTTTTTCGGGTCGATATATGAGCTTTTCGGAATGTTTTTTAAGTTTTTTTCTACACTTTTTGCCTTAAGCCTTCCATTAAAAGAATCTGGCAATGCAGATAGAATTTTACTATGCACATCAAGAAAGATAGCTTCTGCTTTACTTTCTTCACCAGATAAAAGAGTTAAACCAGTTAACATTAAAATAACTAAAAATGTTAGCTTTTTCATTTTCTCCTTCCTTATTATCGAAATTGTATTGAGCAACACTACCGTTAGCCTGTGCACCTGTAAATATTTTAACACAAAAATTTCAAAAACTAAAGTATTTTTTGAATCCAAACCACACAATGTCGCCTTTTTTGAAAGTATCTTTTTCTTTTGAGTATATGAGAAATTCTTTTTCCTTATACCTTATTCCCACTATTTGTCTTTTGTTTCTTACAGATAGAGAGGTAAAGAAACATTCTCCTCTAAGCAACGAATTTTCTTTTGTTTTCTTGAGAATAAAGTCATCAGGTCTGACACCGATAAACCTACCTTCCATTTCAGATGATATACCCACTCCATCAAATACAACGAGAGAGGGAAGTTCAACAAAGGGATTTATAAATTCTGCCACAAACAAATTTTTTGGAGAATTGTAGAGCTCTTCAAAACTTCCTTCCTGTATTATCTCCCCATTGTCCATCACAACAATTTTATCTCCCATAAGTATGGCTTCCTCCTGATTATGTGTGACATAGACAGTTGTGATTTTAAATCTGACAAGAAGTTTCTTAAGCTGGATTCTGTATTTTTCCCTCAGATGTGCATCGAGATTTGACAATGGTTCATCCATAAGAAAAAGCTCCGGGTCTCTTGTTATACATCTGCCAATAGCCACTCTCTGTCTCTCTCCCCCCGAGAGTGTTGAAGGAAACCTTCCAAAAAGATGTTTCTTTTCTATCTCAAGCAAAGAGCATGTTTCTGAAAGTCTTTCTTCCATAACAAGTGAATCCACTTTCTTTCCAAAAATGAATTTTGAAAGAATATTTTTTTCTGTTTCGTAACCGGGATATAGTGCATAATTTTCAAAAACGATGCCTATCTTTCTATCTTTTGGCTTTATTTTTTCTACATTTTTACCATCATATTCCACCACACCATAATCCGGGTTTATCAGACCTGCTATGATTTTTAATAATGTTGATTTTCCGGAGCCTGATGAGCCAATTATTACAGTTGTTTTGCCGTGAGGTATATGAAGATTTATATTCTTCAATTTAAACCCCTCTCTGTTACTGACATCCAGTACATCATTGGTTATTTTTCCTGAAGTGGAAAGTCCTCCCTTTGTAATATCTCTTGTGAGAAATAAAAATACATTCTCATATCCTCTTTTTTCGGGCAGGAGTGTTTTTGAGATATTTTTTAATACAATTTCTGCCATAAATACCTCTATCTTGAAAGCAAAGAGAGAATTGCCTCTGCAACTTCGCGTTAAATCAAATTGTTTATATAGCTTCTGGTGTAATTGATATTATTCTTTTCAAAAAAATCAATCAGTATTTCAAGTCTTTTTAAGGCAATTAGTTCTTCATTCCTTGTGATTTTTCTTGCACTAATCCCCGGATAATTTTTAAAAATACTGACCTGTGCTATTTTCGGGATAAGTGTAATGTTGTCCTTTAGAAAAGTCAAGGTTTCTTGAAATTCCACTTCTGTCTCATCGGGATAACCAACTATAAGACTTACCTCAAAGTGAATTTTTTCCCGATTTAATTTCTTGAAAAACTCCCTTGCTTCAGATGTGTTAAACCTCTTCCCCATTTTTTTAAGCAATGTGTCAGAACCAGACTCAAGACCAATAAAGAGATTTATACAACCTGAACTTTTCATCTTATAGAATATCTCTTCGTTCATTTCTTTCTTAATTCCAATCTGGGCATCCCAGATTATATCAAGCTTTTTTTCTATAATTCTCTCCATCAAATTCTCAAAAAGCTTAAGATTTGCATTTAACATTGAGTCATAAAAGGTAAACCATTTTGTTTTGTAATTTTTTATGTAATATTCAATTGCTTCAATTGCAAGGTTTAGGTTGCAGCTTTTGTATCTCTTATAAAGCAATCTTTCACTGCAGAAATTACATCTATTTATACAACCTCTTCCAAACATTATGGGAAGTGAGTTTTTCCTTGAGTATAAATCCAAATCAAAACCTTCAAATCTTGGGTAAAAATCAATAGATTTCATTTCTTCAAAAATGAAGATATTATTATCAGCTATTTTATGAAGAATTTTATAGAGGGGTATTTCTCCCTCACCTACTACAATATAGTCAGCTTCTGGATAATCAAGCCTGTTTATGTAAGAGCTAAATACCTCAGGACCACCCAAAAGGATTTTTAGTAAAGGGAAATGCCTTTTTATAAAATTAATAGTTTTTAACGTAAATGTCCTGTTAATATTAAATATCGAAAATCCAGCAAAATCAATCTTATTTCTTTCAATAATATTTAATATTTCCTCAAAATAGCCATAATAGTTTGAAAAAAAATAGTTGAAAAACTCTTCTTCCGTCAATTCTTTTTGAATCGTCCATTTCTTTTTCATACTGTCAGGTGCACTTCCAAAAAGTCTTACATTTAAGTCATAAAAGTAAGCTTTCTCGTTAATAAATGACAGGAGATAAGCAGGTCCTAATGGTGGAAGTCTTTCCCAGAGAGGCGGGCATAGAATATGAAGATAGTTACCTTGCATAATAAAAAAATTCGGAGTGGCCAGATTTGAACTGGCGGCCCCTACCACCCCAAGGTAGTGCGCTAAACCAAACTGCGCTACACTCCGAAGATAATATATTTTAAATTAAAAAGAAGAGATTGTCAATATTAAATTTGAGGCTTATTAATTCCCCACACTTTTAAAAATTCATTGAAGTATTTAGGAAGTAAAAAATGAACTTATTTCTTTAGAAAAGTGGTTTCAAAATTAAATTTAACCCTGTCAAGACTTAAATTTTTATAAGGAATTGGTGTCAAATTTGTTGTAAAAATGCTTTCACCATAGGTTTTAACCATAGCTCCAATACCTGCTACATCAATTGCTGTTGGCAAAATATCGAGTTGAGACATTAAGTTTGTAATATAATTTTTTCTTTTGTAAGGTGAACTTTTAGCAGGAATAAAGAAAAATGGAACCAGCTCTATTCTTTCACCATTTATTGAAATTATAGATGAATTTGAAAGACCCGGTGTATGATCACCAATGATCATAATATGAGTGTCAGGAAGATTTTTAGCTAAAAAAGTTACAAAATTACTTAATTCTCTGTCTACATACGAAATAGCATTCCAGTAGTAAGCAATTGGATTATTTTCTACCAGAAGCTCTTTTATATTTTCATTTGTATAATTATATACCTTTAGCACATGATCAAAAGGACCATGAGAACTCATCGTGATGACATAATAAAAATAGAGAGGTTTTTCAGTCATTACTTTTCTTTTTATATATTCAAACATTTCACCATCAGGTGCTCCCCACCATTTTCTTTTAAGTCCCATTTCATTCATATCCAAAAATTTATTAAATCCCATCCTTGATAAAGTATTTCTTCTGTCAAAATAACTTCCTTCATTGTTGTGAAATGCTATAGTTTTGAAGTTGTTTTTGTTGAAAATATGAGCCATTGATTGTGGAAAATCATAACTTTTAAGATTATAAAGAGGAACTTTATCAGAAGCTTCTATGGCATTGAGTATTGAAAAATCTGCATCAGTAGTTGCTCCAATCCCATGATAAACAACAGCATAAGGACAAAACCAACTATTTGTAGTTAATGAGTAGAGAAAAGGAGCAATATGTTTATTCTTGTATGAAGAAAAAACTGCATTGCTATCGAGAGATTCAATCTGAATAAGTATTAGATTATATTTTTTATTCTTTCCATTAAAAACCTTTTCAGGCCCATAATTAACGAATTTCTTTATAACCTTTTCCTCCTGAAAGCCAATAAAAAACGTACTCAGCGCTGTTAATGTTACTCCATATCTTCTTACCATTTCTTGTGTATTACGTTTATGTGCAGCACTAACATTAGTTATAAAATCGATAAGCGATGTAGACTTTCTTAGCAAATAGATCTCTCTTGCAAATAATAAAACCGAACAAAATACGAATCCGGCAAATTGTATACTACGTATCTTATAAAAATTATTTTTTAACGAAAGGTAAAAAGATCTGTTAAATAAAAAAACAAGTGGCAGAAGATCAATAATAGGAATGAAAAAAGTTCTTAGATAGATGCTGAATTTAATAGTAGAGACGGCCTGAATTCCTTCGATGAAATTGTGAAATTGTGGAGTAAGAAAAAAGTAATTATTAAAATAGCGGTAAAAATGTATATAAATCAAAATAAATAAATATTCAAAAAAAAAATAAAGTAACATTCCCCCCCTGAATCTAAGAAAAACAAAAAGTATAAGATAGGATGTAAATAAATAAAAAATAGATGTAAATAAAAGCTGGTTAATAAAAGATTTTAAACCATCTTTAAGAACAAATGAATTAATAATATAACTGAAGAGAAGCATTTTAATCAATCTTAGAAGAAGGTAAAGCAACACAAAAAGAAAAAGATTCTTTTCAAAAAATAAAACCAGTCTTTTTATCATAAAATGATATTATAAAACAAACTGAAAATAATTGCAAACTCAAGTTATTTTAAAATAGATATATTTAAAATCTGAGTTGATCAATTATCTTTTATTTATATATATTTCACGTAGATAGTCAGTATGTGAAAGTTGCCTTCACAACCTTACACATTGCCTATCTAAATTGAAGGCCTTTAACTAGAAATCGAGATGTTATGCTTAAAAGATTCAGTGTAAGATTGAAATTTAGGTCATTTTATTTTAAAATATGTAAATGTTAATTTAAAGTAGAAAGGGGTACGGCTATTTTTTTTATAAAAAGTTTCTGGGGATTGTTTTATTTAACCTTTTTAGCTGGCTTTGTCCTGATTAGGTTACTTAAATATGAATCATCGGTGCTCCGTGAGCTTCTTGTAAGTTTTGGATTAAGCCTATTTATAAATTACACATTTACGTATATTCTGGCTATTACAAATTTGATTTCTTCTTTATCTTACTTTATTTTTTCGTTTTTTTTATCAATCCTTTTGGTTATAGCCTTAATAAAGGAAAAAGAAAGAATTTCAAAAGATTTGTTTTTAATATCTTTAGCTATATTTGCTCTTATATTCTTATGGTTACTAAATCAATTTGTTGCAAAATCTGGCAGTATACCATGGGGAGCTGATGATCTTTTTGGCTGGAATGGCTGGGCAATGAACTGGTATCTAAAAAAGCCTGTTTTTTCTCAAGGTAGTTTTTATCCACAGATGTTACCCATTACCTGGGCAATCTCATATTTCTTTAGTGAGAGTGAAAAAATTTTCTTCTTTTCAAGAAGCATTATGCCTTATTTCTTCTTTGGAATTATACTTTTCGGAATTGATAACTTCTGGCAAAAAAAAAAAACAGTGGTTTCTTTCTTTGGGGCTCTAAGTTTACTCTGGCTTTTTTTAGTATGGAGAGAGTATCCGAGAATGACCCAGGGGCTTGCAGATATACCTTCTGCCTTTTTTGCATTTTCATCCTTTATGCTACTTCTTGAAACGATTGAGAAAGATAAGGATAAAACCTTGCCCTATGGAATTTCTATACTTCTTGCAACTGCAAGTGCTCTTACAAAACAATATGGAGTAGTTTATTATGCCGGGTTTTTTATTATTATGCTAATATTTATTGTAAAATACAGTTATAATAAGAGAGAAAATACTAATCTTAAAAAGCTTTCCTTATTTATATTAATCTCAGTTATTTTATTATCAAGCTGGTATATTTATGGCTTTTTTGTGAATAAATATCATACAAATACAGAAGCAATGATTTCAATAGGTCCATTTGCGGATTATAAATATAATATTACCAGAAGCAAAAATATTCTTGAAAGTTTCTTTCATTCTATTAATTTATTATCTGGATATTTTAAATCACCATTGATTCTTTTAATAGTTTTTTTACTCTCCCTTCTTGGTATATTTATATGGCCTTTTTCTCTTGTTTTCATACTAATAATACTTCCAGCATACCTTTTGTGGGCACTTTTAATAGCGTATAGCATAAGGAATTTTTCTATTGGACTTCTATTTTTAATTTTTCAGAGTGGTGTAGGTATAAGCTTCATATGGGAGAAATTAAAAATCAAGCTTGAAAATAACTTTTTCCAGAATTTTTCAGACAAATTCCTACAAATTTATAAAATTTTGCTTAAATATTCTAGCTTATTACTTATAGTTGCAATCTCAATAGTTCTTGCTTTTAACTTCATTTTTACTGAAGAAAAACTATCCAAAAAGCAAAATGAAAGGATGAAACTTTATCTTGGTGATCACAGAGATGTTAACGCTATGCTATATAATTACTTAAAAAGCAACCCAGAAGCAATTGTATATACTGATTATCCTTTTATAAGATATTTTCCAGAAATAAAGTATATTGAAAACAGCCTTACAAATCTACAAAATCTTAAAGAAACAATTAAAACCAATAGCAATATCGTTTTTCTCATAATTACTGGCTTATCTAAAAGCCACATATCAAAGGATTGTGAGGATTTTATAAGTACGAACAAAATATTTAAAAAAGTAGATAATTCACAAAATGGATATCTTATTGAATTGAAGTATTGAGTCGAAAAGAAAAATAGATTATTAAGTCTATTTATATATAAAGAAAGCTGGCAGCACCTTTTATTTCGTTTTCCTATTTGTAAATAAAAAACTCACCACAAACCCAGTAATAAACATAAGAAAAGTTATAACTATAAAATAAGGCTTAAGTATGTTAGATTTTATAGTGAAAATAATATTTCCCGAACTTGTATTAATTCTATAAACATTCCCAGAATATAAATGAGCAATAAGTGTATTTTTAATATTAAAAGTCCCTCTGGTTGTTATCCAGTTTATATTATTTGCTGCAATAAACTTTTCTGGCAATTTGTATTTTTGACTGTCATTATTAACAGAAAACTGAAATAAAAAAAAGCCAAAGTTGTGTGAATATGGATTTCTTGGAATCCAGGGTAGCATATCTTCTAAAAGCAATCTATTTAATCTTACATTATTAATTTTATTCTTTGATTTTTCCATTTCAATTTTATTTCTTTTAGAATAACGCACCATTTTTTTGCTTAAACCTTTCCAGAATTCATTTTCTTCAAGAAGCTTGTTTATAGAATTAAGAAATCTTTCATCAGATTCAAAGACATCTTTACCCATCGATGATAATTTATCCTTTATAAGAATTGAGAAATCATTATAATTAAAGAACTTTGAAAACCTTTCTCTTAATATCCTTGCTTCAGACAAGTTAAAATAGGTTTCTGATATATTGTATTTGCTTTCCAATGAAAAATAAAGTATGTTATTAGTAATATAAAGAGGGACAATATCTTCATAACCATAGAGTCCTCTTCCTACATTATAAAAAACAACTCCTCCATCTTTAATTTTTATATCCTTTTCTGAAATTTTAATTTCTGCTCCAAGTAATTTTATATTTCCTTTACTAACGTTACCTACAATCAGGAAAATAAAAACCGCCAAGGTTGCCAATAAAATCCCTGCCAAAAAAGAAGGTAAAACACCCTTCTTCGAGATAATATCATTTATAATTTCACCTTGAGAATTTTCAGAATATAAACACACTGGGAAAAGTAGAGCAATATGATTCCAGTAGTAAACCCTAAGCAGATTCTGGTTAAACATCAAAAGAAATGTTTCAAGAATAAATCCAGTTAAAAAAGCAAGAATCCACAATTTGCCCGATAAGCCTTTTCTTTTATAATTCTTAAGTATGAATAAAGTTGAAGAAATAAATATAAAGCCAATCAGAAAACAACCAATAACTCCAAGACCAACCAGCACTTCAAGTATAACCATAGAACCTTCATATTTTTTGACTTCAATATTATTAACAGGCTTTCTACCTAAAAATGAGGCAGCAATATCAGAAGAAATCCCACCTAAGGATACACTTATAAAAGGATGTCTTAAAAGAACCTCAAGTGTATTTCTCATATTTTCAAGCCTTTCAATATAAGAATAAGATAAGAAGGCTCTGGCTTCTTTTTCTAAGTAATTTATACCTCCCTATCTTATTATATTTGTCAAGTTTTTTTCAATATTTTTTTAAAAAATTTTTTAACCTTCCGTTTTTCCCTATCATAAGGCTTACATGCTATACCTTAT
>JBMFQR010000016.1:0-6856 GCA_049968515.1 Brevinematia bacterium
GAAAAAATCTATCTGCAAAAATCCAATCGAATTATTGTGTCATTAAGAATTTGAGTAAATTTTTTATTTTAAGTTTATGCTGAGCTTGTCAAAGCAAAATGTTTCAATCTCGAATAGATTTATTTTAAAGCAATGTGTTAATTGTATATTCACCAAAAAAAAGTTATAATATAATAAATTATAGGAGAAGGAAAACAAAAAGATGTTTGGTAAAAAAAGATTTATTCAAAACAATCACTACAATCACAACGACAATGACATTGCAAACAACAACTTTGAAAAGGATTCAACTGTGATTTCTACCTGCTCGATCTGTAATGCCCCGGTAAAAAGTATATATACCGCAATAAGGCACAAAGAAACTGGTGAGCTTGTTCACTTTGATTGTGTAATAAGAGAACTGGTCAAAGAATACAAGCATAAGCTTGGAAAGAATCTGAGAATTTACTATATTGGGGCAGGTGATTTTGCCATTGTCAGAGAAATATACGACAGGAGAGGATATTTAAAAAGCTTTGAAGTAATAGAAAGGATTGAGTACGAAAAAAAGGAAAAATAATGCCCTTAGTTGAGCCAAATCTTTATCACTTTTCTGGCATAATAATAAAAAAAAATTCTTTTGGAGAAGGACACGCAAGTTTTACAATTCTCGACAGAGAAAAGGGGAAGATTGAGATTTTTTCCTTTGGTTCAGACAGGGAAAAAAGCCGAAGAAGAAGCATTCTGATTGTACCAAACCTCATAGAAGGGGTAATCTACAAATCTCGAAATTTTGATTATTTTTCCATCAAAGAAGTGTCTCTAAAAAAAGACTTCTCAAATATAACCTCAAATCTTGAAAAGGCGGCCTATCTTTTTTTAGCTCTCGAGATAATTGATAACTTTGTAGCAACAGGTTTTGAAGCCAGCCTGCCAGTCACCTTTTCAAACACTTTAAACTTTCTGAAAAAAATTGAGGCTCAAAATGATGTAGAAAAATATGCATTTTTCTTGATTTTTAATCTTTTAAATACCGAGGGAATATTACCTGATTTTACAACTGAAGATGCCCTTGAGACTTTTACAAAAGAATTAAACATAAGAAATTTTTCACTGGGCAGTGGAGCGAGAAAATTTGTTGTGGATATATTAAAGATTAAAGACATTAATCTTCTCGACAATAAAAAAGTATCAAATTCGGTGATAATAAATCTGCTTGAACTCGTTTCTCTTATAGTAAAAGCTGAAAAAGATATAGAGTTGTCTTCTCTTTCAATTATCCCATTGAAGTGAAATAGCAAACACTTACATTGTGTGATTTTTTTATGATTTAAATACAAACTGGCACGATGCAAAATATGTTTTGCCCATCTGCTTATATCATAAATTTTAAAGAAAGCTCAATTGCCTCATCCATGCTTTTCTCGCTTGCAATATTCTTTCCCGCTATATCAAATGCACATCCATGATCTGGAGAGGTTCTTATAAATGGAAGTCCTAAAGTTACATTTACCCCTTCATCAAAGTAAAGCATTTTGAACGGCGCAAGTCCCTGATCATGATAAGAGGCAACTATAAGGTCAAAATCTCCTCTATAAGCTCTATAAAAAATTGTATCTGCAGGTAGTGGACCCTCAACACTATACCCTGAATCCACAAACTTTTTTATCACAGGATAAAACCTCTTTTCCTCCTTCCCGAGTATCCCACCTTCACCAGCATGGGGATTTATACCACATACTCCTACCCTAACATTCTTTTTCATAACTTTAGTACAGAAGTCCAGTCCCACCCTTATTGTATCTTCAAGAAGAGAGGGGGTTAATTTCCTGCTTACATCCTTCAAAGGAATATGAATGGTGGCTAAAATTACCTTGAATTTCTCAGCATAAAATAGCATATATGTAGGATATTTAAAGTATTCTGCTAAAAAAGTAGTATGGTCAATAAACTTTATACCCGCTTTCACTATCAGCTCTTTGGATAGTGGTGCTGTCACCAATCCGGAAATTTCACCACTTTTAATGGAATCAGCTGCTTTCTTCAAAAATAGATAAGACAACAAGCCAGAAACCTCAGATTTAACACCCGGCTCATACTTATAATGAATATTTGAAATTTCCACAAATTCAAATTCAGGCTCTAAAAGTTCTTTGAAAAAAATATTATATATTTCTTTGTTTAAAAAAACCTTAAAACTCGGGAGAAGTTCCTTTGAAATCTTCTTCAATGACCTGTAAACAATTTCAGGACCTATACCATTTGGATTGCCAACAGTTATTCCTATCTTTTTATTCATTATACTGCTTTAAAATCAGATCCTTTGCTGAATGTATCATATTATTACTTATATGACATCGACCCTCAAGTATAACTCCATTCTGGATTATTAACTCAGGTGTCTGTATATCTCCAAGGACCCTTGCAGTAGGCATAAGCATTACCCTTGTGTTTGCCCTTATATTTCCTACAACAACACCTTCAATTACAACTGATGAGGCAAGCAAATCAGCCTTGACCTTTCCAGATGGGCCGATAAATATCTGATCTACCTTTAAAACCTTGCCCTCAAATTTGCCATTTATTTGAAGGACCCCATTTACAAGAAATTTACCTTCAAAATAAGAACTTTCACCAATAAAACTATTAACAAAATCTGTTTTTATCGCCACATTCTCTCCTCAAGTATTGTAAATCTATTCAAACTTAGGCATCTTCAAATAGTCTAAAAACTCCCGCGTAAATTGATAAAGGTCAAAAAGTGCCTCCCTTGCTTTAAGCCCATCAATATTAGAAATCTCTCCTTCTATTTTTACTGTCCTATCAGGCTCCAACATTACTGTTTCCCCATCCTTTTCGCTCTTTATGATACTTTCAATAAAAGAAAGAATATCATAAAGAAATTTACCGGTCTTTATAATCAAATCACGATACTCCTTTGTCTCAACACTTATAAGCCTTTCACGGTAAGCTTTATTCTCTCCCTCTCTTATTATTTCAATCTGTTCAAGAATCTTATTATAATCTTCAAATTTTTTTATAAGCTCGTTAAAATTACCAAAGAATTTATCCCTCTGATATGAATGAGAATAATCAAGCTTTAAGTTTTGACTGCTCAAAAAACCAAGATATTCCCTTCCAAAGAAAGACAGATAACTCCATATTGTATTTATTTCATCATTCTTGCAATATTCACTCAACGGAAAAACAGGCACATTCCTTAAAATTTTATACTCTCCTGCATCCATCCGACCACTTTCCTCTTCATCCAGAAGATCTTCCTTTCTAATATTATATTTTCTCAAATCAGAAAAATCAATATTTCCGTTATTAAGCCTTTTTAAGTCTCTATCTATCTCTTCAATTATCTTTTTCAAACCTTCTTTTCTAAAACTATCATTTGTAGAACTATAAATTATTTCAAACTTTCTTCTACTCTCTCTAATCTTTCTTTCTATGAAATCCTTTAATTTCAAAATTAAGTAATTGTCTTCCATTTTACCCCTTGATTAAGAAAAAAATTATTTGCTTTTCTTTATTGTGGTTGCTTCCTTAAGCTTCTCATCCATTTCTTTCGTCTTCTCATAAGGTGAAATCTTTATCATTCCCCCTTCTCTGTAAAACGTCACATATTTATATTCGCTCTTTACAATTAAAACTTCATTCTTTATCTTTATCTTTACCCCCGGATATACAGTCTTTGACGCCGATATTTTGGCATCTTTCCCAAGACCATCAAGATAATTCTGTATTTTTGAGACTTCTTGTTCTATTTCTCCCAATTCCTGCTTAAATTGAGTCTGCTTGAGTGTAAGTGTATTGTATTGATCTGCCTTATCGGGTGGCAAAGGACCTTTCCCGAGCAATTCTGAAAGATAGCTCAATTGTTGAATGATTTCAGGTTGTTCTTTTTGTATTTCATCTCTTCTTTTTAGAAGTTCTCCAAGCCTGTCCTCCGCTTCAGGATCTGTGCCCACCTCAATAAGTGTCTCTGTATATGCCTCTGCACCAAGAAATTTAGCATTTATCTCATAAAGTGCCCTTGCTTTACCACCAGCTATTTGAGAACGCTTACCGCCCTGACATATGATCTTTTTCTTTGACTCAACATTTGAATGAAGTATGACATCGGTAACAATTATGTAACCTTCAGCCTTCACTTTAGCTCTCTCTATAAACTTTGCATAGACATCACCCGCTGAAACTATTTTCCCCTCATCTTTCCCCTGAACACCCTGCCTTATAACCACATTACCTTCAGCTACAACTTCAGCCTTTCCAACGTTTCCAGTTATTTCAAGATTTCCGCCAGCATAAACCTTAAAGGTATCATTCACATTCCCATGAATTATAACATTACCTGGAAAGTTTATATCTCCAGTTGTAAGGTCAACATCACCCGATACTTCATAAACCGGTTCAACCTGAATCTTATTATTCTTGAATAAAACCTGCCCATTTATGTCTGCTATAACCTGCATACCATCATTTGAAAGATGTGTATTATTACCCGGGGATAATTTTATATCCTTTCCATCTCTTGCTGGAATTATTCTACCGGTTATCGTCTTTCCAGCCTTTCCTCTCTGTGCAGGAATTTTTGTTGCCAGAACCTGCCCTGCAACAACACTCTGGATAAGATCAAGCTTGTGAAAGTCAACACTTCCATCTTCTTTAACCTCAAACTCAACCTTATCTGTATCAACCTTGAAATGAAATTGTATCTGGGCATCACTGCCATCCTGTGGCACATCCCCTTCTGCTACAATAATAGGAACATTAAAAAGCTCATTTTCTATTGCCTCTTCTATGGTTTTTTCCTTTATCCCATAAACAACGTTCTTCGCTTTCAACATAGAGATAATCTCATCAACGTCCGGAACCCTGCCATATTTTTCTGGCTTTGTCATAGTCACATATGCCTTCATCTCATCCGGAGATATTTGAAGCTGTATTTTACTATCATACATTGATGGAGTATAATCACCAATTTTTACATATTTCTCAGAGGGATTTTCTACTTCCCTCTTGACAATAGCCTCATTGTATTTTGATATCTCTCTTGCTATAAGATGACTCTGAACTGTCTTAATATCAACCGGCTTGCCGTTTCCTCTCGGGGCAGTTATCTTCAGAAAAATACCATCCCTTTTCACAACAATTTTACACATTCCATCCTGATTTACCACTGGCGCACCAAAAATTGGGGCTTCCTCTGAACCCAGAAGCTCTTCCATAACCTTCTCTGTAGAAGCAACCCTTACCAGAACACGAAGCGGTTTTTTCCCTATTCCGAAAAAGCCATTCTTACCCCTTTCAAGAATCTCATATTCAAGATTGACCATACTTACATTCAATGCTTCAGAAGCTTTTCTTAATGCTTCCTCGATAGTAAAAGCCAATACTTCTATTTCTGTGTTTTCAGAAGGAAGTGCTGCACTTTTAACACCAAAATCCTTCTTCTGATCCTCTTCTAAAAAATCTCTTAATATGTCCATTTTTAACCTCTCTTAGAGGGTCTTTTTCCTCATAAAAGCTGAAGGAATATTAAGTTCACCTCTATATTTTGCAACTGTTCTCCTTGAAATCTTTATACCTTTTTTCTTTAAAAGCTCAACAATCATCTCGTCAGTAAATGGAACTGTTTTATCTTCATTCTCAATCAGATTTTTTATAATCTCTTTAACACTATTTTTTGCAACATCTTCACCACCTGAACTGCCAGACAAAAAGTATTTTAGAGGAAATATCCCCCTGTTTGTCTGAAGATATCTACCCTTTATAACCCTGCTTACAGTAGACTCTGCTATGTTTAATTCATCGGCAATATCCTTTAACTTTAAAGGAGTTAAATACATAGAACCTTTAAGAAAAAAATCCTTCTGTTTTTCAACAATTTTCAAAATCACCTTGTACAAAATTTCTTTTCTTGAATTTAAATTTTCTATCAGATTTTTAGCTTTGTCAATATATTCTCTTAAAAATTTTTTCTCTTTTTTGTCTGACATATTTTCATAAATATCAAGATATTCTTCTTTCAATTTTATCTCTGGAAAATTTGCCTCTGCAAGTTTAAGTTCAAGACCATTATTTTTAATTTTAACAAATGCATCTGGCACAATATAATGGGTTTGGGTTTCTGTCTTTTCTACGGGAGTGAGGTTAAGTTTCCCTATATTTTCAATAACCTTTTTAAGCTTTTCATTTGTTATACCAAGTTTCTGGGAAATTTTTGTATATTGCCTTTTTTCAATTAAATCAGAAAAATCCTTTAAGACTTTATATTCAAGACTATTATTACCATATTTTTTTTCTACCTGTAAGAGCAAAAATTCATGAAAGGTATAACAGGCTACCCCTAAAGGATCCAGATGTTTTATCTTTTCTCTCACCCTCTCAAATTCATCAAGAGTAATGTCACTATCTGCAATTAGTTCAACCGGGTTTACCGGAACAAACTTATTATCTTCACGCTTCTGTAAAAACCCATTTTCACTGAGACTTGATATTATGAGCTCTGCTATCTTCAGTTCTTTATCACTCCAGCTTTGAAAATTTATTTGCTCAAGCAGATGGCTTTTCAAATTCCAGTCATAATAGATAAGACTATCAAGAAATGAATTAAAGTCAAAATTTTGAGATTTATCCCTCTTAATTTTTGTCCTCAAATCCGAAACTTTATTTTTTTTGATTTCAAGGACCGGATTATTAACCAGTTCTTCCTCAATCAATTCTTTTAATTCAAGCTGTCCTAACTCAAGAAGTTCCATTGTTCTTATCATCTGCGGAAGAAGCAACTGCTTCTGGACCTGTGAAGTAGAAAGTTTCATATTTACTCCCAGATAGAGGATCTAAGGTTTTACCCAACTGTAAAAGA
>JBMFQR010000016.1:6990-17959 GCA_049968515.1 Brevinematia bacterium
CATCTTCTTAGCTCCTCTCAGAATGACAAGTTTTGCCTTTTTAGACAGCCTTTTTTACACATATAATTATAATAGATAATCTCAAATTTCACTATATTTTACCCAATTTTTTATAAAAATTCAGATGGATAGTTAGCTTCGGCAATCTTCACACACCGGGTATCTAATAACAACAAATAAATAAACAGACAACCTACAACTTAGAAAATAAAACAAATTGTATAGATATTATTTTGTATTACCAAATAACATCTAAAAATTCTGCTTGACGATTGTTAATTAATTTTTTATATTTATATAAAAATTAATTCAAGGAGATGAGATATGGCAAAGGAATTACTATTTTCAGCTGATGCACATCAAAAAATTTTAATAGGTGTAGACAAACTAGCAAAGGCAATAAGTGCTACCCTTGGACCAAGGGGTAGAAATGTGGTGATTGACAAGAAGTTTGGAGCACCTACGGTTACAAGAGATGGAGTTACTGTTGCAAAGGAAATTGAGCTTGAAGACAAATTTGAAAATATGGGAGCACAGCTTGTCAGAGAGGTAGCTACAAAGACAAACGATGTGGCTGGTGATGGTACGACAACAGCTACCGTTCTTGCTTACGCAATTATTAAGGAGGGGTTTAAAAATGTAACAGCTGGTTCAAACCCCACTCTTATAAAAAGAGGTATTGACAAGGCTGTCGCAAGGGTAGTAGAAGAACTGAAGAAGATTGCAAAGCCGGTTTCAAGTAGAGAAGAGATAAGAGATGTGGCTGCAATCTCTGCAAACAACGATATGCAGATTGGAGAGTATATTGCTGAGGCAATGGATAAGGTCGGAAAGGATGGCGTGATAACTGTTGAAGAATCAAAGTCAATGGATACCTTTGTTGAGGTTGTTGAAGGTATGCAGTTTGATCGCGGTTATCTCTCTCCTTATATGGTCACAAATGCTGATACTATGACTGCAGAGCTTGAAGACCCATATATTCTTATTTATGATAAGAAAATCTCTTCCTTAAAGGAAATTGTTCCATTGCTTGAGAAAATTGCACAGTCGGGAAAACCTCTTTTAGTGATTGCTGAGGATGTTGAGGGTGAAGCACTGGCAACACTGATTGTCAACAAACTCAGAGGTACTCTGATGAGTGTCGCAGTAAAGGCTCCTGCCTTTGGCGACAGAAGAAAGGCAATGCTTGAAGATATTGCCATCCTGACTGGTGGTAATGTCATTTCAGAAGAGAAGGGAATGAAGCTTGAAAATGCAACGCTTCATGATTTAGGTAGGGCAAAGAAGGTCAAGATTGATAAAGAAAATACTGTTATTGTTGATGGAGCCGGTTCAAAAGAAGACATTCAGGCAAGGATAAAACAGATAAAGAAGCTTATTGAAGAAACAACTTCAGATTATGATAGAGAAAAACTTCAGGAAAGACTTGCCAAGCTCTCCGGTGGAGTTGCTGTAATAAAAGTTGGTGCTGCAACCGAAGTTGAACTCAAAGAGAAAAAGGCAAGAGTTGAAGATGCACTTTCAGCTACAAAGGCTGCTGTTGAAGAGGGTATTGTTCCCGGAGGTGGTCTGGCACTTTTACTCTGTCAGAGTGTTCTCGAAAATATGAAAGGTGAAAACGAAGAGGAACAGGTTGGTATTGAAATCGTTAAAAAGGCTCTCGAGTCACCTATGAAGAAGATAGCTGAAAATGCTGGAATTGATGGCTCTGTAATAGTCCACAAGGCAAAAGAGGCAAAGAACAACGTTGGTTTCAATGCACTTACTGGCGAATGGGTTGATATGATGAAAACAGGTATCATAGATCCTGTCAAGGTTGAAAGAACAGCCCTTCAGAATGCAGCTTCAGTAGCTGGACTGTTACTCATTACAGAGGTAATGGTTACTGAAAAGCCAGAGAAAGAAAAGGCAATGTCACCAAATCCAGCTGCTGGAATGGGTGATATGTATTAAAGAAGTTTATATATAGCCGGGAATGGTTTTTTTACCATTCCCGGAATAAAAAATGAAAAATATGGAAAAAAAACCTTATCTTATAGTAAGTGCCTCTGATAAAAAGTATGGCGATTTTCTGGTTGAACATTGGTTATACTCCCTCCAGAAAAATGTAAATCTCGAAAAAATCGAGGTATTAATTCTTGATTATGGATTGTCAAAGGCACAGAGATTTTATCTTGAAGCAAATAATATTCTTTTGAAAAAATGTATAAAAGATGGACACGTTGCAAATCTGAGGTTCAGGGATATACTTTCCTTCCTTAAAGACAATCCACAATATGAACAGATATTAAGTTGTGATGGTGGTGACATAATATTTCAGGATGATATATCTCACCTCTTTGAGAAAGATAAAGACAGTTACAGGGCTGTATGTGAAAAAATCAGCCCGGCTTTTGAGTATTTTATTACCACTGAGTATTTTTATAGAAAGGACCTGAAAATACTCAAAGAAATGGCTATATTAAACAGAACAATAAATGCCGGTTTTATTATTGCACCTTATGATAAAATGATAGCTTTGTGCAAAAAGGTTCTTGAAATGGTAAAAAACAAAACAAAGTTTGGCCCGGATCAGATAGTTGTAAATCATGTTTTTTACAAAGAAGGCTTTATTGAACTTCCATCAAAGTACAACTTCATTCCAGTAACAAGCAATGAGGAATTCTACATAGAGAATGGTATTTTTTTTGACAGAGAAGGCAAAAAAATTCCAGTTGTACACAACGCTGGAAATATGAGTTTCTTTAGAGCTATCGAGAATTTTGGCTATGGTGAGGGATATAATATACTAAAAATAGACATTCTGAATACATTGAGGGCATTTTATACCTCCGTAAATATAATCAATAAACCGAGGGGAGAAATACTGAAAATTACAAAAAAGATAGAGGAGTATTTCAAGTTACTATTTGAAGAAAACGAAACCTCATACTATCAAAATAAAAGAGCTCTCCAGAAATCCCTCAACATTCTTAGAAGAATTAACCAGAGATAGATTAAGACAAATTTTCACCTTGACATAAGATATAAAGCATGTTATATTATTCTACTGATAGATTTTTATCGCTTCTTGTGACACTATCTTGCTAAAAGGAAGATTATGAATTTTAACTCTTATGTATTTCCATTTTCAAAGAAAGATTACATCCGCGGAAAGAAGCCAGATGTAGAATGTATTCTCTGTTCTGTCATCAGAAAGGAAAAAAGTGTCGAATCACTTGAAATATTAAGAACGGGCAAAGTCATTGCATGTTTAAATCTTTACCCGTATAATAATGGACATCTGCTTTTATTTCCAATAAGACATTTAGCTGACATAAGAGAGCTTTCTAAAGAAGAAAATGAGGAATTGTCAGAACTTACAAAGTTCTTTCTTGATGTCCTCGATAAAATCTACAATCCATCAGGATACAATATTGGCTATAACATCGGGAATTTTTCAGGGGCTTCCATATCACATCTTCACCTTCATATAATACCACGCTATCCGAATGAACTCGGTATGATTGACCTGATAGGGGGAGCAAAGGTTTTAGTGGAGAATCCGGTTGAAACCCTCAAAAGGATTAAATCCTACATCTCAGAAAAAAAACCAGAGAATCTAAAAATTATCATAGATTAATATTCTTATGGAGGTAGTTCTTATTTCATGAGCGTTTCATATATAACGTTTCCCTTTATCATTCTCTTCTTTCTTCTAAGTGCATTTTTCTCTTCATCCGAAACAGCCCTTTTTTCTCTCGATGAAATAAAGATAAAAAAGATAAAAGACAGAAAGGAAGCAAGAACTATAAAAAATCTTTTAAAAAAGCCATCGATTTTACTTATTACAATACTTTTAGGCAATACCATAGCAAATATTTTAATCTCATCATCAATGGAGAAAATTCTTCCATTCAAAAATACCATCCTTATAACCATTACAGTCACCCTTCTCATACTTATCTTTGGAGAGATCATTCCGAAAACGATTGCCATACTTGTACCAGAGAGGGTAAGCAAGCTATCATCCCTACCCCTTTACTTTATGATTACGCTACTCAAGCCTGCACTGAAAGTTGTGGATAGATTTGTCTTTAGATTGACAGGTCTGCTGAAAAGAAAAGGCAAAAAGAGTGAAGAAGAAACAAATAAAGACATAATCTTTGCACTTAAGAGCATCGTTGCAAGAGAGGATATATTTAACAGGGAAGAAAGGGAATTGATTGAAAATGTTCTTATGTTTGCGGGGAAAGAGGTCTGGAACATAATGACTCCAAGAAATAAAATTATCTCCATTGAAAAAACTGCTTCAATAGATGAAGTAATCCAGTGTATAAGAAAGAACAAATTTTCAAAGATACCTGTCTATGAAGGAACAAATGATAACATTACCGGATATATAGAAATAAAAGATATTCTTACAGGCACTCTCGAGACAGAGAAAGGAGATTTTTCAATTGAGAAATTTATTAAACCGATGTATTTCGTTCCTGAAACCAAAAGACTTTCTGAAATGCTTGCCGACTTTGAAAAAAAGAATATAAAGATTGCCACCGTAATTGATGAGTATGGTAGCGCACTCGGTATTGTTACACTTTCGGACGTTTTGGGTGAAATATTAGGTGAAATAATAGATGAAAGTTTTAAGGTTGAAAATAAGATTTTTCAGCTTTCTGATGAAAAGTTTCTGGTTTCAGGCGATATAGGCATAGATGATTTTAATGAATTTTTTGACACAAAAATCGAAAGTGGAAATTTTGAAACACTCGCAGGTTATATTATAGAAAGATATGGAGACATTCCAGATGAAGGCTACTCAACAAAGATAGATAATCTTGCAATTATCGTAAAAAAGAAAAAACAGTCCCATATTGAGCAATTTCTTGTTGAAAAGGGCTGAGACTATGACGTGGTTATTTTCTACCTTTATCTTCATTTTTATTTCCGCATTGTTCAGCGGATTTGAAACAGCATTTGTGGGAATAGACAGAATATGGTTGCATAGTCAACTTGAAAAGAATAACAAAAGAGTCAGAATACTGAATTTTCTTCTAAAACATTCTGAAAACACTATTGGAACATTCCTTTTTGGCACAAATTTGGCTGATGTTGCCACGGTTATAAGCTTTATAAAATTTCTTGAAGCTATGGGAATGAAACAAAATTTAATTACAATTACAAGCACAGTTATACTCACGCCTGTAATTCTTTTATTCAGCACATTTATTCCAAAACTGATTTTCAGGGAATACTCAAATGAAATATGCTCAATACTCTCCTACTTTTTTCTTCTGATTTATATACTGTTTTTCCCTTTCCAGATAATTTCTGTCTCTACTGGCAAAATTTTTATGAAAATCTTCAGGGTCAAAAAGAAAGAAGTCTTCAGCAGGGAGGACTTCAATATAATCTTAAAATCTTATGAGAGTCATCTGCTTAAAGAAAATGAAAAAGAATTTATTGAGAGAATAATGAATTTAAAGCAGGTAAAGGCAAAGGAGATAATGGTTCCACTTGTTAGAATGTCCTGTGTCGAAGAAAGTGAACCTGTAAAAGTAGCCATTGCATTAATGGGAGCCACAGGTCTGACAAGGCTACCAGTCTTCAGGATGAGAGTTGACAATATGGTGGGATATATCGAAACCAAAGACCTCATATCTGCTGGAAAAAATCTTGTAGTATCAAAGTTTTGCAGAAAGGGAATCTTCGTATCAGAATTCACCCCCATTTACGATATATTATTTAAAATGAAGAAGGAAAACACACAAATGGTTTTTGTTGTTGATGAATATGGTGGTGTCTCTGGAATTATAACAAATCAGGAAATAATAAAGGAGCTTTTAGGTGAATTCCAGAAGAAAAAGGAGGAGTTGATACACAAAGAAAAGGACTACTGGATTGCAAATGGAATGTTGAGTATTGAAGAGCTTAATGAGGAATTAAACATAAACATTCCACATATTGAGTTTGAAACGCTCGCTGGTTATCTGCTTTATCAGTTTAAGAAAATACCTTCTGAAAATGAGAAATTAGAGGTGAAAAACTACGTATTTGAGATAATTTCCGTTTCCCAGACAAGAATAAAACAGGTAAAAATATACAAAAAAAGAAGAGGTTTCATTAAGTGGAAGAATTAAATATCTCCTTTAAACCGAGAAAGATAAAATCGACAAAAAGGGAAATAGTACTGAAAATAGAGAAGATAGCAAATGAAGGCTGTTCTATTGGATACGAAAATGAAAAGGTTATCTTTGTAAGATATGCAATCCCCGGTGAGGTAATTAAAGCAAATGTTTACAGAGAAACATCAAGCTATGCAATGGCAGAGCCACTGGAAATTTTAGAGCCTTCTCCCATAAGAATAAAACCCCCCTGCCCCTATTTTTCAATATGTGGCGGTTGTGATTACGAAATGCTACCATATGAAAAGCAGTTGCAAATAAAAACAGAGCTTGTCTCTGAAACCTTTAAAAAGATCGGGGGAATAGAGATTGAAAAAATAGTGGATGTTATCGAAAGTCCTTTGAAATTTAACTACAGGAATACTGAAACTTTTAAGGTTGACCCAAAAAACAAAAAAATTGGCTTTTTCAGAAAGGATACAAAGTTTGTAGTTGACATTGAGAAATGTGCACTGGCAATGCCAAAAATAAATGAAGCCCTTTCTGAAATTAGAAAGCAAAATGACTTTCCACCTCATAATTTCAAGGTCAGAACAACAAACGATGGCGATGTGGTTGTAAACTTCATAAGGACAGAAAGATTTGAGGATAGACCTGTTTATGAAACATTGAAGGCTCTCGGCAAAGAAATAAAATTTAAAATCTCAAAGGATAGCTTTTTTCAGGTCAACAACAGTATAATCCCATTATGGCTTGAAAAGATTGCATCTTTTCTCGATTCTGATGGTCATGAGAAGATTTATGACCTTTATTGTGGAATTGGTTTAATTACTGTCTTTGTAAGCTTCTTTGCAAAAAAGACCGTGGGAATAGAAATCGCAAAAAGCTCAGTTAAAGATGCTCTCCATAATCTCGAAAAAAACAACATAAGTACAGACATAACTTTTATAAATGCCCCAGTAGAGGAAAAACTCAAAGAACTTGATGCAGCCGATGTTTTTATAATTGACCCGCCGAGAAAGGGAATGGATAATAAATGCATTTCCATACTTAAAGAGCTGAAACCAGAGAAAATAATATACTCATCCTGCAAACCTTCAACAATGGCAAGGGATATAGGCTTGCTTAAGGATCTTTACAAAATCGAAAAACTATCCGTCGTAGATATGTTTCCCCAGACACATCATGTTGAAACACTTGCCCTGCTAATAAGAAAATAGATTTATTCTATCATCTCAATTCTTTCAATTCCATTTTTTGCAAAAATGAGAATATTTGACTGATTCTTCGCCAGAATTTTAGTGTCATTCTCATTTACAATAATGGAATCCTGCACATTACTACACTCAACATTGCCCTTTATAAGATTGTGGTTTTCATCTGTCTCAAAAAAATCAAATAGACTTCTAATGCCGGAATAGGTCTTTAAGTTATTAAATTTCAAGATAAAAGGATTTTCCCTTACAATCATTTCCTCCAGATTGAGCTTTTTTATGGAAAGTAAAACTTCTTCCCAGCTTGAGTCTTTTCCCCAAAGTTCTTCAGTCTCAAAATAAATCTCAGCAACCTCTTTTGTACTACAAAAGATCTCTTTAAGTCTCAAAGAATGCAAATAGCACATTTCGGTGAACCCAAAAAGATTTTCGTTCTTCCTTAAATTTTGTTCTGCAGGAATGAAATTTTTTGCTGAAAATACTTCAAGCCCTGAAACCTTTTCTTCAAGTTCTGTTCTTTCAATTAATTGTCTACAATCTTTTCCCTCTCCAACAAAAAAAATCACTGGCTGGGAATAAAGTACATCATTTTTTGATATTCTGTTCAATAGGTCAACCAGAAGCCTGAAATTACCAATCCTGACATTGGCAGGGAAAAGAAATATTTTTGGATCATTTTGATAAAAGTTATTAAACGAAACAATGAGAAAAATCTTCTCAAAAAATGAAACCAGCGGTAAAAACAACTTCCCTGAAATTATTTTGTCTGGTATTATATTCTGTCTTATTTCATTCTCTAAAACTATAATTTCAGAATCTAAAAAATGCCTATCAAACAAAGAAAGATTTTCTTCAAATATTGAACCACCAAAAACATTGAACAATTCCACTGGCAGATCTTTATCAAAAAGAGGGAAAAAATCAAGGGGTTTCGAGAGATTAATTACAATCGTCATAAAGAAAACTTCCTATCAATTCATCTATTTTTTTTAGTTCTTCAGGCAAAACAAAATTAGCTCCTGGCAATTTTTTAAACCAGGTGAATTGTCTTTTAGCATAATTCCTTGTTGACTTTTTTATCTTTTCTTTCATCTCCTCAAAATTTATTTCACCTTTTAAATATTCCTTAACCTCTTTGTAGCCTATACTACCGAGAGCATAAGCATCATCACCAAACTTTTCGATTATATTCCTCACCTCATCAACAAGTCCATTCTCAAGCATTTTCTCTACACGATTGTTTATTCTTTCATAAAGCTTCTTTCTATCTGGCAAAAGACATATCAAAAGCCAGTCTAAAGGAAGTTTCTTATTGGATTTTCTTAACTCAGAAATGGTTTTTCCACTGACAAGATACACCTCAAGCGCCCTTATAATTCTCCTTTTATCGTTTGGTGAAATTTTTGATGCACTTTCCGGATCAACAGAGAGAAGCTCCTGGTAAACTGAATGGAGCCCATCTCTCTTAATCTTTTCTTCCAGTTTATTCCTTATTTTTTCACTTCTTTTTGGAGCATCAAAAAGACCAAAATATAAGGCATTAAAATACATCCCTGTTCCACCAACAACAAAAGGAACATTTCCCCTTGAAATTACATCTATTATAGCCTTTTCTGCCAGTTCTTTATACAAACCAACATCTATCTGAAAATCAGGACTAAAGAGATCGATAAGGTGATGGGGTATTTCAGATCTTTCTTTTAGAGAGGGTTTTGCTGAACCTATATTGAGATACTTATAAATCTGAACTGAATCGCAGGATATTATCTCTCCTCGGTACTTTCTGGCAAAAAAAAAGCCAGATCACTCTTGCCAGAGGCGGTAGGACCAAGTATGGCAATTACCTTCATCATTCTCCTTTTTCAAGATGATATTTTACTTTATTATTCAGTATATCTCTGATAGCAATAACAGTAACCTTTTCTTTTGTGTTGTTGGACAGGGGAATATCAAGAGAATCTTCATTTTTCTGGGATAAGATCTTTGCATATTTACACATAGCCACTGTGGCTTCATATTTATTTCCATCAAAGGATAAAATCTTATCTATAAAACTATCCATAAAAAAACCTCACTTTTAGGCTTATTTTTATTATATAAAATAAATTATAAATTGTCAAATTTTTTCACTAAAACTTAATATACCCAAAACTGAGCAATCTGTCCTCTGGTAAGTTTAAACAAAATATCATTCCCCTCGAAAATGCCTGAAAAGTTGAATATTAAACAGTAATATGTTATTATTTTTAACTATTAAAAAAATTGCCGGGGGGAAAATGCTACTAAGATTTGAAAAGATCAACAGACCCTTACTTAAGTCAATCTGTGGGGTTGTAATATTTATCTTCCTTTTTTTCTTATCCCAAATCTCTCTTTTGATAACAGGTATAGAGAAAAAATACTGTTCAATAAGTTATTACATAAAAGTACCAATTTATATAGATCTTTTCAATATTGAATTTAAAAATTATTATTTAAGAAATATACAAGCAGATCTTAATAAATATGGTGTATATTTTAAATCTTATAATCTTGAGGGTATTTATTATTTAAATTTTGCCTTTGATAAAGGTATCCCTTCAAAGAATGAAATCGATAGTTTAAGCCAGAAGGTTTTCAACGGACTTTCTTATTCCTATGAAGTGGCTCTCAAGACACAGTTTTACTATATGGAACTTAATAAACTCTATGCAAATGCAAAAACTAATGTAAGCCTTTCATTAGAACAGGTTTATAATGAGATGATTAAAAATTCAAATTACAGAAATGTTTTTAATTCAAATGCTCCCCCTTTCCAAATTGCAGGTCCTGATGTCAGGACTATCGAGAAAATGCAACCCCTTTTCAGAAATCTCATTGCTTTGATATTTAGTTTCTTAATCACATTGACAATACTTGTTGTATGGATATCGAGGGAGAATGAACAATGAGAAATCGCTTTTTCAATTTTATTTATCTCACCACGCTAATTTTAATATTATCAACCTCCTCTATGGATTTATGTTTAAACATTTCAATTAAAGGATTTAACATAAGATTGTCACTTCTTCTTATAATCTTGCTTGATATAGTCTTTCTCATTTATGTTTTAAAAAATAAAGAAATTTTTTTGCTACCTTCGTTTGATTTATTGTGGTTGTGGGGACTTTTTTTATTCCTGTTTTCAGCAAATAGCCTTCTTATACTCAGAGGAATTGGTTACGGAATATGGCTTTTAACTTTAATATTCTGGTGTATTGTAACATCAAATTTTGCAAAAGACTATGGTGAATCCATATTAAGGTTTGTAATGCTATTGTATATAATTTCTTTTTTGCCAGCTATTTTATTTGGTTTGGTCCAGTTTTTTGTCCCTACCTTCCTTTTTTCAAAATCCTTCCTCTATAAGACACAATTTGCAATGATGCTTGGAAAGTATTATTCCATACACAGAATAAATGGGTTTAACTACGAACCTTCATACTATGTCACCTATCTTATTCCATTGCTACCTCTATTATGGAGCTGGATAAAAATATCGAACCGAAACGAGAAACTTTTTGGGATGCTTTTTTTAATAATCTCTTCCATAACTATTGTTTTATCAACATCAAGAGCTGGCTGGATAGGTCTGATATTGTTTTTCATCTGGGTAATTGCCTTTGAAATGAT
>JBMFQR010000016.1:18225-23706 GCA_049968515.1 Brevinematia bacterium
TAATCCCCCTAACCAACTCTGAAGCCAAACCATATGAAGCTGCTAATATTTTCTTTGAAATTCTTGCAGGTGGTGGCATTTTAGGCACCATGCTTTTTGTGGGTTTTGTGGTGAGTTTATTTTTCACAATCAGAAAAGCCTTAAAAATAGCCTCTTCATCTCAAAAATTTATAATATATGCAGCCACCTGTGGTCTAATTCTTCAGTGGATTCTTCTTTCCTTTAATCAGAATATCTTGAGGATATATGTATGGAATCATATTGCATTTTTAGGAATAGTTCTTGCTCCTTTTTATTTTAAAGAGAGAAAGGAAGTTAAAAATCAGATTAATATTGATTTTAATAATATTTTCAGAATCTTAAATTCTTTTTTCATTTCAATTCTTCTGTTTCTGGTCGTAACTCTTTTGTATATATTTCAACCAATTGATATAAAAATAAAAAAGATAGAACTCAATCTTGGCGATTCTACATTTACTGGTTTTACAAAGCTCAATCTATTTACAGGCAGAAAGCCATATCCATGGTCAAACTTTGAAAATATTGATGCTATCTACAAAAGTACTGAGAGAAGTTCAAGAGTTGTGTTTGATTTTTCTGAATATTCTACAAACTTTCTATTTACTGAATATGAAACGTCACAAACTTATGATTTTATAGCTAATTATATGTTAAAAATGAATCTTGAGCCAAGGCTTTATCACTATAATACAAATTTCATTTTTTTATTAAAAAAATATAACATTGATTCAAGCAGTTCTCCACAAGAAGTTATTGGTGCTCTGAATGAAATTCTGAAAAATGAAAATCTTTACAGACCAGATTTGATAAATAATGTGCTTTATTCAGAGTTGACAGAAAAGTATCTGAAAATGAAAAATTTAACTCCTTCCGATAGAATTAAACTCAACCGCCTTTTAATGGAAGATGTCTTCCTTGATATAAATTTCCCCATATCGATTCCAAGAAATCCAGTATTTCACAATATTTTAGATATGAACATAGTGTTTACAAATTCAATGCCCGTATCAGAAAACCAACTTGAATTGAAATCCATAATTTTCTATACTGATAAGGGCAAGATTGAGCTTTCTTCTAAAATGATATTTAACTTTTTCTCTTTTTATCCCTGTCAACCCAAAATCTCTGGAGATAGAATAAAAATTCCTTCCTTCAACAACCAGTTTAAACTTTCTTTTACAAACTACCCCCTCTGCCTTTTTTTAAGATATGTAAAATACAGAAATCTTTATTTTATACTGGCGGTACTGGCAGGAATTTCTGGCTTTATGGTTTCTTTATTCCTACAAAAAAACGGTATCCCTTTCTCAACCGAAGAAAGGGACACCGCCAGACTTTCTCATTAGCCAATAGGAGGCCAAGAGTAAAAAAACAAATATAAAAGGTCTATTCTTCTTACCTTTATTTTACACCTCTTTTTAAAAAAAAGTGAAATTTTTTTTAAATTTTTTTTCTCAACAATGCCTTTTGATACCATCTTGATAGATTAATAAGTAGATCCGGTAATAATAAAGCCTCAGTAAAGTTACTCCTTTTGATGAACTCGATTGTTTTTATAACTTCAAATCCTATCTTGTGTATCTCAGAAACGCAGGTTTTCGAAACAATTTGCTCAATAATTTCAACATATGATTCTGCTTTCAAATTACTTTTCCTTAAGTACTGCTGTCTTGCAATATGAAGGTTTCTAAGAAGTTCAAGAAGTTCAAAAAAAAACAACTCTAAAAAATCTTCTCCTTCAATTACCATACTTTCAATAAATTCAAAAAGCTTATTTCCTCTATACTGTATATTTGGAGCAATATCAACAAGGAATTCGCTCAATGTTTTTTTTACTTTATCTGAATAACCATAAATATAATCCTTCATCAAATCAACTGTGTTATTAAATCTCTTTCCAAAAGGTTTTAAATTTAAAATTCTGTAAGCTTCATCTCCCTGCAATACACCAAATTTAAGGACAATACATCTTGAAACTATTGTCGGCAATATTTTTGAAATATCAGAGGTTGTAATTATAACAAGGCTTTCCGGTGAGGGTTCTTCCAGAATCTTTAAGGCAGAGTTCTGTGCTTCAATTGTAGCCTGTTCAAAGTCCCCAATCAATATAATTTTTTTTCCGCTCACACTCTTTATAACTTCAAATTCCTTCCACATTCTTATAAAGTCAATAGGTATGGTTTCCTTCTTTGATAATTCAAGAGAAATATTCAATAAACTTTCCTTGATTTTTTCTTCTGAAAGATATGAGAATAGAGTGGCTTCATCTGAAATTGCTGCTTCAAACTCAGAAAAAAACTCTACAAGGTCAATCTTTGTTTTTCCTTTTAAGCTATTCAATTTTATGTTAGAAATTTCTCTGAGATTTATTGCATTGTATCCTCTTGAAATCAGATATGAAAAATAATTTATAGCAGTTTTAAAGTCAAGACTTCCTTCGGCTAAAAGTTTGAGAAAAAATCTTGTCTTTAGTAAAAAATCATCATTACGGTAGAACAAAAAATCTCTTGAGAAAAAAGGATTTCCACCAAGTAATTTCTCTGCCATCATTCTACCGAGAGTAAATTTTCCAACCCCCTTCTTCCCTGAGAATATTAATGACATCCCGGTAATATTTTTCTCAATGAGAGATTTTACAATCTTTAAGATTTTGCTATGGCATAAATAGTTTTTCATTCTTTTTTCTCCAGTTAATCCAGACAATCTCTCCTCTTGCTATGAGACAGTTCGTATATCTAGCAGTATCAACCTTACTTCTTCTTCATTATTGAATGTATTAATTTCTGGCCTAACAACAAGGTCATATTTTTTTCCCTCATCAAGCTTATCTCTCAATTTTTCAAAAAACTTCCATCCAATTACATTTATAGATATTCCATCTTTCATCACCGCAAATGAGAGATGCTCCTGCTTTCTACCAATTTCTTTCGGATTTTTTACCACCACATCTTTTATTAAAACTACTGGCATCTGGTTCTTGTAACCAGTGGGTTGAAGAACATTCTCAAGATATTTCATAGCATTCATATTGAATTCTTCAAGATTTATTACCTCAAAGTCAATCTCATTGTTTTCTTCATAATCGAGTGAATCTGCATATTTTTCTATCTCCTCTTTAAGCCTTTCAAGGTACTCCATCTTCGTCACAAAGCCACCAGCGTATTTATGCCCACCAAACTGAGTAAAATAACTTTTCAGTGTCTCAAGAAACTTAGGCACATCAAATCCATTTGTAGCCCTTATTGAACCTATAGCAAGGTCGTTATCTATAGCAATTACAACCACTGGCAATCTATAAAGATTACAAAACTTACTGGCAATAAGTCCTATTGTCCCCTTGGTGAATTCTTTTGAAGAAAAAATAAGAATCTTCTTTTCTTCTATATCCTCTTTCTCAATCTGAATGGCTATATTTTCGATGCTGTTCTCTACAATATCCTTTCTCTCACCATTTTTCTTAAGAACATCTTTTACCAGTTCCTCCACTTCATTTATTTTGTTTGAAATCAGCAACTCTACACTGAGACTTGCATCACCGAGTCTACCCGGAGAATTTATCACGGGGGAGACATAGAAACTTAAATCCCTTGACTTTATATTATCAAGGTCAATTCTCAACTCACGAATAAGTGTCAGAACACCTACTGGTGCTCTCTTTATATATTTGATCCCATTTTTCACAATTACCCTGTTTTCATCAACAATTGGCATAATATCGGCTATCGTTCCAATGGCAGCATAGAAAAGATTTTCTTCAATAAGTTCAAGATACCTTTGATTCCTATAGATTGTAAGTCTTCTGTATATCTCAGCACATATTTCACTATCACAGAGACCCCTGTGAAGCTTTTTCACATCAATATAGATTCCAAGCGTCCTTGCAACCGTATTAAGCTTATGATCCTTGCAGTTTTTAAGCATTGTTCTTGACATCTTAAGTGTGTCTTCAAGAGGATTCTTTAAAGGTGGCAAAGAAATTCTTTTCAGGCAAATTTCAAGAAACTTAAGGTCAAATTCCAAAAGATTGTGAGCCACAAGCTTTTTGTCACCAATAAACTTTATAAATTCACCAATTACAATTTCGATTGGTTTCCCCTCTTTCTCAAGAAGCTGATTTGATATTCCGGTAATACTTTCTATCTCAGGAGAAACAGGTTTTGATGGTTTAACAAGCGCTTCAAAGCTATCTATAACCACACCATTTTTTACCTTAACTGCCCCAATTTCTATAATTTCATCCTTTACAGGATTAAGACCAGTAGTTTCAAGATCAAAAAAAACTATTTCCTCATTATGATATTCCTTTAAATAGAGTTTTTCAGCAATTCCAAGCACAAGTTTTAATGCAACAGATGAACCAGAAAGCGAAGGAAATGGATAAAAGTCATCCTTCAACTTGGGATTAATTATAGCATAGGCTTTTGGTAATTCTTCTCTCGGCTCATGATGATCTGTAACTATAATATCAATGTTAAAATTCTTTGCCTTATCTACTTCTTCAATGTTTGTTATCCCACAATCCACAGTTATTATCAAAGAGATTTCATTCAATATAGCCCAATCAATTATTTCCCTTGTTAGTCCATAATTATCCTGCCCCTCCGGAACTCGGTAAACCACATTTGCTCCCAGTCTCGACAGAAACCTGTAGACAATTGCCGTAGCAGTAACTCCATCAACATCCCTGTCCCCAAAAATAAGAATTAATTCTTTTTTTTCTATTGCCTCAAGAATTCTCAAGACTGCTTTTTCCATATCTCTGAAATAAAAAGGGGAATATAAAGAATAGAGATGAGAATTAATGTAGGAATCTATTTTTTCTTCTGTATCAATTCCCCTGCTGAATAGAGTTTTTATGACAATTTCTGGAAAATGAAAGATCTCATTAAGCTTATTTATGTTTTTTAAATCTATGTCCTTTAACTTCCACTTTTTTTCAAAATCAAAAACACCGCTCATCAGTTTCTCCAATTGCGATTAATAGCAGGAAGAGAGAAATTAACTATGGTCTAATACCAAAGAGAGAAGCACCATTCTAATATACAGCCCGTTATGTGCCTGCCTGAAATAAGCAGCTCTCGGGTCGGAGTCTATTTCGTATTTTATCTCATCAACTCTCGGTAAAGGATGCATAACAATGGAATGAGATGGCAAACAATCCATTATCTCTTTATTTATTATATAAATGCCTTTGGCTTTTTCATATTCTTCGGGATTTAAAAATCTTTCTCTCTGAATACGGGTCTGATAAATTACATCTACTTTTTTAGCCACCTCTCTCAAATCTTCATCCTCCTCAAAGAAAACATTGTGTTTCTTCAGATATTCTTTTATATCATCTCCCATTCTAACATTTTTAGGAGAAACAAAGTAAAGCTTTACATCATTATATTTTGAAAGCAAATAGGCAAGAGATCTTGCCGTTCTTCCATTGGCAAGATCGCCAACTAAAGCAACACT
>JBMFQR010000016.1:24176-26868 GCA_049968515.1 Brevinematia bacterium
GTTTTATTATAAAGTAAAAATTTTTTTTATTCAATTTTTATCCAGCCCACATATCAAAGCTGAAAAGAAGAGATAGCATTCCAAAAATAAGGATACTGAGTATGCTCCACACTCTATCAAGGACCTCATTCTTTCCAGTCTTCATTAACATCGTAAAAATAGTTGGGGTAAAAAGAAGATACCTGTGCATTCCCTGTGCCACACCACTAAAAAATGAGAATAAAAATAGAACCAATCCAAGAATTGAAAGGGAAAGAAATTTTTTTGCTTCTATAAAAAAGGAAAGAATTGCAATAATCATTATAAGAAACTCAATTGAGTAATAAATTCTTGTTGGCATATTTCCACCAAATAAAACAAGAAAGAGTGCATCCTTCCAGTTTCTAAGGGAATCCAAAATATTTATACCCTGTCTGCCAAAAAAACTAAACTGGACAAATTCAAATCTATAACCAAGTGGAGAAAACTTCCATATAAGAAATACCAGAACAGGCAACAAAACTGGAATAAATTCAGTTAGCTTTTTTATGAAATTGCCAGATTTTAAATCATTTATAAACTCTTTGAAATCCAGCCATTCAAGAAGCATAAAGAATATCATCATTAAACCGGCAGGTCTTGTGAGAAATAAAAGTGAGGTAGAGACCGCGGATAACCACCTTTTCTTTTTCACCACAAGCAAAAGAGAAAGAAAGAAAAGCCCGCAGAATAATCCCTCTGTGTAAACCTCCCCCATAAAAAAGGCAGAGGGGAATATAGAAAAATAAAAAATGCCCCTAAAGGCTTCAGAATCAGAAAAATAATTCCTCAAAAAAAGATAAAACGATATGAAACCAAGAAGTGTACCCAAAAGAGAAACTACTACACCGGACAAGACCAGAACTTCAATATGTGATAATATCCTAAGCTTTTCAAGAAATATGAAAGGATAGTAAAAAACCCTTATCATAAGAGGATAAAGAGGGAAGAAAGCGTAGTTTAATGAGTACTCCTGCCCCCTACCCCCTGCCACTCTGACAAGATCATTATCATAACCCTTGTCTGCAATAGCAAGGTAAAACTCTGAGTCCCAAGCAACATGCTGGTTTAAAAAATCTTTCAGTAAGTAGGGTCTATTATTCCAGGAATATTCCTGTGTTTCAAATACAGTCCAGCTTAATGCAGTATCCGGCTTCTTAAGAAAGAAACGATTGGTTACAATCTGTTGATAAAGTATAAGTATAAAACTCCAGAAAAACCAGTAGGCAACTATCTTAAATATCTTTCTTTTCATCAATCATCGCTGTCATTTCAGCTTCAGCACATACTTCACCATTAACCTCTGCAAAGCCCTGAAACTTTGCAATCTTTGAACTCAGTTTTATTATTGAAACTCTGTACTCAAGCTTATCACCCGGCAGAACCATCTTCCTGAACTTTGCTTTATCAATCATCATAAAATACATTAAATGCTCTTTTTTAGAATTTTGCCGGATTCTTTGACTCATAGAGCTTCAAAGCCACAAAGCCAGCACACTGTGCCATTCCTTCAATGATAAGCACTCCGGGATATATTGGCCTTCCCGGGAAATGTCCCTGAAAAAACCACTCATTCATTGTTACATTCTTATAACCCCTTCCACCCTCCTCGGTAATTTCTGTAACCCTATCAACAAGCAGAAATGGATACCTGTGAGGTAGATATTTCATAATCTCTGTGACATCATACTCTCTGTTTAATTCACTCATCTTTCGCTCCTTCTCTATAAAAAAGATAAAAACCGTCTATATAAACTCGCTGAAACTTTTTATACTTATCCCGGGATCTATCTTACTCACAAGACCGGTTATTACACTACCATAACCCACCTCTATAGCTGTGTTCACTCCCTCTTTTTTCATAAGCTTAATGCTATCAGTCCATAATACAGGACTCTTCATCTGCCTATAAAGTAAATCCTTTATGTTTGTCTCATTGATTAGTTCAGTCGTTACATTTGAAACAATCTTAAACAATGGCTTCTTAAAATCGATAGTCTCAAGATATTTCTTAAACTCCTCTGCAGCATTTTCCATCAGCTTCGAATGAAATGCCCCGCTAACATTAAGTCTTATAACTCTCTTTGCACCAGCCTCTTTCAATTTAGTTTCGGCAATCTCAATTGCCTCCTTCAACCCTGATATAACAACCTGCCCGGGTGCATTAAAGTTTACTGGCTCCACATACTTCTCCTTTGAAATCTCAAGACAAACAAGCCTAACCTTCTCATCATCAAGCCCGATAACAGCAGCCATTCCCCCCTTCCCCTCAGGATCTGCCAGACTCATAAGCTCGCCCCTTTTTTTCACAAGCTTTAAGGCTGTTTTAAAATCCATCATCTCACTGCAAAGTATTGCAGAAAACTCACCGAGTGAGTGTCCTGCGACAAATTCTGGGCTTACCCCCTTCTCCTTAAGAAGGGTAGAAGCAATGTGGTTGTAAGTAAGTATTGCAACCTGGGCATTCTCTGTCCTCGTAAGAACATCTTCTGGTCCTTCAAGGCATAATTTTAAAAGATCAAAACCAAGCACATCGCAAGCTTCAGAATAGATTTTTTCTGCAATTTCATACTTTTCTATGAGTTCTCTACCCATTCCAACCCTTTGAGAACCCTGTCCAGGAAAAAGAAATGCAAGCATTATAACTCCTACTTAAAAAAATTTGCCATTAAGG
>JBMFQR010000016.1:26875-46335 GCA_049968515.1 Brevinematia bacterium
TTCCAACCCTTTGAGAACCCTGTCCAGGAAAAAGAAATGCAAGCATTATAACTCCTACTTAAAAAAATTTGCCATTAAGGATAAAATAAAATCTGTGCATTGTCAAAAAATATTCCAAAAAAGTTTTTATTGGAACTGATATTTTAAACTATTCTACAATTTTTCTTGTTGTTTTTTTAAAAAGGTGCTCAATCAGCCTTCAATCAAGCAAAGTTTTAAATCTTGGCTATATTTTCCTGCATGATTCCCTTTCAATTAAGGTTACAGGCACACATTTAACAGTTTGTTTCTCAGAGAAATTATTATCTATCAATCGAAGTAGCATTTCTACAGCCATCTTTGCCACCTCATCATGGTAGACATGAATTGTCGTCAACGCCGGATGGGATTGTGAAGCAGCCTCAATATCATCAAAGCCAACAAGACTTATGTCCTCTGGTACATTTCTGCCAGCAATCTGTAGTCCCTTCATAAGTCCCAAAGCCATAAGATCATTCCCTGTAACAACAGCTGTGGGGACAGGTGAGAGTGAAAGTACCTTTTCCGTGAGATTAAACCCAGTATCAAACAAAAAGTCTCCCTCAATTATATAACCTTCTCTTAGTTTAATATTTGCATCGGAGAGAGCCTTTTTATAACCACTAAGTCTATCAAGACCAAGTTTATTGTTCAGTCTACCTGTTATATAGGCTATTCTTTCATGCCCGAGTTTTATTAAATGACTTGTTGCCTGATACCCTCCGGAAAAATTATCAATCAAAACAGCGGGAATACTTGACCCCTCAAGTGCAGTCTCAACAGTTACAATATGAACAAAAGACTGTATTTCTCTAATATACTCTTCTTCTTCAGGGAAGAGAGTAAAAATAATACCATCTGCCTTCCTTCTCGGAGAATAAGGAAAGAGGTCTTTTACTTTTGAGAAGTATATCAAATTATATCCATTAAGATGAGAAAAATGTTCAAGTTGATTAAACAATGTAGAATAATAATGCCCGGTTATACCTCCACCAATCCACTCAGGTAAAAAGAAACCAATATTGTACGTTTTTTTGTAAATGTAGCCCTTCCTGCAAACGAAGGTGCCTCTTCCCGGTTCTTTATAAAGAAACTCCTCATCTGTGAGCTCCTCAACTGCTTTTCTCATTGTCATATAAGAAACACCAAACTCTTTTGCCAAAACTCTTTCACCCGGAAGCTTATCCTTAATTTCGCCATTAAGAACCATATCTCTCAGAGTTTCTTTTATTAGTTCGTATTTCGGAGTATTAACCTTAGATGACATCTTTCTTTCCATAAATTTATCTAATTGAAAAATATTAAATTAAGCTTACTCTTTTGTCAAATTAATGAAATCTTTTATTACAAGGGAAAGCAATCTTTCTATATGTGGATTTTCAAGTGTCTCTCTGTTATGTCCTGATGCAAGATAGAAAACCCTTCCGAGACCGTAGTTTTTAACCCAGGCAAGTGGAACCTCAATTCCATTATAATAAGTATAGAGTAATGTCTGAAAAGGAGGGTAGTATTCCATAAGATAAAGCTCATCATATAGCTCAAATTCACTCATTAAATCTGTAAAAGGATGATTTCTAACTGGAAAAACCTTAACATTTGAAATCTCTGGATGTGCAAGAAATCTGCCACCGAGCATTCTGTAATACCACTCCTGATTTACAAAAGAGGTTGACGCTCCATGAATTCCTATGAAATTAATTGGCCTTCCTATCTTTCCCCATGGTGAGCCAATCACAGCCTCCCTCAAACCACGAGCCTGTTTTTCTGTTAGCTTCCCTTCTGTAGTAGAGCATATTAATAGATCAAAGTCCCTTATTTTTTCAATTTGCAGATAATCCCTATCATCAGTTATAAAAATCTTTAAGTTTTCTCTCTCTGCAATCTTTTTAAACACATCTGCAACTTCATAAAGAGGATGATAAAGCTTTGAGCCACCACCGAGTAGAAGAATCTTTTTGTTAATAAAATACTCCTTCTTTTAAAATAATTCTGGCTAAAGTATTTTCAGCTTTTCCACTATTGTATCTATATCATCATGAAGAACCACTTTTGCTTTTTCGTCGTAGGGAGTTGGTTGATTATTAATAATCACAAGCTTTGCTGTTTCACTAATATAAGAAGGAAGGGTGCTTGCTGGATATACTGTGAGAGATGTGCCCATCGTTAAAAGAAGATCAGCCCTCTGCACTTCTGTTAATGCCTTTTCAAGATCGTGCACATATTCTCCAAAAAATACGACATCTGGCTTTAACACACCACCACACTTGAAACATGCTGGAACATTGCCTAAAAGTGCTTTGTCTAAAATCAGACTATACTCATCGGATTCCCTTTTTACCTCATTGTTACAGGAAAGACATACAAATCTGGATAGATTACCATGTAGTTCTATCACGCAGGAATTTCCAGCCTTTTTATGCAATTCATCTATATTCTGTGTAATAATCACCTTTAATCTTCCAAGATCTTCAAGCTTTTTTAAGAAAAGATGGCCCTTGTTTGGCAAAGCATTGTTTATAGATTTAAGAATTTCAGAAAAATTTGAGTAGAAGAAAAAAGGATTTCCCCTGAAATATTCTATTGAAAACAATCTTTCAAACGGCAAATCTTCTCTTGAATATAAGCCTCCCGGACCCCTGAAATCTGGAATGCCGGAGTTGGTAGAAATACCTGCACCGGTAAGAGCAACAATATAGTTACTCTTTACTATAAGTTCCATAAAGACATCAAGAGCTTCAGTTCTCACCTTATACCTCTTTTTTTATTTGACTTTCAAAAACTTCCTCTTTCCCACCTTTATTATAGTTTCGTTTCCTCCACTGACAAGAAAGTTTTCATCTGTAACTTTAGTCCCATTAACATAGACTGCATTCTGCTGAAGCATTCTTCTGACCTCACTCTTTGAAGAAAGCATCTTACTCTCAAGAAGCACATCAATTATCTTCATATTATTTGGAACAATAAACTCTTCAATCTCATCTGGCAATCCTTTATTTTTGAAAACCCTCTCAAATTCTTCAAAGACTCTTTCAGATGTAAGATGATCATAGTACTGGGTCACAATAGTTTTGCCAAGAATCACCTTATAATCCCTCGGATTTTTACCTTCCTTCATTTCCTTTTCGTACTCCCTGATTCTTTCGAGCGGTACATCTGTCAAAAGCTCAAAGTATTTTAAAATCAAACTATCTGGAATGGACATTATTTTCCCAAACATCTGTTCAGGAGGCTCAGAAATACCAATGTAGTTTCCAAGAGACTTCGACATCTTGTTCACACCATCAGTGCCCTCAATAAGTGGAAGAGTCATAACAATTTGGGGCTGTTGACCATACTCCTTCTGCAATTCTCTACCAACAAGAAGGTTAAACTTCTGGTCTGTCCCACCCACTTCAACATCCGCCTTTAGTACTACAGAGTCATAACCCTGTATCAATGGATACATAAATTCTATGAGGGAAATAGGCTTGCCTTCCTTATATCTTTTAAAAAAATCATCCCTTTCAAGCATTCTTGCCACGGTATATCTTGAAGTAAGCTCAAGCACATCGGCAAAATGCATATTCTCACACCACACACTATTAAAAACAACATTTGTTTTCTGTGGGTCAAGAATCTTAAATATCTGCCTTTTATATGTTTCTGCATTCTGCATTACTTCTTCTTTTGTAAGCCTCTTTCTTGTTGTGGATTTGCCGGTTGGATCACCAATCATTCCTGTAAAGTCACCTATCAAAAAATACACCTCATGTCCTAAGTCCTGAAACTGTCTCAACTTTCTCAGCGGAACTGAATGGCCTAAATGCAAATCCGGTGCAGAAGGGTCTGCCCCCAGTTTAATTCTGAGTGGTCTATTCTCCTTTATTGAGATTTCAAGCTTTTCTTTCAATTCCTCCTCGGGAATTATTTCCACAACGCCTCTCGAAAGTATTTTAAATTGTTCCTCAGCAGATAAAGCAGCCATAATATCCTCTCTTTTAAAGTATAAAATTATAATATCTTTTAGACAAAAACTCAATTTAAATAAATCTTACGATGTCTTCAAGTTTTTTTCTACTTTTGGAGGCAGGTACTTTCCAGTCATCTTCAGGATAACCGAGAGGTGTAATAGCATATACCTTCTCATTTTCTTTGAGATCCAGTGCTTCGCGCAGTATTTTTTCATCAAATGCTGCAATCCAGCACGTAGCCACACCCTCATTCGCTGCAGCAAGAATTATGAAGGTCATTGCTATTGCAAGGTCTGTTTCAATTGAATCATAACCATCCCGTCTTTTCCATGATAGAGCCTTTAGACCCTTAACCACGAGTATGTGAGGCACATTATTAAACCATTCCTTGTTATAACATTTTCTGAGCTTATCCAGTATTTCAGGAGACGAAACAACAACAAACTCCCAAGGCTGACAATTTGCGGCAGAAGGAGCAAGTCTTCCAGCTTCAAGGATTTTAAGAATTAACTCCCGGGAAAGAGGACGGTTTTTATCATAACTTCTTACACTGTGTCTTGTTTTTATAAGTTCCCAGAAATCCATATATCATCTCTTCTTTTGCATTCCAGCAAGTTTTGCCTTCTTTACATCTTCTTCTTTTTTCTTTATGTCAAGTTCAAGCTTTTCCTTCCATTTTTCTATTGTCTTTTTTGTTTCCTGAGCCTTTTCCTGTTCATTCAATATAATATAAATCCTGACAAGCAGATTGAGTAAATCAATCCCTTTATTCATATCTCCAAGATCCCTTGTACTCAACTCATACTTTGTCCTGTATTTCTGAGCTGCGGACTCAAGAATATTTTTTTCAAACATAATTATCTGATTGATTTCTTCATAGTATTGTGCTGTTGGGTCATACATCTTATTCACATATTCCTTAAAGTTTATCATATTTTTGCCAAGCACACCAAGCTTCCCATAAAGTTCAACAAATGTCCATTTCCACTTTGAACTTTCACCCTCAGCATACTCAACAAGGGCAATACAATACTCAAACTTCTTCAAAAGATGCAATAGCCTTTTTGGAGTTATGTAGGTAAATTGCTTTATAATCTCTTCATTATCCGTAAGAGCACTGTCGACAACATTTCCAAATATTGATTCAAGTAGCTTTATTGCCTGATATATATTTTTTCTTGAAGTGGAAAGATAAAGGTCATTCTTTATATCCATTATCTGTACACTGTACTCATTCATTTTACAATAAATCTGAACTGTATCAAGATACATTATTGCTGAAACAATCTTCTTGTAATTTGAATTCAGATCTCTCGACCTTAAAGATTCTCTTTCAAGTTGCTGGGCTTTTTTCTGAATGGCATCCACCTGCTCTTTCAAATCCTTTACAATTGCATTATAAGCCTCTTTTTTGGCTTTGGGAATCTGTTTTAAAGGCATAAAATCACTCTTCAAATTTTATTTACAATTCTCGAATTGCATATTATATTATTTATCGGAAAAAATTACAAGGAAACATAAAAAAATGGAGAACAAGTTTTTTTACAAGTTTCTTGAGAATATTACAAGGCTTGATCAGGAAAATATTAAAAACATACTCGAATCATTCGAAACAGAGAGAAAAATATTTAAAAAAATTCTTGACCTGCTTGAGGAAGCTTTTATAGTTATGGATGAAGAAAAAATATTCTATCTAAATCAGAAGGCTAAATATTTTCTTTTGGCTTCAAATCTCAAACTCCCAGTTTTATTTGAAGAGGCCTTCAGATTTATCGGAAATAAGACTATTTATGATTTTCTTATGATGATAAAAGAAAAAAAAGATTATGAAAAGACCGAGCTTATAGAACATGGTAAAGAGGATAGATATTATGAGATTGAAAGTTTTTTCATCGAAAACCTTTACTATATTGTAAAAATCAAGGATGTTACAGAGGAAAGAAAGGTAAAATTACAATTGAAGAATATCGAGTCTGTCTCTGCGCTTAATACACTTGCTGCTGGTGTAGCACATGAGATTAAAAATCCTCTTACTGCCATTGACCTTCATACACAGATAATTATGAAAATGGTAAAAAATGGTGTCAAACTACCTCAGGAGATTATTGATTACATAAAGATAATTGATGAGGAACAAAAGAGACTTGGCAAAATTGTCAATGATTTTCTACTTACCACAAGAAAGAGGGAATTAAATCTTTCCTTTGAAGACATAAATAAAATCATTGATGAGACACTCGAATTACTTGAGCCAGAATTAAATGATAAAAAAATTACTTTAAAGAAAAATTTTGGTGGTCTTCCAAAGATCTTTGTTGATAAAGATTACCTTAAACAGGCAATTATAAACGTGATAAGAAATTCGATTGAGTCACTTGCATTAAAAAATGCTGAAGAAAAATTGGTTAAAATCGATACATTTTATGAAAAGAACCTTGACGCAATAGGCATAAAAGTTTTTGACAATGGAACAGGTATAGAGCCAGAAAAACTGCAAAAAATATTTGAGCCATATTATACAACCAAAGACTACGGCACGGGGCTTGGTCTGACAATAGTTTACAAGGTCATAAAAGAGCATGGAGGAGATATAAAGGTAGAAAGCCAGAAAGATGAATGGACTTCTTTCACTTTATTCATACCCATTGCAAGAGGAAGAAAGATGATCAAGAATGACTAAAATATATTTGCCACTGGTAGTAAACTTTAAAAATATTTTAAAGGAGAAGCAAGATGATACATTACATTAACCATGAATTGGTCAAGAACTTTATGAAGGACTGTCTTATTGCAGCAGGTGTACCTTCCAACGATGCTGAAATTTGTGCCGATGTGCTTATTGCAGCTGACATAAGAGGCATAGATTCTCATGGGATAGGCAGATTAAAACCAATCTACATTGACAGAATAATGTCTGGCCAGATAAATCCGGTAACAAGGGTAGAAGTAGTAAAAGATTTTTGTTCTACAGCTGTAGTGGATGGCAACAATGGAATGGGACATGTTGTTGCAAAAAAATCAATGCAAATGGCAATAGAAAAAGCAAAAAAATATGGCACAGGGATGGTCGTGGTGAGAAACTCAAATCACTTTGGAATAGCAGGA
Source organism: Brevinematia bacterium (assembly GCA_049968515.1). GTDB lineage: Bacteria > Spirochaetota > Brevinematia > Brevinematales > JAOACQ01 > JAOACQ01. The sequence goes on from JBMFQR010000016.1 coordinate 33,949, forward strand.
TACTATTCATTGATGGCAGTAGAAGCCAATATGATAGGCATAACAGGCACAAACGCAAGACCATCTATTGCTCCAACCTTTGGAGTGGAGAATATGCTCGGGACAAATCCATTAACTTTCGGTATGCCATCAGACGAAGAGTTTCCATTTTTGCTTGATTGTGCCACTTCAATAATTCAGAGAGGAAAGGTGGAAGTCTATTCAAGATTAAAGAAAAAGCTTCCAGAAGGCTGGGTTATAGATGAAGATGGCAAATACATTATTGATCCTGATCTTGTGCTTGAAAAAATGATTGAAGGCAAAGCAGCATTACTTCCACTGGGTGGGGCTGGGGAGGAATTCTCTGGCTACAAGGGCTATGGATATGCTACAGTGGTAGAGATTTTATCTTCTGCACTTCAGCAGGGTGCATTCCTCTGGGGATTGAGCGGGATGGAAAATGGCAAAAAGGTGCCATATAAAGTCGGGCATTTCTTCATTGCAATAAATATAGAAGCCTTTGTTGAAGTAGAAAAGTTTAAAAAAACCACTGGTGATATACTGAGAGCACTGAGAAAATCAAAAAAGGCACCGGGATGTGAAAGAATTTATACAGCAGGTGAAAAAGAATATTATAAAATGCTTGAAAGGTTAAAAACTGGTATTCCTATTGATGAAGAAGAGCAAAAAGACATAAAATTTTTGATAGAAAAATTTAACTTAAATTATAAATTTGATTTTTCCTGATTGGGTAAGTCTCTGTCAACCTAATAGAGATTGTGGTATGTCAATTATAATACACATTTAGTTTATTATACAGATTAAAAAATTGTTGTTTAATGTGGATAATATACTTGTATTTAGTTTTTTTTCGATATATAATATTATAGAAATTTAAAAACTAAAAAAGCTAAAGGAGGGAGAAAATGAAAAAATCTTTATTGCTTCTTGTGTCTATTTTGATGCTGGTACTGATTTCTTGCAGCTCATCTACAAGCGGTGATGCTTATCTTTTTGTCGAAGGAGTTGCAAACCAATCGAGGGGTGGCGTGAGTCTGTATACTGAGTTAACCAATACTGGCGGGACTGAAGGTGCGTTTACACTTAAAACCACAGAGTTCTATATTGCTATCACGCTTATAAAGATAAAATCAAGAGAAAAGGATTGGGTTACAATAAGGGATAACAGCGACGCTTATCCGGAAGAAATGGTGAGAGGAATAAATCTTGCCAATGGAGTAAAGATTTCACCTTATGACTATAACATTTTTCTCATTGGATACAAGGCAAACTGGGAAGTAAAAACGAGTTCCACAAACATCGTCAATTCTTCAAGCGAAAATGTATACTATGCAATATTTTACAATGATCCTAGTATCTTTAACGAAATTTCTTCACAATATCCAACTGCTTCTTCAACATACTGGAATTCGAGTTTTTCTGTCTTTGCTGGCGATAGCAAATGGCTATACCTTTATTTCGACACAGAAAATATTGTGAAGGTTCAAACAAATTCTTCGGGTGAAATTACAAATGTTTATCTTGTAAATCCATCTTTAAACATTGAGGTAAGGTAGTAGAAAATGAACCTAAGAAGATTTGGCAGAAAATATGCTTCTTCAATCGATATGACCCCCATTATTGATGTTGTTTTTCAGTTGCTTATATTTTTTATGCTGACCTCAACATTTATAAAAGCAGCAGCTATAAATGTAGAATTGCCAAAATCAAAGACTTCGGAGCTTCAGCCGGTAAGACAGGCTGTAATCACAATTTATAAAAATGGCAATATAACTCTAAATGATAATTTAATCTCTCTTGATTCTCTCGGCAAACTGATAAAAGAGGAATATGTAAAAAACAAAGACCTTGTTGTTATAATACAGAGCGATAAAAATGTCCCTTATGGTCTTGTAATTAATGTGATGGACATTGTGAGACTTACAGGTGTTAAGAAACTCAGCCTTTCTACAATGCTTTCAGAGTGAAGCCGTATGAAAGAGTTAGATCTAAAAAATAGCTTTTTAATTTCTGTGTTTGCCCATCTTCTTCTTTTTATAATCTTCAGCTTTGTTTTTTTGAAAAACCCCTTTCAGAAAGTTGAGATGCCAACTGTTGTAAATATTGAATTTAACACAGAAGCCACTGGGGAGGGAATAAATGAACAGATTAAAACACCTCCAAAAATGGAATCTTCTGTGCCAAAAGAAAGAAAATCTGTTGTTAAGGAAAAGGTGGTGGTGAAAGAAAAAATCATCCCACACAATGAGACTGCCAAAAGAATTCTTGAGAAAAAAGAAACAGCAAAGGAAATTATAAAAGAAATTAAACCTGAAAAAAGTGTTTCTGAAAAGAAGGTTTTAGAGAATATCAGTAAAGAAACAGAAAAAATTGCTGGAGATGTTGGCAAAAAAGATACGAAAGATGAGATGCAAAAAGAACTCGAAGATAGAGAGAGTGAAGAACTTCTTAAAGACATTGACGCAGCAGTTTCCGGGAAAAATGAAGGGACTATAGATAAATCGGATCCCCTTTCTGGTGGCAAATGGAGTAGCAGGTCAAGAAAAACAATCTTTTTCCCCGATATTCAGTCTAAAATACCACCGGAATTGAAAAAGAAGGGCATTGGTTACTCTGTGACTGCAAAGATAAGGTTTGACAAAAACGGCCTGGCAATAGGTGTTGAAATCATAAAATCTTCTGGCAATTCTGTAATTGACCAGCTTTTTAACACAGAATTGAAAAAAATACGTGTAGAACCGGTAAATGAGAATGTTACCGATGAGGTTATACACACCTTCCAGATAAAAGTAAAGTAGATATAATATTTGATTTTCCTTCCTGCAGTATCAACCTCTAATTTTCTCTCTGTTTCTGTTGATTCTCTCTATAAGATTGTCAATAACTTTGTCATAGTTGAGATCCATTGTCTTTATTCTGTAGAGTTCATCCTCAATGTACTCAAGGGGAATTCTATAGCCTTTTACTTCATCCGCCATAATTGCAAAATTTATCGCTTCTTTCCAGTATTTTCTTGCTGATTCAAAATAAAACTCTGCAATGTCATATCCCATTAGATATTCCTTTTTAAACTCATCATTGAAGAAGTATATATTTTCTTTCATATACATATAGCCATAATTAATATATTCCTTTGTCAACATTAAGGTGATATGCATCATAAGAAGATTTTTATATCTCTCGTACTGAACCTCATTGGTTATAGGAACAAGTGCACGAATTGGATGGTCAAATGGAACTACATAGGCGAGTTCAAGAAAATAAATATTTCTACTCGTGGAATCAAGATCTTTATACAGCCATTCATTATAAAGCCTGAAGAATTCTTCCTTGTATCTTATCTTATTTCTGAGAGGTTTAAAAACATATTCCTTTAAATCAGAATAAAGAAAACCCTCGAAAAAAAAAGAGAAAAGAAGAATAAAAATAAAACCTCTCTTTTTTTTGGACAAAATATCAGACACTATAAAACCTCTCCAAAATTATAAAAAGATGAACGTGGGCTAACACTATACGATTTATTTATCGACAGCAGAAGGCTTTCATTTAATATTGTACTTTTCCTTTATCTCCTTTTCTGCTTCCAGCCAGTCAGACATATCGTTTCCGGGCAGGCCTTTTTTTGTCCTTTCAAGATAGATGTCATAAGCTCTTCTCTGAATTTCTGCTAAAAAATCCTCAAGTTTTGGGGCTTTTTCTGTTTTCTTTTTTGTTGTAGTAGTTTTTGCTGATGTTGTTTTTTTCACTGGCATTTTACTCCTCCTTTTCCCTGAAATTTATTTCTATCGGGACACCTGTAAATTCAAATGCAAGTCTCAATCTATTCTCTAAAAATCTTTTGTAGTCCTTTCTCAAATGCTTTTTGTGATTTATAAAAAACACAAATTCCGGGGGTGACACATCAACCTGTGTGACATAATATACCTTCAGATCAGAGACAGGATAATTAAGGTTGCTTTCTTTAATATTTCTCTGAAGCCATTCATTAAGAACAGAGGTTTGAACTCTATAGATACTATTTTCATAAACCCTCAATGCAGTATTTAATAATCTATTGATCTTATATTTCTCCTTTGCAGAAACAAATTCGACAGGAATGTAAGGATAGGCTGGTAATTCAGAGTATACTTTCTTTCTGTACTCCTCCATAAGAAAATAATTTTCCTCCTTTTTCTCACTTATTAAATCCCATTTATTATAAGCAAGTACAATAGATTTACCTCTGGAGACAACTGTCTCAGTAATTGTTTTGTCCTGATGACTTATCGGCATAGTAGGGTCAAGAAGTTGAATTACAACATCGCTTCTTTCAATTGATTGAATTGCTCTTACATTACTGTAGTATTCTATATCCTCTTCCACTCTGGATTTTTTCCTTAAACCTGCCGTGTCAATCAATCTTATAAACCTATCATTATATTTTATTACATCATCAATGGCATCCCTTGTTGTACCTGCAATCTCTGAGACGAAACATCTTTCATATCCGAGTATTGCATTTACAAGCATGGATTTTCCGACATTTGGCTTACCAACTATTGCAATCTTTATCTCACCATTCATTTCAGGAATAATAGATTTTTTTGTTTTTTTCATCTCTTCAAGTGCAAGGCTTAACTTCTCGAGAAGCTCTGTTTTACCCCTTTTGTGCGTCACAGAAAAAGGAATAACAACATCAAACCCGAGAGAAAAAAATTGTATGGCAAGCGCCTCCATTTCTCTATTATCAAGTTTATTGGCGACAACAATTACCTTTTTATCAAGCTTTTTTAAAATTTTAGAAAGCTCATAATCCAAAGGATGAATTTCCCTTCCATCAACCATAAAAATTACTACATCAGAATTTTCTATTATCTCTTTCAATTTCTCCTGAACTACTTTATTAAGAAGATCAGAATTATTCAAATATCCAGCCGTATCCGAAAGGATAAAGTGCATATCTTCATAATTAACCATTTCAGTGTTGGCATCCCTTGTAACCCCTTCTTTCTCATCAACTATGGACTTTCTCTTTCCAATAAGCAGATTAAAAAGAGAGGATTTGCCAACATTCGGTCTCCCAACAATGCTGACAAGTGGTAAATCTTTCATAATAAAAAATCCCTTCAAAATTAAATTAATTATATTCAAAACCGGTGATTTATGTATATTTTAAATATAATAAATTTCTTAAAATAAGACAATAATACTTAATACAAGCAATATGCAGGGCTGTCCAATTTCTTTGCTATTATTATGAATGAAATGAAGAATATCTTGATATCATTAGAAAGTTAGATATTTTTCTCTTCGCTCAGAATGACAAGTTTAGCCTTTTTGGACAGCCCCTTATATTATCTATCTCTTGGATTTTTTCAAGTTATTCCGATAAAAAATGAGAGGAGGATTTTCAATGAAGAAAATTTTAAGTCTTATACTTTTTACACTAATAAATGTTTCAATTCTTTTCGGTGATGAGTTTATAATAGATGAACCCGGAACAACATCAGAGGTTCAACAACCTTTAAGCCAGAATAAACCTTCAGGAGAAAGGAATTATAGCAAGCTGATAAAAAAGATTGGTTCTGCTCAAACACCCGAGACTCTTTCAAAAGGTGAGCTTTCTGGAGAAATCGGAATGTATGAAAATGGTGGCATAAATACAAGATTTGCTGTCGGCATATTTGACATCTTTGAGATAGGATTCACGGAAAACTTTGACTCCCTTATTGGCTCTGGAACTCCTATCGTAAACATTCCCGGCGCATATATGAAGCTGACAATACTTAAGAATTTTAAATCAATCTACTGGGGAATTGGATTTGATAGTTTTGCTTATGGTAAAAATGGTTCTTATCAAATAGATGCTGAAAAATATTCAACAATGTATGGTGTTTTTACTACTTTTGGTTGGCCTTACTCCTTCTTTGGAGGAAGCGACTTTTTCATAGTAGGTTTTAGATATCCTTTGCTACCTGTAGAAGCGCAAAATCCAACAAATTCATCTCTTTTCCTCGGATTGTCATTCTCAGCACCGGATTATTTTTCTCTCGGGATTACTGTGGAGAATATTTTTCTTTCATTTGACAGGGGGAATAGAATTCTTCCATCTTTAATTTTGACTCTAAAGCCGGTGAGAGAATTCAGCTTTAATTTTGTCTTTCAGTATGAATTTTATTCCCAGAGATTAAATAGAATCCTGACAGTAATATATAATACAAGCTTTTAGGACTAAAAAATGAAGGATCTTTATAGGGTTTTAAAGTTCTTTTTTCTTCTTGCAAATCTCATTATTTTACTCTGGATAATTTTTTTTAATAGACAGGATGACTTTTTAATTTACTTTGTGCTTTTGAGTTCAATATTCTTTTCACTTGCGGATATTATTTTAAGCTATATTGAAGGACTTTCCACAAGAAATTTTTACTTTTCAATAATGAGTTTTGTAACCTTTATTCTTTTCATCTTCATTTGTATAATAGGCGAAAAATTTCTGTTTAAGAATGAATTAAAGATTTTAACAATAAAGGTTTCGTTTATTACAATAATCTTAATGCTTATTGTTGTTTTTCTGTATTTCATAAGGTCATTCAATATTGGAAAAATATTTAAAACAAGAATAAACTTTAAACCATATGCAATCATCTCTATGTCCTTTCTGTTGTTAATACTTTCTGGAAGTATATTGCTTTTTCTTCCATTCTCTCATATAAAACCTATTTCTTATCTCGATGCACTTTTTACTGCAACCTCTGCAGTATGTGTAACAGGGCTTACCGTATTTGACGTAAAATCAACACTTACACTTTTTGGTCAGATGGTACTCATTGTTTTAGTGCAGCTTGGAGGTTTAGGGCTTATGGTTTTCACAGCTCTTTTTTCCTATCTGATAGGAGAAAAGCTCAGTGTTTTTGAAAGAATCACTGCCCAGAATGCATTGAGTGCAGATAACCTTTCTATCATCTATAGATTTACTTCATTTATTGTCTTAATAACCCTCTTTTTTGAAGTTACAGGAGCAATTGTCTTCTTTCTAAGATTTAAAAATATTTTTCCAGTTTATGAAGCCATATATTATTCCATTTTTCATTCCATAAGTGCCTTTTGCAATGCGGGATTTTCACTTTTTCCAGATAGCTTTATGGGTTTCAGAAGTGACATAATGATCAATCTCAACCTTATGTCTCTTATTGTAATTGGAGGCATAGGATTTTCTGTACTTTATAACTTTTACAACCTTTTACTGGGCAGGGACAAAAATCTCACATTGCACACAAAACTTGTTCTCACAACAACAGCACTGCTTATCTTATCAGGAGCTTTTGTAATCTTTTTGTTTGAATATGATAATCAGCTAAAAAACTCTGGTTTAGTTGAAAAGGTTCTTGCATCACTTTTCGCTTCCATTACTCCGAGAACTGCTGGTTTTAACACAATAGATTACAGTATGGTTAAGCACGCAACACTTCTTTTCACCTGTATCTTGATGTTTATAGGTGCATCCCCCGGTTCTACAGGTGGTGGAATAAAGACAACCTCCTTTGCATTGATTGTAATGAATACTATTAGCGTCTTAAGGGATAAAAAGCTTGTCACAGCATTCAGAAGAGAAATAAGCTTTGATTCAATTAGAAAATCTCTTGTCGTTTATTTTCTTTCACTTACCCTTGTAATTACACAAACACTCTTTATACTTTCAATCCAGCCTGATTTTGGACTCGCAAGGGTTCTGTTTGAAGTGGTGTCTGCATTTGGAACAGTCGGACTTTCCACGGGAATAACTCCAGACCTGTCTGCCTTAAGCAAGGTTTTGATAATTACCACAATGTTTCTGGGAAGGGTGGGAACTGTAACAGTAATCTTCTCGCTCGGTTTAAATCCAAAGCAGGTATTGTCCAGAACACCGGAAGAAAAGGTAATTACGGGATAAAAAGGACTTAAACCTCATTTGCTACATGTCATAATCAAATAATGTTTTAAAGCCTCTCTTAATTTTTTATCTTCTATTTTTGAAACCACTTCCTCTATCTTCTTTAATTTTTCTTCTGAAATTGAAAAGTCATCTTTGACTTCTTCTTTTTTAGTTGCCACGCCGGGTCTTTCAAAATACTTAAATCTGAAATGGAGCTTCTCTACAATGTTTTTCTTCAAATGTTCATTTATTAGCTTTAATATTTCATCAGCTCTGAGAGAAAACTCCTGTATCCAGATATTATCATTAACGTCAATGAAAAGCTTTCTATTCAAGAGCCTTGATGGAATGGAATGGAACGCATTTGCCTTTCCGACAATCTTTTCCCAGTTTCTTCTCAAATCTGTAACTATAAGCTGATTTTTATCAAGACAGGTATTAAAGTAATTTTTTATTCCAATTGATATACTTCTTATCCTTCCCAAATTAGACCTGCTCCTTATTTAACTGTATAATATTATTATACATTAATTAATTTTAAAACTCAATAGAGGAAAGAATGAAGCTACTTGAAATTTATAATCTCTTGAAGGAAAGGTATGGCAATCAAAACTGGTGGCCAATTGTTGAGAATGGAGAATGTCTTTATAAGGAAGAATTTTTAAGGCGAGAAAGAACTGAAAAAGAAATATTTGAAATTATTGTGGGTGCTATTCTAACGCAAAATACCCAGTGGAAAAATGTTGTCATTACAATTGATAACCTAAAAAGAGAGGGGCTTTTTTCTCTGAATAAAATTCTAAGCACAGAAACAGAAAAGATCGCAGATTTAATAAGGCCATCTGGCTATTACAACCAGAAAGCAAAAAAACTAAAAGCCATTTCTGAACTTATAATGCGTGAGGGTGGAATTATGGCCTTAAAAAAGCTGGGGGTACAGGAAGCAAGAAAAAAACTCCTCTCCGTATGGGGTGTGGGCTTTGAAACAGCCGATTCTATACTGCTTTATGGCTTCAACTTCCTGATTTTCGTCATCGATGCATACACAAGGAGAATATTTTCAAGGCTCGGCTTTATCTCTGAAGATTCAGATTATGAAAAAATAAGAATCTATTTTCAAGAAAATCTACCACATAATACTGAAATATACAAAGAATATCACGCCCTAATTGTTGAATTTGGAAAGGAAATATGCACAAAAAAACCACGGTGTGAAAAATGTTTTTTAGCTTATAATTTCTGCACTTTGCACAAAAATGCACATAGTTTTGCACAATTTATTCAACAAAATTGCCCAGAAACTCAGGACCAAAAGTATTGATTTCTACATCTCCCTCTTTTATAAGCTGCAATAATTGCTTTTTAAGAATCCCTCCTCTGCATGGCAGGGCACGCACAATAAAACCATTTCCCTCATCATCAAGCTTGAAAGTTGTAAGCGTTGTTCTCCTGTTGTACTTATTGATTGCCTCAAGAAAGCTGCTACGGTCGTTATTGGGCTTTGAGGTAAAATAGGTGTAGAGATGAATTTCATCAAATCTCGGTTCAACTACAACATAAAGAGGCCAGCAACCCTTCTGTTTGGCGATAAAGCCCTTATCGAGTTTGCTGCACTCATAACCATTCTCCTCAAGAAGTTTCTGAACCTCACCCTCGTCAAAGTCAAGCATATCACTCATAAATTCCTCCAGAAATAAACAAAATTTTTCTATTATCCTAATGAAACACCGAACCCTTAAGAAATGTGTGAAAACAGAAGAGACTGAATGGATAATAGTTACACTGGATTAAGTTTAATCACTTAGACCAAAAATGTCAATTTTTCGCATTGCTTTAAAATAATATACTCAACTTATGAATTGGACAACAATTTGGTAGGATTTTTTAAGTCGGCATTTTTAATCTACGATGTGAGCAATATAACTCATCTATTTTCAAGCAGGAGTTTATTTGATGTAACAGCTTCTCATCATCAATCCAGTTTTGCTTTCTTCAATAATGCCTCTCCAATTTCACCAAGAATTTTTACTATATTTTCATCACTGAGTAAAATCCCTTTCTCAGGAATATCAGAAAGTTCTTTAAGCATAGGAATTCTCGCAATGATTTCTGGTGAAGTGCCTTCTGTAGCAGTTTTTTCACTGCCAAAGAAATCTATTTTTTCTCCACAGGCAGGACAAACTATGTAGCTCATATTTTCTACTATTCCCCAGATGGGTTTATGTACAAGCCCGGCCATATTTATTGATTTGGCTACAATTTTTGAAACAAGGCTATTTGGTGTCGTTACAATCACAAGGCCGCTAAGTGGGATGTTCTGTGTCACAGTAAGAGCAACATCAGATGTCCCCGGTGGCATATCAACTAAAAGGAAGTCAAGATCCCCCCAGTAAACCTCTTCCCAGAATTGCTGAACTGCCTTGGATAAAAGTGGCCCTCTCCATACCACTGGCTGGTCCTCTTTTTCAAGCAAAAGATTCATTGACATAACTCTAAAACCCTGCTGTGTATCAATCGGAAGAATATAGTCTCCAAACATCTCTATATTTTGCCTTTTCAATTTAAGTAGTTCAGGTATACTTGAGCCAGTTATATCAGCATCAAGAATTCCAACTCTGAAGCCTTTAAGCTTTAAAGCCACTGCAGATAAATAGGTAATAGTTGACTTTCCTACCCCTCCTTTGCCACTCATTATCCCCACGATGTTTTTAATCTTAAACTCAGCTTCACTAACATGTTCCACCATTTTATACTCCCTTTAAGTTTTACAATGGTTGTCTGACAAGCCTGTAGAAGATTCATTATAACAGCAAAACGAGTTTTTGTCAAATGCTAAAAACTTGCGATTTATTTAAAGAGAGCCCTGCCTGTAATGATGTTAAAGACAGGGTTACCTCTGGCAACTTAATTTCTAAAACAATGTAACCTTTTTCTTGATTCAATAGTATATTATTACGTAAGAGCAAAAAATACAGCTGTGTTTAAGGAATGTGAATGGACGAAAAAGAGCTACTCATACTTGCTAAAAAAGGTGATTTAAAAGCCTTTGAGAAGCTAATTTCAATCTATAGCAGGCATTGTTTTTCTTTTGGCTATTATCATTTGAAAAATAGATCTGATGCGGAGGATTTTGTCCAGGAGGTTTTTTATAAGCTTTTTTTATATATAAAAAGCTATAACGAAAATAAGAAATTCTTTAGCTGGTTTTATGAGATTGAGAAAAATGTGTTAAAGGATTTCTTTAAAAAAAGGAATAAGAGAAAAGAAGAGATAGATGAAAAATTTTTTGAAAACGTAGTATTTTATGATAATCATATTGGCATTGAGGATAAGATTTCTCTTTTTAAGGCAATCGAGAGCTTGAATGAGGATGAGAAGGATCTAATTTTTATGAAGTATAATGAAGACTTGAGTATTAAAGAAATTGCAGAAATTCTAAAGCTAAGCGAAGAGAATGTAAAAGTAAGACTTTTTAGAGCAAAACAAAAACTTTTAAGTCTCCTTGGAAAGGAGGTTTAGTATGAAAGGTAAAAGAATAGTCGAGCTAATCGAAAAAGAGGCTAAGCTGTTTTATGTAGAGCTTCCAAAGAGGCTGGAAAATAAAACTCTTGCTTATGTATACAATAGAGTTAATAGTGATTTGCTTACCTTAAGGTGGTTTAAGCTTGCTACTTTAGTATCCTGTGTTGTGGCTTTGTTATCTATCGGGCTATTATTAACATTTCCAAAGAGGACAACGGTAGTTTTTGTTTATCCGCATACTGGAGTGGAGAAGAATGTCACTCTCATTTATGGCAAAAAGAGAAGGGAGGTCCCCTTGACTCTTGATGTCGAAAAAGGCCTGTGGAGTACGGTTATCCATTCCCATAAAAAGGATTTGCCTGAATTTGAATTCGCTGTTGAAGAAGTAGCTGATAATGGAGATAGCATTGATGAGAGTGAGGATCTGCAATAGAAATAGAGGGATATTGTGGACAAAATTTCCCTTTTGGGGATTAAGATAAATTTTGAAACTAAAGGAGGAGAACGATGAAGAAAAGTTTAGGGTTACTCGTGGTACTTTCAGCAATTATGATTGTGGGGACTGCTTTTTCAGCAACCACAAAGACTGTTGCCAAAGCCCTTGTAGTAAAGGGGAAAGTTTCTGCAGTTGATAGTGCTGCAGCAACTGTAACAGTTGCCGGCAAGAAGGGCGATGTGGTATTCAACACTGATGCTAACACAGTTATAAAGGTGGGCAAAGAGACGAAGACTCTTGCTGACGTTAAAGCTGGTGACACTGTTAGAATCACCTACAAGGTAGTTGATGGAAAGAATCTTGCTTCAGAAATTGTAGTATCTGTGCCTACAACAAAGAAGTAAGCTTAATTCACAAAAGGGGCAACGCAAGTTGCCCCTTTTTTTATAATGAAGGCCCTTTTGTTACAATAATGAGAGTGGAAATATAACTCAAAGTTTGAAAGTGGAAAAGTTTAAGAAAAGAAAACCTCCTTGCA
>JBMFQR010000017.1:0-44388 GCA_049968515.1 Brevinematia bacterium
GGAAGGTTAAATCTTTTTTCACTATAATATAGTAATCTATTAAATCTCATTTCTGAAGACAAGAAGAAGAGATTTAATAGGTCATAGACAATGTTTTCAAGCCCACCTTTCTGCAACTGGTCAAGCCTGCCTAAATTGACAACAACCTCCTGATGAACTTTACCATCTTTATCCCGATAGCTGCGGCAGATTTTCGGATAGATATAATTTTTAGATTTTACCAATTTTAGATACATAATGGGTATATTATATCATATCCACACTAAAATGTCAATACTAAATCTAAAAACTTAAAAAATAATTTATGTATAAGTTGAAAAAGTTGTCCACACAAATTTTGCAAAAAATTGACTTTGAAAATTAAAACTCCTTGAAATACAATAACTTAGTTTTGCACAATCCCCAATTTTTGCCCTAAATCTGTCAAAGTCGGGAAAAAATAAATATTTTGCAAAAAAAAGGGAGATACACCATTGTGTAGCTCCCTTTATCCCAAAAATGCATAATAATCTTCTACTTTTTCTGCGGTTGAACACTCTGTGTTGCTTGCGGACGTGCTGAAACAGTTGATGCGGTCCTCTTTTCACCCATTGTACAATTTCCATTAAACATACAACCGCTTTCTATAATTAGCTCTGGCGTTTTAATATCACCGGTAAGTTTGGCATTGTTAAAAAGCTCTACTCTTTCTGTTCCTTCAAGATTCCCATTAATCTGACCATAGTTTGTAATAATTCCTGCTTTAACCGATGCATTCACTATCGCATTTGGTCCGATAATCAGATGACCGGTTGCATCAATCTGCCCCTCAAACTTTCCCTTAATCATAAGAGACTTTGAAAACTTCATTGTACCCTGAAAATTAATATCCTCTGCAAGAACAGTATCAATCATACTTTCATCAATGTTAAGTCCATTATCCTTTGGCATAGAGCCTCCTTTTTTATTTTGAAATCTGGGCGCTACAGGATTTGAACCTGTGACCCCCTGCTTGTAAGGCAGGTGCTCTGAACCCCTGAGCTAAGCGCCCGAAAAAAGTAACAATATTTTAGCTCATTTTCTAAATTCAGTCAAATTTTGAAACCCTCCTGATTCTTAAAACTCTGTGTGAAGAATCAGTATATTTTTACTTTCCCATCAGCCCTGTCATCAATATCGAAGCCACAAGAGAAAGAATGGCATAAAATTCCGGCAGAGCAGCCATCACAAGTCCTGGTACAAGAGTGTCATGTCCGGCACCTATAGCAGAAGCACTCGAGGCACAAACTTTTCCCTGATATATTGCAGACACAAGACAGGCAATTCCCACCATTATGCCGGCACCGAGAACAAGTGCACCCTGAAAAATACTCATATTCGAGCTTACATAACCGGAATAGATAAAGAATGCCACAAAACCATAAATACCCTGTGTGGAGGGCAAAACAGAAGCAACAAGCAAAGTACCAAAGGCATCCGGCCTTTTCCTTAAGGCACCAATGGCTGTGCTTCCACTAATTACGAGCCCCATTGCAGAACCAGTCCCCGAAAGCCCAACCATCAAACCCAATCCAATGGCTGCAAGAACATATGCTACACTACTCATTTCCATAAGACATTCTCCTTACCTGAGTATAGAGATATACCCTGCATCTAACTAAAAAGTATATCTCTATACCCGGACAAAATTATTTTACACTTTCAGTTTTCCTAAATGGCCTGTATGGCCTGCCACCACCTGTATAACCCAGAGCTTTGTAAAACTCAAGCAGGGTAAGTCTTAAGGGATGTACAAATGCTCCAAGTACAGCAAGGACAAGATTCAAACCATGTCCTACTGTAAGAATTAATATCATACCAATCATACCAGGTATACTTTTACCATCTCCTCTCGCCATAAGAGCTATTTGATTAAAGGCGTTCCCCAGTAGACCACCAGCAAGACCAAGTGCAAAAAGTCTCAAATAGGAAAGTATATCACCCGGCACACCGGTAACAATACCATACAACTCCCATAAACCAACTAAAGGCCTGAAATATATCTTCATACCAAGATTATTAAACAAAAGGACTAAAAGAAGTCCACTTATAACCATAACTCCGGAGATTATCTTCGGAAAAGGTATGAAGCCAAGTATTTTTTTAATAGCTATAGGACCAATACTTACATCGCCCTCAATCAGAAAGAGAATGCTGTATATTAAAACTCCGGTAAAAAGCAAAAATGTCCCAAGTGGCTGTAATCCTCCCACAACTCCATGAAGTCTCATTTTATTGACGATCTGAAGTATATACCCTACGGCAACCTGTATCACACCAAGCAATATTGCAAATCCCATCGCCGAATTCATATCAGTAAAAAGTACCAGCTTTTTCAACTCCGCCGGAACAGAAAGTTTTAGAATCTCCATGCCAAAAAATGTATTCAGGATTATTCCAGCAATAATAGTAGCAATACTTAATACTACGCCGAGAAGGGCTATGGATTTCAAATTTCTATCTTTTATTAACAGAAAGGCAAAGAATGAAAACATTAAAAGTATAATCCCGTAACCAACATCTGCAATACATAAACCAAAAAATAATGCAAAAAATGGTGCAGTAAAGGGAGTTGGATCTATTTCATAATACTGTGGCAGGCTATTCAATTTAGTAATTGTCTCGAAAAGAGAGGAAAATTTATCGTTCTTTAATTTTACAGGAACATTCTCAGTCATTGAAGGGGTTTCAATTATATAAATCACGTCATTTTTTTCTAAAAACTCAACTAATTTTTTTTCAGATTTCACAGGGAAATAACCTGTAATATATAAAACCTTATCTTCAACCAGATTTGTAAACCCCTCCCTGCCAATCTCAAAGAAGAGTTCATCAGAAAGTATGTTCATTTCCTCATTAAGCTGTTGAATATAGCACCCGAGGGATTTTATTGAGAGAATATTCTCCTTTAGAAGAGTCTCAAGATGGTTCCTGTAGGTTCTTACCTCTGAAAGTTTTTTCATCGGGACCTTTTCAACTTTTGGTTCAGATAATTCAATTTCTTCTGTTGAAAAAAGCACAAAATACACTATATTTCCGATTTTATTGACCTCTTCAATCACATAGTCTTCTTTTTTTAACTTTTCAAACTCCTCTGTGGTACAGCTATAAAATTTGAAATGAATTCTTTCCTCTTCAAGCCTTGCAAATATAATCGGATCAAATTCACCCCATTTTTCAAGTGTCTTTATTTCATCATCAGTAGATTTTATATTTTCAGTTAATGTCTCATATTCTTTCTGAAGATTCTCAATTCTATTAAGTAGATTTTCCATACTTTCAAAAACAACAGGTTTTTCAGCCTTCTTTTCATCCCTGAGAAAAGATGAAACAAAGTCTTTTGCCTTTTTTATTCTAAAAATTTCTTTCTTTATACTTAAAATTTTATCATTCTCTTTTGAGAGATCAACATTCAAATCAACAACTCCAACATCCTGTAATCCTTCTAAAAAAACCTCCTTAAAAGGCTCATAAATCAGCACAGAAATCTTCTTCATCTTTTCTACCATTTAAGCCCCCACATTCCTCTGCTTTGTAATCTTCTGTGCAGATTTATCAAGATTATCAACATCCTCAAGATACCTTTTTATCTTTCTGATAGCCTCGGCATAAGCAGGAATCTGTACCTTCTCGTATAAATTAACCTTCTGTGTAGTCTTTTTTCTTGCATATTCTAAAATTTCTATCTTTCTCTTTGCAATCTCTATTTCCACAATTAATCTGACAAGCTCTTTAAGGTAATCAATGCCATACAGAATCCACGCAGGACTATTAAATATTGAAAAGTTGGCAATTGATATCTCAATATCCTCTAAGAGAGGAGATTTTACTCCTGCTATCTTCTGAACATTCAATAAAATCTGTTTTAAGGCAAAAACCCCCTTTGGAAATTCATTCCACAAACCTGAAAAAGATTCCATTTCAGCAATTTTCTTACTATATCTCTCATTAAGAGTCACAAGGTTATCTTTTTCCTTCTTTATTATAAGTCTTAAAGCTGATTCCTTGCTCTTTAAAGTAGGCAGAGCAGATTCTCTTATACGAAGTTGTTTTGAAAGCTCTTGCATTGATACTTTGTTAAACTGATATTTTATAGCCATTCTTTAACCCTTCCAGTACTTAGAAACAAGTGATTCTTTTATACCAACCTCAGAGGGCTTAAAATATTTTGCAAAAAGCTGCCAGGCAGTATCAAGCATTTCATCAATCGAAATGTTAACATCAATTGCAAGAAGTCTTTCAGAATAATCAGAAGCAAAAAGTATTGCCCTCTCATCATAATCAGTAAGGTCAAAGCCATTATCCCTTTTGGTTTTGGCATTTGCCGCATCAGCATAAAGCCTCACCGCTGCATTCATAACTTGTGGATGATCCTCTCTCGTCTTCTTTCCAATAACAAGCTGCTTCAATCTTGAAAGAGACCTAAATGGGTCAACAATTACCTTGTTTATATCTGTATCCTTTCTCAAAAATAGCTGCCCCTCCGTTATATATCCTGTATTATCCGGAATAGCATGTGTAATATCCCCTCCAGAAAGTGTCGTAACAGCAATAATCGTTATTGAACCCCCATCCGGGAACTGAACAGCTTTTTCATAAATCTTCGCAAGGTCTGAATATAATGAACCAGGCATAGAATCCTTGGAAGGTATCTGATCCATCTTATTTGAAACAATCGCAAGTGCATCAGCATAAAGTGTCATATCAGTAAGCAAAACCAGAACCTTCTGTTTTTTATCAACTGCAAAATATTCAGCTGCTGTTAATGCCATATCTGGAACAAGAAGCCTCTCAACAGGAGGATCCTCTGTAGTATTGATGAAACATATAATCTTATCAAGTGCCCCGGCAAAATCGAAAAGATTCTTATAGTAAAGATAGTCATCATTTGACATACCCATTCCGCCGAGTATTATCTTATCTGCTTTTGCCCTTAATGCTACATTTGCCATAACCTGATTATATGGCTGATCAGGATCGGCAAAAAATGGGATCTTCTGTCCTGTAACGAGAGTGTTATTAAGGTCTATACCAGCAATACCTGTTGCAATCAACTCCGAAGGCTGTTTTCTCCTTACAGGATTTGCTGCAGGTCCACCTATCTCCCTTTCTTCTCCATCTATTTCAGGACCACCATCTATCGGAATGCCATAGGCATTAAAAAATCTCCCTGCAAGAGAATCAGAAACCTTTAATGTTGGTGGTTTGCCGGTAAAAACAACCTCCGCTTTTGTGCCAATGCCAGCAGTTCCCTGAAAAACCTGAAGTGTAACTTCATTGCCAATAATCTTTACAACCTGTGCTGCCTTGCCATCAACATAAGCAAGCTCTTCGTTTTTAACACCTGTTGCCTCAAGACTGCAGGTTGCCTTTGTTATTTTACTAATCTTTGTATATACTTTCTGAAATGCCTTCTTCTCCATTATCTCCCCCTCTTTTCAATAAGCTGAAAGATTTTTGCTTCATAAGATTTAAACTCACTCGAATTAAACTCAGAATAGTTCATCTGCTTTAGAAGATTAATTATCTCTTTGAAATAAGGTATAACCTCTTCAAAACTATCAAACTCATATTTTTTTTCGCAAACCTTTAAAACAAGATCCAGCATATATCTTTGTCTTGGGAAAGGAGTTATCGAGTCAATCTTATCAAATGCATCCTGTTGCATTAAAACAAAATCAATAACCTCTGATTTCCAAAAGGTGACATGAAATTCGACAGGCACACTATCATCACCCAAAATTGTTATCTGTTCATAAGCCTCACGCCCTCTTTGAGACCAGTTTTTAGCCTTTAAGACATTATCAACCCATTCAGGACCTACATTCTTAGCAAAATATTCCTGTATTTCAGGATATTCGAGATACTTGGAATAGCTTTCGAGAGGATCAACTGCTGGATATCTTTTTGAATCAGCTCTCGACTGGGAAAGTGCATAAAAGCATCTTGCCACCTTTTTTGTTGCTTCAGTAACCGGTTCCTTAAGATTACCACCAGCAGGAGAAACAGTACCTATAAAAGTCACAGATCCCTCAGAGCCATTTCTGAGTCTGACAATTCCGGCTCTCGCATAAAAGTTAGCAATTACTGCCGGTAAGTCCATAGGAAATGCATCAGGTCCCGGTAATTCTTCAAGCCTGTTTGACATCTCCCTTAAGGCCTGTGCCCATCTCGATGTAGAATCAGCAAGCATAAGTACCTTAAGTCCCATCTGTCTGTAGTACTCAGCAATTGTCATTGCAGTATAAACAGAAGCCTCCCTTGCTGCGACAGGCATATTTGAGGTATTGCAGATAATTATTGTTCTTTCCATTAGCTTTCTGCCCGTTCTCGGATCAATAAGCTCTGGAAACTCAGTGAAAAGCTCAACAACCTCATTTGCTCTCTCTCCACAGGCAGCAAATATTATCATATCTGCTTCTGCATTCTTTGAGATGGCGTGCTGGAGCACGGTCTTTCCACAACCGAATGGCCCGGGAATAAAACCTGTGCCACCTTCCGCCATTGGATTAAACATATCTATTATTCTCACACCGGTCTCAAGTACCTTATAAGGCCTTGGTTTTTCAATATATGCCTTGATTGGTATTTTTACAGGCCATCTCTGTACCATTGTCACAGACCTTGTCTCTCCATTTTCTCCTTCCAGAACTGCAATTTCATCCTCAATTCTGTATGAATCCTTCTTTGCAATCTTTTTAATCTTCCACTTTCCCGCAAGATTGAAAGGCACCATTATCTTATGTTCTATCCAGTTTTCCATCACCCAGGCAAGCCAGTCGCCAGCAAAAACATAATCCCCTTCCTTTACAAGGGGAGTAAAATTATACTTTACCTCTTTATCAAGTGCAGGTGTATATTCTCCTCGCTTTAAGAAGATTCCATGTTTTGCATATAGATCATTTAAAAGGCCATCGTAAACTTTTGAAAGTAGTCCGGGTCCCAAATCTATCTCAAGCATATGTCCACTAAATTCTACCTTATCATCTATCTTTAAACCTCTTGTGCTTTCAAAAATCTGGGCATAAGCAGTATTACCACTCACTTTTATTACCTCCCCCATTAGCCTGCCGTCGGGTGCCAGCACATAACATATTTCATTCTGACTTACAGGACCATCAACCTCTATGGAAAGAAGGTTTGCAACTATTCCTTTTACTTTACCACCCGTCATTTTACACTCCCCTTTATCCTCTGAAATTCCGGTGGAAAGGAAATTCGTGCTTTAAAAGAAGCTAAAAGCTCATCAAGCCTTTCCTTTCCTTTCTCAGGACTTAATTTTTTCCATCTCTCGACAGAAAAAAGCTTGACTCCTATGGCAAAAACATTTGTAACTGCAAAAAAATCATCGCCCACAAGCAAATCCAACATTTCCCATCTCGCATTTTCAATAATCTCTTCAAAACCAACGAGGTCATTTTTATGAAGGGCATCATTCATCTTTTCAATAAATGGAAATTCAATGGCAAAACCCATATCTGCAGAAGAAGATTTCACAATTCTTTCATAATATTCACCAAAAGGAATTAATTTCTCTTCCTCAAATTTATTTTTATGCCTCATTACCATTGCAGAAGAAATATTTTTCAATACAAGCTCAATATCAGTATAATATCTCTTTACAAATGGATATACATCAAGCTCTTCAAGACTTTCATAAAAAAGATAGGTTAACTCATCTATCTCTATCATCTTTGGAAACAATCTTTTGCCTTCTTTCCTTAGAAAAAAATAATCCGACAAAAAGGGCAAAAAATCAGAACTATCTTTTATGTTTTCAAGAAACTCCTCTTTTGAATAGTAGGATGGAGTATGATAAAAATCTTCTTCACTCTTAAAATAAACTGCATTTTTAATATCCTGAAATATATACATCATCTTTAAATTTTTAAAGTCCAGCGGATGTAATTCTGCCTCGCAAAAATCCAGAAACTCATCGAGAGGCATCCCTTTGGTCTCTCCATGAAGTATAACCTCTGGAAGACTTGCTATCAGATAGTAATATCTTCTCATTTATTCTCCAGCGAAAATAATAATTCCTTTGTTTTTTGTTTCAAAAAGGAAGAGAAAAATTGATTCAAATCATCATCAGTAAACGAAAGAACAAAGTTGCCATTCTTTGGCTGAATCTTAAATCCATTGGGGATTTTATCAAAACTTATCACAACATTTTTTTCAAAAAGAGACTTCACCTTTTTAGAAAAAAGCTTTTCAAAATCTTTTTTCTTATTTTCTGGAAGTATTACCTCCAGCTCAGGGTAGGAGGTAAAATCCCACTTTTTTACAATTTCAAGCAGAATATCTTTAATAAAATCCACATCCGAGATTGACAAAGAAATATCACCCTGTAAAGCATTTTTGGCTATAAAGTTTGCAAGCTCCTGTTTCAAGGAAAGTTTGACCTGATCTGCTGCTGATTTAAACTCAACAAGGGACTTTTTATATAACTCTTCTTTTTCTTGATTCGCCTTTTTTAATATTTCCTCTTTTTCCCTTTCAGCCTGTTTGACAATCTCTTCAGCCTTTTTCTTCGCCTCAGAAATAATGCTTTCTGCTTCACTCTTTGCTTTCTGAACACCTTCAGAATAAATCTTTTCTGCTAATTTCTGGAGCTTTTCGTCCATTTTAGCCCCCTCACTTATGAATTTTTATGCTTTTAATTCTATCTTAAACAGCAAAAAATTTCAAAATAAAAACCATTATTTTTTTATAAAATCACGAACTGCTCGATAAACTCCTATCTACAAACTTGGCAGCAAATCAGAAATATGGCAATGTTTACAATCCCATATTATCTAACTTTAGGCTTAAAAAACTCCCAATTTAAGTCTCTCAAAAAATTTGAAATTTTAATATAAAAATCATAAAATTTAAAAGGTAAATTTAAATATGAAAATATTATCAAAAATTATTCTAATCTTATTCAGTCTCATTATCCTGATATTTGTCCTCCAGCAATATATTACCGGTAACCCTTTTGGAGATGAGGTACACCCACTATTAATTTTAGTTATCTTTTTCTTGATTTCTGTCTTTACAATTTTTAAAATTTTAATCTGGAGGGAGGAAAAGTAATATGAAAAAAACAAAAATAATTTTGCTTTCAATTTTAATAACAACAGAAAAGCTCTTCTGTAATGAGGTGCAAAACATCTTAAGCAACATAAAATGGTTGGGGCAGGCTGGAATAAGAATAGAGGATAAAAGCATTATCTATATTGATCCCTATCAGTTAACCAGAAATGCAAAAAAGGCCGATTTGATTCTAATAACCCATGACCATATGGATCATCTTGACAGAAAAAGCATCGAGCTGATATTAAAATCAAACACCATAATTGTTATACCGGAAGGCATAAATTTCAGTATTAAAGATGCAAAAATTGAACATATAAAACCCTTTTCCACAAATATCTTTCTTGGTTACAAAATTACTGCTGTTCCCGCCTATAATGTAAAAAAGTATTTTCATCCAAAAATAAAAGGCTACGTGGGATACATAATAGAAATAGATGGTAAAAAGATTTATCATACAGGAGACACAGAACGCATTCCTGAAATGAAATCTCTAAGTGTTGACATAATTTTATTGCCTTTGGGGCAGACCTATACAATGAATTCTGTAGAAGAAGCTGTTGAGGCTGTCAAAGATGTTAAGGCAACCTACGCCATCCCGATTCACTTCGGGCTTTATGAAGGAAGTATTGAAGATGCTTTTAAATTTCAGAAGCTACTGAAAGGAAAGGTAAATGTGTTAATTTTGAAAAAGGAAGAATAACTTTTCAAACAAATCCTTTGTTGAATTCGTTTCTCCAGAAACTGGAAAAAATAAAATAAAAGTGTTATAATTTTAAACTTGAACTGCGTAGTTTTTAATATTATGGAGCTGTCCAGAAAGTGGTAAAATTCTTTGCAGTCATTTAATGGTTTAAGGTGGAGGCAAAGATGTTAAAGAGATGAACTATTCAGGATAAGCAAAGGTTATTCAACCAAACAAATAATTGGATAGGAGGATATATGCCAATCAGCAAAAAAACAGTAAGGGATATTGACCTTAAAGGCAAAAGGGTAGTAATGAGAGTTGACTTTAATGTACCTATGAAAGATGGGGTTGTGCAGGATGACACCCGTATTAAAGCGGCTCTACCAACTATAAACTACATTCTTGAGCAGGGGGTAAGAAGCCTTGTTTTAATGTCACATCTCGGCGATCCAAAAAAGGACATGGAAAAGGCAAGGGAAAAAGCGCAGAAAGAAGGTAAGCCATTCGATGAGCAGAAATATATTGAGGGAAAGCACAAGATGCTACCGGTAGCAAAGCATTTTGAAAAGCTTTTGGGTAAACCAGTCCAGTTTGCTCCGGATTGTCTCGGAGAAGAAACGAAAAAAATGGTTGATAACCTGCCAGTCGGTGGAATACTTATGCTTGAAAACACCCGCTTTCATAAAGAAGAGACCTCAAAAGATCCAGCCGAAAGGGAAAAAATGGCTAAAGAGCTAGCAAGCTATGGAGAGGTCTTTGTTAATGATGCCTTTGGAACTGCTCACAGAGCTCACGCATCCACCGAAACAATCGCTCATTTTTTACCGGCAGTTGCTGGCTTCTTGATGGAAAGAGAGCTTGAATATCTTGAAGAAAAAATAATAAAGAACCCTGCCAGACCTTTTATAGCAATTATCGGTGGTGCTAAGATTTCTTCAAAAATTGGTGTCCTCGAAAATCTTTTAAACAAGGTTGATAAGATGATAGTTGGTGGTGGAATGGCTTATACATTCTTAAAAGCCAAAGGACTCTCTATCGGGACATCTCTCGTTGAGGAAGATATGATTCCTAAGGCACAGGAAATACTTCAAAAGGCTTATGAGAAGCGTATATACATATACCTGCCAATTGACCATATTGTAACCAGAGAATTTTCACCAGATGCAGAAAGTATGCATGTTGCAAGAGGAAATATTGATGATGGATGGATGGGAATGGATATAGGCCCTCTTACAGTAGAAAAGTTCCAGGGGGCACTCAAGGGTGCAAAAACTGTATTCTGGAATGGTCCTCTCGGTGTATATGAGTTTGAAAAGTTTGCTAAAGGAACAAACGAAATTGCAAAGATTCTGGCTAATTTGCCGGATTGCACAACAGTTATTGGAGGAGGAGATGCTGTCTCTGCTGTAAACAAGGCAGGTGTTGCAGATAAAATGAGCCATATCTCAACTGGCGGCGGTGCTTCACTTGAGCTTGTTGAAGGAAAAGTTCTCCCCGGCGTGGCAGCATTGATGGATAGATAAGTTTTAAAGGAGTATCAAATGTCAAGAAAACCTTTTATAGCTGGAAATTGGAAGATGTATAAGACAACTTCTGAAGCAGTTTCATTCGCAAGGCAATTCAAAAGTCTGGTAGCAGATGTTAAAGACAGGGATATTCTGATATGTGCCACTTTTACTTTGCTTCCTGCACTGGCAAAAGAATTTGATGGTTCAAATATTATGCTCGGTGCACAGAATATGTATTTTGAAAAAGAAGGGGCTTTTACCGGAGAGGTTTCACCTCTTCAGCTTCTAGATGTAGGGGCAAAATATGTCATTCTTGGTCATTCTGAGAGAAGGCACATTTTAGGTGAGAAGGATGAGCTTATAAACAAAAAGTTAAAAGCAGCTCTCCAGTATGGTCTATTGCCAATTTTGTGTGTGGGAGAGCTTCTTGAAGAAAGAGAAGCAGGTAAGACAGAAAGCGTTGTTAAAACCCAGGTTGTAGAGGGCTTTAAAGGACTTTCAAAAGAAGAGGCTCTAAAAGTAACAATAGCATATGAACCTGTCTGGGCAATAGGTACGGGTAAAACAGCAACTCCAGAGGATGCTGATAGTGTACATCTCTATATAAGAAAGGTACTCACTGATATCTATGGTAAGGATGTGGCTGATAAAATAAGGATTCAATATGGAGGTTCTGTAAAACCTGAAAACATAGATTCCTTAATGGCAAAGGAAAATATTGACGGAGCACTTGTGGGGGGAGCAAGCCTTAAGCCAGAATCCTTTGAAAGAATTGTAAAATTTATAAAATAAATAATAGAATAGATATGTTCTGTGTTGCCTATGGCAACACAGAACATTCATTTAAAGTTCTGGAATTATGGAAATAAACAAAACCATACTTGGAATAGGAATCTTTCTCATTTTTTCTGGGATATTGCTTGTTATTTTCAGTCTGGTAGGTAAGTTTTTGCCACTTTTTAAATTACCCGGCGACATCATAATCGAAAAAGAAAACTTTGGTTTTTATTTTCCCATTGTAACAAGCATAATATTAAGTATAATTTTAACTGTGATTTTGAACATAATCTTTAAGATATTTAAGTTTTGAGATTTATTCCAGCCAGCCAAAGCTTTTTTCTACAGCCTTTTTCCAGAAGTGAAAGAGCCTTTCTCTCTCTTCTTCCTTCATTTCCGGCTTCCACTCCTTTGATACTTTCCAGTGAGCTTTTAGCTCCTCTTTATTCTTCCAGAATCCGGTTGCTAATCCAGCTGCATAGGCTGCACCAAGTGCAGTTGTTTCCGTTACCACAGGAAGTAAAACCAAAACACCCAGTATATCTGCCTGAAACTGCATAAGAAGGCTGCTTGCCGTCATTCCACCATCAACCTTTAAGGCAGATAATTTTATCTTAGAATCCTTTTCCATTGCCTCAAAAACCTCTCTTGTCTGATAGGCTGTTGCCTCCAGTACCGCTCTCGCAATATGACATTTATTAACAAAACGCGTCAGACCTGTTATCACTCCTCTTGCATCACTTCTCCAGTATGGGGCAAATAGTCCTGAAAACGCTGGAACAAAATAGACACCACCATTATCCTTAACAGATTCTGCAAGGGAATTTATTTCAGAGGAAGTTTTTATTATACCGAGGTTGTCCCTTAACCACTGGACTAAAGCTCCTGTTATGGCAATTGAACCCTCAAGTGCATATACAGGAGGTTCTTTTGCAATTTTATATCCAGCTGTTGTGAGAAGCCCATTTTCGGAAAAAACAAGCTTATTACCCGTATTCATTAGAAGAAAGCAACCTGTCCCATAGGTGTTTTTAGCTTCACCAGCCTCAAAGCAGGTCTGACCGAATAAGGCCGCCTGCTGATCTCCCAGTACTCCAGCTATGGGAAGTTCGGTTCCAAATGGTCCTTCCGGATCAGTATAACCAATAACTTCACTGGATGAATAAATGGCAGGTAGCATTTCTCTATAAACACCCATTTCTAAAAGCATCCCATCATCCCATTCGAGAGTTGATATGTTTAAAAGCATTGTCCGGCTTGCATTTGTAACATCTGTAGCATGAATCTTTCCTCCAGTAAGATTCCATATCAACCACGAATCAATAGTGCCAAAAGCTACAATCCCCTTTTCTGCATCTTTTTTGACATCAGGGTAGTTTTCAAGTATCCATTTTATCTTTGGCCCTGAAAAGTAAGTAGCAAGAGGAAGACCGGTAACTCTCTGAAATCTATTCTGCCCCCCATTTTCAGAAAGCCTTTTGCATATTTCAGAAGTTCTTACATCCTGCCAGACAATTGCGTTGCAGTAAGGGATTCCGGTTAATTTATTCCAGACCACTGTCGTCTCGCGCTGATTGGTAACGCCTATTGCAATAAGTTCTTCTGGCTTTATTTTTGCCTTATCCATTGCAAACTTTATGGCTTTACAGGCATTCTGCCAGATTTCAACAGGGTTATGCTCAACCCAGCCGGGTTGTGGATATATTTGAGTGTGTTCAATCTGATGGGATGATATTATTTTCCCATTCTTATTAAAAATAATAAATCTTGTGCTTGTTGTACCCTGATCTATGGCTCCAACATATTTTCTGGACATAGCTTTCCCCCTATCTTATTTATATTCATTATGCAGAGGCAGCTATTTCATATTCTAACAATAACGTTCTGATTAATTCTTTAACAGAGATAATCTTATCCACTCTAAATGCGTTAAAACCCGCAAATGTAAATCCATTCTTGAGTTTTCCCTTTTTGGCATTGGTCAATGCAAGAGCAATACAGTATGGAACTTTTCTAAAGTCACAGGTCTTCAAGCATTTCCAGAGGCATTTAAATGGTTTTTTTATACCTTCGGAAATGTCATCTATAAATTTGTTTCTTATTGCTCTGCCGGGTAGCCCCACAGGACTGTCTATTATGATAAGATCTTCCTCTTTACAATTTACATATGCTTTTTTGAATTCTATGGAGGCGTCACATTCATAAGTCGCAACAAATCTGGTTGCCATCTGTACTCCCTTTGCACCCAGCTTAATAAACTTATAAATATCTGCTCCAGTGTATATACCACCAGCAGCAATTACTGGTATATCTTTGCCAAATTGCTCTTCAAAAGTTTTTATCTCCAGAATTACGTCGGGGAGTATTTTCTCCAGCCTGTAAAGAGGATTATTTATCTGCTCTTTTTTGAAACCAAGATGCCCACCAGCCAGAGGTCCTTCAACAACCACCGCATCGGGAACATGATTGTAGTTTTTCGCCCAGTATTGAAATATAATTCTTGCAGCTTTTGCAGATGAAACAATAGGCACGATTTTTGTAGAAATCTTTCCCAATTTTTCCGGCGAAAGGGATTCCGGATTTTTTAATGCAAGACCTGCCCCAAGTAAAATCAAATCCACTCCTTCACCCACAGCAATATTAACAAGCTCATCAAAATCCGAAAGAGCTACCATTATGTTTACACCAATAATTCCACCTGTCTTCTTTCTTGCTTTTCTTATTTCTTTTTTCAAGGCTCTTCTATTTGCCTCTCTAAAATTTGTCCTGAAATCTGTTTCAAGCATACCAATAGCAGCAGAGGCAATCACACCAATTCCACCTTCATCTGCCACAGCCGATGCCAATCCAGACAGGGAAACTCCAACACCCATTCCTCCCTGAATAATAGGTATTCTGGCATTAAGATCTCCTATTTTTAATCCTGATATTTTCTTGAAATTCATAAACCTTTAATCCTTCAAATTATTTCATCTAACATACTGCTGGTAAATACAATGAAGTGTATCATTAGAATTGCTGAGGTTATAAATATTTTTACCTGCTTCAGGTTAGATGAATTAAGTATAAATCCACACCCAAATTTTTTCAAATTATTGCATAAACAAAAATTGTCATAAATCGGAATATCTTTTATCTCATATAGATAAGCAGTGTATAAGCTTAGTGTGTATTCATTAAACCTTAAAAAAATTGACAATTTAGGTAGTCATAAAGTTAAGCCGAAAATTAAAAGATAAGGGTTATTTTCATATGTTTATACCAGTATTAATTTTTACATTCCTCGCTTTTGGACATATTTTTTCCCTCGAATACAAAGTAAAAGAAGGAGATACTCTCTGGAATATTTCCAAGAGATTTAATATTGATGGTGAATTAATTGAGAAGATAAATGAGATTGTTGTACTCAAATCAGGTCAGGATATACTAATTCCAGATAAATTAATAAAATATAGAGTGGAAAGTGGAGATTCACTTTCCTCAATTTCAAAAAAATTTTCCTCCTCAATAAAATATATCATAATCCTCAACAATCTTAAGAGTGAAGAAATTTATAATGGACAGCTTCTTCAGATTCCTGTATTTGAAAAATATAATACTATCTCATCAAAAACAGAAAAGGAAAAGGATGTTATAATTCATACTGTTAAAAAAGGAGAGACCTTATTCAGCATTTCAAAAAACTACAATGTAAGCATAAAGGATATAATTTACTGGAATAATAAATACTCTCATAACATTTTTCCAGAAGAAAAGCTAAAAATTTATTGCAATAAAGATAATCTTAAACTGGAAAAAAACACAACTAAATCATGGTATTTCCCTTTAAGGGATAAAACCTTAATCACTGGTTATAGTGAGGGAAAAAGAGGATTAACATTTTTTCTCAGTAAATGCTCGGAAATTTACAATATAAAGGATGGAGTTGTCGAATACACGGGGCATATTAACGGCTACGACAAGGTGGTTATAGTAAGGTCAGAAAATTATAAAATAGTTTATGGCTATTTGAATGAGGTTTACGTAAAAAAGGGAGATAATATAAAAACAGGTGTTTTAATTGCAAATACCGACTACCATAATTTTATTGGCAGGATTGCCTTTTACCTTGAAATAAGAAATGGCAAAAAGATTGAAAAAATTGACAAAATTTTTTCTCTTGACAGGGACAAACTCTTTGCTAAAAAATAAAAAAATAATTATAATTAAACAGGATGGGCCAAAGAAACGCCCTTTGCTATTTCTTTTAGCTGGGGAGGAAAGTCCGGGCACCGAAAAGCAACTGGCCAGACAAGCTCTGGACGTGGCTCTCCAGAGATCCTTCTGGACAGCTACGATGGAAAGTGCCACAGAAAACATACCGCCCCTCTGTTTTAAGGACATAAAGCAACGAGGGGTAAGGGTGAAAAGGCGGTGTAAGAGACCACCGCGGTTGACATAAGTCAACCGGCATGGCAAACCCCCAGGGGTGCAAGGTTAAGCAGCATCTTCCGTGGCTTTACGGAGTAAAGGATGCGGGTAAACCGCTTGATTTCTCCTGTGAAGGAGAAACAAGATGGATGTTTCTTAAAGAGGCATCGCCTCTTACAGAACCCGGCTTACAGGCCCGTCCCCCTACTTTCTGAATGTATAAACATAAATATTATCCGGATCGGCAGAAATTAGTTCTACATTGTTATCATTATTTAAATCAAAAAATACAGGTCTTGCAACACCTTTTATTGGAAATCCTTCTATTTCATTTAATTCTATTGAAAAGGCGTAAATAAAATTGTCATCTCCATAAATGAAAATTTCATCACTTTCATCCCCATCAACATCAAAAATTAAAACCCCAGCATTTTCAAGCCTGTATGTCTGTTTTGAATTTATTACCTTACCATCAGGAGAGATAATAAAAATAGTGTTTTCTCTTGAAATAGCAAGCAGCTTTTCCTCCCCTTTAATTTTAACCTTCATAAGGGGTTCCACAAAAGTACCATCAATGCTGACAGGAAAATTTTTCAACATTCTACCCTCGAAATTCCAGCCGTAAAGCCTCCCCTCCTCTGTAATAAAAAACACCTTTATCTCTCCATGATCTATAAGTATTAAAGGTCTCCCATCTACAGAACCATCCATACTGAGTGGCCAGCCATTCTGAAGCTGAAAGTTCTTAAAAAGGTAAACCTTACCCCCTGAACAATAAGCCCAGTAATCGTTCCATATAAAAGGCTTCTGTGTGATACTTTCATCCATAGATAAAGCTGTTTCGCTAATTTTCTGTGAAGTAAAATCAACTTTTACAAACTTATTCCTTTCATTCGAATAAAAGTAAAGTTCTCCTTTATAAAAAAATGGATTAAAAGTTGCATCAACATTACTTATTTCTGTTAATGTAAATGTTGCTCCACTCATTTTGAAATATATCAGTTTCTGAAGAGATTTTAAATAAACATAAAATCCAGTTCTCTTCTTTTCATCAAATATAATCTCTCCAGTCTCCCCAAAATTGGTAGAATAAATTGTATTTAACTCAATATCCCCAATAACAAATGTACCATCCTTCCTAAAATAAAAGAAATATGGCTCGGAACTATTCCGCATAAGCCTTACAAGAAAAGGAGAAGCCGTGTCAACATCAGCAACCTTGGGGAAATTAATAAATTTTGTAATCCTTTTCTTTTTACTTAAGCCATTAATATTTATTTTTAAACCACTATCCTGCCACATTGCTACAGTTCCGGTGCTATAGAAATCCAGTATCTTTGTAAGAATGTTTTTATCCTTAAAGAAGAAAGGCTTTTCAACCTCAAGGTTATTATAATATGAAAACAAACACAAATAAAGAGGAAAACTTCTAAAAAAGAATCTCATACTTTTGTCTTCATAAAAAATGTTTTTCTCCCTGAAATTTTTCACAATCTCTTTCAGGTTATCAGAATCAAGAGAGATAAAAAAATAATTACCCATCAAAATATAAAAACCCGAAGGAATATTTACGTTAAAGAGCTTGAGTAATGGTTGCAAAAAATCAACAATCTTTATCTGGTTAACCGGGACACCTTCTATTCTAAGATTTGTTATCGTTTCTATTATAAAATTTTTCAAAACCTTGTTCTCAAATTGCCTGAATTTATCAATGTCCTTTATTTTTAGAAAAATTACTGGCTCCTGTGATTTAATGGTTTTATAAATTCCAACTTCAGACCCGATCCAGCTAAAAATAAGCTCTCTCGAATCCTTACCAAAGAAAGTCTTTAATGTATCATCCGTTTTCTTTAGATAATCTCTTATCTCCTGAATCTCAAGGCTCTGAATAGCAGAAACCATATCTTCCATATTACAAAGATTAAAAACGCCGAGAGTTGAAACTCCAGAAGGTATAAGCCTCAAGACATTCAAATAACTAAACTTTGACGAAATAATCTTTTGAAATAATGAATCATCTGAAGAAATTGAAAGATCCGCTGTTATACTTACATTTGTATTGTTAATGGCCACATCTAAAATTGCATCATCATAAAACCTTAGCTTTTGAAGAATTTTATTCACTACTGGAGTTTCAGGCAAAAAACCATTCACAAAATCCAGAGGAGAAATAAGAATTTTCAACCTTTTTCTACTATCTCTTCCAAGAGATTCTACCAATCTTTTGCTTTTTCTTTCAAGAAAATTTTCTTTTGTTACAAATCTTTCATAAGCTTTTTTTATAGAATCCATCTCGAGTGAGAGAAGAAGAATATTATCAATAATTGAAAGATAAATCTCTGTGCCACCCAAAATCTTAAAAATCACCAATCTCCCTTCTTTTATGATAGAAACATTTTTTATGTTAAGGTTATAACCAATAAAAGGAAGAAATCTTGTGAAAACAGAAAGCCATCCTACATCAAACAAGAAAAGAACCTTATTTTTAGACTCAATCGAAATTGTAATCGGAATATTAATTAGTTGCTTTGTAAAAAAATTCTTTAATATCTCATTTCCCCTGAGTGAAAAAATCACCTTTCTCAAGTCTTTCATCGATGGTTCTGAAAAAACTATATCTATTAACTCAAGAGGAAGGTAGTTTTCATATATATCTTTAAGCGGTGGGGTCTGTACAACAACAGTATATTTATCTGGAAGAAAAGAAAGAACGTTTCTTCTGTTAATCAGATAATGCAATATTAAAGAACATACAAAAACAAGTATTGCAAGAAGCAAAATAAACTTAAAAACAGGGAAAGGTCTTTTTTCTCCATTCATAAAAACCTCGTAAAAAATTTTAAGTTTTTACTGAAAAAATTTCAAATATTGAGCGTCCAAAAAGAAACAAGTTATTCTGAATAAAATTAAGAATAATTTGATATTACAAGAAAGCTATTTTTTGACTTGAATGGAATAATCATTTATAATTTAAAGAGTGTTTTATTTTTTATGGAGGATAATTATATGAATTTTGGACTGTTTCTACAAAATGCTCCTGCTGGAGGAGCCTCTCCTGCAGGCGCAGGTATCACGCAGCTTTTACTCCTTGTTGGTGTGTTTGTTGTCTTTTACCTTGTGCTTATACTCCCCGAAAGCAGGAAGAGGAAAAAGCTTCAGAAGGAAATAAGTGAACTAAAAATAGGAGACAAGGTTCTACTGAGTGGTGGTATAATTGGTAATGTTGAGTTCATTGGTGAAAAGACCTTGTATGTAAAGAGTGCTGATGCAAAGATAGAAGTTTTGAAAGCTTCAGTCGTAGAAGTGATAAAAAAGTAATCCCCCCTTTAAATTCTGGAGGTTTTTATGGGCAAGCTGGGTAGATTTATATTTCTGATGCTTACAGTGATTGTATGTCTATGGGTTTTGATGCCTACTTTAAAATGGTACTTTTTTATTCCAGAAAGTGAAAAGAATCTTCTCAAACTTTCTCAGGATGAGCTTGATACCAGAAGTGTAGAAATAAAAAAGAAGGTTATGGAATTAAAAAAGATAAGACAAAATTCAATAAGCCTGGGTCTTGATCTGCAGGGTGGTGTAAACCTAACTCTTGAAGTTGATGAAGAAGAACTAAAAAAACAACTCCTCGAAAAGTATGAATTTGATGAAAAGAAGCTTGAGGAAAATTTCAAGTCAGAATATGAAAATGCACTTGAAAGAGGTCTTGAAGTCTTAAAGAATAGAATGGACCAGTTTGGTGTGGCTGAACCTGTGATAAGAAAAACCTTTGAGGGAAGAATATCGGTGGAACTACCCGGGCTTAACAATCCCCAGCTTGTTAGAGATGCACTTAACAGAGTGGGGAGGCTTGAATTTCACATTGTGGATGAAAAGGCAATGGAAGAGTTACAAAGGCTTGGCGTAGACATAAGAAATGGCTACGTCGTTTCGAGAGAGAAAGTACCATCCGAATTCAAGCTTGCCGAGGATTCTGACTGGTATTCCTACTGGGAAAATGATCAATATGGTATACCGAGACTCAAGGGGTGGTATATCCTCAAGAAAAAGGTAGAACTCGATGGAACAATGGTAAAAAATGCAAGGTCAGACGCCGATAACTTTGGGAGACCTATTGTAAATTTTGAACTTACTCCTGAAGGTGGCGATATTTTTGCAGAGGTCACCGCACAAAATGTTAAAAATAGACTTGCCATAGTGCTTGATGGCAGGGTAAAGAGTGCCCCTGTAATTCAACAGGAAATTAGTGGGGGCAGAGGACAGATAAGTGGAAGCTTTACTGTAGATGAAACTATATTTCTTGCAAACATTTTAAAATCGGGTGCTCTTCCAGTAAAATTGAAAGTGGCTCAGGAAAGGGTTATAGGTCCGGGACTTGGAAAAGACTCTATTATAGAAAGTGGAAGAGCGATGTTAATAGGAACAATCCTCGTAATCTTATTTATGCTAATTTACTATAAAATAGCTGGTTTTATTGCTTCAATAACTTTAGCTTTCAACATTTTCTATTTGCTTGCCCTCCTGGCAATGGTTAAAGCCACTCTCACTCTCTCTGGAATAGCAGGTATAGCTCTTACAGTAGGTATGGCAGTGGATGCAAATGTGATTATCTATGAGAGAATAAGAGAAGAAATGAGGGTCTCAAAGGTTTTCAGGCATGCCTTGGATAATGGTTTCTCTCATGCGAGAGCCACTATACTCGATGCCAATATTACTACAATAATTGCAGCAGTAGCTCTTTACGTCTTCGGCAGTGGAACAATAAAGGGTTTTGGTATAACATTACTTTTTGGTATAGTTGCAAACATCTTTGCTGCATTGTTTATTACAAGATTCTTGTTTGATAGCTGGATAGATATTTTCAGACCTAAAAAGATTTCTATATAAAATATAAGGGGATCCATATGAGCACCAATACAGAAACAATAGCCACAAAAGCAGTTTTTGAGAAGGTTATTCCTTTCACAAAATTATTCAAGACATCAATTATATCAGTTATTCTTATCATTGCTGGAATTATCATTTACTTTGTAAAAGGAGGTTTTGAACTCGGTATAGATTTTAAAGGTGGTGTAAAGATAGAATGCGTCATAAATAATCCAGAAATCGACATAAAAAAGTTGAGGGGGCTTTTTTCTTCTGCCTCAATGCAAGCAGAGATTAATTATGTTGGTAATCCAGAAGCAAAATCTTTTCTCATAACTCTACCAGTCAGTGAAAGTAATTCTGAAGAGGTTATTTCAAAGGCTCTTTCTTTTTTGGGAGAAAAATTTGGAAATGAGAATATTGAAGTCAAAGGTAGAGAAATTGTTGAACCAAAAATAGGTAAGACCTTTGCCTTCAAGGCATTACAGCTTCTTGTAATCGTCTCAATACTCCTTCTCTTTTATATCTTATTCAGGTTTGATATATTTTACTCAATTGGAGCCATAGTGGCACTCATCCATGACGCTTTAATGATGCTTGTCTTTACATTATTTCTAAAGATTCCAATTGATATTACCATTATTGCTGCAATACTCACAGTGCTTGGTTATTCCATTAATGATACTATTGTGGTATTTGACAGGATAAGAGAATTAAAACAGCTTACACCACAGGAAGAATTTTCTCTTTTGATTGATAAAGCCACAACGCAAACCCTAAATAGAACAATAATTACCTCACTTACCACAATCTTTGTTTCCTTGGCTTTGTATCTTTTTGGTGGAATTGTACTTAAAAACTTTGCTCTTATCCTCACTATAGGATTTATTTCCGGGACATATTCTTCCATATTTATTGCTGCTTTCATCACCTATCTGTTAAGAAAAAGGTTTCTAAAAAATCCTTGAGGTGATAAAGTTAGAATGGCATTTTATGAGGCAAAAAGTATGAAAATCCTTTACTACGATTGCTTTGCGGGAATTAGCGGAGATATGAATTTATCGGCACTTGTTGATTTGGCTGGAAATGAAAAAGAATTGCAGGATTTAATCAGCGAGATCTTTAATGATAATGTCTTAATCGAATTCCAGAATGTAGATAAAAATGGCGTTTCCTGTAAAAAGCTAAACATCATTGAGAAAAAACATGCTGAAAAACATCTTCATCTCCATGAAATAAAAGAAATAATAGAAAGTGCAAATATTTCAACTTATGTTAAAGAAAAAAGTCTTGAAATATTACAAAAAATAGCTTTTGCTGAAGCTAAAATTCACAATACATCACCAGATAAAATCCACTTTCACGAAATTGGTGCAGTTGACACAATAATCGACATTGTGGGGGGAATTTTTGCACTTGAAAAACTCAAAGTTGATAAAGTTTACTCATCGACAATAGAAACTGGCTATGGATTTATTGAGATTGCTCATGGCAAATTTCCCATACCAGCACCGGCAACAGCAGAAATACTAAAAGGTTTTCCTATAAAACAGACAATCAAAGGAGAAGCTACTACTCCAACTGGAGCAGCAATTATAACCTCAATTGCGACGGGCTTTGGACTCCCCGAAAACTTTATGATAGAAAAGATAGGATATGGAGCAGGAGAAAGAGAGGCAGAAATTCCAAATTGTCTCAGGGTTTTTTATGGCAACATTTCAGAAAAAAGCACCATCGAAGAAGATGGGCTACTTATTGAAGTAAATCTTGATGATATGACACCGGAAAGAATAGATTTTATAATGGAAAAACTCTTCATGGCTGGTGCACTGGATGTATTTATCACGCCTATAATTATGAAGAAAAGCAGACCTGCTTTTACACTTTCAGTTCTCTGCGAAACTGGAAAGGAAGAAGCTCTCGAGAAAATTATCTTTGAAGAAACAACAACTTTTGGCTTAAGAAAAATACCAGTCAGAAAAAATATGTTAAAAAGAAAAACAGAAGTGATTAATACCCCTCTCGGCAAAGTAAGAGTAAAGACTGGCTATTTTGGAGGAAGAGAAATAAAGAGAAAGCTCGAATATGAAGATGTAAAACGCATAGCAACCGAAAAAAATCTTACATTTGAAGAGGCACTAAAAATAATCCAGAGCCATTGCATATAATATAAGAGTGTGGTATAATTCTTGTGTAGAATAATCTTAGAAGGGGAAAATATGGAGGTTCAAAAAGAGGTAAGAATTTTTCACGGTATCGTCCTCTTTGGAATGCGACTCCTCGACAAATACATAAAAGAAAAGGTAAAAGAATATAAAGAGATGGCAGAAAATCCAAAGGAAACTTTTACTATCTTAAGAAAAGAGAATCTTGCTTTACTGGAAAGAGAATCCTATCACATTCATGAGACCATAAAAAAGATAGAAGAAATTAACATTCACCAGTTTAAAACCCCCGAAGAATATAAGGAATATCTGTTAAATTTATTTAAAGAGTTCTATAAACAACAGGGTTCACCACCAGCCTGTTATAACATTTTCAAGGAAAAGCTTGAGATATGCTGGCAGTTCTACAACGAATTTCATAAAGAAGCGGTTTAGGAGAAGGATATGATTGTTACAATAATAAATGTGTGGGTAAAACCAGAAAAAAGAGAAGAGTTTATAAAAGCCTCACTTGAAAACCACAGAAATTCTATAAAGGAAAAAGGCAACCTGCGATTTGACATTCTGCAAGACAAAAATGATCCAAACAAATTTACATTTTATGAGGCTTATGAAAGCGAAGAAGCTGCAAAGGCACACAAGGAAACGGAACACTACAAAAAGTGGAAAGAGAAAGTTGAAAGCTTTATGGCACGTCCGAGAGAAGGCATCGCACATACTGTTATTGCACCTGAGGACATATCGCTATGGAAATGAGCTTCAACTTTCTGGCCAATCCAAAGCTGTATTTTGGAAAAGAGAAAATCTTTTTACTACCTAAGATATTAAGAGAACTGGGCAAAAACATACTTCTTATCACTACAAATTCCTTCACAAAAAGTAGTATATACACCCGACTCCTCGAAGATTTCAGAAAAGAAAAATTAAAAGTTTCAGAATTCATAAATTACAGCGAACCTTCTGTAGAAAATGTTGACTTAATAGTAAAAGAATTCTCCAAAGAAAATATAAATGTTGTTGTTTCAATTGGAGGTGGTAGTCCCATAGACCTCGGCAAGGCTGTCTCTGCGATGTTGCCACTCAAAGAAAGTGTTGCGACCTATCTTGAAGGAGTAGGAAATAAGAAACATCCGGGTATAAAGGTTCCATTTATAGCAGTTCCAACAACTGCTGGAACAGGTGCTGAAGCCACAAAAAATGCTGTGATTTCAAAGGTTGGAACCAATGGCTTCAAGCGTTCTTTAAGAAATGACAACTTTATGCCAGATATTGCTATTGTAGATCCAGAATTGACAAAAAGCTGCCCTCTGGAGGTAGCATTTGCCTGTGGAATGGATGCATTAACACAACTTATAGAATCATATGTATCAACAACATCCAACGTTTATACAGATGCACTTTGTGAAAAGGCTTTCTCTCTCTTCGGTTACTCCTTTGAAAGGCTTCTAAAAAACAATGCAGATGAAAACGACCTTGCAAATCTCTCCTTTTCAGCTTATATTTCCGGTATTACACTCACGAATGCAGGTCTTGGAGCTGTGCATGGATTTGCCTCTGTGATTGGAGGATATTATCCCCTACCCCACGGCGTGGTCTGTGCAAAATTATTGCCTTTTGTTACAGAACAAACCATTGAAAAGTTAAAATCTCAAAATGAAAATTCCTTATTCTTGAAAAAATATCTTGTCATAGCAAACCTATTAACAGGAAAAAATAAAACTGACCCCACATCACTTGTAGAATACCTGAAGAATCTGAACAGCAAAGTTAGACTCAAGAATTTTTCAGAGTATGGTATTAACTTTAAAGAATACGAGAAAATAGCCAGTGAAACATCATCAAAAAATAATCCGATAACACTAACAAAAGAAGACCTCATCGAAATACTTGAAAAATCAGAATAGGAAAGCCAATGTCACAAAAAAACTTTAAAATGCGAATAGTGTCTATCGAAAATGACTTTCTTAAAAGCTTACTTGAGAAGGAAAATTTTAGTTTTTTCCCCCATCAATATGCATTTTTCAGAGCACAAAAAGATAAAATCACCTTAATCCTTTATAAAAATCAGACTTTATTACTTCAGGGCGAAGAGATTTTTGTAGATAAATATACTGACTTTATCAGACAATATCTAACAACAGATGAAATTGAAGGTGAGACATTAGGCCTTGACGAGTCTGGAAAAGGGGATATTTTTGGTCCTTTAGTGCTTGCAGGAGTGATAGTTAAAGAACACAAAAAAGAAATTGTAAAGGCTGGAATCGATGATTCAAAGAAACTATCAGATGAAAGGATAAAGGAGATTTTTTCCAGTCTACAGAATAAGATTATTTACAAAGCAAGGGTCATTGAGCCAGAAGAGTACAATAGACTCTATGAACATTATAAAAATCTCAATGAGTTAATGACAGATGAGTACAAAAAGCTTATCCTGTCATTCGATGATGACTTATACAAAAAGATAATTCTTGATAAATATTCACTCTCTAAAAAGCAAATCTTAAAACTTAAATCTGGCCTTACGAGAAATATAGAAATATACCCTAAAGCTGAAAGAAATTTAGTTGTAGCACTTGCTTCAATAGTGGCAAGATATCATTTTATAAGATGGTTTGAAGTTCAGAAAATAGACTTTCTCAAAGGAAGTGGCGAAGAAGCAGTAAAGTTATACAAAATGCTAAAAAAATCTCTTCCACAAGAAGATCTATCAAAAATTGCAAAGCTTCATTTTAAACTTAAGATATAGGTGCTTAAAAAACACTTTGTTAAGGTTATCTGATCTTTAAACATTAAAAAAAGTTGCTAACTTATTCAAACTAAAATATAATCTTATATTCACCTAAAAAACAGATAGTGGCTGTCGAAAAAGTGAAAATCTGTCATTCTGATTCTTCATTTTTATTCGGAATGAGAACAAAGAAATTCCCCACTTTTTTGACAGCCACTATCTGCTTGTAATTTTACTGGAAGGTAAAAGATGGAAATCTATAGTGTCTTAAACAATGAACTCTATATTGAAGGAATTTCTGCCACCAGCCTTGTAAAAGAATATGGAAGCCCGCTATATGTTTACTCGGGAAATATGATTAAAGAAAGATTCAAAGAACTGAAGAATTCAATTGACTATTCAAAAGTCAGAATTCATTATGCAATGAAGGCAAATTCAAATTTAAGAATTCTTGAGATTTTAAGAAAAGAAGGGGCATATATAGATGCAGTTTCCATAGAGGAGATAGAAATCGCTTTAAGAGCAGGATTCCAACCGGAAAGGATTCTTTTCACAGGTATCAATCTTTCGATAGATGATATGAGAAAGGCTTTAAAAAAAAGAGTAATGTTAAACATAGGCTCACTTTTACAGCTTAAATTTTATGGAGAGTTCTTTCCCAAAACTAAGGTTTCAATTAGAATCAACCCGGATTTTGGAGCAGGTCACCATGAGCATGTAATAACTGGAGGAAGGGAAAGTAAGTTTGGAATATTTTGCTCTAAAAAAGACAAAAAATATATTTCAGAGATTAACAAAATATGCAAAAAGTCTGGCTTAAAGATAGCAGGGATTCATGCACATATTGGTTCTGGAATTCTTGAGGAAAGCCAATATGTTAAACTTGCAGAAATAATTCTTGAAATAGCCAGAGAATTCGATGAACTTGAGTTCGTAGATATAGGCGGTGGAATAGGAGTGCCTTACAGGGAAAAAGAAAAAAAATTTGATGCAAAAAGCTTTGGCAAAGATATAGGCAAAATAATGAAAAATTTTGTAAGAGAATATGGAAGTGAAGTTTATCTTGCTCTTGAGCCGGGGAGATATATTGTATCAGAATCGGGTGTCTTGCTAACAACAGTATATGACATTAAAGAAACTCCAAGGTATAAGTTTGCAGGTGTAGACAGTGGATTCAATCATCTTATAAGACCAATGGCCTATGGAAGCTATCACAAAATCATTAATGCCTCAAACGTTGAAGATGAAAAGGAAGAGGTTGTAGTATCTGGCTATCTATGTGAAACCGGCGATGTTTTTACAAGAAACGAAGAAGGTATTGAAAAAAGAGCCATCTCAAAAATTGACGTGGGAAACATTCTTGCAATTATGAATGCTGGAGCTTATGGTTACTCTATGGCTTCAAATTATAATTCGAGGCCAAGACCTGCCGAGGTTATGGTATGTAATGGAAGGGCAAGACTTATAAGAAGAAGGGAAACACTAAAAGATTTGCTTGCAACACAGAAGTGAAAAATAACAGATAAGTGGCTGACCTAAACTATTTCAAAAATTCATTGGGGGAAACAAGGTAAAATGAAGGTTCTCTATATTTTCTCCACAAGTATAATCAGTGGTGCAGAATATGTTAGTATAGATTTAATTAAAACAGACAGGCAAAATGAATATTTTGTCCTTACTTCTGACATTCCTGAATTGTGTAAGTTATTAGAAGATATTATTCCGGTTTCACATATTTATAAGTCAAAATGGCTGAGGTTACAAAAAGTTTCTTCTTCTCGAGGTATTTTAAAACTCTTCAGGTTGATTAAAAAAGCCTTTTCAGTTTTTATTGTCAGAAATAAAATAAGGCGCCTTGAAAAAAAAATAAAACCAGATTTAATAATTGGGCATAACACTCATGATGCAATTTTCCTTTATAAAAGCTCTACTAAAAAGATTCTACAGGTTTATGATTATCTTACAAAGACTTCTCACTTGTATTTTATGGTAAAAAGTAGTTATGAAAATGTGTCTAAATATATTGTGGATTCAACAGGACTTAAAAAAAATCTTGTAAGTGTAGGTTTAGATGCTTATAAAATTGAAGTTGTTCCCAATTCAATAAGTGTAAAATTAAAAGAACCTAAAAAAATTGCAGAAAAAAGTTTCGTTTTATTATGGATTGGAAGTTTTGAAGATAGAAAAGACCCACTGGAATTTTTTAAAATATTAGAATTGCTTATTAAGAATAATTTTGAATTTGAAGTAAATTTTGTCTTTAGAAAAACAGACCTTTTATATTACGAAAAAAACTTTAATCACATCAATGATTTGTCAAAATATAGAAAGATTAACGTTTTTGAAAATCTTCCAAGAAAAGACCTTGAAAAGATTTATGAAAGAAGTAATATACTAATTTTCACGAGTAAAGAAGATTCGTGTCCTGTAGTAGTTGTTGAAACTATGTCTTTTGGCATCCCGGTAATTTCAAAGGATATAGACGGAGTTTATGAACTTATCGAACCAGGAAAAAATTCATTTCTGTACAAGGAAATAAATGAAATACCTGTTTTTCTTTCTCAGATGTTATTGAATTATTCTGAGTTTTCAAAAAATGCCCTTGAGACAATAAAAAAAAGTTTTTCCCCTGAGGCTAAATTAAAAAATGTGCAAAAGATATTTAACGAACTGTTAACTTGATTTTTCTAATTAATAATAATTTATGTAATTAAAAAATCACATAATTTTTCGAGGTTTAAAGTAAGTTTAAATCTTGAAATTTTTTAGTTAAGAAAAATTTGTTAGGGATTAAGTATGCAAATTATAAGTATGCAAATTATTTTAATTCACGATGATGAAAAAAGGTATTTTGAATCTTTAGTGAAGTTGGAAGAAGAAGGTGAGATAAAAATATTTCCTTATCATGTTCATTTTATTAAAACTTTTTTAAAAGGTCTATTGAGAAAAAAAGTCAATTTGAGTATACTTGCTTTTAAGACTTTTATTTTTTTCATAAGGAGCTTCTTCATCAAAGATAAAATTATTCTTATAGGAATAGCTCCCTATGATCCTGCTATACTTTTATGGCAACACCTTACAAAAAGAAACAAAGTTATTTATCATACATCATGGCCTTACTGGGATTTTGAACAGGGAAGTATTAAACCTCTTATCTTTAAAAGGCTTATCTTTAAAAACTGGAAAAATTTTATTGAGAGTGAAAATACCTTTATAGTTGCAGTTCTTAATCCCATAAAGAATGAGATATTAAGAAAATTTAGAAAAGAAGAGGAGAAAATTTTTGTAATTCCCCACTCTGTTGATCTTGAAATATTTAAAAGCACAAATAAAACTAAAAAAGAAAAAGTTGGGGTGCTTTTTGTAGGTAGACTGGTTTATGAAAAAGGCCTTGAAGACTTAAAGAAAATTATACTACATTTTAAAAATTCGAAAGAAATTTTCTTCGGAATAGTAGGTGATGGAAAAGATAAAAATATCGTGAAGAATACTTTTGAACTGGAAAACGTAAAATACTACGGTTACTTAAATGATAAAAAGAAATTATCAGAAATTATGAATGAATATGATATTTTTCTATTACCTTCCTTCAAAACTGAAAAGTGGGAAGAACTTTTTGGAATATCTATAATTGAGGCAATGGCAAAAGGACTTGTGCCAATAGTTACAGATTGTATAGGTCCAAGACATATTGTAGAAGATGGAATTAATGGCTTTGTAGTAAAGCAAAGAGATGTAGAAAAGATGATTGAACAACTAAAATCGCTTAAGGAAAATGAGAAATTATACTTCAGTTTAAGAATTAACGCTATAAAAGATTCAGAAAAATATAATTTAGAAAAGATACAGGAAGAATGGAAACACTTAATTTTTAATAAAATTTCTGCCCGAAGGAAAGTAAAATGAATTTTCTGCTTAAAATAAAAAATGAAATTAAAAAAGAATATGTAAGTTATTTAAGAATCAAATATGAGAATAAAATAAAAAGAGTAAAAGTAGGCATAGAGATTTCTTCAAAGAAGCCTGAGATTTTAATAAGTCTTACAAGCTATCCGGAAAGGTTTTCTTATCTTTATATTACATTGTGTAGTTTATTGCTTCAGACAAAAAAACCCGATAAAATTATACTGTATCTCGTCAAAGACGAAGTCGGTTCAAAAGGGGTTCCAGATTATATACTAAAATTAAAAGATAAAGGACTTGATGTATATTTTACTGACAAAAACTTACGTTCATACAACAAGTTAATTTTTGCTTTAAAAGATTTTCCAGATTCAATAATAGTAACCTGTGATGATGATATAATTTATCCACCGAATTTTTTGGAAAACCTTATAATTTCATACAGAAAATATCCTGATACAGTTATTGGATACAGATGTCATTACATTATTAAGCAAAACTCTCTGCTTTTACCATACAATAAATGGAATAAATGTAAGATCAATTATCCTCACTTTAATGTTTTTCCGACAGGAGTAGGAGGAGTATTATATCCTCCAAATATTTTACATAAAGAAGTTTTTAATGAAAAAATATTTAAAAGTATATGTCCTTTAGCAGATGATATATGGTTTAAAGCAATGAGTTTACTAAACAAAAAAAAATCGGTTATGGCATTGAAAAAATGGAAGGAATTTCCAGTGATTCCAGCTTCACAGGATAAAGCCTTATATAAAATAAATAATGAGGCTGGTTTCAATGACGTTCAGCTAAAAGCAGTATTTGATCATTATGATTTGTATGACTACTTAGAATAAAAAGTTATATGAAATTTATTGAGGAATAGAAAATGGAAAAAATAATTCCTTTTAACAAACCTTGTCATACTGGCAATGAGAAAAAATATGTTCTTAAAGTAATGAAAAGTGATAACATTTGTGGTGACAGCAATTTTACCAAAAAATGCCAGCAATGGTTTGAAAACGATCCGCCCTATAAAAAGGCTCTTCTTAATCTTTCCTGTACTCATACCCTTGAAATGTGTGCTATTTTGATTGATATAAAACTCTTATAAGAGAGAGAAAATGCCATCAATAAAGAAAAATTACTTTTTTAATACTATATTTATTGTTTTAAACACTCTGATTCCACTTGTAACTATTCCATATCTAAATAGGACCTTAGGGCCTGAAAGCATGGGGAAAGTTACTTTTGCAATTTCCTTCATTATGTACTTTTCTACTATTTCAGGTCTTATAAATCCTCTATTTTCAATGAGAGAAATTTCAAAATTCAGGGACATGGCAAACAAGAAAGATAGAATTTTCTCACAGCTCTTTTTTCTTAATATGCTCATAAAAATATTTACAATAATTATATATTTAGGCATAGTATTTTTTCTTGAAAAAACAAAAACAAACATACTTTTATACTTTATAATTGGAACCCATCTCTTTTTTGAAATTTTTTCTATTGAGTGGACATATCAGGCTCATGAAGAATATGGAAAAATTGTCTCCAGAAATATTCTTTGTAAGTTAATATCTGTTCTAATGATATTTATGCTTATAAGGAAATCTGGAGATTACTACTGGTATGCGGTATCAACAATAGTAGCAATGAGTTTACCTTTTCTTTTTAACTTTGTTCTTAAAGGTAATCTTATCAGGTTTAAATTTTCAGAATTAAATTTTTCAGAAATGTTTGGTTTTTTAAAAGGTTCTTTTTACTTATACCTTTTGAAACTTTTTGAAAATTTCTTCTCCAATATTGACAAGTTGTTGCTTGGATTTATGGCGGGAAATACTTATCTGGGTTTGTATAATATAGCCGATAAGGTTATTCTTTTATCAACCTCATTTTCCACATCACTTACAACTGTTTTGATTCCAAGAATTTCATACCTTTACTACAAAAACGAAATCCAAAACCTTTATGATAAGCTTGACAAAGCATTTAAGTTCATTTTGTTCATTACGCTACCTCTGATGAGTGGTATATTTGTTGTAGCCCCGGAGATAATTGCATTTTTTGGAGATGAAAGGTATTTTTCTTCTATGGTTACTCTTAGAATTCTTTCCTTTAATCTCTTATTGCTAACTCTATGCAATTTTTTAGCATATCAGATTAATATTCCTACCGGTAAAGAAAA
This sequence comes from Brevinematia bacterium, assembly GCA_049968515.1. Lineage (GTDB taxonomy): Bacteria > Spirochaetota > Brevinematia > Brevinematales > JAOACQ01 > JAOACQ01. The sequence goes on from JBMFQR010000017.1 coordinate 32,327, forward strand.
GTTTAACATTTTTGGCAACATTCTTTCCTTAATCACTGCATTAATATCTATGCCTTTTCTGTCAAAATTCTTTTACCATAATGGAGCGGCAATTTCAATGGTTTTGTCCCTAACTATTCAGCTAATTTTCTTATTGATTTTTAGCTGGAAAGTTGCAAAAAATATATTTTTAGATATTAAAAATCTAAAATATCTTATAGGTGCTATCATTACAGGGATTACCTTATTTTACACCCAAGGCTTAATTAATATAAAAATAGTGGTAATCCGTTTACTCATTTCAGGGCTTGTAGGAGGTATTGTTTATTTGCTGTTTTTAATTTTAATAAAAGATTCTGTTTTATTGGAAATATTCAATGTTATAAAAGAGTATATTTCAAAGTTTAAAAAAATATAAAACAGCTCTATTTGCAATAAACAAAAATAATATCTTCGGAGGCAACATATGTTAAAATCGTTATTTAACATTTTTTCTTCCTACTTTTCCTTTGCTGGTTTAAGTTCAAAAAGGGCTTTTAAAAAATTAATAAAATTTATTCCTCTCATTTTACTGATTCTAGTTCATATTTTATGGTTACTTGCTGACAACTCTACAGCTTCCTGGGATGAGTCAAGGCATGCAAGAAACGCTCTAAGTATTATGAATGCCTTAAGGTTCCCGGAAAAGTTTTCTATATTTAATGGGGTGCTATTTTTTTATGATTTTTATACTCATTTCGCTTATTTTGTGGCCGCATTGTTTTTCATAATCTTCGGGGCTTCTTATGACAGTGCCTGCCTCTCTGTGGCTTTATTCTGGATTCCAGTACTTTATTTTTCAGTATATGGTATTTCAAAAAGACTTTCCGGTCGAGATGAATTTGTAGCTGTCCTATCAGCATTTTTAATTACCTCTTTTCCAATAATTACAGGGCTTGGAAAGGTCTTTCTGATCGATGTTCCCAGCACTGCTGCTATTGCTCTTGCTCTATATTTTATTATAAGAACAAACTTATTAATTTCAAAGAACTCGTGGAAAACAGTTGGCATTTTTATTGCACTTGCCTTTTACACAAAGGCAAATTCTTTATTGTTTATAATCTGGTTTTTGATAATTGCTTTTGTAAGAGGAATGAATAAGTCTTTGAAAAGCAAAATTGATGGTAAAAAATTTCTTCACAGTTTTATACTTTCAGGTCTATTAGCCTTTTTAATCATAATAATATGGACAGGTGCGAACTGGAGTGCATTCAAAAAAGGGATGAGAGAAGTTTCTTATTTAGCTGGAATAAATGAAGGCGACCCATATCCCCTTTCTCTTAAATCAGCAATTTACTATCCAGAACTATTTTTAAACACCTATTTATTCTTACCAATGTTTATATTTCTAATATATGGGACTATCACTCTTTTTATCAGGAAAAGCAGGCAAAAATCGCTTTTACTGGGATTTTATCTCATACCATATATATGGATGACTTTTTTAACTTATAACAAAGATGTAAGATATATGATTTCATTACTAATTCCGACAGCAATTATTATAGCTTATCCATTCTCGAGATATTTTAGGGAAAAATGTTATGGAAAGTTTTTATTAATACTACTTGTTTTTTTATCCATATACAATGTTTTATCCGTAAACTTCGGAGATAGGCTCAAGCTTCCCATAATTAGAATATTTAACATTACTATTTTTAGAAACTCCGCTCATGCTGGAGAAAGCCCACGTATAGGAATCAACTATAATATGCCTCATATGTTAAGCAAATTTTTCTCCGTTCTAAAAGAAGTAAAATTTGTAGAAAAAGAGAAAGAGGAAAGTGAGATCCCGTCTGTTGTAATGAAACTTTCAGGTGACTATTATCTTGATAATTCACATATAGATTTCTATTTTAAACTTAATGAAACAAAATATAACAGGCTGGATTTAAATGAAGCTTATAAAATTGATGGTGCAGTTCTATCCGGTAATAACATCTCAATTACACACGAACTAAAAGATTTTGATGTAATTTTTGAGACAAATACTCCCACTGGAAATCCAGTTAAACTTTTGCTTGATAAGCGCTACAAAGATTGGTCATTTTTTTATTCCCAGATAACAGGAGATGTTTTCGCATTTAAGTTTAAAGACTTATTTCTTTCAAATAACATATTAACAATAAATCTATTCTGGCTTTCTTACAGAAGAGAATATGGAGATATAGAAGGAGAAATCCAGTTAATAAATGAGAAGGGTGAAAAAGCAAATGTCCGTGTGGAAAATTTTATTAATCAAGGTGGTGATGGAAATTTATGGATAAGTAAGAAATTACAACTTAATCTTCTCCCTGATAAGTATAAAGTTTATTTAAAAATGAAACTAGTCTGGTTAAAAGATGCAGTTTACACACCTATTGTAACCGTATTCGGTCAGAAAAAATTGGAAGAACTAAGATATTTAATTCCACTCTCAAATAAAAAAGTAGATTCAAAAACAATCTATTTAGGTGAAGTAAATGTCATCGGAAGGTAATATTTTTAATACTTTGATTATTCTCTAAAGCAATTTCACACAACTCAATGTTGCTTTTTGTCATATTACTATTGCTTGTAAAATTTAAGTATTTGCTTTATCTTTTCCGAAAATAAACGGAGTGGAGGATGAATATGATGAAGCACAACACCTCTGTAATCTATAAGCTTTTCAAGAAGAATCCTGATAAGGCATTACATCTTGCACAGGCATTTTTGAGTGTGGAAAAAGCAAGAGAGATAGACTATAAAAACCCGGCTGGAACAAGCAATGAACTCCCTCTCATAACTTTCAAGATCACCCCGCTTTGTAATCTCCACTGTGTTATGTGCGGGCAAAGGGGAGTAAAAGGTACGCTCAAAGAAGATAAAGCTGTAGAAGAGGTGAGAACCATTGTACCGATGGAAAAATATATGGAGCTAACAGATGAAGTAGCTCACAAAACACAGGTGTTTTATATATGGGGTGGAGAGCCATTTCTATATCCAGATTTTATGGACCTTGCTTCATATATGGTAAAAAGGATACCTATTTTTACTGTAAACACAAACGGAACCTTGCTTGCAAAATATGCAAGAAGGATAGTGGAAGATCAGTGGTCTGGCTTCTTTATTTCACTCGATGGCTTTAAAGATATTAATGATGCAATAAGGGGAGAGGGTTCTTACCAGAGAGTTATAGATGGCATTGAGGCAATAAACAGGGAAAAGAAATTGCAGAAGTCTGTTCTACCTCATATGGGAATAGTCACAACTGTAAGCAGGCTTAATTACTTATATCTTGACAAACTTGTTGAGGCAACAAGAGAGATTGGGCTTTCCTGGCATATAATAAATCTTGGAACCTACACAACTGAAAAGATCGGGGAAAAGGAAGAGGAAATTTTCAAAAAAGAACTTGGCGTAGAGGCATACTACTGGCGAGGATTCGCTACCGGTTACAATGAAGGCATTGATGGAAATAGATTTTCAGAGATTCTGGAAAGAATACATAATATGGATGTGGATCACCCTGTGATAACAGTTCCAGTTATAAGACCCTCAAAAATAGGCACATATTATTCTGAGCTTGAGACTTTAGTTAGAGATAGGTGCATAGCACCGTGGTATTCTGTAGATATTAACTACAACGGAGATGTACATTTCTGTGCTGATTATCCTCATTATATTATTGGAAATATTAAGAAAGAAAGCATCCTTGATATTTATAATAATGAAAAAGCAGTCAAATTCAGGAAGGTTTTGAGAAATAGCAAAAATGGGGTGTTCCCAGCCTGTTCAAGATGTTACCAGTTGATGCTATGTGGACATAGAGTAAGAGGATATTAGCCCTTTGTAAGTCTCTTCACACTGCTCTTTACAATCTCTGTAAGCAGGGTTGGTGGTATAACTTTAATAATAATGCTTAAGGCTTTATTTACAATGCCCGGTATTACAAAGGCCTTCTTTTTAAACAATGCCTTTATTCCGATTTCAGCCACTCTGGCAGCATCCATACCTGCTCTCTTTGAAAAAGCTTTATATCTTTCACTTGCAATCTTTGAGTTATCGTCAAAATGTGTTTTTACGAAACCGGGTAAAAGACAGCTCACATTTACGCCATAATCTTTAAGTTCACTTCTGATAGAAATAGAAAGACTCAAAATATAACTTTTTGTAGCCGAATAAACTGCAAAGAAAGGAAAAGGAATTAGAGAACCCATTGAGCCCAAATTTAATATGTCGCCACTCCCTCTCTGTGCCATCTTTTCACCAAAAAGCCTGCAAAGTTTGGTCGGGGTTAAAATGTTTAAGAATATAAGTCTTTCAATATCTTCAATGGAATTTTCAATATTCTTGCCGAAAAGCCCAATCCCGGCATTATTGATAAGAATATCAATATTGAGATCTTTCTCTTCACACTTTTGAAATAAAACTTCAGCTGAATCCTTCAAAGAAAGATCCAATGGAATGACCGTTATTCCGACAGAATATCTTTCTTCAAGTTCCTTTTTTACCTCTAACAGCTTCTCATAACTTCTACTTACAAGTATAAGGTTAATCCCCATCCCCGCAAGAATTTTTGCAAACTCATAGCCTATACCATAAGATGCACCGGTTATTAATGCTACAGAGTTTTCTTTCATACTCCCTCCTGAAGTTCAGACATATATTTTGCACCACACTTATAGCATACAGCAAAAAGATTCTTACGACGATATTCCCTGAAAATTTCAGCCCTTTTGCTATTCCATACCTCTTCGATTGTAGCTTCCTTTACATTACCTATCGAGTAATCAGGAAAATCAACACAAAAGTTTGCATTTCCATCAGGTTGAATATCTATAAGCCTTTCAATATTTGAACAGGATGACTTTATTACAATGCTTTTATAATCTTCAAACCATTTTTTATAATTATCTAAATTCATTGGCATATATGGAAAAACTTTAATTTCCCCGAGAGAACCCAAAAAGATTTCAAATTGCTTTTTAAATTCTAAAAAGTCTATACCTGAATCCTCATGATGAAAACCCTTCCATGAAAATGCATTGTGGAAAGGATAAATCTCTTTGCAAATTATAGACCTCTCAAGATAAATTATCTTTAATGTTAAATGAAAAGTGAAAAAAATGCAAATAGGAAATGAAATTTTGCATTTTTTATATTCCAGTTTTATAATTTTTAAACAGGAGGGCAAAATGCAGGAAATAAAAATTCAGGAAAGAAAGCTTGGTAAGTCAGGCATAATAGTTAAATATATTGGAATAGGTCTCTGGGGAATTGGTGGTGATATGTGGGGACCCACAGATGATAAAGATTCGCTCGAGGCCATTGAAACAGCACTGGAATATGGAGTAAACTTTTTTGATACTGCTGACGTATATGGTAATGGACATAGTGAAGAGTTATTAGGAAAAGCGATGAGAGGCAGAAGGGAAAGATTCATTGTCGCAACAAAGATAGGGTGGAAAGGATTTGATGGAGAAGCAAAAAAGAGTGCTTATGATTCTGTAGATAAACTTATCAGAGGTGTTGAAGAGAATCTTAAAAGATTAAATACCGATTATATCGACATTATTCAAAACCACATAAACTTTCATGAACCAAATATGGAGATATTCTTAGAAGGGTTTCAAAAACTCCAGAGAAGTGGAAAGATAAGGGCATACGGGGTAAGCACAAGTGATTTTGAATATTTAAAAGAATTTAACAAAGACGGAAAATGTGCAACTCTTCAAATTGACTACAGCATTCTTAATAGAACAGCAGAGAAAGAGATATTTCCTTACTGTATTGAAAATAATATTGGTGTGATAGTCAGAGGTGCTCTTGCAATGGGAATTCTAACCGGCAAATTTACTAAAGAAACACAATTTCCAGAAGGAGACTTCAGACAAAACTGGCAGAAAAATCCTGATGAAAGAGAGATTTTCTACAGAGATCTTGAAACGATTGAAAAATTAAAGCCGCTGGCAAAAGAAAAGAGTCTCGCTCAGATTGCAATCCAGTTTGTTCTCTCAAGTCCTGCCGTAAGTGTAGTAATACCGGGAGCAAAAAACAAAAAGCAAGTTGAAATGAACGTAAAAGCTGCTACTTTACCTCCTCTTTCAGAAGAAGAACTTAAGTTTATTGACAGCATTGTTCCACCTGGTGGAGGGAGAAAAATATGGCCAGCTTAAATGAAGAACTCCTTGTAAATCAATAAAATTTTATCAGCTATAAGTTCTTTTACCCTATCTCTATCAAACTTATAATGTGCACACCACTCATCAACAAAAACTGAATATCCAATAATAGGCAAAAAAATTACAAAAAAGTCTACTGTTTTTTGCTCATCTGAGAGTTCCATCTTCAGATTGTATTTTTCATACAACTCAGAAGCTATCTTTAAGTTGAAATCAAAATATGTAAAAATTGGCCCTTTTGAAAAGTATTTTATCTCCTCCACCAGAGCAATTTTTATAACGTTTTTCCATTTCTCCAGAAAAGGAAAGGTGATCTGAATTAAAATTTCTCTTAACTTTTCTTCATATCTATACCCGCTTCCAGTGGAAAACAAAATTTTAAAAGCTCTCTTTTTTACATCCAGAAGCTCAAACTCAAAATCTTTAAACATACTTTTAAGAATATCTTTCTTACTCTTGAAATAATAGTAGATCAAAGACTTTGTGACTTTTGCCTTATTTGCAATCTCTTCGACGCTTGTCGCATCATATCCTTTCTTTGCAAAAAGAGCTTCCGCTGTTCTTAAAATTTTCTCCCTTTTAGAATCCATTAAGTCATTTCCTTTCTAAAAGATTGCCTATTTTCAACCCCTTCCAAAAAATAAACTATTTCTCACCTGAAATTACAACATCTGCAGATTTTATAAGCTCCTTAGAGATATTAATTTTAAGCTTTTTTGCCACCTCAAGATTTAAAAAGAATTCAAGATCTCTTCTGTCAGTCAAAAACCTTGTTGGTATTTCCTCTGGTTTTTTACCTGAAAGCAATTCTATAATCAATCTTCCTGTCGCTCTTCCCATTTTGTAATAATCAAATCCCAACGCTCCAAGAATATTATTGTCCTTTGCAGAACTTGGATCTGCAGAAAATACAAAAAGACTGTTCTTTAAAGCCACTTCAACAAGAGAGGGTAGTGCAGCAACAACAGTGTTATCGGTGGTAACATAAAAAGCATCCACCCTCTTTGCAATAGACATTGCAGCCTGTTTAACCTCGGCGGTAGACGAAACAGTGGCTTCTACAATCTCTATCCCAAGCTCACTACAAATCTTTTCTGTAATTCTTGCAAGTGCAACAGCATTATCCTCATGACTTGAGTAAATGAAACCAAGCTTTTTAATGGGCTTTATCTTCATCAACAGCTCTATCTGTTCCTTTACAGGTGTCATATCTGATATACCTGTCACCCATTTTTCACCCTTCTCGAGAGAACTAACAAGCCCGGCTTTAACAGGATCTGTCACGGCAGAAAAAACAACTATCGTGTTATTTAGTTCCTTCACAAGTGCCTGTGCTGTGGGAGTTGCTATTCCAACTGCAATCTTTACCTTCTCCTCTTTGAACTTCTTTGCTATGGAAATTGCGGTATTCATATCACCATTTGCATTCTGTAAATCAAAAATAACATCAATCTTCTTTTCCTTTAACTCATCTTGAATACCCCTTTCAACTGCATCAAGGGCAGGATGAGACACGATCTTTGCTATTCCGATAATTGTCTGGGATTTCTTTGCACAGGCAGAAAACACAATAAGCAAAGAGAAGAGAATTAAAAAAATTTTTTTCATAAAACTACCTCCTGTACGCTCTGGTTTTCGTGTGAAATTGGTTTATAAAAAATCTTAAAATATTATAAAAAATTAGTCAAATATGTATCAGCTAAAAGTTAAAAGTTGAAAGTTGAAAGTTGAAAGCTTATAAAGTATAATTTATAGAAAAGGTGGAAGGTTATGAAGTCGTATAGAAAAGAACTCTACTTTAACACATCAAAGAGAGTTGAATTTATAAATATTACGCCTGAAGTTGAGAAGGCACTAAAAGAAAGTGGAATAAAAGAAGGTCTCTGCCTTGTAAATGCAATGCATATAACTGCAAGCGTTTTCATTAACGACAATGAAAGTGGACTTCATAAAGATTACGAAGAATGGCTTGAGACACTTGCACCCCATGAGCCAATCTCAAGATACAGACACAATAGAACCGGGGAGGACAATGGCGATGCGCATCTGAAAAGACAGGTTATGGGTAGAGAGGTTGTTGTTGCTGTTACAGATGGAAGGCTTGATTTTGGTCCATGGGAACAGATATTTTACGGTGAGTTTGATGGGCAAAGAAGAAAACGGGTGCTGATAAAGATTATCGGGGAATAGTGGAAAATATGTAATGTTTAAAGATGAAAAGAGTGTCAAACGAAGCTTTCAAGCTTTCAAGCTTTCAAGCTTTCAAGCTTTTAAGAATGATAGGCCTTGTTATTTTCTAAGATTAAATCTAACTTCAATTATTTCTAAAACGTGAGAAATATTGGTCTATTTCATTTCTCAGTGTTATTCCTGCCTTTTCAAAACAGAAAAGCAAATCTTCATAAGCGCCCTCACCACCTAAAAAGTCCCAGAATTCTTTACCTACCAAAAGTTCTCTTTTGTCATCGAGCATTCCTTATAATAGTCCATCTTTCATAAGGTTGTGGCTCATATGGATTATATGGAATAGCAATTATTGAATTTACTTTTGCTTCTGGGTTTTTAGAGAGCAGAATAGCAGCCCATTCAAGCAGGTTTCTTTTAAAGCTTTTGAATTCTGTGGTGTTAGGTTTTGCAGTTTTTAAGTCAAAAAGATAAATTTCTTTGTCTGAAGTTTCAAAGTATAAATCTACTTTAATGGTTTTCATTTTGTTTAGCTGACCATACCTTGCGTTCCTTATCAAATTTAACTCTTTAATTTTATCCGGGGATTCTTCTCCAGTGCTCAATTTGTTAATGATTTGTTGAATAACTTGCTGACAGCCTTCATAAATTTCACTTCCCAGCGCAAACTGATTTTTAACTTTATCAAATCTTGGTTTTGCAATTTCTAAGGCCACAGGTTCAAAAATGGAAGTTCCAAAAGTAGTGTTTAAGGATTGAACAAATGAATATAAAGCCATTTTATCTTTACCAATAAGTCGGTAATGAAAAGGCATACTACTACTTTCGGGATTATAGTTTTGTAGCTTAATACGGATAGTATTGACAATTAATTTTTGTATGAGATTCTTTAATTTTTCTTCTAAAGCCATTACTTTTCCTTTAAGTGAAAAATAATTTCTGCATAAGCACCTTTGTCTTTTTCAGTACGGTTTAACACTGGACGTTTATACATATTGACAATCTTCATCCCGGATTTTTCTGCAATTAAAGGATAAAGGTTGTATTTGTCATTTGCCACCAGAAATACATTATAATCCTCTACAAGGTATTTTTTTGTGTTAATCAGCACCTCAGAAATTCCTTCTATATAAGAATCTCTTGCTTCCTTTCCCTGTCCTTTGAATAGCGGACCTATTTCGAGCTTGTCTCTCCTCTCAAAACCGAATAGATCATAAGCATAGGCATGTTGTTCGTGGTAATCTATTAAACCAACATAAGGTGGGGAAGAAAAAATGCCCTTTATCTTTTTTTCTTTTACAATATTAGCAAATTCCGGGTACTTGCGTTCCAATTCTGCCAGAATATCAATAGTTCTGCTATCACCGGTAAGGCAGATTTGATATGTACTTGTTCGTAATTTATCAAACTGAGCCAGACGCTTTATGGTGTCGTTGCTATAGGTTTGCCACCATTTTAAAATGGAGAAAAGTGGCTTACATATCTTGCCATGCTTTGTACAATAGTATGGAGCTATTATAGGCTCTTTCAAAGTGGCGAGGTCGGAATGCGTGGTGGCTCGACAGCTACGCATTGTTCTACTTAAAATAATTCTGACAATATTTTTTGTATCTATGTCTGTTATCTTTTCGATTTCATTATTAACAAATTCTATTTCTTTTCTTATTGGCTCAATATACCACTTATCGAGAAATGTGTTTTCTTTATCCTGCCTAAGCTTGATATTATAATTTCTTATTAACTCATAATATTTTTGTAAAAATTTTTTTTCTTTTTCAGCACCATACTTTTCTTCATCAATTTCACCCTGTCGCAGTCGGTATTTAAATTCTGGCACCGGAAAATATTCATTATTGAAGTTATAAAGCTCCTGAGTTAACTTTTCATCGAATTCCAGCGTCTTTGAATCGGAAAGGAAAAGCTTTAGCTTTCTTGTAATCCTATCAATTTCTTGCTTTAATTCGAGAAGATTATATTTCTTGATTTTACAATTGCTAATCAAAGTATTAAACTCCGAAATATCAATGCCTATAGCATGCATTCCAAGTTCATTAGCCTGAACCAGAGTGGTTCCACTTCCGCAAAATGGGTCAAGGACAACATCCCCTTTTTGAAAATATACTTCTTTTTTAAAATAATCCGTATGTGAATCCAGAAAGTATTCTACAAGCTGAGGGATAAATTTTCCTTTATATGGATGGAGTCGATGAACATGCTTGGTGGTTTCAGCCTCTTTATATTGTTCAAAGGATAAAGCCCAGTTTAAGTCTTCACCCAGTTCCTCTTTCAATTTAAGTTCCCTTTTGCCACTAAATGAATTGTAGTAATTTTTTAATTCATATAGAGAAATATAAACGTTTCCATTGTCTCCATATTTTTTAATCCTTCCATACTGGATAAGGTAAGAAATATTTGAGGTACTAACTTTTTTCCCTGTATATTTTGTTGCCCAGATACTTGCCTCTTTTATGGAAAGCATTTCTTTTTCTATTGATATCTTATCCAGCAAAAAAGCATTAAAATGAGACATAAGTTCTCCCCTATTTAATTATACCAGATAAGTTAAAAAAGTCAAAAATATTTTCCTTGACTATTCACCTTTTCAGTGCTATACTTTGTAAGTTTATGTTTACTAACGTAAAAATTAAAATAATGGAGGAAGAAGTTGAAAAACTGGACTAAAAGGCAAGAAGAGATAATAAAGACTTCCATTAGACTGATTGTTGAAGAGGGTATTGATAATTTTACTACGAAAAATATTGCGGCGAAAATCGGCATTTCTGAAGCTGCTTTATACAGGCATTTTAAGAGTAAGGATGAGATTATAAATTCCATACTTGACTACTTTGAAAATATAGCAAGGGATACATTAATCCTTGCTAAAAAGTTTGACTCAAGTATTGATAGGCTAAAATTCATTTTTAAGACGAGAGCTGAAACATTTGTTAAAAACCCGGGCTTTGTGATTTTGATACTTTCCGAAGAGATTTTTCCACCCGACCCACTTTTAACTGAAAAGATAAAAGGCATTATGCTTATGAATAAAGAAAATATTGAAAGCATTATTGTAGAAGGGCAGAAAAGAGGGGAAATCAGAAATGATATTGAGAGTGAAACTCTTTTTTATATAATTGTTGGATCTTTCAGATTTATGATAACAAGATGGAGGCTTTTGAACTTTGGATTTGATTTTCTTGCCTCTTTTAATAAACTCTGGAGCGGTATGGAGAAGATTCTTTTGTTAGAGTGAGAGAAAGACGATGACTATCCAAAAAATCTTTTCTATTCAATCGAATCTTTAAAAACTTTTAGAAGAAATTAAAAAAAGTGACTTTTTTCATATTGACAAAATTTTCATTTTTTAGTTAAAATAAAAAAGTTTTAGATTATTTCAAAATCTTGGGTATTTTTTTGATAGTATAAATGTAAGGTCAAAAGGAGTTTTTTGTAAAAGCTTGGAGAGGTGGATATCTTGAAAAATCTTCAGAAAAGATGTGGGCTGAAACTTAAAATTTAAAAAATCACAAAAAACCCAATAAAAAAGGAGATGGTATGTCGTTTCAAGTCAATAGTGGAATAGTTTCTCCAAGAAAGAAAGTGGAAAATATTATGCAGTAACTTTATTATCATTTGATTTCTCCTATGATAAAAGTCAAATTTTATCTACTCCAAAAAAGTATTCAAGCTGCTTTTATAACGAAATTAGAAAAATCT
>JBMFQR010000018.1:0-42113 GCA_049968515.1 Brevinematia bacterium
ATGATAATAAAGTTACTGCATAATATTTTCCACTTTCTTTCTTGGAGAAACTATTCCACTATTGACTTGGAACGACAAAATCCCGAATAAACTTTATTAAAATTAGATATAAAAAGGTTTATGTTATATAATAAACACAAAATTTTATAAAAGGAGTAGTCTATGACAAAGACAGATTTTATTGACCTTCTTGCTGCGAAAACCGGCGAGACAAAAAAAAGAGCTGGAGAGCTTGTTGATACTTTTCTTTCTATCATTGAATCAGCTCTCGTAAAGGGAGAAACGGTGCAGTTTGTGGGATGGGGGACTTTTGAAGTCCAGAAGAAAGCCGAAAAGATGGGAAGAAACCCAAAGACAGGTGCCCCATTAAAGATTCCAGCAAAGAAAGTCGTAAAGTTCAAGGTTGGAAAGAAGCTTGCTGAGAAAGTGAAAAAGTAATTTTCGCGGGTTGTTTATGGGGGTTATCCTGAATTTTCTGGATAACCCCCAGCGTTTTTTAATGTTTGACAACAGGTAAGAATTTTATCAATTCGTTTAAGGTATTTTTTAAGAAAGGTGGTATGATAGATCTTTCATAGTCCGGAAAAAAGGAAAGTAGTTTATACTTTTCTAATAGAATTAATATTATTCCAGTTATGACAGCTACCTGTAATATTCCTGTTATCCCGCCCAAGAAGGAGTCTATCCATCCAATATCAAGGTCTTCAAGAAGCTCGGAAATGTATGAACCCAGATTTATGAGAATTATATAACATAAAGAAAAGATTATCACAAAGCTTATTATTGTATATATAAGAACCGGTTTGAACTTGAAGAATTCAAAAATCAAGGCTGGAATTTTTATTCCAAGAAATATTCCAGAGGCTATTCCCAAAAGACTGAAAAACATGTAAATAATTCCTTTGCTAAAACCCCAGATAAAACCAAGCACGAATAAGAATATGATTATCAGGTCCAGAAATTGCATAAAAAAGATTAATATTGGATTCAGAACTTCCAGAAGTTAATTCTGAACCAATATCTTACCTCCAGATTAGATATCGACAAAAATCAAAAATCCTTGCATTTTTTTTCAGAAGTTTTTAAAATCTATTATTATTTCCGGTGGGGTTAGTTAAAATGAAAAAGTTGAGTTTAAAACTTTCAATTTTTCTCATTATTAGTTTGCTTTTTGAACTTGCATGTACATGTGTGAAGAAAGAAGGGGTAAGTCAATCTTCATCTACAGGCTCAAAGGATGTCTCTAATATAACAAGTCTCATTACCATTCAAAAGGGAACGAAGTTAATACTCGATAGTCCTAAAAAGTTTGTTGAGCTCTGGATACTATATAATCTTGAACAGAAGAAATGGTTTGAAGAAATTTCTAAGAGCACAAACCTTTCCACAAATAATGAGGAAAGAGAGAATGAAATTGCGAACATTTTAGAAGAAAAGAAGAAAGAGTTTTACCAGAGCTTTGGAATTACTGAAAAAGACTTTGTAAACTATAGCATGAACAATATGAAGAAGATCCAGGCTTTCCTTGATGAAAACCCGGAGTATAAAAAAGCCTACGAGAAATCAATCGAATAATAATTACTCTTCAGAAAGTAATATTCTATCGGTATCAAGTTCTCCATGTCTCAGTTGATGGAATTTTTCCACAAGTTTTTCCACTGTTAGTTTCTTTTTATCCTCTCCAGAAATATCAAAGATTATCTCTCCTCTGTCCATCATTATCAATCTATTTCCATAATTTATGGCCTGCGACATATTATGGCTTATCATAAGAGTTGTAAGTCTATACTCATTCACAAATCTATCCGTTAGAGAGAGAACTATCGAGGCATTTTTTGGATCGAGTGCTGCTGTGTGTTCGTCAAGCAGCAGAAGTCTGGGTTTTGAAAGCACACACATTAGAAGAGAGAGTGCCTGTCTCTGACCTCCTGATAGCAGGGCAACAAGGTCTTTCATCCTATCTTCAAGTCCCAAATTCAACAATTTCAGTTTTTCCCTGAACTCATTCCTTAAAGAAGAGTTTATACTTTTTTTTAGTCCTCTCGGACCTTTCTTGTATGCTAGTGTGAGATTTTCTTCAATGGTCATATTTGAAGCTGTGCCCAAAAGTGGATTCTGAAATATTCTTCCTATATATAATGCCCTCTTATACTCAGCTACATTGGTTACATTTTTTTCATTTATATAAATCTCTCCACTATCAGGAAAAAGACTTCCCGAAATGATATTGAACAGAGTGGTCTTTCCAGCTCCATTTGAACCAATTATGGAGATGAAATCACCTTCTTTTATGGAAAGGTTTATGTTTTTCAATGCTATAATCTCGTCAGGTGTCCCTTTATGAAATGTTTTTGTAATGTTTTTTAATACTACCATTGTTCTTCTCTTTTCGTCTTTTTAACTCTTGAAACTATTATCAGGATGATTATCAAAACTCCAGTTAAAAGCTTTAAGTCATTGGGGGTCATTTTTATAAGGTAGCCATAAAACCTTCCAAAATACATTACAGTTTTGTAAAAAAATGAACCTAAAATTGCAGAAGAAGTCATCAGAAAGACATTTTTTCTTGAGAAGATAAAAAATTCCCCAATCATTACAGAAGCAAGTCCAGAAATTATTATTCCCTGTCCCATACCAACATCAGAAAACCCCTGATACTGGGCTGCAATACCGCCAGACAAAGCCACAAGCCCATTTGAAAGTGCAATGCCAATTAGCTTTAATGTCTCAGGGTTTATCCCGAGTTGAATTACAAACCTTTCATTTGAACCGAGTGCCCTCAGACTGAGGCCAAGATCGGTAACAAAAAAAATGTCAAGCAAAAGTTTTATTATCAAAACAAACAAAACTAAAAATATAAGAGTTGAAAATTCATAACCTACATAACCCTTGAATTTCTCTCCGATTATCGAAAAAACAGTATTAACCTTCAAAAGAGAGACATTTGCCCTATCTCCAATTATTCTAATATTGATTGAGTAAAGCATTGTCATTGTAAGGATACCAGCCAGAAGTCCAGGAACTCTCAGCCTGTTGTGAATAAGTGCCGTAACCATACCAGCCAGCCCACCAGCAAGAAATGAAAAAAACATTGCCAAAAAAGGGTTAATCCCTCCCAGCAGAAACCTTGCTACAATACAGGCTCCAAGGGGAAAAGTGCCATCGACTGTAAGATCCGGAAAATCAAGAAAGCGAAAGGTAAAATAAACACCAAGAACCATAAGGCTGTAGATAAGACCTTCGAAAAGAATTCCTTCAAGCATTATTCAACACTCGGGTAAGATAGCGGGCGATGGGAGTTGAACCCACGACATCCAGCTTGGGAAGCTGACGTTCTACCGCTGAACTACGCCCGCAATAAATTTTTTATATTTTAAGACATTGGTTTTAAAAAATCAAGTTTTTCTTGCTCGAGAAACTTTCTGTATATTGCGGTTTTTAACTCTTTCAAACCTTCTCCAGTAAGTGCAGATATGAGATGGGTGTCTTTTGAAATTTTTAAAAAATCACCCTTTACTTTTTCAAGCTCTTCTTTTTGATATATCAAGTCTATCTTGTTGAGTGCTATCAGAAATTCCCTGTTGTATAAGGTTTCTGAGTAATTCTTTAGTTCTTCCTTTAGAATTTTTAATTTTTCTTCAGGCTTGTCTGTTATATCAAGCACAAAAAGAATTATTTTTGTTCTTTCGATATGTTTTAAAAACTCAAGTCCCAATCCTCTTCCCTCATGAGCCTTTTCAATAATACCGGGTATGTCAGCAATAAGAATACTTGTGAATGAATCATCTACAGTCATAACTCCAAGATTGGGCTGAAGAGTTGTAAAGGGATAATCTGCCACTTTTGGCCTTGCATTGGTAATTTTAGAAATCAGTGTGGATTTACCAGCATTTGGGTAACCCACCAGCCCCACATGTGCAATCATTTTCAGTTCTAAAAGAAGCTCCTTCTCTTCACCCGGTAAACCTTTCTGTGCATAGCGTGGCGCCTGATTTGAAGGGTTTTTGAAGTAGGCATTGCCTTTGCCCCCCTTACCTCCTTTTGCAATGATTATAAACTCTTTATCTTCTACAAGATCAGCTTCCTTCTTCATTGTGTTTTTCTCATATACAATTGTACCTGGCGGAACCTCTATAATTGTATCTTCTCCATTGGCACCATGTTTTAAAGCCCCCATACCATCTCCGCCATTCTTTGCCCTGAATTTCTGGTTGTTGTGAATGTGAGAAAGTGTCCTTAAATGTGGATTTACCCTTATGATTATATTTCCACCATCACCACCATCACCACCATCCGGTCCACCTTTTGGAATATACTTTTCCCTGCGGAAGCTTACCGCTCCTCTGCCTCCATTACCAGCCTTAACGTAAATAGAAACCTCATCTTTAAAAATCAATCCTTTCTCCTTGTATTGTTCTTCATTTCCAGAAGCTTGTGCAAACTGCTAAAAACTTTAAAATTATAACTCAATTTGCCAGAATTTTCAGCTTTTTAGTTGAGATAATGCAATGAGGTGTTTTACTATCTAAAATTGTTTGTACCTTATCATTTCTGGAATTATCAGCAGATATAAGCTATAATAATATTTAGTTATGGTACAGCAAGACAACGTAATGCCAAAAAATTGTCAGTAAAGAGAAACCTATGAGTTACAGAAAATTTATCAGAAATTTTTCCATAATTGCACACATTGACCATGGTAAATCAACTCTTGCCGATAGAATTCTTGAACTTACAAATACAGTTGACAGATCAAAAATGTCGGAACAACTCCTTGATTCAATGGATGTCGAAAAAGAACATGGTATTACTGTAAAGGCCCACACTGTGTCGGTTTTCTACAAAGCAAGAGATGGAAATCAATATATTCTCAACCTGATAGATACACCCGGACATGTAGACTTTACCTATGAAGTTTCGAGAAGTCTGGGAGCATGCGAGGGAGCAATTCTTCTTATTGACGCAACTCAGGGGGTACAAGCACAAACTCTTTCAAATTTTTATCTTGCTCTCGAGCAGAATCTTGAAATAATTCCTGTAATCAACAAAGTAGACCTGCCAGGTGCACACATAGATATGGTTAAGGAGCAAATAGAAAAAGACCTTGGGCTTAATCCCCAAGAAGCAATACTCATAAGTGCAAAGACTGGTCTTAATTGTAAAGAGGTGCTTGAAGCTATAGTAAACAAGGTGCCATTTCCCGACGGGGATGAAAATTCTCCACTAAAAAGCCTTGTATTCGATTCCTACTATGATGTATACAGGGGTGTCGTAGTAAAGGTCAGGGTTTATGAGGGATCTATTAAAGCCGGTGACAGAATAAAATTTATGGCAGGCGAAAAAGAATATACAGTTGAAGAGGTTGGTTTTTTACAGCTCAAGTTGTTGAAAAGGGATGAATTAAAAGCTGGTGAGGTTGGATACATCATTGCAAATATAAAAAGTGTTTCAGAATTTGGTGTTGGAGATACAATAACACTCTGTGAAAACCCGGCGGACAAACCACTTCCCGGCTATAAGCCCCCAAAGCAGTATGTTTTTGCAGGAATTTTTCCGGTGAATTCAGACGACTTTGGCGACCTGTATGAAGCATTACAGAAATTAAAGCTTAATGATGCTTCTCTTTCCTTTGAGAAATGGAATTCCGGTGCACTCGGAATGGGTTTTAAATGTGGATTTTTAGGTCTTCTCCACCTTCAGATAATTCAGGAAAGACTTGAAAAGGAGTTTGATTTAAACATAATTACAACTGTACCATCGGTTGAGTACAGGATAAAAAAGACAAATGGAGAGGTAATTTACATAGAAAATGCCACAGAGGTACCTGATCAATCAGAAATTGAAATAATTGAAGAGCCTTTTGTCAATGCAAGAATCATTTTGCCCAATGAGTTTCTCGGCACAATGCTTCAACTTATTCAGGACAGAAGAGGCATCCAAAAAAACATTATCTATCTTGATTCTACAAGGGTTGAGATTGTTTGTGAACTGCCACTTTCTGAAATAATCTATGATTTTTATGACAAGTTAAAAAGCATTTCGAGAGGTTATGCATCATTTGATTATGAATTCAAGGATTACAGGCCGGGAGATATTGTAAAGCTTGATATTCTTGTCAATGGAGAGGTTGTTGATGCATTGTCTCATATGGTACATAAAGACAGGGCATATCAGCGAGGTAGAAGTGTATGTGTCAAGCTAAGAGAATTAATTCCGCAGCATCTATTCCAGATTCCAATTCAGGCTGCAGTTGGTGGAAAGATAATAGCGCGGGAAACAATCAAGGCCTTAAGAAAGGACGTTCTTGCAAAATGTTATGGAGGAGATATTACTAGGAAGAGAAAGCTACTTGAAAAGCAGAAAGAAGGTAAAAAGAGAATGAAAGCCATTGGAAGTGTTGATATTCCACAGGAAGCCTTTATAGAGGTATTAAAAGGGGATATGGATGAATAGGATAATACTTGCAAGTCAATCTGTTGGCAGAAAGATGTTATTTGAAGAATATTTCAGGGAATTTATTATTTATCCCTCCAATATTGATGAAGAAATTGAAGCCTCCAATCCCGCAAGACTTGTTGTGGAATTGTCTATAAAAAAAGCAGAGCATGTTTCAAATATTTTTTTAGACGACTTTGTGTTTGGTTTTGATACTGTTGTAGTCTGTAAGGGAAGAATAATTGGCAAACCATCCACCAGAGAAGAATCAATTGAGTATTTAAAATTTCTTTCAGGTAAAATTCAATCTGTCTACAGCGGATATTGCATAATTAACCTCCATAAAAAGATTAAAAAGTATGGCTACTCAAAAACATTGCTAATGTTTTCAAAGTTATCTGATGAATGGATAGAAAATTATATTTCAAATAATGCTACTAATCTATTTGCGGGTGGATATGCAATTCAGGAAAATGATAAGTTTATAAAAATAATATATGGAGATAGAGACACAATAATAGGTGCTCCTATGAAAAAAATCTTAAAAATTCTTGGAGCGATGGATAAGGACCTTTTTAGAAATGAAAGTTTGTATAATCTGAGAAAAAATTTTTAAAAAAATTAAAATTTACTGGACAAATTTTTACAAAGCTATTAGAATAAAAAAAATAAAAAAAATAATTGAAAAATTTTAAACTTTCAGCTTTTCAAATCCGATTATATTTCTGGTTGGTTTGCAAACTTCCTGATCAGAATATCGGAATATTTTGAAAAGGCTTTAGTCTTTTAGATAATTTCTTATAAAGGAGTGGATATATGAAGAAAGGAGTTGTGGCAATTTTAAGTTTTTTGGTAATTTTTAGCTCTGTTTCTTTTTCTGCAGTAAAGAAAATGCTTATTGATTTTCCTGTGTATGAAAAGAATATTGCAACAGTTGTGGAAAAAGATCAGGCAATCAGGCAGAAGGTACTGGAAAAGGATAAGAGCTATGACCTTACACAGTATGGTTTTCCAGAGGTGAAGTTTACAGCTGATGACTGGAAGATTGAGAACTGGAAGATTATTCTTGCTTCTTCTGCAAGTACAACAAAAAACAATGTGCTTTCTTACACAAAGAAGACCACAAGTAAGAGATTTGGAGAGGTTCTCGGGGCAAGGATTCATTTTATCGAGGGTAGATTCCTTTCATGGGCAATGATAAGACCACCGTTTGATTTCTTCCCTTATTATGACGACGGTAGCGATGTTAACAGAGGAGATTCTGGTGAAGAGAACAGCCTCGTTATGGGTATTCTTATGAATGTGGGACAGATCAAGTCAATTTCAAGCTGGGTTTACGGTTTAAACTACCAGATGCAGGTTGTGGTAAGATTGAGAGACAGAGATGATATGGTTCAGGATTATTTTATGGGCTCTGTATATTATGATGGATGGAGGAAGCTTGTATGGACAAATCCAGAATATACAGACAGCGTTCAGGATAGAGTATTAAGAAGAATTCCTCTTTATCCGAAGAGCTATCCTTTTGTAGCTTTTGATTCTTACATTGTTTTAAAGCCAGAAACAGAAATGGGTGGAGATTTTGTAATATACTTTAAGGATGTTGAGGTTGAGTATGACAGAGCTATAATAAGAGAAGAGCTTGACATAGATGATGAAAGCGTATGGAACATCCTTTCCAAGGAAAGGATCCAAAGAAGAATAAGAGATTTAAGAACTATAGGTGAGAAACTGTATCTCTACAAACAGGAAGAAGCAAGACAGAAGGCTGCTGCTACTGAAGCTGGGGTAGGCAAGTAGTTTCCTTACTTATTGAAACGGAGCTTTCTTATATAGAGAAGAGTTATCAGGAAAACCTGATAACTCTTCCTCATTTTTAAACCTTATTCTGGAGTTTTTTTTGAGCTCATCCTTTTTTAGAAGTGTTTTTTTTACCTTTGTAGGTTTTGGATTACTGATGCTATCTAATGTAATATTTAATGTCTTTTCTGCTCGTTTTTTAGGACCAGTTGCCTATGGAGAGTTTAATTCTTTCTTTTACCTGTTGCTTGCTTTTTCTCAACCCAATAACTCACTTCAGCTTGCCGTAGCCAAGGCTGTTGCAGAGAATGACAAATTAAAAAATATAATACACACAGTTTTTTTTATTGGCATTTTGCTTTTTCTTTTTTTGTCAATCTTCTTTCCCTTCATTCTGAGATTTTATTCCCTATCTCAATATCTTTACTCACTTTTAGGTGCTGTGATTGTTTTTCTATGGTTAGTTTGTGCTGGCATCAGAGGAATCTACCAAGGAAGAATGAACTTCTTCATTTATGGAATGAATATCGGACTTGAAGGAGTTTTCAGGGTTATTGCTCTGTTTCTGCTCTTTTACCTCGGTTTAAGACTTGAGGGGGCAGTCTTGTCATCTGTGTTTGCTGGTATTCTGGCACTTATTTTACTCCTCGCCGGTCTTTATAGAGATATAAGATTTGAAATTAAAGGCTTGGATTTTTCTTTGATTAAAGAAACAATGAAGGCATTTAGTATCCTATTTCCATTTGGCCTTATATTTCAGATTGATCTTACACTTTCTCAACATTTTCTTTCCTCTCTCAATATAGGTTATCTCTCTGCCTGCAGTCTTTATGGAAAAAATCTAGTGATTCTTTCAATGGTCTTTGCAAATGTGGTTTTTTCTTTTGTAATAAAAAATGAGGATGGTTATTTTATATGGGGAAATATACTTACTGCCATTGTGTTTCTGGGAGCATATCTTTTTACCCTCTTTTTTGGGAAATGGCTTATTCTATTTATTCAGGGAGAAAGCTATCTCAAGGCTAAAGATTATTTGCCTCTCTATATTCTTTTTTCTTTTCCTGTTGGAATTATGCAACAGATGGTTAATTATTCATTTGCAAAAGATATTAAATCAGTAACCTTTCTTATCTGGGGAATACTTCTGGTTGTTATTGTTCTACCCTTTGTCTTTTTTAGTGGAAAGATAGAGATTAATCTCTTTTTAATCTTTCTTTTTGTAATCCTTGTAATATCCGATCTGATAATTGCCTTCTTTATTTTAATGTATAATAAAAAAATACTATTGACCAAAAGCAAAAAATAAGTTAAAATAATTTAGGTAGTTTTTTTAATTTTTTTTGGGGTCTTTGATGGAAAGAGTTGGAAGAGTAAAAAGGCAAACACGTGAGACAAATGTAGAAATAGACCTTGCTTTGAATGGAAAAGGAAAGTTTGATATTAATACGGGAATAGGTTTTTTTAACCATATGCTTGAAACCATTGCAAAACATGCTGCACTGGATCTTGTAGTGGATGGTAGTGGAGACATAAATGTGGATTACCACCATCTTGTGGAAGATACTGGAATTGCTTTTGGAAGTGCCCTTAAAGAAGCACTCGGTGATATGAAAGGTGTAAGTAGATTTGGTTATGCTTCTGTCCCGCTTGATGAAGCTCTGGTTGAGGTTTCGCTGGATCTCAGTGGAAGGCCTTACTATAAGTCAAATTTCTCAGAATTTCCGGGAAGTGCCGGAGATTTTAACATAGAGCTGGCAGATGTCTTTTTTGGTGGTTTTGCTTCAAAAGGCTATACGCTTCACATTGTTGTAATGAGAGGAGAAAATAGACATCATATAATCGAAGCGGGTTTCAAAGCCTTTGCAAAAAGCCTTAAAATGGCTATTGAAATAGACAAGAGTATGGCAGATAGTGTGCCATCTACAAAAGATTATATCTGAAATTTTATGCTTGTAATTATTGATTATGGAATGGGGAATCTTGCAAGTGTGGGAAATGCATTTTCCACATTAGGCATAGAGGTGAAGATAAGTTCTTCAAAGGATGATGTGAAAAATGCCAGATGGCTTGTTCTTCCGGGTGTTGGTGCCTTTGAAGATGCAATGAAAAATTTAAAAAGGCTTGGTCTGGATAATGTGATACACGATTATGTATCCAGCGGAAAGCCTTTTTTGGGCATATGTCTTGGAATGCAGCTTCTTTTTGACAGAAGCTATGAAAATGGCGAGTTTGAGGGACTCGGGATATTAAAAGGAAGGGTTGTAAGGTTTGAGGTCAAGCTACCTGTTCCACATATGGGCTGGAACAGTGTAAAGGTCTTAAAGAAAGGCTGGCCTTTTGAAAATATTGAAGAAGATAGCTTCTTCTACTTTGATCACTCTTACTACGTTATTCCTGAAGAAGATAATATACTAGGTCTGAGTTGTAATTATGGTGTTGATTTTCCAGCAGCTATATGGAAGGACAATATAATAGGTTTTCAGTTTCACCCTGAAAAGAGCTACAAAAAAGGGCTGAGGCTTTTAAAGAATTTCATAAATAATATAAATTGGGTAGGCTGATTATGTTAATAATACCAGCAATAGATATAAAAAATAGAAAATGTGTCAGGTTACTTAGAGGAAACCCAGAGTTTGAAACAGTCTATTCAAACGAACCGGTCTTTCAGGCAAAATTCTGGGAAAGAGAAGGTGCAAAAAGGCTTCACGTTGTTGATCTCGATGGTGCATTTGAGGGAAAGACAAAAAATTTTGATATCATCCAGAGGATTATAGAAGAGGTGAACATTGAGGTTGAGGTTGGTGGTGGTATAAGGGACAACAGAATCATCAGGGCTTTAAGAAACAGAGGTGTTCATAAGATAATAATAGGAACTGCGGCTGTAGAAAACAAGAAATTTATCAAAAATCTCTGCAAGTCATCTCCTGGCGACATAATAGTCTCTATTGACGCAGCGGATGGATTTGTTGTAAAGAATGGCTGGAAGGAGATTACAAATAAGAGGGCAATTGATATTGTGAAAGACCTTGAGGAATTTGGAGTGCAGGAGATTATTTACACAGACATAATGAAAGATGGTACTCTTGAGGGACCGAACTATGATTCAATAGAAACTATGCTTACCATTACGGACATTCCTATAATTGTCTCAGGGGGTATTTCAAGTCTTGAAGACATAAAAACCCTTAAGGAATATGAGCCAATGGGGCTCAAAGGTGTAATAATTGGAAAGGCACTATACGAAGGAAGATTTAAACTTTCGGAAGCAATGCAATATGCTTAAAAGGAGAGAGAGCCGCAAAATTTATCTTGGTAAAATAGCCATCGGTGGAGATGCACCTATCTCCATACAATCGATGACAACCTTTCCCACAAAAGAAGTAGCAAAGGTAGTCAGCCAGATAATCAGGCTTAAAAAAGTCGGCTGTGATATAGTCCGGGTTGGTGTGCCGGATCTTGAATCTGCAAAAGCAATATCTTCAATAAAAAAAGAGGTTGACATTCCAGTTGTTGCTGATATTCATTTTGATCATACACTGGCCTTAGAATCTTTAAAAAGTGGGGTTGACGGTTTAAGAATAAATCCCGGAAACCTTCGAAATAAAGATAATGTCAAAGAAGTTGTAATGGCATGCAAAGAAAGAAATGTGCCTATAAGAATAGGTGTTAATTCCGGCTCTATTGATAGAAAAAGATATGAGAAGCCTACACCCGAAGCTATGGTTAATACAGCAATGGAGCATATAAAAATTCTTGAGGAACTTGACTTTAAAAACATTAAGGTTTCTCTCAAATCCTCTGATGTTTCCACAATGATTGAGGCAAATAGAATTTTTGCCAATCTTACTGATTATCCACTTCATTTAGGAGTAACAGAGGCAGGTAGTTACAGAGAATCGGTAGTAAAAAGCTCTATTGGCATCGGAAGTTTACTGAAAGATGGAATCGGAGACACAATAAGAGTTTCAATCACTGGAGACCCCGTCCTTGAAGTGGAAGTGGCAAAATTGATACTGAGAAGTCTTGGTTTGAGAATGGAAGGGATAGAGATAATTTCATGCCCTATGTGTGCAAGAAAAGAATTTGATGTAGAAAAAGTTGTCAATTTTTTACAAAAAAAGACAAAAAACATCAGGAAACACATAAAGGTTGCGGTAATGGGGTGTGTTGTCAATGGCCCGGGCGAGGCTATGGATGCAGATATAGGAGTGGCAGTTGGCAAAACTGGTGCGGTCTTGTTTGAAAATGGAATAATAGTTGAAAAGATTGATAAAAGAAAAATTGTTAGGGTATTGCTTGATAGAATAAAAGCCTGAATTTATGGAAGCAGTATGGTTTGGGCTTGAGCTATCCAGAAAAGGGAAATGACAGTTTAGCCCATTTCTGGATAATTTAAGCCTATTGCACTATCTCCATTTTTTATAAAAAATAATTCATCAAAACCTTGAAGTATTTAAAATTTGTATTAAAATATTGGTAGTGTTTTTTTGGGAAGTTTTTTTGCTTTTTTCGTATTTTAAATAGATAGCTGCTTAAATATCAAGTAATGTGGGTCTTATATCACTTTGCAACCTGCAGTTTTAAGTCAGGTTGTTATGTAAAAAAGGAAAATAAAATTTAGGAGGATAAAATGGCTGAAGTTGTATTCAGGAACGTGACAAAGGTCTATGAAGGTGGAGTTGTCGCGGTCCAGAACTTTAATCTCGAGATCAATGATAAGGAGTTTTGTGTGCTAGTCGGTCCATCAGGTTGTGGAAAGACAACAACATTGAGAATGCTTGCTGGACTCGAGGAGATCACTGAGGGTGAAATCCTAATCGATGGTGTTGTTGTAAATAACAAGCAGCCAAAGGACAGAGACATTGCAATGGTCTTCCAGAACTATGCACTTTACCCCCATATGACAGTGGAAGACAATATGGCTTTCGGTTTGAAACTGAGAAACTATCCGAGAGATGAGATTAGAAAGAGAGTGAATGAAGCAGCACAGATTCTTGGATTAACAGAATATCTAAAGAGGAAACCAAAGGCCCTTTCTGGTGGTCAGAGACAGAGAGTGGCTATAGGAAGAGTTATAACAAGAAAGCCAAAGGTATTTTTGTTTGATGAACCTCTTTCTAACCTTGATGCAAAATTGAGAGTTCAGATGAGAGCTGAGCTTATCAAGATTCACGCAAGATTGAAGGTAACATCAGTTTACGTCACTCACGACCAGACAGAGGCTATGACAATGGGTGATAAGATTGTTGTTATGAACAACAAATTCATCCAGCAGATTGGTTCACCGATGGAAGTATATAGAAAGCCAGCAAATAAATTTGTGGCTGGTTTTATAGGTAGCCCACCGATGAACTTCCTCGATGCAAAGATCGTTGATTCAAATGGGGCTCTCTGGATAGACTTCAAAGAATTTCAGATGAAGGTTCCAGACCAGTTTGTTGAGAAGGTAAGACCATATACTGGAAGAGAGGTTACATTTGGAATAAGACCTGAAGATATCTATGATCCATCTGTTTTCCTTGGAAAGGTTGATGGAAATAATGCCACGGCAAATGTTGAAATTGTCGAGCATCTTGGTGCTGAAACATTTATTTACTTTGCAACACAGGAACATTCTTTTATTGCAAAGTATGATCCACATATTGATTTGCACATAGGTGACACAAATGTTCCATTTGTATTTGATATGAAGAACTCACATATGTTTGATAAAGAAACTGAGCTGGCAATATATTAAGAAAGAAAGGGGCTGATTTTCAGCCCCTTTTTGTTTTTATAAGATCTTTATTGCAGATAAAATGTCCCTGCCGAGAGGTGAAACCTCTCCTTTTTCTGCCTCGCATTTTTCACCAGCAATTCCCAATGTATAAATTCCCACACAGGCAGAAGCCACAGGGCTATATCCCGAGGTAAACAACCCGGCTATAAGTCCTGCAAGTATATCGCCACTCCCTCCTTTTGCAAGCGTTACACTGCCCCTGTTGTTAATAAAAAGTTCTTCTTCTTTACCAGCAACAACAGAAACACTGTCTTTAAGTATTACTGTTGAGGCTGTCAATCTCACAAGGTTTTTTGCTATTTCAAGCTTGTTGTTTTTAACCTCGTCCGGATGAAGCCTTAAAAGTCTTGCAGCCTCACCTATGTGTGGAGTGAGAATAACCTCCTTACCAGATGAAGCAAGTGTCTCAAGAAGTTTTCTATCTTCTGAAAGTATGTTTATACCATCAGCATCTATCACAATCTTATTCACAATCGGATGTTGAATAACCATCTTCAAAATTTCTCTTTGTATAATTCCTTTTGAAAAACCATTACCAATAAGCACACTTCTTATAAAACTATTCTCTATAAGCCTTTTTAGCCCCTTTATAGAAGATGGTTTTTCAAGCCATCCGAAGGTCATTGCTTCGGGAATCTGTGATTGAATCGAAGACAATACATTTAGATGGCCTGCAATCGTTAGAAGTCCCACACCAGCCTTTAAAGCAGCAATCCCTGCAAGAATTACACTGCCACCCATTGCCCTGAAGCCGCCAACAAAATCTCCACCATATCCGCCAATTATGAGCAAATGGCCATATTTGCCCTTGTGTGTGTCTCTTTCACGCCTTAAAATCAGACCCTTTATGTAATCATCGGTTAGAAGTAATGGGAGTCTTCTCTCATCCGTAAGTGCTTCTAAAATGCCAATATCAATTACGTTTATCTCTCCACAAAATCTGGCACCGGGATAATCAATCATTCCATACTTAGGAAAACCAAAAGTTAGTGTATAATCTGCCTTTATAGCCAGATTGAAATTTCCACCATTTGCCATCACACCAGATGGTATATCAAGAGAAATGATCTTTTTACCTGAAGCATTTATTTCATTTATTATCTCAATAAATGGGGAAAAAAATTCTCCATTAAATCCAATACCAAAGATCGCATCTACAATTATGTCACACCTGCTCACCATTTTTTTTATAATTTCGAGAATGCTTTTATCATTTAAATCTACTTCTATAATATTTGCATTTATCTTTTTGAGTTTTATAAAATTTTCTCTTGCGACATCTTTTGACCTCCCAGTGACATCTCCTAAAAAAACTGTCGTAAGGTTTACTCCATCTTCAGCTAAATATCTTGCAAGAACTGCACCATCACCACCATTGTTACCATGAGCACAGAATATTAAAAACTTTTTCGATTTATAATCCTTTATTTTGTCTTTTATCCAAAGGAATGAATTTTTTCCTGCATTTTCCATCAATTCTGAAGTAGGAATATTGTACTTCTTTTCACACTGCTGATCTATAAAGTAAATATCCTCCTTTGTGGCTATGTACATATCATCTCCTTGATAATAAAACCAGACTTTTGAAGTATGCTTTCAATTTCATCCCGACTCATAAAATACAACCTGCCGAACAAAAATCTTTCAAATATCTCAAGAATTTTTGTAATGGGATTTTTGACTTCAAAGTCATAAATTACCAGTTTGCCATTCTTTTTCAAAATTCTAAAAGCCTCTCGAAGAAGACCTTTTTGATCCTCTATATGGTGATATACATCACAAATTAAAGCCACATCAAATGTATCATCTTCAAATGGAACATTGAGTATATTTCCGCATATCTTTTCTACATTTTTCAAATTCGGCATCCTTCCAAGCATCTTGCTGCTTTCATCTATAACAACAACCTTTTTAGAAAATTTAGATAGCAAGCAAGAATAGTGACCTGTACCACCGCCAAGATCTACAATGGTTTCATTCCCTTTGAGATTCAAAATACCTAATATAACCTTATCCTTATATAATCTCCAGAAATGCATAAAGGAATAATAAAGGAGGGCAACTTTATCAAACTTATTTGGTGGCATTTTAATATAAACACCTTAAGATGGTTTTATGATGTTGCGTGCAGCATACTATTAGTAGCATAAATAAAAACTGCCGGGGACGAGACTTGAACTCACACGACCTTGCGGCCACTAGCCCCTCAAGCTAGCGTGTCTACCAATTCCACCACCCCGGCAGATACAATAATATTATAAAAAATTTTTTTTATTCTGTCAAATGAAACTATTATATTAATACTAAAATCTACTCCACTTCCTGCAATAATAAAGTGGCATTGTAGCTTTTTAAAGCGACCTCAAAAAATCACACGGTTTTAGGTTGAATAAATCTCAATTAAATGCTATACTATTCATATATAAATGAATTTTATGGAGAAAAGATGTCAAACAATCTCTGGCACTCTACCACAATAGTTTGCGTAAGAAAAGCAGACGAGGTTGTCATAGCCGGTGATGGGCAGGTAACCTTAGGAGATACTATTGTAAAGAATAATGCTGTAAAAATTAGAAAGCTCTATAAAAATACAATTCTTTCCGGCTTTTCTGGATCAGCAGCAGATTCATTTGCATTACTCGAAAGATTTGAATTAAAGCTTGAAGAGTTCTCGGGAGATTTACTCAGGGCGAGTGTGGGTCTTGCAAAGGAATGGAGACTTGACAAGGCATTAAGACAGCTCGAAGCAATGCTTATAGTTGCAGACAAAGAAAGAACCTTTGTGATTTCAGGTGACGGAAATCTCCTTGAACCAGAAGACCCTGTAGTGTCAATAGGCTCAGGAGCTGGTTATGCGAAGGCTGCAGCTCTTGCCTTTCTCGAAAGCTCTCCTTCAATGAAGGCAAAAGATATTGCCGTTAAATCACTTGAGATAGCATCCAAAATATGTATTTATACAAATTCAAACATTACAGTAGAAACTTTGTAATTCATTTCAGGAAAACAGGATGAGGAAAGAAAACAACGAAATAGTAAAAATATCACAATCTCTTGATAGCTTTAAACCTACAGAAATTGTCAAACTGCTCGATAATTACATAATAGGTCAGGAAAAGGCTAAAAGACTTGTAGCTATTGCTCTCCGTAACAGAATAAGAAGGAAATATGTTCCAGAAGAAATGAGAGATGAGATACTACCTAAAAACATACTTATGATAGGTCCGACAGGGGTTGGAAAAACCGAAATAGCCCGTAGAATAGCCCAGATTATTGATGCCCCCTTTGTAAAGGTAGAGGCGACAAAGTTCACAGAGAGGGGTTACGTTGGCAGGGATGTTGAGTATATGATAAGGGCTCTTGTAAACCATTCCATAAACCTTGTAAAATCAAGAATGAGAGAAAAGCTAAAGGATGAAATAGAAGAAGAAGTGCTGAAATACTTAACCAAAAGAGTATTTTCAACACTTGACGAAAATTTTTCCCTGAGTGATTATGGAAAAAAATTCAGAATGTCAGAAAAGAATGGAAAACATAAAATAAGAAATGAGATAAGAAAGGATATACAAAGTCACAACCTTGATGATCTTACGATTGAGGTAAAGCTGAAAAAGAAAAATACCCCTTTCATTTCAATACCAGAGAATTTACCAGTTATAGACGACAGTGAAGAACTGACAAGCTTTTTCAATGATATGGGACTTGAAACAGAAGAAACAAAGGTTCTTACCGTTAAAGAAGCAAAAGAGGCTCTCTTTCAACAATATATGGAGGAAAAGCTTGATAAGGATATGGCCATTGAAATAGGATTAAAATGGGCACAGGAGGCTGGAATTGTCTTTATTGATGAAATTGATAAGATTTCTGATAAATCAAAAGCGATTGGTCCGGAGGTGTCAAGGGAAGGTGTGCAGAGGGATCTGCTTCCTATTGTAGAAGGGACAAATGTAACCACAAGATATGGGATTGTTAAGACAGACCATATTCTTTTCATAGCAGCCGGTGCATTTCATGTATGTAAACCATCCGATATGATTCCGGAATTACAGGGGAGATTTCCTATAAGAGTTGAATTATCCAAGCTTACAAAAGAGGATCTTAAGCGTATACTTATTGAACCAAAAAACTCACTCATAAAACAATATAAGGCATTACTTGCTACAGAAGGGATAACCATCGAGTTTGAGGATGATGCCTATGATAAGATTGTAGAAATAGCTTATGAAATAAATAGTAGACATGAAGATATCGGGGCAAGAAGACTTCATACAGTTATGGAATATCTGCTTGAGGAGGTTTCGTTCTATGCATCTGAACTTAAAGACAAAAAGCAGGTTATAACAAAAGACTATGTTGAAAAAAGGCTTTCCTCAATCATAAAAGATAATGACCTTACTCAATATATACTATGAAGATTAGGTTTATAGATATTGCATTTATTGCCCTGATACTAATCTTTTTTGCAACATTAGGTTGGCAGACAAATTTTGAGACCAGAGGAATTATAGACGAAAAATGTGATGTTGGTGTGATATTTGGAGCAGGCATTACAAAATCTGGAACTCCGAGCCCTGCTTTAAAATACAGGCTTGAAAAGGCTATAGAATTATACAAAAGCGGTAATCTAAAAAAATTACTAACGAGCGGAAGAATACCGGAAACTATTGTAATGAAGAACTATCTTTTAAGCAAGGGAATAAAGCTTGAGGACATAATCATAGACATAAAAGGTGAAAGTACGGCTGCAACTCTGAGGAATATAAAAAGGCTTCAGCAGGGTGAAGATAAGGATTTAAGCGTTGCATTTATAAGCCAGAAATACCATCTTGCAAGAATATTTATTTTAGCAAATAAATATAGAATAAAAAATTTCTACCTTGTGGCAACGGAGACAAAAGAGATAGACAGGTTTGAAAACCTCATTGTCAATCTGAGAGAAACTTTTGCAATATTTAAATCTATAGTTTTTGAGTAAGAT
The DNA here is from genome assembly GCA_049968515.1 of Brevinematia bacterium. Lineage (GTDB taxonomy): Bacteria > Spirochaetota > Brevinematia > Brevinematales > JAOACQ01 > JAOACQ01. Next base: position 18,990 of record JBMFQR010000018.1, read on the forward strand.
TTCTCTGGAAAGTAAAAAATGAAAGATTTAGCCAGCATTTCAGAAATATTCTTTTCAATTCAGGGTGAGGGAACTCTTGTTGGAATACCATTTGTTTTTGTAAGATTTTCTTGCTGTAATTTAAAGTGTAGTTATTGTGATACAAAATGGAACTGGAAGAAATCAGACTACTGCATTATTAATGAGAAAGAAAGGATTGAAAATCCCATCGATACAGAAACTTTAAAAGAAATATTAAAAAATTTTGATTTTACCTACCTGACTTTTACTGGTGGTGAGCCTTTGCTTTATGCCAGCTTTATTGAGGCTTTTCTTCCCTACGATAAAAAAATCCTTATCGAAACAAATGGCACATTGCCAGAAAGTCTTTCTGAAAGGTTGCTTGAAAGAATTGATTTCTGGTCTGTTGATATAAAATTGCCCTCGCTTGCTTCAGAAGACTATTTTGATATTCATTCAGCTTTTATCGACAAGCTTTCTGCCTCAAAAGGATTATTGATTCTTAAGGTTGTTTTTTCCCCGAAAACTACAATGGAAGAATTCAGAAAATGTATCGAGATTGCTAAAAGCTTCTACAAAAAAAATAAGGATCTCTCCCTCGTATTTCAGCCATTAACATCAAACAAAAAGATTAAACTTAATAGAAAACAACTTGATATTATCTACGGCATTATGAAAAATAGTGAATTTGAAGTAAGACTCATTCCCCAGATACATAAAATCTTAAAGATAGTAAAATGAAAGAGATTTTTTTATATAAATATAAAAAAGAAAAAATCCTCTGGAATGCAGTTCTAATCTATCCAAACTCATACAGAACTGGAATGTCTTCACTGGGTTATCTATGGGTTTATCACATACTTCAATCAATCCCCTGGATAAACTGTGAAAGGGCTTTCTTTTCACCTGGAAGAATAAAAACAATTGAAACTGAAAGAGATATAAGAGAATTTGAAATAGTGTTTTTTTCAATCTCATTTGAAAATGATTTAATCAATCTGATTTCTATCCTCAAGAAGGCTGGGATAGAACTTTTTAAAGAGAAAAGAATTAGCCCTATAATCTGTGTTGGTGGTATTGCTACAACATTCATTTCAAACTATCTTAAGAATATTGCAGATGTGATATTTTCAGGTGATGCGGAAGCCACACTTCCACCATTTTTAGAAATTTTAAAACAGACAAAAGATTATGATCACCTTTTTTCAGAAATAAGAAATAAAAAAACTGATGGCATATTTTTATCAGAAGAGATTAATGAGACATTAATTCCCTATATAAGTAAAAAGCAGGAAGTCCCACCTCACTCAAGCATTATTACACATAATGCAGAGTTTAATGATAGTGCACTCATTTCCATATCGAGTGGTTGCCTTTACAAATGCAATTTTTGCCTTATATCAAGGGTTTATAAAGAGTATAAATACTTTGAGGCAGAAAAGATCATCCGAACAGCAGAAAAGTATGCTGGCATTACAAATAGAATTGGGCTTGTAGCTGCAACGCTGACAAATCATCCCGACTTTGAGAAAATAATCGATGAAATCAACAGGCTCGGGTTTTACATCTCATTTTCTTCATTCAGAATAGAAGGATTAAGCGAAGCTCTCTTAAAAAAAATCATAGAAAATGAAAATAGAACTCTTGTCATTGCCCCTGAAACATCATCACTCGGGCTGAAAAAGTTCATCAATAAGATAATTCCGGATGACCTGATAATCGAAAGGGTAAAGACCGCATGCAATCTTGGGATAAAGAGAATAAAGCTCTACTTTATAGTAGGACTTCCAGGAGAGAAAGATGAGGATATTGATGGTATTATAGATTTAATCAGAAAAATTAGAGAGGTTTCAAAGGAATACTCAAAGAAATTTCATTACATCCCTGAAATCATTGTGGAAATCAATCCCTTTGTCCCGAAACCATTTACTCCACTTTTTGATTATGAAATGGAAGATATAAACAATCTGAAAAAGAAAATCATTCTCATAAAGAACTCTGTGAGAGGTTATGGCCGTACTTTCATTTATGGAGAAAGCCCAAAAAGTGCCTATCTTCAGTATGTCCTCTCAAAAAACAAACTGGATTTTAAAGAACTGATTGAAATGGCAAGATAATTCCTTCTTTACAAGCTTTCAACTTTCAACTGCTTTCCCTGTACCTTCTCTCAAGTGATTTAAGATACTGAAAATACTCTATGTCAAATCCACTTCTATACAGGTAGACAGTATTGTTTTGAAAGAGGGGTTCATCAAGAGGGGTTATCAAGTTTGCCTTCTCGAAATCCGGTGTTCCCGGAATTGGAGAGTAGAAAGCAAGCATTGGCTGTCCACCACTTTTATATATCCATTCCATTGTTTTTTCTATGGTAGGGTAATGTTCGCCGGGTACATTGAGTAGTGTATAAACCTTTATGTTATTTTTGTTAAATCCTGCTCTATAAAGAATCTCCATTGCTTTCAAGAATTCATCCCTTGTTGTCTTATAACCTTTCTCTCTCTGGAAATCTTCACTGATAGATTCAAGTGAAAGTCTAATGTCTACAAAACCAGCTTCTTTAATTAGATCGGCTGTTTTTTTGGTCAAAAATTTTATATGCAGTCCATTGGGCGTGTAAAATTTTACTTTGATGCCAGATTCAATTATCTTCTCAAGGATAAGATTTATATGAGCTTCGCTATTAAAGAGAAGTGCATCATCATAAAACGCAAAGTTCTTGCAGTTGTATTTCTGGTTTAACTCCTTCACAAGAAAAGCCATCCAGACCGGGTCAAACTGGACAAATTTATTGAGTTTATGGCCTATGCAGTATGAACAATTAAAAACACATCCAGTTGATGTTAGCAAAGGAAGATAATAGTACTCTCCTAAAATTTCATAATCTGGAAATTTAAAATTCCGGTTAAAGGTAAGATTAAAAATATTTTCCAGCTTTTCCAGAACAAGCTGTAGATTCTGATAAGGTATAACATAATCAACAGATAAAACCTTTTTGGCATGTTCTGGCAAAATAGAGGCATATACTCCACCAAGCAATATGATTGCATCCGGAAAAATTTCTTTCAGGATTGAGATGGTATATTTAATACCTGTATACCAGTAGGTCATTCCAGACGTGATGAATATATAATCAGGTTTTTCATACCTTTTTAACTCATTTATGAATAAATCCTCATCAATCCCGTATCTTTTATATTCACGTGGAATGTCAGAAAGAATAGCCGGAGTTGGAATCTTTCTTTTCGGAAAGTCACCACATCCATCAGGTTTGAATTTTTTTACCTTTTGTAATGGATGAAGTCTATTTAAGGCATTTATAAAATAAACATTAAAGTGCTCTTTGAGGTATGATGAAAGCAACAATAATCCGAGAGGTTTTGAAAAATGGTCGTAAGCAGAAAAATCCTCAATATAAGGATTTACAAGCAATATATTCTTTTTCATTGGAAAACACGCTGGTAAAAAAATTTGCCATTCTTTTTTTCAATTATCGCCAGAAGCTTTTTTCCCTTAACAAGCTTGTATTTTCCATCCGGAACGTTATTAAATGAAAGATTTCTCCCCTCATAGATATAGCTTTCGCTTCCTTCCCATTCAATAGATGGATAGTCAATAAGTCTTTCTACAGGAATAAGATTTGCCTCAATATCCTGTAATAAAAGTCCCTGTAGTCTTATACAATCTTTAAGCTGCAAATTACAGCTTCTTGTCCTCTCGAGTTCTTTTAGATAGCCACCACAGGATAACACTTTGCCAATATCCCTTGCAATGCTTCTTATGTAAGTTCCAGAAGAGCAGAGAATCTTTAGCTTTAAAGTTCCCTCTTTCTCATTATAGTTTAAAATTTCGATGTGAAATACCTCAACAATTCTTTCCTTTAACTCCACATTTCCACCCTTTCTTGCAATTTCGTATGCTCTTTTGCCCTTCACTCTCAGTGCTGAAAATTTTGGTGGAAGTTGCTTTAGCTTGCCTCTGAATTGTGGGAGAATTTTTATTATTTCCTCAAGAGAGGGCAGCTTATCAAATCTTTCTGTTACATTTCCTGTTACATCATCCGTGTCCGTAAAGCTCCCAAAGCCTATAGTTGCAATGTATTCCTTCTCACTTTCTGAAATGAATGGAATGGCTTTTGTAGCCCTGCCAAAAACAACAGGTAATACACCTCTGGCAAATGGATCGAGTGTCCCCGCATGTCCGATCTTTTGCTTCTCACCCACTATTTTTTTTATTTCTCTTATAACATCATAGGATGTATATCCACTTTCCTTGTAGACTGGTAAAACTCCATCAAGTTCCTTATATATCACTTTCACGCTCCATTGAGTTTTTAACAGCATAATTCAGGTTTTCACGTCTCCCCGCAATTAAAATGCCTTTTTTAGCTCTTGTTATGGCAGTATATACAATTTGTCTTGAAAGAATTGAGGACTTAAACTCTTCTGGAATGATAAAAAGTACCCTTTCATATTCAGAGCCCTGACTTTTATGCACACTTATGGCAAAGGCTATATCGAAAGATGGAATTAAGTCTATGCTGTAAATCCTTAACTTTTCGAGTTTAAAGACAGCCTTAACTCCATCCTTAAAACGAAGTATAACACCCACATTTCCATTAAATAGCTCAAGGTTATAGTCATTCTTGTTGATTATTATGGGAAGACCTTCAAATATATTTCTATTTGTTTCAAGCCAGCCTGCAAAATATCTCTTTGCAAGCTCATTTATCTTATCACATCCGTAAGAACCTGTATTGGTTGGTGAGAGTATTTTTTTACTCTCTATGAAGTTAAAAATTTCTGAAAACTTTATTTCAATCATATCTTTTTCATAAGATGAGAATTGTTTTATTTCCTTAATTAAATTGAAATAGCCTTCTGGAAATTGCTTTGAAATCCAGAAAGTCACGAGTTCTTTAAAATTCCAATAATTTTCATAATCATAAAGTGAGATAAAACTCTCCCTCTCAAATAAATGATTTAGCTCATCTCTTTTTATTTCTTCTATCTCAATATCTTCATCCCCACTATTTATTCTGCCAGCAATAGAGATAATGCTTTCAACATTTCTGAAACTTTTCTCGAGCACAACAATTTTGTTGTTAAAGCTTTTCTCATCTATCAGTTCATCTCTCACAAGCCCCTTCAGTTCAGAAGAAAATCTACAGATGAAATTTGCAGGAATGAGCCTTGAAATGAAAGCACCTGCCCCAACCGGTGGAAGCTGATCTTTGTCACCCATTATTATAAGACCAGTCTCCGGAGAAATAGCCTCAAGAAAGTATCTTAGAAGCACAATATCCACCATTGAGACCTCATCCAGAATAATGTGTTTGTGAGGTAGAAAGTTCTCTCTGTTATAGAAAAATTTTTCAGTTGCATAATTGTATTTCAGCAATCTATGGATTGTGGAGATTTCAATCTCTTCAAGCAGCTTTTCATTTTCAAATATCTCCTTTATTCTCTGAGCGGCTTTTCCTGTGGGCGTTGTTATTGCTATTTCAGAAGGTTTGTAATCGGCAAGCTCGATAAGATACTTTACAATATGCTTTATTATGGTAGTTTTACCTGTTCCAGGCCCACCGGAAATTATAAGAAATGGTTCTGTCACTCCCAAAAATATTGCTACTTTCTGAAGTTCATCAAGTTGCTTGTTATTCAGTAAAGATTGTTTTAGCATGTCAGTAAGCAGAGAATTTTTTTTAGTCTCAAGATTGAATCTTAAATTTATGATCTCCCTGACAGTTCTCTCATTTTCAAAAAATTTCTGAAAATAAAGAATCTCTCTCTCTTTTATATAGATTAATGGCTTATATTCCCCGACTTCACCAATGATTGTTTTATATCTCTCTATGTTTTCAAAAAAAGAAGAAGCTAATTCCTCTGGCCTTTCGACCCCTATGTTTTTTAGTGTTCTGTAAAAGCTTTCATTCTTTTTTATACATATACTGCCAAAATGTAAATAAACACACATTGCACTGAGTGTAGCTATAAGCTCATCATCCTTGACTTCAGAAAGCCCAGTTAATTCTTCTATCAGGTAAGAATAAAACTGTGGCAAATCGTATTCTTCCATTGCCTTTTTTATAAATCTGTTTTCAGGTTGCAACTTTTTCTCCTGTATTTATTAAATATTCATTGTAACTATTCAGGACAACCTCCCTGAATCGGGAAATGTCCTTTGGACATTCTCTATAGAAAATTCCAGCATTTCTTCCATTTATGCCTCTCAGATATATGTAAAAAATGCCTCCCAATTTCTCATAAGGATCTGGATAAATGTTTTTAAGAAGCTCAAATGTTGCAAGAGTGTAAATTCTATATTGAAGTCCATAAGAATCTTCCACACTTTTGTAAAATTCTTCCCCTTCATAATTATCAAGCAGATTTGTCTTCCAGTCAACAATGTAAAATTTACCTTCATATTCAAAAACAAGATCAATTGCCCCAGTGAGAAAAAGGTTTTCATCAAGCTTGTAATAAAAGTCGATCTCATTCATCCTTTTTGAACTATCAATCATAGAGAGTGAAAAATCACCCTTGATTTTAGATCTTAAAGTATTGTAGATCATAGAAGCAACAGTTTTATAATCTTCCTCAGAAACACTTTCAAAATACCTTTCCAGATGCCTTTTAATGAGAGGGAATTCATCCCCGTTGATGAAATCCTCCATGCTTTCGTATGAGCCAATTGCGATAAAATCAATCTCTTCCAGAATTTCGTGAACTGCCTTTCCGAAATTGGCTCCGCCTAATTTAAGCCCCACATCAGCGATTTCTTCATCCTCACCGGAGATTTCGACCTCGATGATAGTCTCTTTGTCCTTCTCCTCTCTCTTTATTCTACTGAAGGAAGCCATGAAACTTCTTCGGTTGAAATCAATTTCGGGAGCAAAAACTGGCTTAACTTCTGGCTTTTCTTGATGTTCTCGTATTAGATTCGTCGCCTCTATTGATTTTATTTCTTCTGCCAGACCCTTTCTGATAACCCAGTCTTTCACCCACTCGCAAAAAATATCCCTGCCCCCACCACGATTTGAAGTCAATTCTGCAACGCCGGCATAAACAGAATATTTTGCTCTCGTAAATGCAACATAGTAAAGTCTTTCTTCATCCGCAATCAGTTCAATCTGAGTTTGTTTTTTATCCTCACTTTCTCTACCATTTGTCCTTATTACATAAAAGTAAGACTTCTTGACATCCGAATAATACTTATAGAATGGGTATTCGGTCTTTTTCGTAAATCCATCACCAATAAAGACAATTGGTGCTTCCAGCCCCTTTGAAGAGTGGATCGTCATAATCTTTATGAAATCTGTATCTTCATTCCATATCTTTTCCTTATCCTCCTCAATCATTTTCTTAAACTCAAGAGCTAAACTGAAAATATCAAGGTTGTTTGTGTAAGCATAATTTTTTAAGATTATTGCAAGCTGATTATATCTTGATACAATAGAAGAGGCTTCTGTAGTAGGGTTTTCGGAAAAAATCCTTTCAAACATTTTAGACTCAAAATATACGGAATCAAACAACTTTCCCCATTCCTTTTTTCTGGCAAAAGAAACCCATTTGTCAAAAATCTCCGCAGCCTTTCTACCTTCTTCAGATTCAAGAAATTCATTTATCTCTCTGAAATCCACATTGAATATCTCTGAGAGTAAGAGAGACTTTTTAAGACTTAAATCTTCAGGAAATGCAAGTGCCGAAAGCAGTGTCTTTACATTAAGTGCCTCTTTTGTATTAAAAAGCTCTCCCTCTCTATCAAAGAATCTTGCCTTTATGCCAACCTTATTTAAGGCTTCTTCATAATCTCTTGCATTTCTACTTGTTTTACAAAGGACTAATATCTCTGACTTTTTTATCTCGCACTCCCTTACAAGTGTTGAAATTTCTGCAATGACAAAACTTTTCCAAATTTTGCATGCTTCTTTTGCTCTTTCTGCCGTTATCTTAAAGAGATTTAAGCTTTTAAGGTTCAAAAATCTATTTTCTTCGTTAAATTTATCCTCTATCCCATGCACCTCTTCATAATGAAGGTGTTTTCCATTATTTTCAAACCATCTCTTTCTCTCACCATCATCCATATCACAAAAAAGCCAGTTAAGCTTATTAATTAATGAAATGCTGCTTCTGTAATTTTTAGTAAGATTATAGAGCTTTCCTCCATCTTTAAGAATTTCTTCTTTTGCCTTAAAGTAAGTGTGTATATCGCCTCCTCTAAAGCCATAAATAGCCTGCTTTGGATCGCCAACTACATAAATTCTGAGAGATGGTGAGGCAAATTTCATCATTCTGAAAATCTTCCATTGCAGCAGATCCGTATCTTGAAACTCATCTATTATAATATACTTAAAGAGGCTTGAAACCTTTTCCAAAAAGGCTTTATTTTCTGATAGGCCTTTGTAGACCTTTTCCACCATATCGTCATATGTTATTATCCATTTCTTTTGTTTGTAGTTTTCACTCTCCTCAAGCAACCTTAAAACAAAGTAGTAAACTACAAAACCTTTAAAATCCTTTTCCTCAAATGAAATAGATCCTTCTTTAATGAATCTTAAAACCTCATCCGAATTTTTAAATTCCCTGTCATAACCTTCCACTCTTAATCTGTGCCCCTTCTCGAATGAAAAAGTTTCTATTATTTTTAATACAGGGGTTATTATCTCCTTGTTTATTTCAAAATTTAGTTTTTCATTTTTTCTTTGTTCTAATAGTTTTTCAAATTCATTTAATACAAGATTGTTAAGTAAAATCTTGTATGGGACACTCGAGACCTCTGCATTCAGAGGTGCACTTAAATCAAATGGGTAGTTCCTTATAATAAAATTGCAAAAACCATGAATTGTAAAAATATTGAATCTGTCAAAATTTATGGTTGCTTTTCTCAAATTTTCATTTTTATCTTTTTCCTTTATAATTGCTTCTCTGATTCTGGCTTTAAGCTCTTTTGTAGCTTTTTCTGTAAATGTTAACACAAGAATCTCTTCTGGTTTTGCCCTTCCCACTTTTATTATTCGTTTAACAAGCTCTTTTATTGTAAATGTTTTCCCAGTTCCTGCAGATGCTTCAATAATGCCATCTTTTTCTAAATCGATATCCTCAAACATCTTTTCTCCTGTATTGCCAGTGAAATATATTTTGTTTAAAATCCTTTGAAATGTCAATTTTTATTTGTGGTAGTTTAGAGATGTGTAGCATTTGTTAAGTTAATGAAAAATAAAGCTCAGTATTATTACAAAAACAATTGAAGGGAGAAGGTTTGAGACTTTTATTTTCTTAAGTTGCAAAAGATTTATTCCTATGGCAAGGACAAGTAAACCACCCGTGCCAACAATCTGGTTTATAATGTAGGTGTTAAAAAAAGGCTCAAGCCATTTAGCAAGAAAGGTTAGAATTGCCTGAAAAATGAACAGAGGTAAAGCAGAAAATAAAACCCCACTTCCGAGTGTTGATGCAAGTGCAATTGAACAAAATCCATCAAGAATTGATTTTGTGAATAAAAGAGTGTGATTATTCCTTATACCTTCATCAAAACAACCCATTATTGTCATTGCTCCAACACAGAAAATAAGAAAAGCAGAAACAAAGCCCTCTGTAAAGTCTTTGTTTTTTGAGTTTATAAGTGATTTAAGCCTGTCTCCAAGACCATCGAAGAATTCCTGAATTTTTAAGGCCTCGCCGGAAACTCCACCTAAAAGAATGCTGAAAATAACAACAAGAATATTTTCTATCTTGAGTATCATAGAGACAGAAATAGCAAGAGTGGCAATTCCAAGCCCATCAAAAATTATTGTCTTTATCCTTTCTGGTAAAGCTCTTTTAAAAATAAGGCCTATGGAACTCCCCAGTATGACAGCTACTGCATTTGCAATTGTGCCAATTAACATAAAATTACCTTTAAAAACATCTGCCCTTTTTCATTCTGTCACAATTCTGGATATTTTGACCACAACGATAACAAACCTCATTCTTTAATGGCTTACCATCATAAAAATCTTTAATATTCTGGAGCGTGGTTTTTGCTATATTTGTAAGTGCCTCCTTTGTGAAAAAAGCCTGATGGGATGTGATTATCAAATTTGGAAAGGTAAGAAGTCTGGCAAGCACATCATCGGTAAGAATCTGTGTTGAATAATCCTCAAAGAAATAATCACTTTCTTCTTCATATACATCAAGCCCAGCTCCACCTATCTTTCCACTCTTCAGCCCATCAATCAAAGCTCTCGTGTCTATAAGTTTTCCTCTGCTGGTGTTAATAATCATTACACCATCTTTCATTTTGGAAATGGAATCTTTGTTTATTATATACTTTGTTTCCGGTGTCAACGGACAGTGAAGTGTAATAATATCTGACTCACTATATATTCCGTCAAGCCCTACGTATTCAAAATTAGCTTTTCTGGCAAAATCCTCGTCTCTGTATAAATCGTAAGCAATTATCTTCATTCCGAAGCCATTGAGTATCTGGATAACAACCTTCCCTATCTGTCCCGTGCCGATAACACCAACTGTTTTCCCATGCATATCAAAGCCGAGAAGACCATTTATGCTGAAGTTAAGCTCCCTTGTTCTGAGATATGCCTTGTGAATCTTTCTGTTTAGTGTGAGCATTAATGCAACTGTATGCTCAGCAACAGCATAGGGAGAATAAGCAGGGACTCTAACCACATGGATTCTTTCATTTAAGGCAGATTTAAGGTCAACATTGTTATATCCAGCACATCTTAATGCGATAAGCTCAATATTATATTCTTTAAGCTTTTTGATAACCTTTTCGTTTACATCATCATTTACAAACAAGCATACAACATTATAGCCATTAGCCAGAAGAACAGTTTCAGTATCAAGCTTTTCCTTGAAAAATTTTAGCTCATATCCATATTCCTTGTTATTGGCTTCAAAATACTCTATATCATATGGCTTTGAGTCATAAAATAAAATTCTTTTTGACATTAAATTGTCCTTTTAAAGCTTTATTACCTTTACCTCTCTTATTCCGTTTACCTCGGAGAGCTTATTCTTAATCTCGTCAGTCAATGGCGTGTCAACAGCCAGAATGGTTAGTGCCACACCAGTTTTTGCATCCCTCCCCACCTTCATACTTGCAATATTAATGTTGTAGTTGCCCATTATGCTACCTATGCTTCCTATCATACCCGGCTTATCATCATTGTAGATAAATACAAGGTTACCTTCCGGTTCTACTTCAAAGTAGTAATCATTTATTCTTACAATTCTGCCTTTTTTATTTGAATGGATTGTTCCCCAGAGGTTTAATTCTTCCTTATCACTTTTTACAGTTGCCGAAAGAATATTTGTATACTCGGTACTTAACTCTTCCTTTTCTTCCACAAGCTTTATGCCCCTTGAAGAAGCAATGCTTGAGGAATTGACATAGTTAACCGTATCGCCCATAAAAGGTTCAAAAAGCCCCTTTAAGAAGGCTCTGGTAATAAGAGAGAATTCTTTTATGTCACCATGGTAGCTTAAGTTAACCTCAGCCAACTGCCCTTCAATAATCTGGGACACAAAGCTTCCCATCTTTTCAGAAAGGTTGATATAATCCTTTATCTGGGAATAAATCTCCTTGCTAATGGATGGCATATTAACAGAGTTTACAATCATTCCATGAACAAGGAAGTTGGCCACAGCTTCTGCACTTTCTATGGCAACATTAAACTGTGCCTCGGATGTTGAAGCTCCAAGATGTGGCACAAGTATACAATTTGGTGCATCAAGAAGAGGATTTCTCGGTTCAAGAGGAGGCTCTTTTGAGTATACATCTATTGCTGCACCAGCAATTCTACCTTCCTTTAAAGCATTTGCAAGTGCCACCTCATCTATAATTCCACCTCTCGCACAATTTATAATTCTTACAGACTTCTTCATCATCTCTATTTCTTTTGGACCAATCATACCCTTTGTCTTCTCAGTTAGAGGTGTATGAACTGAGATAAAATCACTTTCCTTATATATCCTTTCCAGAGGAGAGAGCTCAATCCCAAGCTGTTTTGCCTTATCTTCAGAAATAAATGGATCATAACCCAACACCTTCATTCCAAAAGCCTTTGCTCTTAACGCCACTTCAGTCCCAATCCTGCCGAGCCCTATGAGTCCGAGAATCTTGCCATAAAGCTCAACTCCCTTAAAGCTTTTTCTGTCCCATTTTCCTTCTACGGCAAGTGAAATGTGTGCAAACGGAATTTTTCTTGCCAGAGAAAGCATCATTGCAAAGGTGTGTTCTGCGGTAGATATAGTATTACCAAGTGGAGCATTCATTACTACAATACCTTTTTCGGTAGCGGCTGCTACATCAATATTATCAACACCAACTCCTGCTCTCGAAATAACCTTCAAGCCACTGGAAGCTTCTATTACGTCTCTTGTGAGTTTGGTCTCACTTCTTACAATTATGGCATCATAACCCTGAAGTTCCTGCTTTAGAGCATCTCCTTTCAAAGTTTCCTTTTCCACAACCTCTATATCTGGAAACCTTTTCAGAATCTCTATGCCTTCTTTATCCAGTTTATCTGTAACAAGAACTTTATACTTCATTTCAACCTCCCAGTTTTACAGGTAGCGTTGCTCCACTTAGGTTCTGACAGAAATACATAACCTGTCACAATTAAAGCAGAGCAACACCCTTCTAAAACACCATCAGTCTACAGATATTGCATTGACGGGACACTGAGATGCTGCATCCTGGGCAAGTCCTGAATCATATGATGAAACATCTTTAACGTGGGCCTTACCATCTCCTCCCATCTCAAACAAATCGGGATATATTCCTTCACATACTCCACATCCAATACATGCATCCTGATCAATCTTTACAGCCATCTTTAACCTCCTATCTTATTTATACATATTATTAAAATGGGGCTCTCCGAAAAGTCAGTTTCTGGTATTTTGAGATTGCATCGTTTTTTCAAAAGCTCGCAATAATGAGTTCTCTTCTCATTGCGAGGATTATTAGCGACGAAGCAATCACCTTAAAATAAGACTTTTTGGACAGCCTTTAATTTCCAGATACATTATATTTTAAGAAAAGTTTGCTAAAAAATCAAAAATTAAAAAAGATGAGAGTTTTGTTGCCTTCAGGTGAGTAGAAAAGAATATCTGAAAGCTTCTCCATTAGATAAATTCCTCTCCCAGAAATTGCGTTTAGAGCCTCTTCACCTGACGGAACAAAGAGATTGTTTACATCAAAACCCTTCCCCATATCTTTAACTATTATTCTTATTCCCCTCCTGCCAATTTCATAAAGAATCTCAACCTTTCTTTTAGGTTCGAGCTCATTGCCATGAGTGACAGCATTCATAAATGCCTCATGCAAAACTGTCTCAATCTGCCATAATTTTTCAGTATTATACTTCAGAATCTTATTCTTAAGCATATCAATTGTGGTGGTAAGAGCCTTCATATTAGATTCCATAAAGAATTTGAAAAGCTTATGCTCCGTGAAGTTAATTACAAACAGGGGACGGACAGAAATCTGATTTGAAACAAGAAAATCAAGAAACTCTTTCAAAAAAAGGTTAGCGAATGATTTTGAATTGAATACGTATTCGGATAGTTTGTCTGCTTTCTGATAATCGAATTCACTGTCAAAACCAATGATAATATCTTCCTCATTGAATTGTATTTTATTATCTTTTGAAAGTCTCTCAACCTCTTTTTTCTCCCTTCTGAAAATTAAGATAAATGGGGAACCATCAGTATGAAAATTAATCTCTCTACTTTTAGAATCGATATATAAAATTGTGGCTTTAAGCTGGCTAGACTTATAAGACTCATAGACTTCTCTCATGTTTGGATCATTAAATTTTATAAAACCATTGCCCTTATAAATCACAAAAAGTAATTCACAGGGATTAGATTGACTAAAAAAATTATAACCTCTCTTTGCTTCAGAAATTGATAGCCAGACTCCATCCGTCTCTATAATATCTTCCTCAACAGGTTTTACAAGTATACTAAACTTTTTCATACATCAACTTATCTTCTTTAAGCTTTTTATTCAATCTTGAACGGAATTTTCTCAAACTTACCCCTGTTCCAGGTCTTAAAAATAGAATATCCTCTGCCTTAATCTTTTCACCCTTTTTCATATCCCTTGAAAAATACATTTCTCTCATTGAAAGGCCTGATATATCCTCTTCAAATTTTGTAATGGACTTTTCCCCGGTTTTCAATGCCTTTTCGATTTCTCTTATTGAAGTCACCATAGTTTTAAACCTCTCTGGATTTAGGGAAATTAAGTGATCAAGTCCGGGAAGGGAATTATCTGTGGTGAAATGTTTTTCAATAATCTTTGCCCCGAGTGCCACAGCTCCAACTGAAAAAATATAATTCAATGTGTGATCAGAAAATCCCACCGGCATAAGGAAATTCTCTTTGAAGCTCTTTATCACGTTCAGGTCTATATCATCAGAAGAGGCTGGATATTTTGAGACACAATAGAGAAGGGCAATATCTGTATTCTGGAAAAAAGAAACAGCTTTCTTTATTACATCCATTTTTACAAATCCTGTAGACATAAAGACTGCTTTTTTGTATTTTTCTGCTTTTTTTGAAATCTCAAACAAAAATGGCTCACAGCTTATATCAGAACTCGCAATTTTGATAATGGGAGTGTTTATAGCAATAAGGAAATCCAGTGAGTCTGTATCAAGCGGTGTGGCAAAAAAGACCATATCAAGGGAATCAGAGAGCTCTTTAAGCCGACTAAACTGGTCGAAGGTGAGCTCAAGGGACTTGAAAAGGTCAAAATTCTCTTTCAGTATTTTCTGATTATAAAACTTTTCTGTTTTAAAGATCTGGAATTTTACAGCATCAGCCCCGCTTTCTTTTGCACTATAGACCAGTTTCTTTGCAAAATCAAAACTTCCCCCGTGATTTATGCCTATTTCTGCAACAATAAACACATCAGGGTTTTTTGAATTAAATAAATTAGCCACATTGTACATAAAAACCTTTAATTTATTTAAATAGATTCCGAGTATTACTCCAGCCCTTTCCCCCTTTAACTTTAAGAAAAATATGAAATTGCCAATTTAAGAAGAAAGAAGCTTATTTGAGTTATTTTTTAACTTATGCAAACCTGAAATATTACTCTCTTTTAACAGGTTTAAAATGTTTTCTACTGTCTTTTCAGGTGAAAAGCCTACAAGGGCTTCTCTATTTTCATTTGCAATAAGATATCTGGCTATTGTTTTTCTCTCTTTTGCAACAATGCTCTTCAGATTTTCAATCTCCTTGGAGAGATTCATCTTAAGTGTATAGAGTGAAGTCTCATCTTTAACATTAGTATCCAGATAAGAAATCACATTTTCCCCATTGAATTTTACAAGATGGCTTATTGCAGATAATTCCTTTGAAAGCCTTTCAAAATCCTTTTTTTCATCAGCCAGAGCCTGAAACTCATTAATCTTCCTCTCCATATCAATAAAACCATTCAGGCTCGTCATATTTTTATTAAACTCATGCTGGAGGTCTATTATAGAAGTAATCTCATTTCTGTTCCTTTGAAATGCAACTGCATCGGTTTTTGAATAGAGCGTGCTAATTACAGATGAATCAGATTTAATATTCCTCCTCTTATTAGAAAGATTCTCAAAAGAAACCTTCTGAGAAATAATGTCAGAAACTTTCATAATGATACCCTCCCTGTGATTATTAAAATAATAAAACAAAAAATAAAAAAATGCAAAAGTTTTTAGATTTATTTTTATAACAGAACAAATAGATATATAAATGTGCTGGCATTACCTCTAGCAATATCAGAATATTTATTTTTTCTGGTTTGAAAAAATTGAAGTTCTGGTGATATACTTTTCTATGACATCGGGACTCTGTCCAGAAGGGCAATTCTTGGACAGCACACGAAATGGAGGTGATATGAGTAGAAGATTTGGATTTTTCGTAAAGGCTATCCTTATAGAGATAGTTTTTGCGAATTTTATGTGGCCAGCAAATGTTAAAGTTGTTGTAAAGGAGAAAAAATCACCTGTTGAGGATGCTACTGTCGTAATTCTTGAGAAAAAACTTCAATCTAAAACAGAAAAGGGTGGAAATGCAGTCTTTGAAAACATCGAAGCCGGTAAATACACCCTTATCGTTGTTATGCCTGGATATGAAAAGTTTTCAAAGGAGATTAATGTTGAAGCTGAGGATATTGAAGTGAATGTTGAACTTAAAAGAGTAAGTGTTTCGTTGGGAGAAGTTACTGTGGAAGAGAAGAGAGAAAAGGGCAAAGTCCCGGCTGCAAAGAAGATTTCCGAGGATGAAATAAAAAACGCATCCCAGTGTTATCTAAATGACGCCATAAAAGTAGTTCAATCAATGCCCGGGGTAGGCACAAGTGGCTATATGATGGATGCAATGATGTATATACAGGGTGGAGACTGGTATGAAAATATTTTCCTGATGGATGGCGTAGTTCTTATTAACCCATATAGATGGGCTGGAAGAGTAAGTATGTTTAACCCGAACTGGATAGATAGCCTTGATCTTTACACAGCAGGTTACCCACCCTATCTTGCTCAGGGATTGTCCGGAGCACTTGTTGCAAAGTTAAAAGAGGGAAATAACGAAAGATTGAAAGGCTATTTTGATCTATCTTCAGCCTCAAGCGAAATTGGCCTTGATGGTCTTGTGGGTAGTAATGTTACTTTTTATTTTAATATAAGAAGAACATATTATGAATTTCTTATACCTCTGTTTGTTAAGGTAGATGAGGGAGTGCAGTATCCTCACATCACCGATGGTATTTTTAAACTGACCTTTACCCCTACTCTTGATGATAAGATTTCTGTCTTCTTTTATGGCAGTGAAGAGGGAATGAAATGGAAGCTTACGGGAAATGTTAGTGCTGGAGAGCCAGAATACAATGGTGAGTTTTATTATTATAACTATAATGCCATATTTGGAACAAGATATGACAGAAGGCTCACAGAAAAGGACTCTCTTGACATTATTCTTGGTTGTACCTGGACAGAAAATTATAGTAAGCTTGATGCTGATCCTGTGGGAATATATGAGGCAGAATCCCGGCTAATTAACTTTCAATCACTTGTAAACCTTTACATTAACTCTTTTGATGGCCATAAGTTTCAAACTGGTGGGGCAATCATTTTGCCATACCTGATTGAAGATAAAGAAACAGTAAAATTCTATTCCCTCGATGCTAATGGAAACTGGACAAACAGCTTCAGCTATGAAGATAAACTTTCCAATTATATGATGCCTTACTATGCAGGGTATATAATGGACAACTGGGAGTTTATAAAATCCTTAATACTTGAAGTGGGAGGAAGGGTTGAATATTACAAGCCAACAGGTGAAACTGTTTTTAACCCAGTGGGTGGATTAAAATGGGAGATTACAGAGGATGCTTCTATTTATGTAAGAGGGGGAAAGTATAATTTTTATTCCTTTAATTTCTATCAGATTGACGAAAAATACGGTAATCCAGACCTCAGATCTGAAAAAGCTTATCATTGCCTTGGTGGAGCGGAATATGATAAGGAGGCTTATCTTGTCAGGGTTGAGGGTTTTTATAAGTGGTATTATGACCTAATATATGAGGATGGAGACAAAAATTTCAATAATGATGGTTTTAGAGAGGTTTATGGAGGAGCTTTATATTTGCAGAAAAAGAAGAGAAAGACAGATTTCTGGAACGGATGGTTAAGCTATACCTATGTTCATGGGCTTGAAAAGGTCACAAATCTTGGCACACCAGATCCAGCTTTTCCTTCTGCCTTACCTATTGATGAATGGTTTGTCCCTTCATTTTTAAGGGAGCACAATCTTTCTATTAACCTTGAGCTTATCAATAAATTAAGGTTTGATAATCCCAGGATAGACTGGCTGTATAACTGGAGTTTGAGCTTCGACTTCAAACTGATGACTGGAAAACCTTACACCCCCATCACAAACTTTGTGTCTGCTGAAATTCCAGGTGCAGGCACTCAGTATTATTACAACTATGGAAAATACAATAGTGAGTTTACCCCTCTTCATCACAAGCTTGATGTGAAAATTACAATACCATCAGGCCCATTTGACTTCTTAAAATTATTTGGCCTTAAGTTTGAATCAAGTTCGTATGTTTCGTTTATTAACATTTACAACCACGAAAACATCTATGATTATCATTATGTTATTAAGGATGGAAAGCTTCAAAAGGAAGGCTTAAAAGATTTTCCTTTTATGATACTTGGCGGATTTAAGATAGAGTTTTAAAGCATTATGGATAAGGCTGTCCAGAAACTAACTTTTTGGATAGCCCCGTGATCCTCTGTAATTAAAATTAATTGAATTTTTAAATACTCTTCAGTATAATAAGTTAGGGTTAAAAATGCAAAATCTGCTACTTTCAATACCTATTGTGGGAAAATTTCTTAAAGACCGTCCTATGCTACTTCGTGTGCTTGAAAATATAGGCTGGCTATCTATTGATAAAGTCATACGGATGGGGGTCGGGCTTTTAGTTGGCGTGTGGGTAGCAAGGTATCTTGGGCCAGCTGGATATGGAACGCTCAATTATGCCGTGGCATTTGTGAGCCTGTTTGGTGCTTTAGCTACTTTAGGACTTGATCAAATTGTCGTGAGAGAACTCGTGAAGCAGCCTGAAAAAGAAGGGGAACTCATTGGGACCTCTTTTTACCTTAAACTTATGGGCGGCATTGCTGTCCTTTTTCTTTCTACAGGGGTGGCTTTTTTGATTCACCGGAATGATGTAAGAACTGTGCTTATGATCTTTTTTGTTTCCCTCGGTTTTGTTGCATAGGCTGTTATGGCAATTGACTTTTTCTTTCAGGCTAAGATTCTCTCAAAGTATACTGTTCTCGCCCAGAATATTGCCTTTTTACTTATTTTAGGGATCAAAGTTCTCCTGATAGTAACAAAGCAACCTGTAGAATGGTTTGCTATAATGTCTTTCTTTGAACTGATTGTTGTATCAATATTTCTTATAATCTTTTACAATAAATATGGGGGTCATATAACTAACTGGAAGTTTGATAGAAATGTGGCACTCGGGCTTTTAAAAGATAGCTGGCCACTAATACTATCGAGTATAGCAATAATGGTATATATGCGAACCGATCAGGTAATGATAAGAAATATGCTTGGCGAAAGAGAGGTTGGTTTGTATTCTGCTGCGGTAAGTCTCTCTGAGGTTTGGTATATGATTCCAGGGGTGATTGTGAATTCTACCTTTCCAGCCATTGTTGATGCAAAGAGGGTTGGAAATGAGTTATATTACCGAAGATTAACACAGCTTTTCAGTATCTTGGGATGGATAGCAATTGTAATTTCCTTACTTGTATCAATGTTGAGTAGGCCAATTGTATCTTTTTTATTTGGTAAGAGTTATATAGAAACAGCTAATATTCTTTCAGTTCATATTTGGGCAGGTGTTTTTGTCTTCGTGGGAGTTGCCACCAGTCAATGGTTTTTAGTGGAAAACTTACAGAAAATAGCATTTTTTAGGACTTTATGTGGTGCTATTACAAATTTAATGTTAAATTTTATTCTTATTCCTGCTTTTGGAGTGATAGGAGCAGCATTTGCAACATTATTTTCCCAGAGTATAGCTGCTTATTTTTTTCTCTTGTTTAATAAGAAAACAAGAAATTTGTTTTATCTTGTTTCAATTTCAATATTTGGTTTAAAATATTTTCAAAAGCATAAAACATTACATGGAGGATGATAATGCTTAATTTAATCCAAAAAATTTATAGACTCCTATTTGGAAGAAAGGTTTTTTATAAATTTAATAGGTTTATCTATTCTCTTAGCATAAGAGGAATGGGAATTTTAAATTATGAGAATCATAAGATAAGTGGGGAGCAAAGTTTTTTAAAAGAATATATTTCTAATCTTCATAACGGAATTGTTTTTGATGTTGGTGCAAATTTAGGAAATTATTCTAAATATGTAAGGAAATTAAATCAAAATGTGGATATTTATGCTTTTGAACCC
Organism: Brevinematia bacterium; assembly: GCA_049968515.1. GTDB lineage: Bacteria > Spirochaetota > Brevinematia > Brevinematales > JAOACQ01 > JAOACQ01. The sequence goes on from JBMFQR010000018.1 coordinate 38,981, forward strand.
CATCCTATTACTTTTAAAAAGCTTGAAGAGGCTATTGTGGGATACAATATAAAAATTCTTAATGTAGCTATTGGTAGTAAAACAGGAAAATGTAATTTATATGATTATTTTAATCAGGACGGGTTCCTCTCTTGCATCAATTTATAGTGAAGTTATAGAAACAATTCATAGAAGTAAAGCAATTGAACACACAATTGATATTATTACTTTAGATGATGTTGTTAAAAAAAATAATATTGATAAGATTGATCTTTTGAAAATAGATACAGAAGGAAATGAATTAGAATGTTTAAAGGGGTTTGAGAATTTTATTAGACAAGGTAAAGTGAATGTAATTCATTTTGAATTCAATGAGATGAATGTTATTAGCAGGGTATTCTTTAAAGATTTTTGGGACTTTCTTCCAAATTATAATTTTTATAGAATGCTTCCTTCTGGATTGTTACGAATAAAAGAATATGAACCGACATACTGTGAAATATTTGCTTATCAAAATATAGTGTGTATTTTGAAAGAATTTGACAAAGGAAAAAAATATGAAAATATTTCTCTACCCTCATGAAGAAGTAAAACGCGAACTACCTAAAAATATAAGAAAAGAAGATTTCTGGTTATTTGAGAGAGTAATTTTAGGTAGGTTTGGAGAAGTGTACAGTAAAGAATTTGAAAATGTGTATATTTTTTCAAGTGGGGTTTGTATTAGTAAAGGGAAAATCTTGTTTGATGTTTTTTATGGTGATTTTGAACATAGCTTTTTATCAGTGGTAAATATGATATTTAGAATAATTAAGGGAGTAATAAAAGTAAAGAAAATAGTTAACTTGGATAATTGTCTTTTTTTGACAGATGCTTTTTCTCGAAGTTTTTTTCACTGGTTTTTAGATGTTCTTCAAAAATTAGAGGTTATTCTTGATAGAAGGTTAGATTTAAAAGAATATAACTTACTTATACCTCAAAAATTTTTTACTTCTTTTGCTATTTCCACATTAAAATTGTATGGTACTCCATATAGAATGGTTCATGATAATGAATTAATAAAAGCCAAAAAGCTTGTAGTTATTCCAAATATTTCTCCTACCGGAAATTATAGAAACTTGTTAGTAAAAAATATACGAAAACGTTTTCATATCACATGGCCAGTGGTTAGAGAAGAAAAAATAAGATTATATATTTCCAGAGAGAAAGCTAACACCAGAAAATTGAAAAATGAAAAAGAACTTTTTGAGATATTGAAAAAATATAATTTTATTAAAATTTGTATGGAAGATCTGTCTTTTGAAGAACAGTATAGACTTGCTTCAAAAGCTGAAATGTTGATTGGTTTACATGGTGCTGGCCTCACTCATATGTTATGGATGAAAGAAAATTCTAAAGTTATGGAAATAAGAGCTGAGGGAGACAATAAAAACAATTGTTATTTTGCTTTAGCTTCAGCTCTTGGGCTTCAGTATTATTACTTTTTGGCGAAAAAAGTTGATAAAGATTATTTTCTCATTGATCTTGATAGTTTTGAACAAAATTTACTTACAATGGTAGAAGGTGAACGATGAAAGTGTTTTTGAGAGATGAAGTAAAGGAGTTTTTATCCATGCCTTTCTTTGATGAAAAACTTTTGCTCTCGAAAGATTTCTCCTATCCCAAAATCTCTATTGTCACTCCATCCTATAATCAAGCACAATTTTTAGAGAAAACCATCCTCAGTGTTTTGAATCAGAACTATCCAAACCTCGAATATCTCATCATTGATGGTGGCTCCACTGATGAAAGTGTCGAAATAATAAAAAAGTATGAAAAATACCTTGCTTACTGGGTAAGTGAAAGAGACAGGGGTCAAACTCACGCCATAAGAAAGGGTTTTGAAAAAGCCAGTGGAGATATCTTTGCCTATCTTAATTCAGATGATATCTATATGCCAGGTACACTCTTTAAAGTGGCAGAAAGATTGAAAAGTCATCCGAAAGTCGATATGTTTTATGGGAATATTTACTTTATTGATGAAAGTGACAATATTCTTGATGAGTTAAGATTCACAAAAACATCTTTTTCTGCAATGATTTATGAAGGCGGACAGATGCATCAGACGGCAGTATTCTGGACAAAGGATGTGTACGAAAGAGTTGGTGGATTTGATGAACAGTTTCGTTTCTGTATGGATACAGATTTCTTTTGTAGAGTAGCAGAAAAAGGAAGACTTTGTCATATCAGGGATACGCTGGCGGCTTTTCGTCTTCATTCGACAAGCAAGTCAGCAAGTATAAAGGAGGTGGGCGAAAAAGAACATGGAGAGATTATAAGATTACTATATTATAGTGAAAAAAGATTTAACCTTCCGATAGGAAATGGATTAAATTTTTATCGGAGGGTAGGATATGATAAACATAGGTTTGGATATCAGTAAAGACTTTCATGAAGTTCACATTCTGAAAGGGCAGAGAAGTATTAGTTCTTTCAGGATAGACAATGCAAAGGAGGGTTTTGAAGAGCTTGAAAGAAGGATAAGAGTTTATCCGAGGGAAGAAGTGAAAGTAGCGATGGAGTCGACTGGACATTACTGGAAGCCTATAGCGACTTATTTAAGGAAAAGAGGCTATGATGTAGAGTTAATCAACAGTTTTCATGTAGCTAATTTTAAAGAGATTGAAGACAATACTCCGAACAAGAATGACAGGAAAGACTCAAGAATCATTGCGAAATTATCTTCATATGGGAAGGGATTATATGCGAATCTTTCTGATGGAGAGAAGTATAGTTGTATTAAAAATGTTTATGATGCTCGGAGAAGAGCTGTCAATGATGAGGTAAGACATAAGACTGTTATAAGGACATTAATTGAGAGACATTTTCCGGAGTATGAAAAGTTTTTCAGCAATCTCTGGATAAAGACGAGCATAGCTCTTTTAATGGAAATAGGCCTTGAAGGTTTTGAAGATAAGAGAGAGGAAGAAATTGGGAAAGTGATAAGGAAAGCGAGTAGAGGGCGATTTAAAGAGGATACTGGCAGGAAATTAAAGGAACTATTTAAGAATAGTATTGGTCTAAGGGAAGGCATAAAAGAGGCCAGTGATGAATTAAAATATAGAGATGGTATGATAATAGCGGATATCCAATAAAAAGCTCCCGCTTGCCGATAAAT
>JBMFQR010000019.1:0-37786 GCA_049968515.1 Brevinematia bacterium
ATTAGTTCTTTCAGGATAGACAATGCAAAGGAGGGTTTTGAAGAGCTTGAAAGAAGGATAAGAGTTTATCCGAGGGAGGTAAGTTTTTGATAGAATATGTAATCCAGTATTTAGAAAAAATTGACAATCCTGAAAACACAATTAGTTTCCTTTTTTTCTGTATTAAAAAGAGTATTGATGAAAGTGGTTTAAGCTCGAAAAAAGACTTAAAGCTATTCTCAGTTTTAAATTTTGAATTACAAAAGTTTGAAACTTGTAATGCGAGTGAAAGGATAGTTAATGCATTTGCAAGGGTGTTGACCTCAGCAAAGATTGACTCATATTTAAATTGCGGGGTGGATTTTTTAATTTTAACAGAAATCAAGAAAAGATATTTTACTACCCAACAGGAAGCTGAAATTTTTGACAGGGTCTTTAATTTCACTAAAATTGTTACCTCTATTATAAGGAAGAAGCACTATATTTATATTAACCTTGTAAGTTTTAGAGAAATAATTACTGAATTCAAGGAATTTCTTGATGAAAAATCTAAAAGCATAGAAAGTGAATTTCTATCAGTTAAAAGATACGAAGAGATTTCAAAGAAAACTGTTATTCTATTCATAGGCTATCTTTATATTGTATCAATAAGCCTGCTCATTGACAGGATAAAAAAGAGTTTCGATAATTTTTTCGATCTTTTAAAGCAATAGCTCTCACCCCTCTTGTAGAATAAATTTTTTTACCATTTCTTTTATTTTATCTCTTACTTCTCTTGTTTTTTGAAGAACCTCTTCAGAATTACCCTTAAAACCAGAGGGGTCATCAAAAAACCAGTGATACCTTGTGACCTTTCCGGGGAAAATGGGACACCTTTCCCCGGCTTCAGGGTCACATACTGTTATAACATAATCGTAGGTTTTTCCTTGCCTAAAAAGTTCAAACACACTTTTAGTTTTATTGCCAGAAATATCTATTCCATCTTCAAGCATAAGCTTTACAACCACAGGATTAAGCACACCGGGCTCAAGACCCGCACTTTCGGCAAAAAATTTTTCACCACCAAGCATATTTAGATATGCTTCTGCCATCTGACTTCTCGCAGAGTTGTGGACACAAACAAACAATACCCTCTTTCTCTCCATAATCACCACCTTTGTTATATTATAAATTATTTTTGTTAATTTTTCATTAATCTTATATCTCAAAAAATTAAAATTCTCCACTTTCTTTCTTGGAGAAACTATTTCACTATTGACTTGGAACGACACAGAAATTAATTCTAAATCAAAAAATTTGACAAAAAAAATTTTTAACTTTATTATAATAAACCTTAATTTTCATTTTTCAGGAGAAATGAAATGTATGCAATTTTAGAGATTGGTGGTAAACAATATAGAGTTGAGAAAGGGATGAGGCTTCTTGTGGACTATCTGAAAAAGAATGAGAATGAAAATATAGAGTTGAAAAATGTCACTATGTTTTCGGATAAAGGTAATATTGAAATTGGGACACCCTACGTCAATAATGTGGTGGTGAATGCGAAAGTGACAAATCCTCTCGTGAAAGGGGAGAAGCTTGTCGTATATAAGTATAAGGCAAAGTCAAACTATAGAAGAAAGAAAGGCCACAGACAACTCTATACAGAGGTTGAAATAACAGACTTAAAGAAGCTATAGTTTTTTGATTTTTCCGGAAGGGAAAGGGGCAGAAAAGCCCCCTTTTTTATTGCAAAAAGTTATATTAATGATAAACATAGTTATAGAAAAGAAAGAAGGAATAAAGATTAAGGCAGAGGGACATTCCCTTTTTGAAGAGAAGGGAAAAGATATAGTTTGTGCTTCAGTTTCTGTGCTTTTACAGATGTGGCTTATTGGAATGAAAGAGATTGCAAAAGCCAATGTGGATTTTGTTAAAAATAGTGGCTTTTTATCTGCCACTGTAGATAGACTAAATGAAAAGGGTGAGGTTTTGTTTGATAATCTTGTCTTAAGTTTAGGCATTTTAGAACATCAATACCCAGAAAGAATAAGATTAATATTGGAGGAGTAAGATGGCAAGTGGTGGCTCTGGTAAAAACGGAAGAGATAGTAATTCTAAAAGATTGGGTGTAAAGAGATCGGGGGGGCAGTTTGTAAGGGCTGGAAATATAATTGTCAGACAGAGAGGAAGTGTATTTAGAGCAGGAGAAAACGTCGGAACAGGCAGAGATTATACTCTTTTTGCATTGAAGGATGGAAAGGTTACCTTCATTGAAAAAAGAGGGAAGAAATTTGTAAGTGTAATTTAATTAAATCAAGAGGTTTTTTGATGGATTCAAAAAAGATAGCTTATTTTAAAGAAAGACTTTTAGAAATGGAGAGGGAGATACTTGAAAATATTCAGTCAGAAAGCTATGAGGATGGTAATCCTTTTGATGTTGATGGAGATCTTGTGGATAAAGCAGATGTTTTGAGTTCTGCCTCATTAACTGAAGGTCTTTCCGCTTCTCAGAAGAAGTTGCTCGAGGAGATTCGCCGTGCGTTGCAGAGAATTAGAGACAATACTTTCGGTGTATGTCAGGTCTGCGGCTCTGAGATAGAAGAAGAAAGACTGGAAGCAATTCCCTATGCTGACAAATGTAAGAAGCATATGGGACGTTAGAAACTTTTTTAAGGAGAGATATATATGGAGAGCAGCAGACTTTATGTCGGCAATCTTAAGTATGGTGTTACTTCTGAACAGTTATCTGAACTGTTTTCAGGTTATGGTGAAGTTAAGTATGCAAAAGTTATCGAAGGCAAGGGATTTGGTTTCGTAGAGATGGGCAACAACAATGAAGCTGAAAATGCTATGAAGGCACTCAACGGACAGGAATTTGCCGGAAGAACTTTAAAGATTGACGAAGCAAAACCGAGAGAGAGAAAAAGAAATCCACGTTTTTCAAGAAGAGAATACTGATTTCTTTGAGATTGTGGCTGTCAATCTGAAAAATGTTTGATAGCCACATCATTTTTATCGCTTTTTGATTGTTCTTTGTTCTGATTTATTTGCTGGAGCTTAAAGATGAGACGGGGACTTTCGTTTTTTCTATTCTTTTTAATTTCAGCCTGTTCATTTCTTAAGACAGAAAATAATAGTGATGTTTTGTTTGAGATTAAGAAGGGAGAAAATTTCAGTTCGGTTGTAAAAAGACTGAAAGAAGAAAGAATCGTTTCAAATCCATTTCTTTTTCGGTGGCAGGCAAGAATTACAGGTTCTTTACATAAGCTAAAGTTCGGGATTTACCAGATAAAAGCTCATGAAAGCTATTCTTCAGTTATCAAGAAATTTTATAATGGCAAGAGCTTTGCAGTAAATTTGACCATTCCAGAGGGATATAACATCTTTGAAATTGCAGAACTACTCGAAAGTAAAAATCTTATAAAGAAAGAGCTTTTTCTATCAGAGCTTAAAAATCCAGAGTTGTTGAGGTATTTAAATCTTCCACCCAGTGCCTCAATGGAAGGCTACCTTTTTCCAGATTCTTATAGTATTCCACTAAATTACAGTGGTTATCAAATAGTAAAGATATTTCTTGATAGATTTAAAGAAATTGTAAATGAAGAGATCCTGAATATGATCAGAAAAAGAGGGCTTAACCTTAAAGAAATACTGACAATGGCTTCAATAATAGAGAAAGAGGCAAAATTTGATTTTGAAAAGCCAATTATTTCCGGAGTTTATTACAACAGGATTAGAAAAGGCTATAGATTGCAGGCGGATCCAACTCTAATTTATGCTTTGATGCTTGACAACAAATATGATGGCAACATAAGAAAAAGGGATTTTGAGTATGATTCGAGGTACAATACTTATAAACATTTTGGACTGCCACCGGGACCCATCTGTAATCCCGGCAAGACGTCGATACTGGCTGCAATTTTTCCAGCCGATGTAGAATATCTTTACTTCGTAGCAAAACCAGATGGTACCCACCATTTTTCAAAAACTCTTGAGGAGCATAATAAAGCAGTAAGGGCTTTTCAGATAATTCCTGCTCAGGAAAGAAGAAAGCAAAGGTTACATAAAAATGTTATTACGAAATGAACTGGTTTCATTTCTTGATAATTTACTTCAACCCTCTGCTTATGAAGATACTACATTTAATGGGCTTCAGGTAGAAGGTTGTGAAAAGATTGAGAAAGTTGGATTTGCAGTGGATTCTTCTATGGATGTATTCAGGGCTGCTTTTGAATCAGGATGTGATTTTTTAGTTGTCCATCATGGCTTGATATGGGGCAGCCTCAAAAATGTCGCTTCGATTAACAGAGAGAGACTTAAATTACTTCTTCAAAATGAAATGAATCTTTACGTTTCACATCTTCCACTGGACTTTCATCCTGAAATTGGCAACAACATCTCAATTCTCAGGGTACTTGGAATGCGAAAGGCGGATTTTTTGCCTGAACTTGGTATTGCTGGATATGTGAATGAACCCCTTACCGTTGATGAACTTTTAAACTCTATAAAACTCAAAATCAATCCCGAATCCCACTCAATCTCCTTTTTCTGTGGGCCTCAAAACATTTTTTTTGTATCTACAGGAGCAATTTCAAGGGGGATTGTTGAGAAAATACATAATACTGGTATAAAGACAATCATAACCGGTGAAGCAAATGGAGAAAGTACATTTTATTATCTTTTGAAGGAATTTGAAATGAATATTATTTTTGCCGGGCATTACCATACTGAAGTTTTTGGTTTACTGGAATTGAAAAGATTGATTGAAAAGAGTTTTGAGGGTAAAATAGAAACAATATTTATAGATTTGCCACATTGAAAGCATTAAAAAAGATTTTCAAAATCAATATTGTTTCTTAACTTGAAATAAAAAAACAACTCGCTTAAAATATTTGGAGATTTTATGAAGGTAAAGCTTCTTTCAATTACAGAGAATTGTGAAAAACATATCGAGTACTGTGCAAGGATTTGCTATGATTCCACTGAGAGAATTACAGAGGATTCTCGCATAACTTTTATTGCAAATCTCATAAAGAATGGGCATCTTTCTGTCCTCGAGCATGCAGGTGCTTCATTTTTGATTGAGGAGATTTCAAGAGCGTGTTCTCACCAGCTTGTAAGACAGAGACTTGCAACCTTTTCTCAAAGATCACAGAGATACATTAATGAGAGTAATTTCTCCTATGTGATTCCAGAAGATATAGAGAAAAATTCAGAGGCAAAAAAGATATTTCAGAATGTCATAAGTGAAATAACTAAAGGTTACAAGAAACTTATAGAACTCGGCATAAAAAAAGAGGATGCAAGGTTTTTGCTCCCAAATGCTGCACATACCACTCTTACGATGACGGCAAACTTCAGGGAGTGGTTACACATAATTGACTTGAGAGTTAGCAGACATGCACAATGGGAAATCAGAGATCTGCTCATAGAAATCTGGAAATTACTTTATAAAAATGCTCCTCACGTATTTTCGGATGTTTATTTTTTAAACTGGAGCAAAGACTATGATTATAAAAAGGAAATTTTCGAAAAAGAGATAAAAAAAGAGGCTTTGTGATGAAAAGGGATGAATTAATTACCAATTTTGAAAATATGGCAAGGGAATTCAGAAAACAGATACTGAATACTATCTTTCTCGCAAAAAGTGGTCATCCCGGTGGTTCATTGTCCCTTGTTGAGATTTTGATAACTCTATATTTTTATAAAATGAAGCATAATCCAGCCAATCCAGATTGGGAAGATAGGGACAGATTGATTCTTTCTAAAGGACATGCAAGCCCTGCAATATATGTGACGCTTGCCAATGCGGGGTATTTTCCTCTAAGTGAATTAAAAAATTTCAGAAAGCTTGGCTCCATACTTCAGGGACATATTCATCCAGTAACTCCCGGAATTGAACATGCTACAGGCTATCTGGGACAGGGGCTTTCCGTTGCAAACGGTATAGCCATAGGTGCAAAACTACTCGGGAAAAACTTTAAAGTCTACTGCATTCTTGGAGATGGAGAAATGCAGGAAGGAAACATATGGGAGGCTTTGATGACCTCTGCACATCATAAGCTCGATAATCTCTGTGCTATTCTTGATGCAAATGGTGTGCAGGAAAATGGTCTTGTGAGAGAAATAAAAAACGAAGAGCCTCTTTTTGACAGGATTGAAGCATTTGGCTGGAATGTTTATGAAATAAACGGCCATTCATTTGAGGAAATTATGCAGGCTCTGGATAAAGCTGATAGTGAAAAGGGGAAACCTACCTTTATAATTGCAAGAACAATAAAAGGCAAGGGGGTCTCTTTTATGGAAAATCAGCATATATGGCATGGTAAAGCACCAAAAGAAGAGGATTTAAAGAAAGCATTAATTGAAATAGAGAAAGGTTATGTTTGAAAAGAAATCTTTAAGAGATGCTTTTGGAGAAACACTTGTTGAGCTAGGGGTAGAAAATCAAAAAGTGGTTGTGCTCTCGGCAGATCTGGAAGATTCCACAAGAACGGAATTATTTAAGAAAAGGTTTCCAGATAGGTTTTTTACACTCGGTATTGCTGAGCAGGATATGGTAGGAACAGCAGCAGGACTTGCAAGAATGGGTTTTATACCTTTTGTCTCATCTTTTGCTGTTTTTCTTACAAATCAGGCTTATGGGATAATCAGAATGAGTTGTTATAATGGTCTTTCCATAAAGTTTGTTGCAACACATGCAGGGCTCACCGTGGGTGAAGATGGAGCATCTGCTCAGAGCCTTGAGGATATTGCAATAATGAGGGTCTTACCAGGAATGAAGGTGATAGTTCCATCGGATGCTGTAGAAACAAGGAAGGTTATAAGATATATTGCCGCAAGAGAAGGAAGTTACTATGTAAGACTTTCAAGGGCTGAGTTTCCAGTTGTAAACAATGAAGATTTTCGATTTGAGGAGGGGAAAGGATATGTGCTCTCCGAGGGCAGAGATGCTACAATTATCGCCTGTGGTTTAATGGTTTATAAAGCCATAATGGCAAAGGAAATACTGAAAAGAGAAGGAATTGAATGCAGGGTGGTAAATCTATCGTCCATCAAGCCTATTGATGTTGCTTTGATAGTAGATTCTGCTAGAAAAACGGGTTGTATTGTTACTGCCGAGGAGCACCAGCTTTATGGTGGAATGGGTTCTGCAGTTTCAGAGGTTCTCGCTAAAAATTATCCAGTCCCGCAGGAGTTTGTGGCTGTAATGGATAGCTTTGGAGAATCAGGCTCACCAGACGAACTTCTTTTTAAATACAACCTTACTGAAAATAATATATGTGGTGCAGTCAGAAAAGCAATCGAAAGAAAGAAGTATGAGAAAAAGTAAAAAAGTAAAAATCGACGACATAGCAAGAATAGTTGGTGTATCTTCAATGACTGTCTCAAGGGCACTCAATAATAAACCAGACATCTCTCCAGAGACAAAGAAGAGAATCCTTGAGGTTGTAAAGGAACTTAAATATTATCCAAACATTTTTGCAAAAGGACTTGTCCAGAAGAAATCCGGTACAATAGGAATAATCGGACCCACACAGGGAATAACATATGATAATCCCTACTTTGCAGGCTTGATGAGAGGAATAGAAAGCGTATGTATTGAAAAATCCTATGACTTTTTAATAAAGATATACAGTCATCATTATGAAAAATTGAATTACCTCAAGATATATTATGAAGGAAAGGTCGATGGGGTGATTTTGATAATTCCAGACATTTCACATCCAGAGTTGAAAGATATAGAAGAAAACAGACTTCCATACGTTATTATTGGAACAAGGCTTGAAAATCAAAGTATTTCATGGATAGATTCAGAGAACAGGCTTTCAATGGCAGAAGGTGTTGAAAAGCTTATTTCTTTAGGCCATAGAGAGATAGCTTTTGTAAAAGGACCTGAAAGCCAGAGGGATGCAAATGATAGATTTGAAGGTTTTCTTTATGCAATGAAAAAAAATAATCTCTCTGTCAATCCGGAATGGTTGATTGATGGGAATTTCCTTTTTGAGGATGGTATAAATGCTTTCAAAAGCCTCTGTAGGTCTAAAAGATTGCCAAGTGCAGTGGTCTGTGCAAATGATCTTATGGCTTTAGGATTGATAAATGAGGCTTTAAGGCAGGGATATAAAATTCCTCATGACCTTTCTGTTTTGGGTTTTAACGGGGTCCCTTTTATTAGATTTTCTCGCCCCAAGTTAACCACAATAATGCAGCCACTTGAAGAAATGGGCAAGAAGGCTGCTGAGCTGCTCTTCAAAAAGATGGAGTCTCAGGATTTTATAGAGGAAAATTATATTTTCCCCTGTAAATGGGTCGATGGTGAAACGGTGGCCGGTTTATCTTTTTGATTTTTGTGAAATATTGAAAAAGGTATTATAATGATATATTGTGGCAGGGAAATCATTATGAAGGACAGGAATATCTTACTTCTTGGCTTTACGGAAAGGACAACCTACTCTGTGGCAAGAGTTCTAGGGAAAAATAATACTATTCTGATCTCCGATAAGGTTTGTGATGAAGGGAAGCTTTCTCTGTTGAGTAAGTTAAAAAACTCGGGGATTGAAGCTATAAATCTTTTAGGTGATCAATCCACTTCCATTCTTGATAATTACAGGGTTGACATTGTGATTGTTAGTCCGGGTGTGCCGCTTGATATTCCGGTTGTAGTTGAGGCAAAAAGGAGAAAAATCCCTGTAATTGGAGATATTGAGCTATTTTACAGCTTTTTTCCGGAAAACTTTTACATCGGTATTACAGGTACAGATGGGAAAACGACAACCACCACTTTAATCTATGAAATTTTAAAAAATGAAAAAAAAGCCTTTCTTGCTGGCAATGTTGGGATACCAATTTTTAGCATTTTTGAGTCAGTCTTACCTGAAAGCTATCTTGTATTGGAGTTATCAAGCTTTCAACTTGAAGCAATAGAAAAATTTAGACCGAATGTGGCTGTTTTTTTAAATCTTGCCGAGGATCATCTTGACAGATATAACTCGATGACAGAATATTTAGAGGCTAAAAGAAGAATCTTTATCAACCAGAAAGATTCTGATTTTGCTATAGTAAATCTTGACTCTCCATACTTTGGTGAAATAACAAGAGGTTTGATGTCCCATCTTCTGACCTTTAGTATAAAAAATGAGAAAGCCGATATTTATTTCAAAAATGATTTCATATTTCTTGAAGGGAAACCATTTATAAAGAGGGATGAGATTTTCATAAAAGGGATACACAATGTAGAAAATTCTATGGCAGCAATACTTGCTGCAAGAATTGTAGGTGTTTCAGATGAATCCATAAAGAAAACTCTGAGAAGCTTTAAGGGTGTAGAACACAGAATTGAGTTTGTTAGAAATATCAATGGGGTTGAGTTTTACAATGATTCAAAATCCACAACAGTTAACTCCCTCGAAAAAGCCCTGATGAGCTTTGAAAATCCTGTGATACTTATAGCAGGTGGAAGAGATAAAGGTTTAGACTTCACTCGTTTGAAAGATCTTGTGAGGGAAAAACTGAAACTTCTTATTCTTATTGGAGAAGCAAGGGAGAAAATACAGAGAGAGCTTGATTTTGAGCCATTTGTATATTCTGCTTCACTTGAAGAAGCTGTAAAAATAGCATATAAGAATTCTCTTCCGGGAGATGTTGTTTTACTCTCGCCCGGATGTGCAAGTTTTGATATGTTTAAAAACTATGAAGAGAGGGGAAAATTATTTAAGGAATGTGTGAATCTCCTCTGATATGCATTCTATGGCAATATACAATGCTTTTTATAATATAAAAAGGAGATGGTATGAAATCCGTTATTCTTGCGGGTGGAGAAGGAACGAGACTCTGGCCACTGTCAAGGAGAGATTTTCCAAAACAATTTCTCTCTATCGGGAACAATAAGAGCTTTTTGCAGCAAACACTCGACAGAATTTTAGCAATTTCTGAAATGAAAGACATATATGTTGTTAGCGGAGAAAACTATAGATTTTTAATAAGGGAGCAGGTAGAAAATATTACAAAAGGAGAATTTGATAATCTAATCCTTGAACCAGCCGGGAGAAATACTGCACCAGCCATTATGTTATCCATTAAATATTTTCTTGAAAAGCTTAAAACTAAACGCAGTGAGGTGCTTTTTTTTACGCCCGCGGATCACATTATTTTACCAAAGGAGGAGTTTAAAAATATAATACTGGAAAGTGAAAAGCCTGCAAAGGAAAGTATTGTGGTTTTTGGCATCGTCCCGCACAAACCAGAGACTGGCTATGGCTATATAGAAATTGGTGAAAATATTGAGAAAACATTTTATAAAGTAGAGAAATTTGTAGAAAAACCCTCATCTGCAAAAGCAAAAGAGTATCTTGAAAGCAAAAAATTTCTCTGGAATTCTGGAATGTTTATGTTCTCTATTGAAGTAATGCTTGAGAATTTTAAAAAACATCAGCCAGAGATGTATAAGTTTTTTGAAAATAATTCTTATGATGGGATTATAGAAAATTATTCTAAACTTGAAAAGATCTCAATCGACTATGCAATAATCGAAAAATCAACTCAGATAGTATGCAACAAGGTTAATATTACTTGGAACGATATAGGTAGCTGGGAAGCGGTGTATGACATACTCAAAAAGGATGAGGCTGGAAATGTTGTAATGGGAGAGGTTTTTGCTTTAGAATCAAATGGCAATCTTGTCATTTCTGAAAAAAGACTTGCTTCTCTTATTGGTGTAAAGGATTTAATAATTGTAGATACTCCTGATGCACTTTTGATATGTGATAGGAAAAGCTCACAGAGAGTGAAAGATATTGTTGAAAGGATGAAGAATAAGAATAAGGTTGAAGCTCTCGAACATAAGACAGTTTACAGGCCATGGGGAAATTACACTGTTTTAGAAGAGAGTGAGAGATACAAGATTAAAAAGATTATTGTAAAAGAAGGTGCAAGTCTTTCCCTGCAGAGGCATTTTCACAGAAGTGAACACTGGGTTGTTGTTAAAGGCACTGCAAAGGTTCAGGTTGGGGAAGAAGAGATATTACTTCACGAAAATGAAAGCACCTATATTCCGAAATCTATCCCTCACAGGCTATCAAACCCAGGAAAGATACCTCTCGAAATAATAGAGGTTCAAAATGGAGAATATATCGGTGAGGATGATATTGAAAGACTTGAAGATAGGTATGGAAGATAACACTTTTTTTACGGAAATTTGTGTTTTAATCTTGGAAAAAAATATGATATTGTGATATACTAAAAAAAGAGGGGTCAGTATATGTCAAAAAGGCTTTGTTTTTTACTTATTATTTCATATTTGCTTTTAATCACCGGTTTCTCCTTTTCTGAGGAGACAAACTATGTAAAGATTGCTGTGCTTGATATTACGAGCAGAACAAAGATAGAGGGAATGGACAAAGAATTTCTAACAGAAAGACTGCAGATTGAGCTTTCAAAATACCAGCAATTAAAGATAGTGGAGAGATTGCAACTCAAAAAGATTATAGAGGAACAGAAATTACAGCTTTCTGGAATTGCAGAAAAAGATGCTAAAAAGATAGGGGGACTTTCCGGTGCCCAGAAGATAGTGACTGGTTCGCTTACTGAGGTTGATGGCACTTACTTTCTTATAGTGAAGGTGATTGACACAACAACTGCAGAGCTTGATTTTATAGATCAGGTAAGTGGTGAAGACGCATCGGAGTTGAGTGAAAAAATAGCTTCAATTTCTTCTCAGATCGCGAAGACACTGCTTAAATATTACACCACGGTGGAAAAGCCTCAAATCAAAAAGAAAGAGCCCGAAAAGTCAGAGGTTATTGAAGAGCAAAGGGTTGAAAAGCAGGAAGAGACAACAGAAGAGAAGAAGCCATCCTCAAAAAGGTGGTGGTTTCCTTTAGGAATCATATTTACAACTCCAATACAGCTTCCTTCACCGGACTTTACAGTATATGGTGTGGCTTACTCCTTGATTTATGGACGTTTTGATGGAGTTTATGGTATATATCTGGGATTTATAATTAAAAATCAGAAGATGTATGGTTTGCAGACTGGTTTTATTGAGTTTACTCAGGAGCTTTATGGCTTTCAGGCTGGTTTTATGAATTTCTCCTCCCAGAAAACGGTAGGTGCGCAGATAGGCTTTTTAAACTTTTCATACGAAATTACAGGGTTACAAATTGGGTTTTTAAATAAAGCCTACAGGCTTAGAGGTGTCCAGATAGGTTTTTTAAACATTATCTCAACAGGTGGTTTTTCCCCATTTATGTTTGGAATAAATATGAGTTTCTAAAGTCTGTTTATCAAGCTTGCAATGTAACCAGCTCCAAATCCATTGTCAATGTTTACAACGCTTACACCGGGTGAACAGCTATTAAGCATTGTGAGAAGGGCTGACAGGCCTTTAAAATTTGCACCATAGCCTACACTCGTAGGCACTGCAATTACTGGTGAAGAAACAAGACCTGCTATAATTCCGGGAAGAGTCCCTTCCATCCCAGCCACTGCAATTATAACCTTTGCGTTTTGAATTAGATCAAGGTTTGAAAAAAGCCTGTGTATTCCAGCCACACCTACATCATAAACCCTTCTGACATCATTCCCACACAACTCACAGAAGACAGCTGCCTCTTCAGCTACAGGTATATCTGATGTCCCGCCGGTAACAACAGCAATAAAAGTGGAGGACTTTTCGGGCTTTTTCCTTTCTACAGCAACTATTCTTGCCTTTTCAAAATATTCCATTTCAGGAATGGCCTTTTTTAATTTAACAAATAGTTTTCTATCAGCCCTTGTGCCGATTACATTGTCTGATGAGTGAAGAAATCTTTTGAAAATCTCAATCACCTGTTCTGGCGTTTTGCCCTTACAGAAAACAAACTCTGGAAAACCGGTTCGTAAACTTCTGTGTGTATCGAGTTTGGCAAAGTCAATATCATCAAAAGGGAGATTGCGAATGCTTTTTATTACATCCTCTTCTGAGATAATCCCTTCTTTAAATTTTTTAAGTATCTTTAATAGTCTTTCTCTATCCATTCATACTCCCCATTTTATAACCGCTACAATCGAGAGAGACATATTTAAAACCAATATTCTTTAGCTCTCTGTCAATTTTTTTCAGTATCTCTTTTTTTAAAACCTTTCTTATCTCATTCTCACCAATTTCTATTCTTGCAAGCTCATTATGTGCTCTTACCCTTACAATCTTAAATCCAAGCTTCTTTATATAACTTTCAGCCCTTGCAATCCTTTCTATTAGCTCATAACTTATTTCTGTGTTGTAAGGCAACCTTGAAATAAGACAGGCATTTGATGGCTTATTCCAGAATGAAAGCTTGAATTTTCTTGCAAAATACCTTATATCACCTTTTGTAATACCTGCTTCAAGAAAAGGACTTTTAACATTCAGTTCCTTTATAGCCTTTAAGCCCGGTCTATAGTCGGCTAAATCATCCACGTTTGTCCCTTCACAGAGGTAGGTAAAACCATTTTCTTCTGCAATTTTCAGCAAATCAGTAAAAATCCTTTTTTTACACAGGTAACATCTGTCAAAAGGATTAAATCTTATTTCCTCTAAAATATCAAACTTAACAATTTTGTGATTCACATCAATCTCTGAAGCAATTTTCTTTGACTCTTCAAGCTCTTCAGCCGAAAGCTTTAAAGGTGAATAAACTGTTAGTGCAAGGACATTTTCTTTGCCAAGAATTTTTTTTGAGAAATATGTTAAAAAACTGCTGTCAAGACCACCTGAAAATGCTATTGCTATTCTATTCAGGCTCTTTAAAAATTTTTCAAGAGATTGAAGCTTTTCTTTTCCCCTCATAACTTTTATATTTTAAGTTAATATTGTAGAAATGGCAAAGATTTAAATAAAATTAATGATTTTATGCATTTCTTTATGAGACAAATCTTTTTCTGAAATTTGACATTATGGCAAAAATGGGTTAAAATATACATCTTTTTTTCCAAAGAGAGGAGCAATGGAAGATAGGGATAAGGTGCTCGTTGTCCAGCCAGACAAAACCATTCTTGTAGATATTCACCATCCCCAGTTTGAAGAGGTAAGAAAAAAAATAATTCTTTTCTCTGAGTTGATAAAAACACCGGAGCATGTTCACTTCTACAGGATTACACCAATTTCCCTGTGGAATTCTGCTGCTAATGGAGTTCCTCTTGAGGAAATACTTTACACACTCGAAAAATACAAAAAATATGAAATTCCCAAGAATGTTATTGATTATATCACAAAGCATTATTCAATGTATGGTAAGGTGGTCCTTGAAAAGGAAGGGAATGTATTAATCTTAAAGGTAATTTCGGAGGAAATAAGGGAAAGAGTTTTCAATATTATTGAAAAATTTGTAATTGAGGAAAGGGATAGTGGTTTTGTTATAGAAAATGAAAATAGAGGGGCTATAAAAACAGAACTTGTAAAACATCTTATCCCTGTGAAAGATATAGCTGGATATGAAACTGGCAGCAAACTTGACATAGAAATAAGAAAGATAACTCTCGAAAATAAAGAGTTTGCTTTCAGATACTATCAATCAGAGGCAGTATATACATTTTCAAAATGGAGAGAGGGTAGTGGCATTGTGATACTTCCCTGTGGAGCCGGCAAAACAATAATTGCCCTCGGAATTATTGCTGACATAAAGGAGTATACCCTGATCATTACAACAAGCAATGAATCAGTAAAACAATGGAGAAAGGAACTTCTCGATAAAACAACACTTAAAGAAAGTGATATTGGTGAATATACATCCCATAGTAAGGACTTAAAGCCAGTTACCATCACAACCTATAATATGCTAATCCACAAGAAACAGAAAGGAGAGGAGTTTTCAAGGAACCTCAACATCTTTACAAATCAAAACTGGGGCTTGATAATCTACGATGAGGTACATATTCTTCCGGCGCCGATTTTCAGGATGACCACTGCTATTCAGTCAAAGAGAAGGCTTGGACTTACTGCCACACTCGTAAGAGAGGACAATCTTGAGAGCGAGGTTTTTACTCTTATAGGGCCAAAGATTTATGAATATCCCTGGAAGATGCTTGAAAAAGAAGGCTGGATAGCCAAGGCTTTCTGTTATGAAGTTAAAATTCCTTTCCCGGAAGAGCTTTATTCAAAATACTATTCTGCTACTCAGAGAATGAAATTCAGGCTTGCATCCGAAAATCCGGAAAAAATAAAAGTTGTAAGCTATCTGCTTGAAAAGCACAAAAACAACCATATTTTAATAATAGGCCACTTTCTTTCCCAGCTCGAAGAGATATCAAGGCTTTTTAGTATTCCTCTTATTACAGGTGAAACCCTGACAAAAGAACGCCACTGGATTTATGAAGAATTCAGAAAAGGTAATATAAAGGCAATATGTATCTCAAGAGTGGGCAATTTTTCGATAGATCTTCCACTTGCCGATGTTGCCATTCAGATTTCCGGGATTTTTGGTTCAAGACAGGAAGAAGCTCAGAGATTGGGAAGAATATTAAGGCCCGATACTGGAAAGGCAACCTTTTATACTTTAATATCGAAAGACAGTGTGGAAGAGAAATTCGCAAGAAAAAGGCAGTTATTTCTACTTGAGCAGGGATATTACTATGAGATTGTAGAGCTCTCAAAACTAATAAATGATTCGGATTTTGAAAAAAATAATGAGACCTCTGAAAAGATCTTAGTTAAAACAATTAGCTGAGGTATTTTTATGCTTGGTTTAAAAAATACCCTTTTATCAAATGAAGAAAATTTTGTAAACTGGATATGTAAATCTGAGTTTGGCCTTATAAAAAAACTGTTTGATTACTATTTAAAATCGGATATTGAGATTTCATTTGACAGCGAAGAGAATAAAAGAAGACTCTACTTAATAGAAAAAAAATTCAGGGAAGATATAGAACAAATTGTGGCTTCTCTAAACGAGGCTGAAAAATTAATTCTGTTTTTAATGGATAATTCCTTTGGATGGCTGGTATATGATAATATTGAGAATCTTGTAAAGATCATTTCAAAATTTTTCGGATTTTCTGAGAGCGAGATAAAAGATGCAATAGAATCACTGCTTTCAAAATTTATTATTTTTAATTATAGAAGACTGAATTACTACGATTACGTTTTTTGCCCTCCTTTATTCTTGAAGAATTTATCACCTTTTTTGACAGATTGTCTTGCGGGTAAAGAGAAAAATGAGGTGGAGTTTGAAAATCTTATAGGAAATAATTACCTTCAGCTTATTGCAGGTCTTATTTCATATGTTATAAACTACTCCCCTCGAAGTTCGGAAAACAATGAAATTCATAAGATTGATCTTGATAAGCTGCTCGAGTTTTTTTCAGATTTTGCAGAAAAAGAAGAGGTCAACAAAGTCATAAAGAGGCTTACAAAATTTGGTTTCTTTCAGAAATTCAATAACAGGGTGGTAATAAATAAATTTCTTCTTGATTCAATTATCAACCTTTCGGTGAATGAGCAGTTTTTCATAATTTTTCTATATGAGTTTCTGGATCAGTTTGAATTTCACAAGGCTACATTTCTGACTATTAAGATACTTGCCCGCTACTGTCTTGACAGAAAGAAGCCAATGAGATTGAAAGACCTTTTCTTTTTCTATTTCAACAGCAATCTATATTTCATACCGAGAAGTGAGGGGTTTAATGTTCTCCATTCACTCAAGCATGAAGAGATTAAGTTTATGCTTTTTATAAAACAGCTTGAGAATTACAGGATAGCAAAGTTGGTAAAAGAAAATTCTTCTATCTCATTGAATGATTCTGTTATAATGAATGAACCAATGATGTCTATCCTGAATAATGTTGATCTTTCTAATAAATTTTCAAACGAAAAATTCATAATTGATTCAAACTATGAGCTTATAATTGAGCCAGATATTAAACCAGAAATACTATTCAAGGTAGCATTAATCGCAGAACCAAAGACAATACAGGTAATATCTATTTTCAAAATCACAAAAGATTCAATAAAGAAATCCCTCGCTTATGGAATTAAAAAAGAGGAGATACTCAAATTTTTAAATGCACATTCAATGCATAAAATTCCAGAAAATGTCGAAATGGGAATAAGGGAAATATTAAAGGAGGTTACCTTTGAAGAGGTGAAAAACTACAAGATTGTGCAGATAAGTGCTCACTTTTCCTCCTATGTAAGGGAAAAATACAAAAATTTAATAATAGAAATAGAACCTCATACTTTTCTCATATTTGACGAGAATATACTTCAGGAAGTTGAGGAATTTTGTAGAAAAAATAAAATCTCTTTAAAATATATCAATGACTTTTTGAGTGAGAAATACCATAAGTTTGTAACAAAGCTTCAGCTTGAACAGAATATAAAACATCTTCATACAATTAAGGATTTCTTTGACTTTTATGGAAACCAGCTTGTAGGAACTGTTCTGAAGGTGGATAATAAGATTTGAGAGCAATATGGAAAAGTTTATAGAAAAAGCAAGAGTAATAATTGAGGCACTTCCCTATATAAAAGAGTTTTATGGGAAAACCATTGTGGTAAAATATGGTGGAAGTGCAATGGATGATGAAAGCCTTAAGGTTAAATGTATAGAAGACTTTGTGTTGCTGAAGTTGATTGGGATAAACCTGATTATAGTGCACGGCGGTGGTCCTCATATCACAAATCTTATGAATAAACTGGGCAAGGAAGCTGTTTTTATTGAGGGTTACAGGTACACAGATGAAGAAACCGTAAATATTACTGAAATGGTCTTAAGCGGTCTTATTAATAAAGAACTTGTCGCTATGATTAACAATCATGGTGGAAAGGCTGTTGGACTGTCTGGAAAGGATTCCAATCTTATTATGGCAGAAAAAAAGCTTGATGGTTCGGGTAAAAATATAGATTTTGGCTTTGTAGGTGACATAAAAAAGGTAAATCCGGAACTTCTGATTACATTGATAAGCGATGGCTATATACCTGTAATTTCACCAGTGGCTATGGGATTTGATGGTAAAACTTACAATATAAATGCCGATGTTGCTGCATCTGAGGTAGCAATTGCGACAAAGTCATACAGGCTGATTTACTTAACAGATGTCAGGGGTATATATAGAAAGATAGGTGATGAGAATAGCTTTATTCCCACTCTCTACAGGAAGGATGCAGAAAAGCTCAAGAGAGAAGGGATCATAACAAAGGGAATGCTCCCAAAGATAGATGCCTCAATAAAAGCCATCGAAAATGGAGTTGAGAAGGTTCACATCATAGATGGAAGGATTGAACATTCTGTGCTGCTTGAATTGCTTACGGAGGCAGGTATAGGGACAGAGATTGTTTTATAAAATTGCTGGCCGGTAGCTGTTTTATCCTGTCCTTGAGACTTAAAGAGGGTTAAAATGGAAAAGGTAAAGGTTTCTCTGGTAAAATGCGATGGGTATGATATTGAGAAAGTTTATAATGCTGTAAAAACCTCTCTCGATTTGATAGGAGGCATTGATAGACTAAAAGCAAAAGGCAGGCGAGTTCTTCTCAAGCCAAATATTTTGTGTGGCAAAGAGCCAGATTTTGCGGTCACGACACACCCGGTAATTTTTGAGGCAGCGGTAAGGATATTTCTTGAGAATGGTTTCGACGTTCTGGCTGGAGACTCACCGGGTCTGGAAAACATATTTTCTGCAGCAAGAAAATGTGGGCTTTTAGAGGTAGCAGAGAAGTATAATGTTCCTTTTATTGAATTTAAAAATGAAGTGAAGGTTTCAAACCCATCCGGCAGGATAATGAAAAGCCTTTCCATCTCAAAAGAAATAATCAATTGTGATATTATTGTTTCTCTGCCTAAATTGAAAACACATGGACAGATGTATTATACGGGGGCATTAAAGAACCTTTTTGGTTGCATTTCAGGAATAAAAAAGGCACATTTTCATTTTAGATTTCCAGATAGAGAAAAATTTGCAGATTTAATAGTAGATCTGAATCTTCTTCTAAAGCCACAACTCGGAATAATGGATGGAATAGTGGCGATGGAGGGTAATGGACCACAGAATGGAAAACCTAAAAAACTTGGTATTGTGGCAAGCTCTTTTGACATTGCTGCACTTGATTATGTTTGTGCTGAATTGATAGGCTATAATTATAAAGATATTCCAATTATCAGGAGTGCAATGGAGAGGAAGAATTATTTTGTTTCGGATCCTATCGATATTGAGGTTGTTGGTGAGAAATTAAGTGAGGTAAGAGACATACACTTTGAGAAAATCAGGATTCCCCACAGTGTGCATTTTCTGGAAAGAAGATTGCCAGAAAAGTTGAGAAAATTTCTGGACAATTTAATTACCCCCTTTCCATTTTTCAGCAGAAAGAAATGTATAAGATGTGGAAAATGTATTGAAATTTGCCCCGCAAAGGCTCTTTCTTTTGTTGAAAGCCAGAAGGATAAGTTTGTGAGTGTTGATTATAAGAAGTGTATAAAATGCTATTGCTGTGACGAAATTTGCCCTGTCAGTGCAATAAAGTTAAAAATAAGGTTATTCAGTTTTTTATAGATATAAAAAGTGTAAATAGAAATATCAAGTCCGAAATATTGAAAACTTGTTGAATTTTTCCCAGACTGTAATTATAATTATCACTATTAATTAACAAGTGATAGTAAAAAATCAGCATCTGATATATATAAAAAGTAAATTAATTTATATGAATAAAAATAAGCCTGGAAGGTAATTATATGTGCGGAATTGTGGGTTATATAGGAAGAAGAAATGTAAAAGAGGTCATTCTGGATTCTCTCCAGAGACTTGAATATAGAGGATATGATTCAGCAGGGGTGGCATTTCTTGATTTGGAGAATCAAATTTTCTTAAAGAAAAGGCCGGGCAGAATTGGTGAACTGAAGCTTGACCTGCAGGCAGTGGTTGACACTTTTAAACTTGGAATAGGACACACAAGATGGGCGACGCATGGGGGCATAACAACTGAAAATGCACATCCCCATACCGACTGTGAAGATAGGATTGCCCTTGTGCACAATGGAATTATAGAGAACTACATTGTCCTTAAAAATATTCTTGAGAAAAAGGGGCACACTTTCAGGTCAGAGACTGATACAGAGATTCTCACTCATCTTATAGAAGATATTCATAAAAGCGAAAATCTACCATTAGAAGAGGCAACTATAAAGGCTTTGAATCTGGTGCAGGGTACATATGGAATTGCCATAATCTCTTCTGAAGAACCAAATAAGATAATATGTGCAAGAAATGGAAGCCCACTTGTTGTGGGGATTGGCGAAAAAGAAATGTTTGTGGCTTCAGATGTAAATGCAATTATTCCTTACACAAAGAATGTAATCTATCTTGAAGATAAAGAACTTGTCGTTATAAGTGAGGAAAATTGTGATACCTACAACCTTAATTATGAAAAGATTACGAAGACTGTCTCGAAGGTTGACTGGGAAATAGATTCGATTTCCCAGAATGGATATGAAACATTTATGCTGAAAGAAATATTTGAACAGCCTGAAGCGATGGAAAATGCTATGAGAGGAAGGGTTAATTTGTCCGAAGGAATGGTAAAGTTTGGAGGATTAAATCTTACAGAGGCAGAAACAAGGGATATTTCAAGAATTATCATTACAGCCTGTGGAACAAGCTGGCATGCAGCGTTAATAGGAGAGTACCTGATTGAAGCTTTTGCCAAGATTCCAGTGGAGGTGGATTATGCTTCTGAGTTTCGTTATAGAAATCCGATAATACAGAAAAACGATATATTGGTTGTAATAAGTCAGTCAGGAGAGACACTTGATACACTTGAGGCATTAAAAGAGGCAAAGAAAAAAGGGATAAAGGTTTTAGGGATAACAAATGTTGTAGGAAGCACTATTGCAAAGGAATGTGATGGTGGAATCTATATCCACGCAGGTCCGGAGATTGGTGTCGCATCGACAAAGGCTTTTACGAATCAGGTTCTGGTTATGATATTATTCTCTATTTATCTTGCGAGATTGAAGCATATGTCCTTTTATGAGGCTCAAAGATTACTAAATGAACTAATAAAGATTCCCGGGAAGATAAAAGAGGTTTTGAATCAGGCAGAGAAGATTAAGTCGCTTGCAAAAAGATATTCATATGCAAGAAATTTTTTGTACCTCGGAAGGGGATTTAATTATCCCGTAGCCCTTGAGGGGGCTTTAAAACTCAAAGAAATCTCTTATATTCATGCAGAAGGCTATCCTGCTGCAGAAATGAAGCATGGTCCTATAGCCCTTATTGATGAAAATATGCCTGTGGTCTTTCTTGCTACTTCGGGGTCACTTTTTGAAAAGGTTATATCAAATATCAGAGAGGTAAAGGCAAGGAATGGGAAGATCATTGCAATTACAAATAATGATATACAGGGAATAGAAAAATACATTGATGAGTTAGTTGTTGTTCCTGAAACCCTTGAAGAGTTTTCACCACTTATAAATGTGATACCTCTTCAGCTTCTTGCGTATTATATAGCAAGAGAGAAGAACCTTGATGTTGACAAGCCAAGAAACCTTGCAAAATCTGTAACTGTTGAATAGATATGAAGCTTTTCAGAAACTACTGTTTTAGGTGCGGAAAAATATCTAAAGGGCTTCTTTGTGAGGAATGTAAAAGTGAAATAAAACCCTTCTCCGACACCACTAAAAAGAGATGTGAGAAATGTTCAAAGCCTCTTGAGGATTATGAGGAAAACCAATGTGACAATTGTATTAAAAGGGAGTTTTATTTTGAAAAGAATATTTCCCTTTTCCCATACAGCAACCCTCAGATAAAAGAGCTGGTAAGGATGTTTAAGTTTGAGTTTATAAGGGAAGCTGGCAAAGAACTTTCGGAGCTACTAAAGAAAGAGGTCTGGCATTATATAAATTCTAACAAATATGAAGTAATAATTTGTGTTCCAGTAAGTAAAGAAAGTCTTAAGGAGAGAGGTTTTAATCCAGTTGCATTTATACTTGACAGAATTAAAGTTTCATATAAAAATATTCTTGGAAGAAAAAGCCACTTTAAAAGACAGAGCGAGCTTTCTTCTGAAGAAAGAGAAAGATATATAATAGGACAGTTTAGTATTTTAGAAAAAGATGAGGTAAGTAATAAAAGTATACTTGTTGTTGATGACATATTTACCTCTGGAAGCACCCTGAATGAAATATCAAGAGTTCTTTTAGAAGCCGGTGCTGTAAAAGTAAACACATTGACATTCTTCAGGGATTGAGATGTAATTAATAAAAGTTTCTTATTTTCCGATAGATAAATAGATACATAGCGGCCTTGTGTAGATGGGTTAACTATACCTTTTAAGAAAAATTTTTTCGGGTGATTTTGATGGGAAAGTATGATATTTTCTTGAAATATCTTGGCAAAGAAAATAATTTTTCTCCTGAAGAAATAAAGAATCAGCTCAACCTTGATAAAAGGGCTGAAGAGATAGAGTCTACTGACGTCGAAGCCAACCTATCAAAGGTGGATGAGCTACTGGAAAAATTGTCTTCCCCATCCACTTCCCCACCCAGAGCAACAGAGGAAAAAGAAGTCGAGGCGACAGAGGTAGATCCAGAGCTTATAAAATTTCTTGAGAAACTCGATGCCCCACCCCCTGATATTTCCCAGCTAAAAGAACAACTGGCAATAACGCACTATGAGGGTTTAACAACAGAAGAATCCCCTGCTGTCACAGAAGAAGGGGAAGAAAAGATCCCTACCGGTTTTGAGGAGGTTGTCGTACAGGAGGAAGAGATTCCGGAGACAACCCCGATTGCACAACCGGAGGAACCTTCATTTGCACAGGCAGAAACCCCTGAGATATCTCCATCTTTCCAGCCAGAAGAGCAGCTTGGAGAAATTGGGGAATTGCCCCAGCCAGCAGAAGAGCTCTCTGAACTATTTGCCGGTATTTCTCCTGTGGAAGAACAACCTTTCGAAATGCCATCTCCCGAGGAGATAAAGCCAGAAGAAGCTGAATTGTCTCTGGAGGGATTTGGGTTACCTGAAGCAGAGACGTCGTTTGAAGCTGAAATTCCACAGGCTGAGGAAGAAATTTCCATCCCCTCTGAAGGCGAGGAAGAAGTGGAGATTTCACTTCCAGAGGAGGCAATGGAAGAGGTGCGACCTGTGGAGGAAAAGAAAGAAATCTCGCCGGAAGCTGCTCCTGCTGGAGGAGTTGAAAAGATAGAGATAGATCCAGAAAAGGCATTAAAGATAAGAAATAGAATCAATCAGATAAAAGATAGTGAGTTAAGAAAGAAGGTAAGATATGCATTAATAGAATCACATCTTCCAAAAAATCTTGAAAATGAGCTAATAAAGCTTCTCCTTCTCAACGAAAGCGATTCAAAGTTAAAGGATTTTATTGAGAGGAATCTTCCAGAAGTAGAATTAAGACCGCCAGTGGAAGAGTATGCTGGTTTTGAAGAGAGGCCTGTAAAAAGACAGGTTATCTATTCTGAAGCCATATACAAGCAGAAGGAGATTGAAGAAAATCTGAAGAAATTTACAAGATATGCAGCCTTTGGCTTTGTTTTACTTATCATACTTGGTTTTTTGATGTGGAGATTTATCTGGATACCGGGCATTGTTGAAAGCGTTTACAAAAAGGGGTATGCAGCTCTTTCAAAGAATAATACCGTTGAGGCTGAGAATTACTTCAAAAGAGCAAAGGATATGGGCGGCGTAAGTATAAAATGGTACAATCTTTATGCAAAAAAGTATGTTGAATTAACAAATTATGAGGCAGCAAGAAGAAAATACATTGAAGCTTTGGACTATGCACCACTTGATAAGACCACAATATATAACTTTGCAGAATATTATAAGACAATTTATCCTCCAAGATATGAGGATGCACTTGTCCTTTATTATAGACTATATAAAAAATCTCCAAACAACTTTGAATATCTTGACAAGGTTGCCAGAACATATGTTGAGTGGGGTGATAGAATTACAGAATACGATGAGAAACTAAAGAAATATGCTGAGGCTGACAGACTTTATGAAGGCTATCTTACAAAGAAGCCCAAATATGCAGGTGCTTACTTCAGATTGTTAGATATTGCAATAAGATTAAAGAGAGACGATAGAATTGATATTTTGTTTGATTCTCTGGATAAGGTAAACAAGCGGGCAGTAAATGAAGAAACCTTTACTTCTCTTGCGAGATATTATCTTGATGAAAAAAGATATGACAGAGCAAAAAGGGTTTTTGAAAAGTTAATCCCTTACCTTTCCCCTCC
Source organism: Brevinematia bacterium (assembly GCA_049968515.1). Taxonomy (GTDB): domain Bacteria; phylum Spirochaetota; class Brevinematia; order Brevinematales; family JAOACQ01; genus JAOACQ01. The sequence goes on from JBMFQR010000019.1 coordinate 24,168, forward strand.
TTCAAAAACAAATACGTCAATGGCAATGATACAGAGTGAATCTTATTATGAATATGGCAGATTTTTGACAATAAATATGGACTTTTTAAGAGCTGTAAAAATGCTTTCAAACTCAATAAATCTGAATCCAAAAAATTCAAAATCATATAATCTTCTGGGTGAAATATATCTTCTGGATGAAAGGAGTGTTGCGTCAAAGGTTACCGCAAAGGAAATGTTTGAGAAGGCTATATCTTATGATCCAGTTTTCTATAAGCCCTATGCAAACCTTGGGCATCTTTATTTTTACAACAGCTTTAACTTTACAGATCCTGAAAAAGCTTACTCACAGGCATTTTATTACTACAAGATTGCCTCATCTTTGATAGGAAGTGAGAACAGGGATTTTCTACTTTCATATAATCTGGGATGGCTATATTACAAATATGGAGATTATGAAAACTCATTGAATGAATATTCGAAAATTTATGTTGATGAATCCTACAACCCTGTAATTTCTTACAATCTGGGAAATATATTTTTCAAAATAAATAAATATGAGCTTGCAAAGACTCAGTATGAAAAGGCAATAAACTATCTTGAAAAAATTGCAAATAAGATTTCATATTTAAATCCAGAATTGACAAGGCATAAAGAATTATATACCCAGCTGGCAAGAAATTATAATAATATGGGAGTTGTATATCTATATCTTAGAAATTATTTCCCGAGACAGAAAAACCAGCTTGAACAGGAGGCACTACTCAATTTTTACAAAGCGAAGGATAGTGCGTTGAGAGTAAATTCACTATATAGCCATGCAGAGTACAATATAAAAACCCTCTTAAACAAAGGTATAAAGAATAGAACACCTGCTTTTGATGATGAAATCCTTCAGAAAACAACACTCAAGAAGTTTATTGATGAATTTAAGGATAGCCTGATAAAGAATCTATAGTCCAAGCTCATTTATAGCCTTTACACTGCAAAATTCACCACACATTGAACAATAATTTTTGTTATCTATGCCACTTTCCAGCCTTCTCTTTCTGGCATTTTCAGGGTCAAAAGAGAGCTCAAACATCCTTTCCCAGTCGAGTTTTTTTCTCGCTTCTGACATCATATCATCCAGTTTGCTTGCCTTTTTCCCAAGTTTAACAATATCGGCGGCATGGGCTGCAATCCTGCCAGCAATAACCCCGAGTTTTACATCCTCTGTGTCTGGAAGGCATAGGTGCTCGGATGGTGTAACGTAGCAGATAAAATCTGCCCCCACCGAGGCTGCCAGTGCTCCTCCTATTGCAGCCGCAATATGGTCGTATCCGAGGGCTATATCTGTCACTAAAGGTCCAAGGATGTAAAAGGGTGCTCCATCACAAAGGCTCTTTTCAAGCTTAATATTTTCTACAACCTGATCAAGTGGGACATGACCCGGACCCTCTATCATAACCTGAACATTTGCCTCTCTTGCAAGCCTTGCAAGTTTACCGAGGGTTATTAGTTCCTCAATCTGTGCTCTGTCGGAAGCATCAGCTGTAGCACCCGGTCTCATTCCATCTCCCAGACTTATTGTTATGTCATATTTGTAACATATTTCTAAAATCTTGTCGAAGTGAGTCAGTAATGGATTTTCCATCTGGTTCTTTTCCATCCAGAGACAGAGCATTGAACCACCCCTGCTCACGACGTCAAGTATTCGAGTTTTGTCTTTTATATATTCCCAGCCTTTAAGTGTAACTCCTGCGTGGATGGTAAAGAAATCAACTCCATCCCTTGCCTGTTCTTCAAGTACGCTTAAGAAATCCTCTATTTTCATTTCTTCAATCTTTTTCCTTCTTTTTGAAAGGTTATATCCAACCTGATAGATTGGAACAGTCCCGACTGGCAGCTTTGAAATCTCTAAGATCTTTTTTCTCACTTCATTGAGAACTGCACCAAGACTTAGATCCATTATGGTATCTGAACCATATTTTTCCGCAATCTTTAGCTTTTTTATTTCTTCTTCTACCTTCATTTTTTCAGGTGATGTGCCTATGTTGGCATTAATTTTTGTTCTTAAGCCTTTCCCTACACCTAAAGGTTTTATGTTGTGAGTTTTGTTCTTAAGTATTACAACCTTACCGCTCGCAATGTTTTCTACAAGTTCATTTATGTTCACCTCTTCTTTTTCTGCCACATACTTCATTTCTTCAGTAATAATACCTTTTTTTGCTGCTTCAATCTGGGTCATCTTTTTTCTCCGGGTATGACTTTCAAAATAATAGTATAACAAAAAAAAAGCTGTTTGGCAAATAGGTGGAATATAACTTTGCAGATGATAAAGACACTGATTATTTGCCAAGAAAATGAATTAAGGGACCATTACCCATTCCAATTGCATAAGAGGCTGATTTTTTTATGATTTTTGTCAGATATTTTATTCCCTTTTTTACAGATAGTTCAACTGAATTTTCCCTTGCGATATAAGCAGCAATGGCACTTGATAGAGTACATCCGGTGCCATGCAAATTTTTTGTTCTTATTCTTTTATGTCTGAATTTGAAAACTTTGAAATCTTCTTTTTCTCTTAAAACCAGTATGTCAATGATTGTTTCTTTTTCTTCATCAATGTGCCCCCCCTTTACAACTATTGCACTTATACCCTTAAAATCGAGTAATAATTTTTTTGCCATTTTCGCTGGACTTTCAGTTTCAAGGCCAGAAAAGCTTTTTAATTCAAAGTAATTTGGGGTAATAATGGTTGAAATTGGCAGAATTTTTTCTTTTATATAATCTACCTCGCTTTCATCAGTAAGTGGAAAACCATTTTTTGAATATATCACCGGATCAAATATTATGGTCTTACCGGCGATGAAAGGCAAAATAACATTTATGATTTCTTTGTTTCCCGGCATTCCAAGCTTTACAACATCTACCTTAAAATCCTCAAATATTTTCTCAAGCTGCTTTTTTATTATTTCAGGAGATAAAAAAATTTTTTCATATACTCCTTTTGTATTCTGTATGGTTTGTGTTGTGATTACATCTAAAGCATAGACTTTCAGGGATGTTAATGTCTTGATATCAGCTTCAATGCCAGCGCCTCCCGAGGGATCTGACCCGGCTATTGTAATGACAAAAGGCACATTTTTTTTCATTAATTATAAACTCTTATATTGAAACTTGTTATAATTACAGCTAATTATTAATCAGCTCTGAATCAGGACCTATGTTCAACTCAATGCTATTGTCCATTATGTAGGAATTATCCCCCACAAGAGATCTATCAAGAATTGCATTCTCTATTGTACTTTCAATGCCAATGATTGAATTTTTTATAATTGAATTTTTTATAATTGCCCCTTCGGAAATAGAAACATTCGGGCCTATTATGGAATTTCTTATTTCACACTTTTCTCCTATAAACACTGGTGGAATAACAATGTTTCCCTTTAAATCATAATCCAGATCCATTTTTTTTAGCAGAACCTCATTCGTTTTCAGAAGAGATTCCTTCTCTCCGCAGTCAAACCATTCATCTATATGGTAAATCTGGAAGCTCTCGCCATTTTTGAGCATATAATGCATTGCATCAGTAAGTTGATATTCTCCTTTTGTTTTTATATTGTTGTTGATTAGATGTTCTATGGCATTAAAAAGGCCCTCGCTACTCAAGAAGTAATATATCCCTGCGATTGCAAGATTTGATGGGGGAGTTTCTGGTTTTTCAACCATATTTTTTACATATCCATTTTTATCTGCTATTACAATACCAAATTTCCTTGGGTCGTCTGGATGCATAACACCAATCTGATTGTTGTCCTTTGAGGTTATATCTTTTATGTTTGCTCTGAATATCAAATCTCCAAGTACAATAAGGACTGGCTCATCAGTTTCAAACTCAGATTTTGACTGGAATATCGCATGGCCAAGCCCACTAAAATGTTGCTGCTTTACAAACTTCATCGGGAAGGAGTACCTGTCAATGAGGTAATTTTTTATCTGCTCTCCTAAATGCCCAATAATAAATATAATCTCACTGAAGTCAACTCCAGTAAACTGCTCAATTATATAATCGATTATTGGTCTTCCAGCCACTCTTATTAACGGTTTGGGAAGGACATAGGTGTGAGGTCTTAGTCTTGTTCCTCTACCTGCTACCGGGATTATAATCTTCATTTCAGATCTCTCCTTGATAAAGATATGGACATTGTGTACCTGCAATTCACATTAAAGACAAAAAATTATAGATTAATTTTGGAATTTTGTAAAAAAACTTTCAGATAGTATAATATTTCTCCTCTTAATTTTCAAATTTTGACTTTTGGCTTACTTTATTTTAAATTTTTGAAGTGGAAAAAAAGTTAATTCTCAAATTTCGTAGAAAAGAAAGGTTTAAAGATATTTCTCTGCTTCTCTATGCAATGAATATTCCCTTTGAGGTTAAAAATGATAATGGGAATAGACTTATCATTATTTCGGAAAGTCGTAGAAAAGAAGCTCTTTATCAAATATATTGTTACAGAAAGGAAAATTCCACAGATGTCAGGGGGGTTGAACCAGAAGTCGAAACTATGGATTATCTATCATACTACTCAATAATCCTTGTTTTTTTCTGTTTTTATATATTTCAAATGATAGAGATAAATTTTTTTGGTGAAGTGAGTATCATAAAGCTTGGTGCTCTTTCGGTAAAAGGTTTTCGTAATGGAGAATGGTATAGAGTTATTACAGCTCTTACGCTCCACAGTGATTTTTTGCATATTCTTTCAAATGCCTTTTTCGGTGGCATTTTCGCATATTTTGTGCTCAAAAAAGCAGGAAGTGGAATTGGCTGGCTTTTGATCCTAATCTCTGGAATCTCTGGAAATCTCCTTTCGGTTTTTCTTCAGGATGAGAGCTATGTTTCTATTGGCTCTTCAACTGCCTGCTTCGGTGCGCTGGGAATACTCACTGCAGAAAAGATTGTCAATATAAACAAAGCCTCTCTAATATTAAAAAATTCTATATTTTTGCCATTCGCCTCTTCACTTGCATTTTTAGGTCTTTTCGGCACATCTGCAGGCTCTGACATTACAGGACATTTCTCTGGATATATAAGCGGCCTTGCAATAGGTTTTATTTATAATCTTTTAAGCAAGAAGATAAAGTCAAAAGAGAAATTTTTCAACATACTTTCTGGACTGGCGGCAATTTTTATTATTATTGTCTCGTGGCTTATTGCTTTTAAGAACTTCTATATGTCATAAAATCAAGCTTTTTTAAAAATGCACTCTTATTCCGAGTCTTAAAGCAAAATTTAAGTTAAGAGTAGGGAAAAATCCTACAAGCGGTGCAAACTCGGCAAATATTTCAAAATTATTTACAGGTATTATCTGCAAACCTATAGGAATTCTACCACCAAAGTCAATTGCGGCATTGTCATGTGCTATACCAATTCCTAAAAATCCCCCTACTCCGAGATAATAATTTAATGCCCCTGTAAGATGATCGTTTACAATCCAATAGTCGCAGCTTACAGCTATTCTTGAAGCGTCTCCAAACATCCACTCGGCTCCAAGCACGGGAAAGTTTCCAAATTTTAGTGTGAGTCCTATACCGGTGCCAAAGTTTCCTGCTCCTCCGCCTATGAGATTTCCATATATTCCTACGCCTGTAAGGTTTTTACCAGCAGAAAAACCTGAAATGCTTAAAGTTGATAGGAGAAACAATGTTATTAAAAGCTTTTTCATCTTTTCAAACCTCCAGCTAAAATTTGTATTAATATTAATTAAGAATGTTTAAAAAGTCAATTTTTGACATAAATTAGCTTTCTTGCTAAAATTTACTATCCTTTTACATTGTTTGAGATAATGCTTTACATCCATTTGACTTTTTATATTGCATTTGTTATCATTAGCTTAAAGTAAATCAGGAGAATTAAATGCTGTTTGATAAAATCATTTCCCTGTTCATCGGCACCAAGCAGGAGAGAGACTTAAAAAAGATAAGACCTTATGTAGAGAAAATAAACTCATTTGAAAGTGAAATCTCTTCCCTCTCAAATGATGTGCTTTCCCGTAAGACCATCGAGTTTAAAGAAAGATTAGGTAAGGGTGAAAGCCTTGATGATATCCTTCCAGAAAGCTTTGCTGTTGTCAGGGAGGTTTCAAAAAGGACAATTGGATTAAGACATTTTGACGTTCAGTTAATCGGAGGATATGTTCTTCACAAAGGAATGATTGCCGAAATGAAAACAGGTGAGGGTAAGACTCTCGTTGCAACACTTGCACTTTACCTTAATGCTCTTACTGAGAAGGGCTGTCATCTTGTAACAGTAAATGACTATCTTGCAAGAAGAGATGCCACCTGGATGGGTCCGATTTATAAATTTCTGGGGTTGAGTGTCGGTGTAATAAATCACGAGAAGTCCTATCGTGTTGAATGGGATGATATTTCAAAATATACTGTAAGGCTGATAGAATGTTCAAGAAAAGAGGCTTACAATTGTGACATTACATACGGGACAAATAATGAGTTTGGCTTTGATTACTTAAGGGACAATATGGTCTTTTCGCTTGAGCAGAAGGTACAGAGAAAACATTATTATGCGATTGTTGATGAGGTTGACTCAATTCTTATAGATGAGGCAAGGACACCTCTTATTATATCCGGTCCTGCTGAAGAGGCCACCGATCTTTATTACAAGATTGACAAGATAGTTCCTCGACTGACAAGAGCAGAGGTGAATGAGAAAAATGAGCCTGTGGAGGGAACCGGGGATTATGCGATAGACGAAAAGGATAAGACTGCAGTACTGACCGAACAGGGTATAGAAAAGGTAGAACATCTTCTGGGAATAAAGGATCTTTATTCACCCAAAAACAGCAAGATTGTACATCATGTTATTCAGGCAATAAGGGCACATACATTATTTCACAGGGATGTAGATTATGTTGTAGAAAATGGTGAGGTGATAATAGTTGATGAGTTTACCGGTAGAAAAATGCCGGGTAGAAGGTGGTCTGATGGGCTTCATCAGGCAATTGAAGCCAAAGAACGTGTCACAATAAAGCAGGAATTTCAGACACTTGCCACCATTACATTTCAGAATTACTTCAGAATGTATGAGAAGCTTGCGGGTATGACTGGAACTGCTGAGACGGAGGCAACAGAATTTTATGCCATATACAAGCTTGATGTGGTTGTTATCCCGACAAATGTCCCGGTAATAAGAGTTGATGCACCTGATAAGATATATCTTACCGAAAATGCAAAGTTCAGGGCTATAGTGAGGGATGTGGAGGAGAGGCATAAGAAAGGACAGCCCATTCTCATCGGTACAATTTCTGTGGAGAAATCTGAAATTCTATCAAAGATGCTTACCCAGAAAAGGATCAGGCATAGCGTTCTCAATGCAAAATATCACGAGAAGGAAGCAGAGATTATTGCTCAGGCAGGACAGCTCGGTGCTGTAACCATTGCTACAAATATGGCAGGTAGAGGAACGGATATAAAACTTGGTGAAGGAGTTAAAGAGGTTGGTGGACTGCATGTGCTTGGTAGTGAAAGGCATGAAGCGAGAAGAATCGATAATCAGCTCAGAGGTAGATCCGGAAGACAGGGTGATCCGGGTTCATCTCAGTTTTATGTGTCGCTCGAGGATGATTTGATGAGGCTTTTTGGAATGGATAGCAGAATGAAGCTAATGCAGACACTTGGCTTCAGTGAGGATGAAGAAATCCAGAGTGGAATGATTTCAAAGGCAATCGAAAGGGCACAGAAAAGGGTGGAACAGAGAAATTTTGAGGTCAGGAAAAATCTCCTTGAATATGATAATGTAATGAATGAACAGAGAACCTATATTTACAGAATAAGGGATAGGATTCTTGACATTCATAACAATTATGACCTTATCGATGAAATAATTAGAAATGTGCTTACAAATTTCCTCAATGAATCCTTTGATAAACCAGAGAATGTAAGTAGCTGGGATATTGAAAAGTTGAGGAAATGGTTTAAGTTTACATTCTTTGCTGATCTTGACGTCAACCTTTCCGGGAAAGGTTTTGAGGATGCTGTTAAGATTCTCTGTGATAAGATAAAAGCTGTTACATGGAATAGACTTAATATTCCCGATGAGATAAAAGGAGAGGCGTTAAAATTTGTACTTCTTACGACACTCGATTCAAGATGGAAAGAGCATTTGAGGAATATTGATTCTCTGCAGGAGGGAATATATTTAAGAAGCTATGCACAGAGAAATCCTATAGTAGAATACAAGCTTGAGTCATATGAATTATTCCAGAAACTTAAAAATCAGTTTATGCTTGATGCTCTTTCACTTATCTCAAGACTTGAAGTCAGAACTGAGTTAATACAACCTGAAGAGTATGAGATGCCACAAAGAAAGATAAGTGAGGTGCATCAGGAAGTTGGGCAGTTTGGTCTGGCTGCAGAAGCAACGCCAAAGGCGGGGGTTACACAGGTAAGAAAAAGAGAAAAACTCGGCAGGAATGATCCCTGCTGGTGTGGAAGCGGCAAGAAGTATAAAAACTGCCATCTTGAGGAAGACCTGGCAAAGGAAAGAGCTGCCTACATAAAAAATTAATAGGGAGAGGAGTATGGATTACAAAAGTGCTGGGGTTAACATAGACAAAGCTGATGCGCTTGTTGAAAGGATAACCTCTATGGCTAAATCCACCTACATAAAAGGTGTGCTTGAAGGCATAGGTGGTTTTGGGGCACTATTTGAGTTGAAAGATTACAGAAATCCAGTTCTTGTCTCTTCTACCGATGGAGTGGGCACAAAGGTTATTATTGCTAATGAGCTAAAAAAGTATGGTGAGCTTGGTTTTGATCTTGTTGCAATGTGTGTGGATGATGTTGTGTGCACTGGAGGAAAGCCTCTATTTTTTTTAGACTATATAGCCGTGGGGAAATTGAACGAGGATGTATATCTTCAGATACTGCAAAGCATTGCTGCAGCCTGTCAGTTTGCAGAATGTGCACTCATAGGCGGAGAGACTGCCGAACAACCGGATGTTTATCCCCCGGATGGCTTTGATCTTGCTGGTTTTTCTGTTGGCGTTGTTGAAAGAAATGAGATTCTCTCAAAAGAACGTGTGAGAAAGGGGGATGCTCTTATCGGGCTTGCTTCTTCAGGTTTTCACTCAAATGGTTATTCACTCATAAGAAAAGTAGTCAGGGACAAAGGACTATCTTATCTCGAGAATTATGGTTTTGGAAGGCTGGGGGATGTACTTCTTACTCCCACTGAGATATATTCTCCCATTATAGTAAAGGCATTGAAACGTTTTAAGAAGCATATCCATTCGATTGCACATATTACTGGTGGTGGTATTGAGGGCAATCTTTCAAGGGTTTTACCGGGTGATGTTGATGGAATAATTCAGAAAAGTAGCTGGAAAAGAAGACCTGAAATGGATTTTATAATAAAAATGGGAGATATTGATGAATCTGAAGCCTACAGAGTATTTAATATGGGAATTGGAATGATTCTTGTTGTTTCGGATAGAAAAAAGAATGAAATTCTTCAGTTTTTCAATGATAATACCTATAAATCCTATCTTATTGGTGAAGTGGTTGAGGGGAGTGGAAAGGTTAAATTAGTTTAATCTGTTCAAATGACAGAACCTGCCATTCTGAGCCAAATGAGGAATATACAATTTTACATTGGATTAAAACAAACCCATCATTTCTTGAAAAAAATCACATAATATTTTAAAATAAAAAGTTTTAAGAACTTAAGGGAGGATTTTGATGCAGCAATTAAAGAATAAGAAGCTTGTCGAATGGATAAATGAAGTGGCAAAGCTCTGTAAACCTGAAAATATACATATCTGTGATGGTTCGGAGGAAGAGAATTCAAGACTTCTTAATGAGATGGTAAAGTCTGGACTTGCAATCCGACTTAACGAAAAGAAAAGGCCCCGAAGTTATCTTTTCAGGTCTGACCCATCTGATGTTGCAAGGGTCGAAAATAGAACTTTTATAGCTTCCAAGAAGAAAGAGGATGCGGGGCATACAAATAACTGGATAGACCCTGTTGAATTAAAAGAGACAATGACAAAGCTTTATGATGGATGTATGAGGGGAAGGACGATGTATGTTATTCCTTTCAACATGGGACCGATTGGCTCACCGATTTCTAAAATTGGTGTTGAGATTACAGATTCTCCCTATGTTGTTGTAAATATGAGAATTATGACAAGGATGGGAACAAAGGTTCTTGAAGCACTCGGAGAGAATGGAGATTTTGTCCCCTGTCTTCATTCTGTAGGTAAACCATTAAAGCCGGGTGAGGTAGATGAAAAGTGGCCTTGTGCTCCACTCGAACAGAAATTTATTTCTCATTTTCCAGAGGAAAGAGCTATATGGTCGTATGGCTCTGGATATGGTGGAAATGCCCTTCTCGGTAAAAAGTGCTTCGCATTAAGAATTGCCTCAGTTATAGCAAGAGAAGAAGGCTGGCTTGCAGAACATATGCTAATACTTAAAATTACAAATCCAGCGGGTAAGACAAAGTATTTTGCTGCCGCATTTCCATCTGCATGTGGCAAGACAAATCTTGCAATGCTTGTGCCGACAGTTCCGGGCTGGAAGGTAGAGACCATAGGTGATGACATAGCGTGGATGAAATTTGGCCCTGATGGCAGACTTTATGCTATAAATCCAGAATCTGGATTTTTTGGGGTGGCACCGGGAACATCAATGGATTCAAATTCAAATGCAATGAAGACTATTGAGAAGAATACTATCTTTACAAATGTTGCTCTCACAGAGGATGGTGATGTCTGGTGGGAAGGAATAGGATATGAGCCTTCTGGCAAACTCATTGACTGGAAGGGACAGGAATGGTTTTTTGGTAAAAACGATAGTCCGGCAGCTCATCCGAATGCAAGATTTACTACACCAGCTTCCCAATGTCCCTCTATAGCAGAGGAGTGGGAGGACCCGAGAGGAGTTCCCATTTCAGCATTTATCTTTGGTGGAAGAAGACCATCTACAATTCCGCTTGTTTATCAGTCAAGAAACTGGCAGCATGGTGTATTTGTGGGCTCTATAATGGGATCAGAGGTTACAACTGCCGCGCTGGATTTGAAAGCTGGCACGATAAGAAGGGACCCATTTGCAATGCTTCCATTCTGTGGGTACAATATGGGAGACTATTTTGCTCACTGGTTAAAGATTGGCAAAATGACAGAGCCAGAAAAATTACCAAAGATCTTTCATGTAAACTGGTTCAGAAAAACTAAAGATGGGAAATGGCTCTGGCCGGGATATGGTGAAAACAGCCGTGTTTTGAAATGGATTTTTGAACGCTGTGATAACGAAGGCAAAGCAGTGGAGACACCCATTGGCTATCTCCCGACTATCGATGCTATATCTTTGCCTAAAGGTGTATCGGTGGATGACATAAAAGAATTACTTGAGGTCAAAAAGGACGAATGGTTAAGGGAAGTTGAGCTGATAGAGGAGCACTACAGGGCATTTGGTGATAGACTTCCAGTGGAATTGTGGTCAGAACTTTATAATCTTAAAAAGAGGCTTCAGGAATAAAATGGGCTATGTTTTTGAAAAAAGCTATGATGTTAGATACAATGAAGTTGGAGCTAATGGCAGACTATTACTTTCGAGGTTGCTAAACTATTTTGATGATTGTGCTGTCAATCAATCATATCAACTGGGGGTTGGTGTAGATTTTTTGAATAATTCCAATGTGACATGGTTTTTATATGAGTGGGATATAGAAATAGAGGGGCTTCCTTTTTTTGGTGAGAATGTAAGAGTAATTACGGAACCCCTTGATTTTTATAGATTCTATGCCACAAGAAGGTTTGAATTACGTGATAAAGATGATAACTTAATGGCAAAGGCTATTTCTCTCTGGATTTTTCTTGATTTTGAGAAGAGACTACCAAAAAGGATTCCAGTTGAACTTGCTGAGAAATATGGCTGTTATCCAGACAACAAAAAATTAGCCCCCTGGGAAGTAAAAACTCCCTCAAAAGAAGACTTTGTATTTGAGTTTGTGGCTCTTCCAGTAAATATGGACACCAACTTACACATCAATCAGGCTACCTATGTTGATTGGGTTTTAAGCTCAATCCCACTTGAGTTTCTCAAAGACTCTCTCCCTGTAAGATTCAAAAGTATATACAAAAAAGAAGTAAAGCCTTATGAGGAAATAAAGGTAATCTCTGAACTATTTGAATCCACTCAATCAATTCACAGAATATTTTCTCCAACCATAAACTCAGATCTCTGCAACATAGAAATTGAATGGAGAAAGTGTCAGGTTTAGAGTACCCTTCTGCTTTTTATCACATTCCTGTAGTACTCACCAGATAGCTTTATAGTTCTTTTCTGGCTCGAATAGTTTACTCTGACAAGCCCGAACCTTTTGTCATAGCCTTCTGCCCACTCAAAGTTGTCAAGTAGGCTCCAGACAAAGTAGCCTTTTAGATTTATACCTTCATTTAAGGCTCTTGCCACCTGTTCAAGGTGTTGTCTTAGGAATTCAATTCTTTCTATATCAAGCACCTCACCATCTTTTGTTTCCACGTCCTTTGCTGCCATACCATTTTCTGTAATGTAAATCGGGATTTCATTTCCAAAAAACTCGGTTGAAAATTTCAAACACGCATAAATTGCTTTTGGAGTAATTGGCCAGCCCATATAGGTTTTTGGAAAGTATTGAGGATAGGGGAAAACTTCATAGCCATCTTCATTATCTTTATGTCTTACTACCTCGCCGGTATACATATTGTAGCCAATGAAATCCATCCTTTCACCTATGATTTTTAGCTCTTCTTCATTAAAGTCCGGTGCGTCTTTACCTATCTTTTTTAGCCATTCTTCAGAATATTTGCCTCTCATTGCCGGAAAGAGAATTTGCTGGTTTTTGTCATAAAATGCCTTTCTGGCTGCATTTATGTGCTTTTCTTCTTCATAGACAGGCCAGACCATGCTTAAATTTTCAACGAGGCCAACCTTCAGCTTAGATGAAATTTCATGAATTATCCTTGCTGCAAGGCCATGCCCCAATAGGGCGTTGTGGACTGTCTGATTTACAATCTTTTCTGGTTCTATACCGCCCGGCGCGTGTATATCATATTTATGTGCAAGTATTGTGAAGCATGAGATTTCGTTTATTGTTATCCAGTATTCAACCCTGTCTTTCAGTTTATCTACCACAAAGGCAGTGTAATCGGAAAAGAGCTTTGATACATCCTTGCTCTTCCAACCCCCGTATTTATCTTGAAGTGCCTGTGGAAGATCCCAGTGAAATAGGGTGGCAAAAGGTTTTATATCGTTTTTCAAAAGCTCATCCACAAGCCTTTCGTAGAAGTCAATGCCTTTCGGATTTGGCTTTCCTTCTCCCTCTGGAAATATTCTTGGCCAGGAGATTGTAAAAACATAGGCATCAAGATTTAGCTCTTTCATTAACTTTATGTCTTCAACATAGCGATGATAATGGTCGCAGGCCTTATCGCCATTGTCATTATTCCAGGTCCTACCGGGAAGTTTTGAAAATGTATCCCACACAGAAGGCCCTCTACCATCTTCATCTGCTGCTCCTTCTATCTGATATGCCGATGTAGAAACTCCAAAGATAAAATCTTTTGGGAATGTAAGCACTTCCATAGCTAAAACTC